>DATGIT010000004.1:0-197351 GCA_035295545.1 Binataceae bacterium (SeqCode)
CCGTCGCTCCGAGGATTCGGCTTTTCAGAATGGCCAGGGCGCGCTCCCGAAGCGTGCGCGCGCGGCCGGCCATCGCGGCAGCCGCCTCGGCCGACGTCCCGTCGCGTTTTGCGCCCGGCGCGTAGGGATAGCTCATGCGGACGCCTCGCTCGCAAATAGGCCGTCCTGGCGGAGGCCGAGCTTTTCAGGTCGATAGCCGGCCGCGCGCCAGGCGACCCAAGGAACGATCTTGTCGTAGGCGCCGATCACCCATCGCTGATATCCGACGAGCTCCGGCGTCCGTGCGTAGGGCATCGGATAGGGGATGGCGCCGAATACCCGGAGCCGGCGTCGACGATGCTCGCGATCCTCGTGCGTCTCGCCGGGCCAGTAGCCGATCAGCATGTAGATCATGATCTGACTCGGCCGGACCCCGTATTTCGTGAGGCGGTTCAGGCCGTCCCACATCCGGTTTTCGTCCTTCAGGTTGTCCCACGCCGTGTAAATGCGGCGCTCTTTCATGTTGTCAGCGCGATAGTCGACCGAGGCGATCGCTTCGGCGGCCTCATCCGTAAGCGCGCGCGCGTTGATGCCCTGGTTGAAAGAGACCTTGAACCGACCGGCGCGAATTTCCTCGATGCGCTCGCGCCAATGCGGCTGCCCGAAAAAATCGTTGTCGAGGAGTAGAAGCTCCCGCGGCCACGGATCGCCGCGCCAGATGTCGGCGATCCTCTGCTCCTCGCGGATCTTGCCCTCCTTCTCGGGAACGACACAGAACGAACAGCGCAGACGGCAACCCCGCTGCGTAAAGCCGATGGACTGGCGAAAGTCGGGATAGTCTGAATAGTCGAGCGCCGCTCCGATGCCGTGCACTTCGAGGTTGATCGATGGGCTGACTCCGGTCCCCCCGAAAAAAATCTCGCAACGCGGCATCCAGACCTCGGCCGTGCGATCCATCAGCCCTTCGCTTCGAGAGAAGATCAGTGAGGCATAGATGCGATCAAATTGATCGCCAAAGCGCGGCTCGATGGCCTGGAAGTTGCCGGCGCGTCGAAGCTCGACGAGATCGCCGCGCCCGCGATGATGCGCGGCCAAGCGCATAAGCGCGAGGTTAGGGAGCTTCCCGTCAAGCTGGAGGAGCAGGACCTTCACGCCGCCGCCGCCTCGCGGAGCCAGGGCAACGCCTCCGCCATGAACTCGGCCGCCTTCGGGTCCTCGCCCTTGAGCTTGAGCCAGTGGGCGCGGAGCGACTCGCGGCGCGCGGCGCGCTTCTCCGGCGTGTCGAGCTCCTCGATCAAAAGCGGCCTGGGTTTCCGGCGATCTTGCTCGACGAGCGTCTCGCGGTAGATCTGACCGGGAGTAGGCGCCTCCTCGGCCTGCGATCTGCAGAAGCGCCGCACGACATCGAGACAAGCCGTCGCGTCGAGCGGTTCGAGGATCTCATGCCAGACGTCGACGACCGCCTCGTCGACGGGGCGCCGCGGCCAGGCGGCGATGATGTATTTCAGGGCGACGAGGACGTCGGCGCGCGTCACGGCCGGACCTCGCCGAGTGTGCCCGGATTGTGCCCGGACGCGCCCGAAAAGGGGCGTAAACCGCCAATGGAGCCGACGCCCGAGAGGAGCGGTTTTCTTACATAACTTGCGGAGTTTTGCGGTTTCTTTCGGTCTGGAAGGATGGAGCGCCCGGACTCAAAATCCTCCGTGCGCAAGCACATGCGGGTTCAAGTCCCGCCCTCGGCATCAAAATTTCTTCGTAAATTCAGTAGATTAGCGATTCTCGACACATGACCAGCTTCAACGTCTGACCCGCGTTGCTTTGAGGCACTGCGTCCGGGCAAATGCACCGCCTTCGGCGCCCGGCCGCATCTCGACGCTCACGAGGCAAAGCAGACATCAAGCAACCGAAAGCGCCGCCCAATCCGCCGAAAGTGACCCGCAGCAGACATAAGGTGTCAGCAACAGGTACGTGGGTCACACGGGCAATCCCGACCGAGGCATGCTCGCGCGCCGACGCTTGCGGTCTACCCGGCAATACCGTAACGTGCGCACCCGCTTGGCAGGAGAACTCCGATGGCTGCGCCCGAAGAGATCAACGCCGACATGCTTGCCTTCTGGAACGGGAAAGGCGGCGACATCTGGGTGGCTCGACAAGAGCACACCGACATCACACTCGCGCCGGTGACGGACGCCTTGCTTGTTTTTGCCGTCCCACAGGCCGGCGAACGCGTGGTGGATATCGGCTGTGGCTGTGGCGCACCCACGCTGGAATTTGCGCGTGCTGTAGGTCCCTCTGGCCGCGTGGCGGGGCTGGACATTTCCCGACCTATGCTTGCTGAAGGTAAAAGGCGTGCGAGCGCCGCCGGCATCGCCAATGTCGATTGGCGCGAGACCGATCCGGCCACGGCCACGCTGGACGAATACGATTTGTTGATCTCCGCCTTCGGAGTGATGTTCTTCGGCGACCGGGTGGCGGCGTTCAAAAATATGCGACGCGCCGCCGCCTCTGACGCGCGCATGGCGTTCGTGTGCTGGCGTTCGCTAGCCGAAAACCCGTGGATGGAAGTGCCGATGACTGCAGCCGCTCGGCACCTGCCGCCGCGCCCGAAGCCGGTGCCGAACGCTCCCGGAATGTTCGCCTTCGCCGATCGCGACCACGTGACCGAGGTTGTCACCGCGGCCGGTTGGGCGCCGCCGCGCTTCGAGAAACTCGACATGGACCTCGATATCGCTGCCGGCCGGGGGCTCGAGGAAGCTGTGCTTCAGTCAACCCAAATCGGCGCCGTGAACAGTTGGCTGCGCAACCAGCCGGCGGAGGTCGTCTCAGCCGCCGTCGCCTCTATTCGCGAGGAGCTTGCGCCCTATGCCGACGGCGCGAGAGTGCGACTGCCCGGCGCGATGTGGTTGATCAGCAGCACGCCTGCCTGATCGAGCGCCGCCACCGAGTACTCTGCTCCCTCGCGCATCTTTTGGCACGAAATTGAGAGTCACGTCTCATTCGATGGATACTCAATCCTCCACTGAGGGCGAGTTCGACCTTGCCGTGACCGTGGCGAACCTAGCTGTCGCGTTGGGCGCCGAGGTACTGCGCGAACCGACCGATAGGCTGAAACCTTGAAACAGCGACGATGGTGCCGTTTCGTCCCGATGGTTTCGCCCGCTGTTCCCGACTCACCATCCTCCGTCTTCACGAACATGCGGTTTCAAGTTCCGCCCTCGGCATCAGGGCCAGCGTCGCCGCCCACGTCCGGTATCAATGCGATCGGCTGACGGGACGTCCGTTCTCCAGCTTGAATCGCCATTGTTCGATGATCGTCAGTTCGAACCGCCACCCATTACCAACTTTGAACGCGGGTAACTTTCTCTGATCGACAAGCCGGTACACGGTGGAGGCATGTACCTGGAGATAATCAGCTACTTCTTTTACGGTCAGCGTTTTTTGATTGTTCATGATCTTCCCGTCCATTCAACGGCCGAGCCATGGCGCTACGCCTTGAAGGATGTTTGGCGCTGACTCAGACGGATCCCCGGCGAGGACCTTGGGCCCTCGAGCCTATCCGGTCTGCGTTACTAAAACCGGAGCGCCAAGCTTACGTGCCCAACGTGATCAGCGGGCACGTACTCTCATCCGATGGACGACTGAGGAGAACCTCGACCACCAAAGGTATGAACAATCTGAAGAATTGCGGGTCGGTTGTTGACTTCGCGAGGCGGGTCCCAGCACGAAAATTCATGAATTCGCGTAATGTGGCCCATTGCCGCCTGCCTCCCCCTTCAGGCTACCTGCTCCCGTAGAGTTATTGTCTCTGACTGCCAAGTCAAGAGTTCGGCGGATCGCTACTCCAGGCATCGCGAAAACTCGAAACCCTGCATTCAAAGGATGTGGTACGTGCCACCGCGGCGCGCGCTTCGGAGGCGGCGTATCGATGCTTTGAAGGCTCACCTCAAGGCCAAAGCAAGCGGGCCGGCGCTGCTACTCGCGGCGACTTCGTCATCGCCATCGACGGCCGGAAGTTCAAGAGCGCTGTCGATTTTTCCCTGGTCCTTGGCTATTAAAAGGCAGTCAGTCGGAATGAGTTTGCGGCAGGCAGGCCCTGATTAGCTGCTTCCTGGTCGGGCGATGAAGAGTGTGCTCAAAATCAAAACCTGGCCGTTGCTGATTACAGGAATCCTTGTCTGGCTTCTGGGAACGGCCGTCCCGATCGCGAGCGATATGGCAGAACGCATCGCTCGCGCAGTCGGCGGAAGATGTAACGCCGTCCTCGCCGCGCTCAGCGCTGGTGGCTCCACGGCGATGACCATGCTGGGTCCGCTGCGCCCGGCGCCCGGTTCGGTAGCTGAGGCGTGCGTGGAAGTCGCCCTGATGTTGGTACCGGCAGGCGTGGTTGGCCTTTTGATTGGAAAGTTGGCGCTCTGGCCGACGAGGTATCATGCTCGGACGGCAAAACCATGGATTTGTTCCCACTGTCGCGCCGGCGAGCATCGGCTCTGCCGAGGCGCGCTTCTGTTTGCGTCGCGGGCACGTGGCGGCGCGGAACCATGCCGATGCGAGGAATGCACGTTCAACCGGGCCTGAAGGCGGGCGGCGCGGCCGCAGATACGACGCTCGAGTCTCGTCTTTGAGTTCGACTCCGCACGCCGGAGAACCAACCACGCACCATCGCGGTTAAAATACCATGCCGGATGGACGACGGTTCGCGGCGATCGGCGCGGGCGGCCGTTTGTGAGTTGTAACGGAGGCCAATCGAAGGACGCCTTCTCTTCGCAACGGTTTTCTCTCGTGTCAGCGCGTCCGTGCCATGCGCGCGGCAGGTCGCGCCGCGATCTTCATTTTGTTAAGTTTCGCGTTCGCGAATCTGCGATGCAGAGTAATGGAAAGAAGATGAAGGCCGTCGTCCTCGACGGCGCGGTCGACTCACCACGCGCGTGGCTTACCGTTGGTGCGGGATTTCTCGCGTGTTTCACGCTCTTCGGGGTAGCATACAGCTTTGGCGCATTCTTCAAACCGATGGCGCAGGAGTTCGGCGCCTCGCGCGAAGCAACCTCGGCGATCTTTTCGATAACCGCGGCCCTATACTTCGCGCTCAGCCCGGTCACCGGATACGTGGCCGACCGCATCGGCCCGCGCCCGGTGGTCGCCGCCGGCGCGCTCGCCACCGGCGGCGGCGTTGTCCTGACCGCCTGCATCCCGCACCTGTGGTACGCCTATTTCACCTACAGCCTGGGCGTCGGTTTCGGCGTCTCGTGCTGCTACGTGCCGCTGGTTTCCATGATCGCGGGCTGGTTTGAGCGCCGGCGCAACACGGCGCTTGGACTCGCCGTATCGGGGATCGGCGGCGGAACGCTTGCGATACCGCCGCTCTCGGGCGAGCTGATCATGCATCTGGGATGGCGGCGGGCTTACGGCGTGCTGGGCCTGGCGGCGACCGCCCTGCTGCTGGTATGCGCCGCCTTGGCGAAGCGGCCGCCGCGCGGGCCGCAACACGTCGCGCGTCCGCGACTCGGCGAATTCGTCCGCGCTCCGAATTTCATCGTGCTCTATGTCTCGTCCGCCCTGGCCAACGTCGCGACCTCGATCCCGTTCGTCTTTCTGCCGGTCTACGCGCGCGAGCATGGCATCAGCGAGGTCGCCGCGGCTTCGCTCATCAGCTTCATCGGCGTCACCAGCATGCTCGGCCGCGTGGGCCTGGGGACGCTCGCCGACCGCGTCGGGCTGATACGGCTGTATCAGATTACCGTGCTCGTGCTGGGGCTCTCATATTTTCTGTGGCTGGGATCGCATGGTTACGTATCTCTTGTACTTTTCGCGCTCGCCATGGGCGCGAGCTATGGCGGTTATGTGGCGCTCAACCCGTCGGTGGTCGCCGAACTGTTCGGAGTGGACGGAATGGGCGTGGTGCTGGGCACGTTGTATACCAGTATCGCGATAACCGCGCTGCTTGCTCCGCCGATGGTAGGCGGCATCATCGATCGCACGGGCAGCTACCGGCTTGGCATCCTGTTTACGATCGCGACCGCGTTGGCCGGGTTCCTCGTGCTGCTCGGATTGAAGCCGCCGAGCGCTGCGGCAGCGGTCGACGCCGGGTGCGCAGACCTCATGCAATCCGGCGTTCAGCGCCGATGATCCTGATCGTCATCGGAGTTGCCGGCTCGGGCAAAACGACCCTCGGCCGCATCCTGGCCGCGCGGCTCGGTTACGAGTTCCACGATGCCGACGACCTCCATCCCGCGAGCAACCGCGCGAAGATGCACCGCGGGACTCCGCTCAGCGACGCTGACCGATGGCCATGGCTGCACGCGGTGCGCGCGCTGATCGAGCAATGCCTTGCCGAAGGGCGATCCGCAGTGGTCGCGTGCTCTGCCCTCAAGCAGGCCTATCGCGACCTGCTGACCATCGACCGGGTCCGGATCCGATATGTGTACCTCAAGGGGCCGCGCGAGCTGTTGGCGCGCCGCCTCTCGCAGCGCGCGGGCCATTTCTTCGATCCGCACCTCCTGCAAAGCCAGCTGGACACTATGGAGGAACCCGCGAACGCGATCGTGGCGGATATCGCCGCGACGCCCGAGGCGATCGCCGACGCAGTGATCGAGCGGTTGGGCCTCGGCGCCTGAATCGCCCGCCTCTCCGCTTCGGCGCGCGCCGCTTATTGCTGCATCACCTTGTCCACACCTTCGCGTTCTTCGGCACTGAGTCGCCAATTCCCGGCCCTGATGTTCTCGCTGACCTGCTCGGGTGTGGTCGCACCGCAAATCACGCTCGAGTTCTGCGGCTCCGATACCAGCCAAGCCACCGCCAGTTCGAGGATGGTATGGCCGCGCTCGCGCGCGAAGCGTTCGAGCTTCTCCAGTGAATCGAAATTGGCCTCGGTGAGATTGCGCCTGGCCAACCGTTCCATCAGCGCCATGCGGCTGCCACCCGGCAATTCCGCGCCCCGGCGGTACTTGCCGGTGAGAAACCCGCTCGCCAGCGGAAAGTACGGCAGGATACCGACCCCGAAATGGCGGCAGGCAGGCAGCAGCTCGCTTTCGATGTTGCGAACGATGAGACTGTACTCGTTTTGCGCGGAAACGTAGGCGGGCAAACCGCGCGCGCGCGAAATACCGAGCGCCTCGGCCAGTTGCCATGCGGCAAAGTTGCTGCATCCGATGTAGCGCACCTTGCCCGCCCGCACCAGGTCGGCGAGCGCCTCGAGCGTCTCCTCCTGGGGAGTTTCGGGGTCGGGAGTGTGAATCTGATAGAGATCGATATAGTCCGTGTTCAGGCGTCGCAGACTCTCCTCCGCCGCCGCGAGCACGTAGCGGCGGGATGCGCCGTGCAGGTACGGACCGTCTCCCATCAGCATGCCGAACTTGCTTGCCACGATCACTTCGCGCCGACGCTGCCCGAGCGCTTTGCCCAGCATCTCCTCCGAACCGCCGCGATTGCCGTAGATATCCGCCGTGTCGAAGAACGTAACGCCCTCGTCGAGCGCGCGATGCACGATCGCGCGCGTCTGTTCCAAGTCGCATTTCATCCCGAAATTGTTGCAGCCGAGTCCGATAGCGGAAACCTTGAGTCCTGATTTTCCGAGATTGCGGTATTCCAAGTCTTTCTCCCTTGACCCGTCCGGCAGTCAGTCAAAGATCGCAAGCGGCAACAGCGCCGAGACGACGTAGTTGGGTACATCGACGACTTCGCTCAGGCGCAAGTCCACGGCCACGCTGCAGATTGCGTAGGCCTGCTGGCGGCTCCAGCCGCGTTCCATCAGCAACGCGATCATATTCATCAGCGCGTGATGCGCGGCCAGCGTGGCGTTTTCCGATTCGTTGACGCCGTCGCGGATACACATGCCGGTGGTTGCGAGAAACCGCTTTGGCGCCGCGATTTCCGGCGGCACGAAGTAGTCGTCGCGCTCGAAGCGGGGAAAGCGGATGCGGTTGCGCGCCGCCTCGCCCTTGCGCAGCGCAAAACTGACCAGCACCGAGGCGCTCATCTCGACCGCGGTACCGCAGGATTCGCCGTCGCCTTGCGCAAAATGTGCGTCGCCGACCGAGAACAGCGCGCCAGGCACAAATACCGGCAACAGCAGTCGCGCCCCCGCGCTCAACTGCTTGATATCGAGATTGCCGCCGTTCTCGCGCGGCGGAATCGTGCGCAATCCGGCCGACGCGATCGGCTCGCGCGCGGGCACCGCTCCTGCGGGGTCGGGCGGCAGCACAAAGCCGCCGCGTTGGCGCAATTCCTCTTCCCGCCGCACGATCTCACCCCGCAATTCCTCTGACGGCGCTACCCCGATGGTGCCCATGAAAGATCCGTCGCGCAGACGCACGCCTGGCAGCTCCGCCGACGTCGCCCAGCCGTCCGCGATTTGCCATTTCACGATGTACGGCTCGGGAAATTCGTCGCGCAGGAAGCCGAAGCCGGGTATCTGTGTTGTGAAGCCCCATCTGTCGGGTTTCAGTTCCCTGATCCGGACTTCGAGCAGGTCGCCCGGCTGCGCCCCCTTCACGAACACGGGCCCGGTGAGGGGATGCACCGGACCGAGGTCGATTTTGAGCAGGTCGGCGGCGACGGTTGCGGGCGTGACCTGGCCGTCCAGCGCATCGCGCGTCTCCAGCTCAACTTCCTCGTCCGGCTCGACCTCGAGCGCGGCGGGGATACCGCAATGCCATCGGTTGTGGCCTTTTGCCGGTTCGCCGGCGCACCGAACGCCGCGATTCACATTTATGCTTTTCACTGACGCACCGCCCTTGGTCGATTTACCGCCATAGCGCCGCAAACTATCACTAAACAAATAAAATCCAAGCCTCGACTTCGCTGCTTCCGTCAACCGCTCTGGGAGCGCACGAGCGCGTTTCCGATCGAGCGCACACCGCACGTTCAGGCGTCGTTTAATACTCACATAACGTCAATTTCTCGATATCGTCAAAATACCGTATCGATTCCACCGTCTCGTTCCCGTACTCACAATAGTGTGTTCATCCAGGGCCAATCGACTGTCGACGCGGGGCCGCGGTGGAAGGGATCTGGCTAGATCTTTTCGGATCGTCCGGGTGGGCCGAACGGCTCGCTCGAACCGCCGTACCGCCGGCGGCGACTATCAACTATTACCGCTCGATCTGGATTTCCGACCTGCATCTCGGCACCCCCCGGTGCAAAGCCGAAGCGCTGCACGATTTTTTGCGCCATCACCGAGCCGACACGCTTTACCTGGTCGGCGACATCGTTGACGGTTGGGTGCTCGGGCCGGCGTGGTACTGGGATGAAGCGCAGGCCGCCGTGGCGAACGAGATAGCACAGTGGGGCCGGCGCGGCAGCCGCGTGATCTTTCTGCCCGGCAATCACGACGAATTCAGCACCGAGTTCGTACAGTCCATCCTCGGTCCGGTGGCCGTCGAGGGCGAGCTCATTCATCGCACCGCCGACGGACGCCGCATGCTGGTGGTTCACGGACACCAGTTCGACGGCTCGCTCAACCTCAATCGATGGTTCCTTCGCATGGGTAATCACGCCTATCTCACCGCCCTGCGCATCGATCGATGGTACAACGGCGAAGGCGCCGCGCTGCGCGAGCGCAGCAGCCCGCTTCGTTCCTGCCTCAAGGGCGGGCTCAAACGCGCAGTGGAATATCTCACCGACTTCAGCGACCGTGCGGTTTTCGAGACCGCGCGCAGGCACAAAGCCGACGGGGTGATTTGCGGCCACGTGCATCGCCCCGAGCAACGGCTGATTGGCCCCATCTGGTATATCAATGACGGCGACTGGGTCCACAACTGTACCGCCGTGGCCGAGGATCGGAACGGCGTGCTTGCCCTCCTGCGATGGGATCGGAGGGGCGGTCAACGTTCTCGATGCGACGCCGTACCGCGCGCGGAGTTGTCATGAACGCCGCCCATCTTCTTCGCTCCTTGGTGCCGGCGCGTGAGAAGCAGATCGATCTGATCTTCTTCGACGCCGGCGGCGGCCATCGCGCCTCGGCGCTCGCGCTCAAAGCGGCCGCCGAGGAGCAGGGTCGCACCTGGCGGATTCGGATGGTCAACCTGCGGGAAATACTGGAACCGATCGACGTGTTGCATCGACTGACCGGTGTGCGGGTCGAGGACCTGTACAATCGGATGCTCAAGTACGGTCTCACCATCGGCACCGGCCCGATGCTGCGCGGAGTTCAGTTTCTCATCCGCCGGATGCATCCGCGCAATGTCGCGCTTCTGTCGCAACACTGGCGCCAGCGCCGCCCGGACGCGGTCGTGTCGCTGATACCCAATTTCAATCGCGCCATCCTCGAGGGCTTGCGCCGCGCCGATGCCGAACGCGGCGCACCGCCGACGCCGATGGTCACAATCCTCACCGATCTTGCGGATTGTCCGCCGCACTTCTGGATTGAGCGGCAGGATCAGTACCTGGTTTGCGGCACGGCGCGCGCGGCCGCACAGGCGTTGGCGCTCGGCCATCCAGGCCATCGCGTACTACGCACGTCGGGCATGATCGTGCGCCCGGAGTTCTACCGTCCACCCGCTGCAAATCGCGAACACGAGCGCCGCCGCCTGGGGCTGCAAGCGCAACTGCCGACCGGAATCGTGATGTTCGGCGGTTTCGGCTCGCGGCGCATGCTGACGATTGCGCGCCGCATCGCCGAAGCGGGAATGCGAACTCAGCTCATTTTCCTGTGCGGCCACAACCAACGACTGGGCGGCCAGCTCGAGGCGATGAAGCTGCCGTTTCCGCATCGCATCGAAGGGTTCACGCGCGATATTCCGCAGCTCATGCACCTCAGCGACTATTTTATCGGTAAGCCGGGGCCGGGCAGCGTCAGCGAGGCGCTGGTGATGAAGCTTCCCGTGATCGTCGAGCGCAACGCGCTCACCATGGTACAGGAACGTTACAATACCGAATGGATCGAACGGCATCAGTTCGGCATCGTCCTGCGCTCGTTCAACGATATCGGAGCAGCCGTTGAGCGGATGCTCGAGCCCGCGCGCCTGGCGCATTTTCGCGCGCGGGTCAGCACGCTAAATAATCGCGCCGTGTTCGAGATTCCGGAACTGCTGGATGAGCTGATGGCGCAAGCGCCCGCCATCTCTGCGCCCCAGGCATTCGACGCCCGGGCTTGAGTGCGCCCGGGGAGGACGCCCACGCGATGAAATTTCCGAATGGGTTTCTCTGGGGCACGGCGACCGCCGCCCACCAGGTCGAAGGCGGGAATGTCAATTGCGACTCGTGGCTGCTCGAACATCTCGAAAGCACCATCTACACGGAATCATCCGGCGACGCGTGCGATCACTACCATCGCTACGCCGATGACATGGCCCAGCTCGCCGCGCTCGGCTTCAACGCCTACCGGTTCTCGATCGAATGGGCCCGCGTCGAGCCCGAGGAAAACGAGTTTTCTCTCGCTCAGCTCGAGCATTACCGGCGCATGCTGGCGGCGTGCAAGGAAAATGGGCTCAAGGCCGTAGTGACGCTCCATCATTTCACCTCACCGCGATGGTTAGCCGCTCGCGGCGGATGGGAGTCGCGCGAGACCGCGCGCCTGTTCGCCCGCTACTGCGAGCGCGCCGTGGGCCATCTGGGCGACCTGATCGACGCGGCGTGCACGCTCAACGAACTGAACCTGGGAGTGTTTCTGCATCAGACCGGAATCCTGCACAGCGACGAAACGATCCTGCGCTCGCCGATGCGCGCGGCCGCAGCGCGCGCGCTCGGCGTCGAGCCGAAGATGTTTTCCAGCTTTCCATTCTGCGTACGCTCGCGCTCCCGCGACGTGCTGCTGCAGGCGCATCGCCTCGGCGTCCAGGCGCTGCGCTCCGGCCCGGGCAAGTTCCCGGTCGGGATGACCCTCGCCATGCGTGACCTGCAGGCCCTGCCCGGCGGCGAGCATCATCGCGACCGCGCCCGCAGCGAAGCCGAGGACATTTTTCTCGAAGCGGCGCGACACGACGACTTTATCGGCGTGCAGTGCTATGCGCGGCAGCGCTTCGGCCCGCATGGAATGCTGCCGCCGGAGACCGGGGTCGAATTCACCCAGATGGGTTACGAGTTCTGGCCCGAGGCGCTCGAGGCGGCAATTCGCCATGCCGCTGCGCTCACCCAGCTACCCGTGATTGTCACCGAGAACGGAGTAGCCACGGACGACGACACGCGGCGTATCGCGTTCATCAAGCGAGCGTTGGCCGGAGTCGCGCGATGCATCAGCGATAAAGTGGACGTGCGCGGCTATTTTTACTGGACCTCACACGATAACTTCGAATGGCTTTTCGGATATCATCCCAAATTCGGATTGATCGCAGTCGATCGCGAGACCCAGCGCCGCACAATCAAACCCAGCGCGGAATGGCTCGGCAGAATCGCGCGACTTAACGAAATCTAGGCTGGCCATATGGTCCTCTCTCCGCTATTTCGACCGTAATAGTGTGCTGTGATGTCAGAACGCAATGGTTGAGGCTGAACGGTTTGTCTTGCCTCCAAGGTGATTCCTGACGCAACCGAAGCTACCGTTCGTGCGCGCTAGCTGATACATGATTGATTTGTTGAAGCGCGCTGCTATCGCGCCGCAACAGGCACAAACGATGAACACCGGTTCCGAGCGGCACGCCCGCGAGCGCCTTGGGGTGTGTCTGGCGAGATTAGCGGCGCTGACGGCTGAGGATCTGACGCGAGCGGAGCGCGCCAGATCTTTTTTTCGCAGCGCTTTGCCCTACTTCGACCGCACGCTTGACCTGTTTCGACGGCTTGGCCAGGCCGATCTGAGAAATCTGCCGCCCGAAAGCCTGGCGGCACTCGCCGACGACGCAGAGAAGACGCTCACGCTCTTCCACGAAATTCTGGGCTTCCGCGCGGACAAAGTCGAAAATCCCAGGTTGGCGAGCGCGGCGCTTATCGCGGCCGTACGCGATGCGTATGAGCCGATGCTTCAACGGCTCGCACCGCTCATCCAGGCACGAGCGGGTGAATGGGAGCGACCGCGTCAGCCCAGGAGGGGAGTCGCATTAGCGATTGCGCTCGGAATCACCGCAATCGTGGTCGCCGGCGCGTTAATCGGGCGGGAAATCGTCGGTCACAGTTCGCCCGCATACTCAATGCTGGCGAACAAGGTGCTGAGCGCTCTGCGTTAGAGCTCTCGCCCGCGCGCGATTTAGGTCGGGCCGCATTTTGCCGGTAACGGGCGTCACACGCGCTCGGGCGTCACACGCGCTCTATGATTGACGCGATCCCCTGCCCCACCCCGATGCACATCGTGCAGAGCGCGTAGCGCGCCTGACGACGTTCGAGTTCGCGAACCGCACTAAGCACCAGGCGCGCGCCGCTCATGCCCAACGGGTGCCCGAGCGCAATCGCGCCGCCATTGGGATTGACATGTTCGGCGTCATCCGGCAGTCCCAGCTGGCGCAGGACGGCAAGCGACTGTGCCGCGAACGCTTCGTTCAGTTCGATGACGTCGATCTTGTCGAGCGTCAGCCCGGTAAGGGCGATCGCTTTGCGCGAAGCCGGTGCGGGACCCACGCCCATGATCCGCGGCGGCACGCCCGCGGTCGCCGCGCCAAGCACTCGCGCGCGCGGCACCAGATCGAATTCCTTCACTGCCGCTTCGGAAGCGACGATCAGCGCAGCGGCGCCGTCGTTTACGCCCGAGGCATTGCCCGCGGTAACCGAGCTTCGCTCTCCAAAAAGCGCCGGCAAACGCGCCAGGGCCTCGAGCGTGGTCTCGGGCCGCGGATGCTCATCGACGGAAATCGTCACGGTTTCGCGCCGCCCGCTGATCTTGACCGGCACGATTTCCTCGGCGAAGCGGCCTTCGGTCTGCGCCCGCTTCGCGCGCGTCTGGCTGCGATAAGCGAAGGCGTCCTGATCGGCGCGCGTCACCTCGAACTCCGCGGCCACGTTGTCTGAGGTCTGCGGCATCGAATCGACGCCGTAGGCCTGCTTCATCAGCGGGTTAACAAAGCGCCACCCGATGGTCGTGTCGTAGATTTCCGCACTGCGCGAGAAGGCGCTGCTCGCTTTGGGCATGACGAAGGGCGCGCGCGACATGCTCTCGACTCCGCCCGCAACCACCAGGTGCGCTTCGCCCGTCTTGACCGCTCGCGCCGCCTGCACGACGGCTTCCATCCCCGAGCCGCACAGCCGATTGACCGTCGTACCGCTCACATCCACGGGCAACCCGGCCAGCAGCGCCGCCATGCGCGCGACGTTGCGATTGTCCTCGCCAGCCTGGTTGGCGCAGCCGAGAATGACGTCGTTTACACGGCTCCAGTCGATTGCGCGATTGCGCTCGACCAGAGCGCGTAGCGGTATCGCCGCGAGGTCGTCGGTCCTCACCCCGGAGAGCGCTCCTCCGTAGCGCCCGATCGGCGTACGCGCCGCATCGCAGATGAAGGCCTGGTTCATCGGATCAATCCTTGTATACCGCTTTGCGCGCGCGATGCGGAGCCCGGCGCGATCGCTTCGCCTCGCGCGCCTTCGGCGCCGCTCTCGTCGTTCTCCGCGAGCGCGCCTGCGGCATCGGCAGTGCCGGCGCCAGCGCGAAATCGGACTCGATCATTTCCGGAGGCTCCGCAGGGTCTCCATTCCCCGCATCGTTCCTGCGATAACCAACGGTCAGTGACGGCTTCGCGCCAAACACGGCGTCCGATTCGATATAAGCGTCTCCCGCAATATACAGCGCAGTAATCAGAGGTTCGTAGCCTTCGGCCGTGACTATAAAGTGTATATGTGCGGGCCGGTAGGGATGCCGTCCCTGCGCGCGCAATAGGGCACCGACCGGGCCGTCATCCGGCACCGGATAGCTCCTGGGCTTGACCGAGCGGAATTCGTAGCGACCGTCCGCATCGGCGATAAACCTGCCGCGCAGATTCATCTTCGTCGGATCGTCTTCCTGGATGTCGTACTTGCCGTTGGGGGCGGCCTGCCAGACATCCAGCATGGCACCCGGAATCGCACGACCGTTCCCGTCAGTTACTCGGCCGCGTATTTTGATCGGCTCGCCGCGCGTCGTTCCGGCGATACTTGCTCCACGCGCAAGCTCCGGAGCGCCGGCGCGATAGAAAGGCCCCAACAGGCTCGATGCGGTGCCGCGGCGCAGATGCCGATGCCGCACCAGGTCCACCATCGCGCTCACGCCAAGCGTGTCGGACAGCAGGACGAATTCCTGGCGCCGATCGTCGGTCAGGTGACCGACGGCGGTCAAAAAATCGATGCCGGTCTTCCATTCCGCAGGCGTTAATGCCGTCTCGCGGACGAAGCCGTGCAGATGACGAATGAGCGAGGTCATAATCTCCCGCGTACGCGCGTTGGGCGCGTTTGCGAGGCGTTCCAGCGCCGCGGCCGTCAGCCCATGCTCGGTCAGAGTTTTCATCGTGGCCCCTCCGCGCGCTCGCCGTTTCGATCTCGCTCGCCGAACCCGGCCGTTGCGTCCGTTTTCATGCGCTCGCGCCATGGGCGCGCGCGGTCCGCTGATACAGACGCCAGCTCGGCGGCCGAAGGCGGTTCGATTTGCGCCACCTCGTCCGCGACCCTGAGCGGCCATCCGGTTGCCGCGACTGCCTGCTCGACGGTGGCTCGGGGATAAAGTCCGGTAAGCACCAGTTCCTTGCTGCCCGGATCCGGCGTCAAAATGCCGAGATCGGTTATGACGGCGCGAGGGCCGCTGCCGGGCAGGCCGAGCCTTTGGCGACTGTCGCTTCCGTCGAGGTAACCGGCCGAGGTCACGAAGTCGAGGCGCGGAACGAACGCGCGTTTGCCGTGACGCAACATGATCAGAACTTCGCGCGCGCTGCACGCGATTTCCGCCGCGCCGCCGGCGCCGGGCAATCGCACTTGTGGCGCGCGATAGTCGCCGATCACGGTCGTATTAAGGTTGGCGAAGCGATCGATCTGTGCCGCGCCCAGAAAGCCGATATCCACCCGCCCGCCCTGCAGCCAGTAAGCGAAAATTTCCGGGATCGAAACCACCGTGGCGGCGGTCTCGGCCAGTTCGCCGTCGCCGATCGAAAGCGGGAGCACCTCGGGTTTCGCGCCGATGGTTCCCGACTCGTAGATGAGAACGGCGCTGGGCGCGTGCGTCAGGCGCGCGAGATTGGCGGCTGCGCTGGGCAGACCGATACCGACGAAGCACACCACACGATCGTGCAGCATCCGGGCCGCTGCGACCGTCATCATCTCGTCGGCGGTATATTCCTGTTTAGCCATCGGTCTCCCGGCTCGACCTGGCGCCGCCCGGCGGCGCGATACTGCGCCGAAACTCCGCAAAATCTTCGGTCGCGAGCACGTGGCGCTCGATCCATTGCGTGAATCCATCGCGCTCGCGCGAGATCTCGTCCCACTGCCGATAAAATGCATTGTCGCGCGGATAGTAGCCCATCGCGTACGACGGAAAAGCACCGCCCGCGACCTGGCTCACCGCCCCGATTATCCATCCCGGCAACACAACTGAGTTCGCGCGCGGTTCGAGCCGGTCAACCAGCTCCTCGACCGTGACGATCGAGCGCCGCGCCGCCATCACCGCTTCCTTCTGAATGCCCACGATGCCCCACAACAGCACGTTGCCTTCGCGATCCGCCTGCTGCGCATGCACGATCGCGACGTCGGGACGAATTGCCGGCACCGCGGCGAGCCGCTCGCCGCTGAACGGACAATCGATAAACTTCACTCGCGGATTCTGCCCGGGCAGATCGGTGCCCAGATAGCCGCGCAGGACGCCGAACGGCAGGTTCGACGCACCGGCCGCGTAGGCCGCAGCCATACCCGCATGGGTGTGCTCCTCGATCTCCAGCCTGCTCGGCCATCCGTGCTCCACCGCGTCGCGCAGGCGATGAAGCGATCCGACGCCCGGGTTGCCGCCCCACGAGAAGACCAGCTTGCGTGCGCATCCCATGCCGATCATCTGGTCGTAGATGAGATCCGGCGTCATGCGCACCAGCGTTAGATCGCGGCGTTGCTGGCGGATGATCTCGTGACCGGCGGCGGAAGGAATCAGATGGGTGAAGCCCTCCATCGCGACGGTGTCGCCGTCATGGACGAATTCACGAATCGCGTCGCGCAGATCGAGAATCAAAGCCATCGTCCGGACCGAAGCGCGGGGACTATCCACTCGTCACCGCCTCAGTTCTCAAAGGCTACCAATCCCTAAACGCAAAGCCGTGCGAGTTCAAGATGTCCGCACAGGCGCATCGGTAATTCCATACAGCGGGAAAAACCTCCGCGAGAGCAACTGCGGTTTGTAAACCATGCAACCGAACCGATGAAATCTGCCGGACCTGGCGCGCAGCGCTGGTCAGCGCATTCCGCCGCTCGGTACCGGCTAATGGCGATGGTCTTTTCCTTGCATCTATTCGGTCGGAGAGCCCTCGGCGAAACCATTCACGGAGAATCACTTGGAGCCGCATTCAGGAGAGGACGGCGACGTCCCGACTCTACAGCGCCGGCGCAAAGGGCGCTTTGCGTTATGGATTTTGGGCGCGATCGCTGCCCTGATCTTCCTACTGTTTGTAGCTTCGTTCTTCCTCGACGCATTTCTTCGCCCTCGGCTGGAGGCGCGGATGAACGCCAGTCTGAAGGGCTATCATGTCAGCTTGGGTCGAGCACATATCCAGCTGCTGGATCTGCGCCTCACACTGCGACGGCTCACGGTTACACAGGACGCGCATCCTTTGCCGCCAGTGGCGATTTTTCCGCTGATGCGCTTTCGGATCCATTGGGCGTCCCTATTAAGAGCCCGCGTGGTGGCCAACGTGGGGATCTGGGACTCGCGCATCCACATCAATCGGCCGCAGTTGACGAGCGAAGCCCGGAGCAAGACCCCGCTGCGCGACCGCGGATGGCAGGACGCGCTGCAGGCGGTTTATCCATTCAAAATCGACCGCCTCGCGATTGCGAACGCCGACGTAGTGTATATCGACGCGGAGAAGGCGAAGCCGATTTATCTGGCGCATCTGAACTTTGTCGCGAACAACATCATGAACATTCGCGTCCCGCAAAATACCTATCCCTCGGACTTCTCCGGCTCCATGCAGGTGTTCGACTCGGGACGTCTGAAGATGAGGGGACACGCCAACTTTCTGATGAAGCCGTATCCGGGCATGCTCCTCGACTACACGCTGACCGATGCGCCGCTGGACGCAGTTACCCCGGCCAGCCAGCACATCAATGTGCTGATCGGCGGAGGGGCGCTGTCCAGCAGCGGCTCGGTCGAGTCTTCGCCCAAAGTGACCAACGTCAATGTTCGCGAAGCGAGAATCGACGGCGTCCAGCTGACCTACCTCCATCTGGCACGGACCAATAACGCGGAGAAGCGGCGCATAACCAAGGCAGGCGAAACCGTCGAGCATGAAAGCAACCGGCCTGCGGTCAACATCGACCTTCGAACAATCAGAATCCGTCACAGTCGCATCAGCTTTAAAAACAGCGATTCGGATCCTTTATACGAGCTGTTCGTAAGCGACACGAACCTGACCATCGCCAACCTGAGCAATCATGCGGAGCACGGACGTGCCCATCTCGACCTGCGCGGCAAATTCATGGGCAGCGGAGACACACACATTTACGGCATGTTCGTGCCCGAGAGTGGAGGTCCCGAATTCAACGCAAACATCAGCATTACCAAAGCGTATTTGCCCTCGCTTAATCCATTGCTGCGCGCGCAAGGGCGGATCGATGTGGCGCAGGGCTACCTCAGCGTGTATTCGCAGGTGGACGTCAGGAACAGCCGAATCGTCGGCTACGTGAAACCGCTGTTCTCGGATATCCAGGTTTATGATTACGAGAAAGACCAGAACAAAAAGCTCCGGGAGCAGGCGAAAAATATGATGGTCGGCGCCGCCGCGCACATTCTGAAAAATCCCCGGACGCAAAAAGTCGCCAGCGACGTCGACATCGGCGGCGAGCTGAAAAAGCCCGATGTCAGTATGTGGCAGGCGTGTGTGCAGGTGGTCAAAAATGCTTTTGTGAAAGCGATCCTGCCGGGTTTCGACAGGCAGGTAGGCGTCCGCACGAATGCGCAGCCAGCGCCGGGCTGAACCAGCTTTTTTCGAGAAGGTTAATTGCCGGAGGATCTGGAGAGCCGCGCCAGGCGTCCGCGCGCGGTGGTCAGTTCCAGCAGGCTTTGCATTACGACCCCGAGCAGCGGCCAACCCGCGTAGAGGCAGCCGTATTCCTCGACTACGTGTCCGCCGAACGCTCGCTTGAACCTCGCACGTCCGTCGTTTCGATCCTGGCTGATGCCGCCCCAGTCGTAGCAGCAAAAACCCTCCCGCTTGTAGGCGCACATGCTGTGCCAGTGCAGCAGCCGATTTAGATTGCCGATCTCGCGCGCCGCGGCGGAAGCGGCCAGGCGCCGGCTCCCGTAGTACATGCCGCGTACGCGACCGCCATCCGGGTCCCGCAGCATCAGCATCACCGAGGTCGGACGCTGATCGAGGTAGAGCACGATTCGATCGGCGAACGGCGCATAGCGCTCCAGCAGCCGCGAGGAGATCGGCCGGACCCCGTCCTTGCGCCGCGCGAAATCGTTGAACACGGCGAGGAAATCCTTTATCGGCGCCTCGCCGTTGCGCACGATCCGCACTCGATCGCCCAGCGCTTCGGCCTTGCGTATGTCGGTTCGGGTGCTATGCGCGAGACCGTCCCACAATTGTCCGACGGGAGGCGACAGGTCGTTGCAAATCGTGAAGCTTCGCTCGGAGCGGATGGTGCGATGCGGATGGTCAGATGGCTGCGAACCATAAAAAAACCGCACCAGCTCCATCGGCTTCAGCTTGCAGACGATCGATCCAATGGCTGCCGGCGGGGCGAAAAACACCGTCCGGTAGCGCACCAGGCCGCCCAGGTTGCGTTGAATGACCACCACCGACGCCGTCGACCTCGCCGGACTCTAGCACTGCGAGGGCGAATCGATATCGTCCACCCTTCCGCTTAACCTGTATCGACGGCAATCTGTTCCCTGTAAGACTGATTTACGATGTCTCCGTAGGCGGTTAGAAGTCCACCGGATTCGATTTCAGCCGCTTCTTCGCGTAAAGCTCGGGCAGGCTGGCATCGTTGTTTTCCCAGACCAGCAGGATGGAGCGCTTCGGCGAATAGCCCTGATGGCGGATGTCCGCCGGCATCGCCGCCACATCGCCCGCCTTCATTACCACGCGTGCGCGCGCTTCGCCGGTTTCGCGATCGCTCACGTCCCATTCGATCTGGTCGCTCAACTGCACGAACCATTCGACGCGATCGTTGCCGTGGATCACCGGCAGCATGTACTCCTCGGTGGTCGCGCAGATGAGCGCGTCCTTCACCACCGCGCACACCGACGGATTCCAGGTTACGTCCGAGCGCGACACGTAGCCGAAAAAGTTGAACGCGTGGACTTCATCTTCGAAGCCCGGCTCCGCATGCACTTCGGGTTCGTCCTGCTCGACGTCGGCGAGTTGGCGGTTAACCGTGTATCCGGTCGCGTCGGTGCGCAGCGGGATGTCATCCTTCATCCCGACCATCCGCCGAGCGGTCAGGCGCTTGCGCGTGATCGCCGCGCGGTTGCTGCCCTGCTTGGGACCGAATGCGCTGCCGGTCTCCTGTGGCGCCGCGAACGGATCGAATCGCTCGTTGGTCCAGTCGTCGAGGATCGCTTCGAAGACCGCTTTGACATCGTCGCTTTTGAAGTTCTCGACCCGATGCCGGTTGTGGCTGCGATAGCCGTTGTTGTAAAGGCCGGCGAAGACATCAACGTTGCCGTAGTGGTTGGTGGTGCCGAATACCGAATCGAAATTGACCGTGCCGTAGAAAAAACTCCACGCCAGGTCGCGGATCATGGCGCGCAGAAACAGGTCCACCGGCATCGAATGGCTCCCCCCCGGCCACGCGATGCGGGCGAAGTATTCATCGCGCTCGAATTGGAAACCGCCCAGCGCAAAGCTCCGATACCCGTAATCGTTGACCCCCGCGGCCGATTGCGTGGCCATCGTTGTCACCTCCCGTTCATTTCTGACAGATGTCTTTCCAACGCTCGACCGTGAGATCACCTGCCACGCTCTGGAGCAGGACCACACCCGGTCGCGCGGCGCTGAACTGGTACGCCGCGCCCTTGGGCAGCAACGCCATATGGCCCCGCCGGGCCACGATGCGGCCCATCGGCCGGCCCTTGGGCGTGCCCTCGAGCATGGTGGTGCCTTCGTGCTCCTCGGGCACCGCGGCACTGTCCAGCTTGATCAGCCGAATCTCGACCTGCCCGTCCATGACGATCGCCGACTCGTCGTGCGAAGCGGTGTACCATGGTGAGACGCCCTCGGCGCGAATCGCTTCGAGCACGTACTTGAGATTCTTCGCGACCGCGATCTTCTCGTAGGGTTCAGCTTTCGCGGCTACTTCGAATACGTTGGAGAATGCGTAGTTCCTGGGATCGTCGTTAATCGCCTCGACTCCGCCCTTTTCATAATGCTCGAGCGATCCGAACTGGGTCCTGCGCGGCATCATCGTAACCTCCGGCTCGCACCGATTCTCTCGCCGTCGCATACGCGTGGCCGAATGTGCATGCGATCGCGCTTGCGGCAAACTCAGCGCATGCCTAGCACTTCGGCGCAAACGGCGCCACAACCGCGAAAGCGGCCGCGGCGCAAAGAAAAAGGGGCGATTCGATGAATCGCCCCCTGGAGGAATCCGGTCTCCGGGCGCCGGAGCTTACGCGGCGCGCGCCGGTTCGCCGGGCAGCTTCAACTCGACGGGTTCAGGCAGCGGCGCCGTCTTCCATTTCTTCAGTTCCGGCATCACGTGCTTGGCGAAGCACTTCATGTTGCGCTCGGCTTCGTCGAACGGCATTCCGGCATAGCTGAAATTGCCCATGATGCCGTTGTTGTCGATCGTTTCCTGCATGAACTTGAGCTTCTCGAGCACCTCGGCGGGAGTGCCGAACGGCATCAGTGAGGCGAAGTCGTGCGCCGCCTTATCCATCCCGTGGCGCGCGATGTACTTGCTGACCCCGCTGTAGAACTCATAGCTCTTGTTCTGGCCGAACTTCTCGGACGTCATCTCGTAGTGCTTCATCGCCGTGTAGTAGTAGTCGGTGATGTACTTCATCCCCAACTCCTGCGCGCGGCTGCGATCCTCATCGACGAAGATGAAGCCTCCGGAAAGCGGCGGCGGCGGCTCGCTGCCGTTCACCTCGCGCCATACCTTGTGATAAATCTCGAAGTCTTTCTTCACCGCGTCCCACGGCTTCTGCGGAATCACCAGCACGCCTACGCCCAGCCGCGCCATGATCGGCATCGACTCGGGCGAGACCGCCGCCGCGTAGGTGCGGCCGCGGAAAGAACGCGCCGGAAAGGGCCGGATTTCGCGCCGTGGCTGATTGGTATGGCGTCCGCCCTCCATGTAGCCCTTCTCGAGCGCGTTGATCACCAGTTCCGCGTACTCGACGAACAGGTTGCGCCCCTCGTTCTGGTCCAGGCGGAAGCCCTCGTATTCGATGCGCGCGAGACCGCGGCCGAGACCGAGGATGAAGCGGCCGCCCGAGAGATGATCGAGCAGCGAAACCTGCTCGGCGACCCGGATTGGATCGTGCCACGGCAGCACCACCACCATCGAGCCGAGCTTCACGTGCCTGGTCCTGCCCGCCATGTAAGAGAGGAACTGCAGCACGTCCGGACACATCGTATAGTCGTCGAAGTGATGCTCGACCGACCAGACCGAATCGAATCCGAGTGGTTCCGCCATCTCAGCCAGCCGCAACTCGTTGCGATAAACCTCGGCGTCGGAAAGCGCGTTGTTGGGATTCTGGAATGCCGCTCCGTATCCTACGTGCATTGCTATCTCCTGCGGATGTTATGGGCTGTTCGCGGACGCCCGGGTACGGCCTGCGTGCCGTCTCGGTTCGCGGAGCCAGCTTAATTATTAGCGCAGTCGCGCGCCATTTTTCCAGACAGCCGGTCCCGCGCGGATTGCTGTCTCAAATGCGCTCGCGCCGGAAGCGAACGTTCAATTGCGTTTCACTCCAGCGCGGCGAGCGCGCGATAATGACGGCGCGCAGGAGGCGCCCTTTCGATGCTGGTCGACAATCCTCGTGGCAATTACAAGTTCGTTCGCGGCTACGGTGCGCCGTTTTCCGCGGGCGCGCTCGCCGATCCGGGTTTCGAGATCGTGCACGCGAACTTCAAACCGATGCCGCGCCTGGTTGACGGCTATGCACTCGTCGAACGCCATATGCGCGCGGCCGACCGTCCGTTGAATGCGCTCTGCGGAATCGAACTGCGCATTCCGACCCCGCTCACGCCCGAGGGCTTCGACGAATTCAATCGCGGATATATCGAGCGCCTGACGGCATGGGGTGTGATCGTCGACGGGCTCAACCCTCTGGCTCGCACCAACGTTGCCCCGGCCGCACCTGCGCTCGCCGAGCCGTCGCTTTGCGGATTCTACTACACCGCGCCCGCGGCCAGCGGCGAGCGTCCGGCGTTCGTGCTCGCCGGCGTCCCGGAAATAGCATCGCGGCAGGGCGGAAAAAGGGAAATCGTCGCATCGGGCGACGTTTCGCCGGACGGTCTGCGGCGCAAGCAGCAGTGCGTGCTCGACGTGCTGGGCGCATTGCTCGAAGAAATGAGGCTAGGATGGAGCGAAGCCTCGGCGGTGAATCTCTATACCGTGCACGATCTCTTTCCGCTGTTCGAGAACCAATTGCTGAAGACCCTGGGTGCGGCGGCGTTTCGCGGTGTGCGATGGCATTATGCGCGGCCGCCCGTGATCGGCCTCGAACTCGAGATCGACGCATACGCAGCCCGGCAAGAACTCGTGCTCACACCCTAGCCTTCCCAGCCCGTTCCAAGACCGGCCGTTACGCGGTCGCGTTGAATCGGGGTGTGCACCGGCAATTTGATGTCGCCGCTGTCACAATCGCTGACGTATTTGGTCTTAAGCGTGCAAAGAAAAGCTTTAAAGCGCAAACCCCCGGCATTCCTCTTGCTCGACCGATCAGAGAAGGCCGGCAGATAGCCTGCGCTTAGCTGCGTAGAGTCGGCGGGCGCCGTTGCTGCTGCTGATGGCGCCGCACTCAGCCAGCCGCTGCAAGGCACAACGGGCGGCACGCAGCCGATCTGTAGGCCGCGAGAGACCGTTGGCATGCCCAGGCGCGCTCACAACGAACGCGTGCGAGATACGCTTTTGCCGGAAGCTGCTTTCAAACCGCAACCGGCAACGACCGAGGCGAAGGCCCCAGGGGCGGCATCGCGCCGGTTGCGCATTCTTATGGCCGAGGACGCGGCCGACCATCGGTTGCTCATCGCCGCCTGTCTCAGGCGTCTGCCTTTCGACGTGGATATTGCCGAAAACGGCAGGAACGCCGTCGAAAAGTTTACCGCGCCGGGCGCGTACGACCTGGTTCTGATGGATCTTCAAATGCCCGAAATGGACGGCCTCACCGCGACGCGCGTGATCCGGGCCTGGGAACGCGTGGCTCATCTCCCTCCAACTCCGATTATCGCGCTGAGTGCGGCAACCCTGGACCGTGATATCCAGCAAGCGCTGGAGGCGGGATGCAACGCGCTCATGTGTAAGCCGGTGCGCAGGTCCGCCCTGCTGGCGCAGATCCAAGAACTGCTTGCGCGATTCGAGGCGCGTCCGGCGCCGGTCGCTCCTGCCTCGTCATCGCCCGACGCAAAACGGCGACCATCGCCTTAAGCGGGCGCCGGCGCGGCCGCGATCGATACGCGCCCGGCAACGGCGTTCCTTCGTCCTCGCCCTCAATCGCGCACGAACCGTGACGCGAACGCGGTTGAGTGCGGCGCGCCGATTGCCTACCTTTTGTACTATAGGGTCCGCAGCCGAAGCACCGCGTTTCGGTGTGAACTTCTCAACGCATGACCTCGCCGATACCCATCGCGCCGCAGGGCCCGGACCGCGGCAACTCGATTACCGACGGGCACGCCACCGCGGACGGGAGCGCCCGAGCCAAGGCCGACTTCGTGCGCACGATGTTCGCGCGTATCGTGCCGCGCTACGACCTGGTCAACCGCCTGATGACCATGGGTCTCGATCGCCAATGGCGGCGCGACACCGTCGCGCTCGTGCGGCCGTCAGGAACCGTCGCCCTCGATATCGCAACCGGTACCGGCGATCTCGCGCTCGAACTCGTCCGCCAGGGAGCGCGGCGCGTAATCGGAGCGGACTTCTGTCACGGGATGCTGCTCGCCGCACAAGTCAAGGCGGCGAGCTGCGTCCCGGGCACCGGCACCGGCGCGATGGACTTCGTGGCCGGCGATGCTACGCGTCTGCCATTTCATGACAACACCTTCGACTGCATCGTGAACGGCTTCATGTTGCGCAACGTTACGGATCTTGCGGCAACCTTCGCCGAATTGGCGCGCGTGCTGAAACCGGGCGGACGGCTCGCCTGCCTCGATCTCACACCGCCGCGAGGTCTGGGGCGCGGCTTGCTCGGTTTTTATATCGGACGCATCGTTCCGCTGCTGGGCGGCATCGTAAGCGGCAACTATCGCGCCTACAGATGGCTCGGGCAGTCGCTGCGGCCGCATCCCGACGCGGATGCGATGGCTGCGCTGATGCGTGCTGCCGGGCTCGACGAGGTCGGATACCGCCGGATCGGTATGGGCACGGTCGCCATTCATCAGGCCGTCAAATCGCGATCGTCTGAACGGTTGCACTCCTCGGCTTCGCCGTCCGGGGAACGGATAGCTGACGATGGACGCGGTGCTGCTTGAGTATTGCCGGCGGCTCATCGCCTGCCGCAGCGTGACCGACGAGGGGACGCGGCAAATTGCGGAATTCTGCGCCTCGCTGCTCGCGCCTCGGACCGCCGCGCGACTCGTGCCCTCCGCAAGCGAAGGCGCCGAACAGGTGAATCTGGTGGCGTCGATTCCGGGGCGCGATTCCTCGCTGGCGCCGCTGGTGCTCAACACGCATCTGGACACCGTGCCATCGGGCGCACTTGAGCTCTGGACCGCATGCGCGGGCGATCCGTTCAACGCGCAGCTTGAGGACGGCCGCATTTACGGCCTTGGCGCGGCGGACACCAAGCTCGATTTCGCGGCAAAGCTGGTCGCGTTGAAGTCGGTCGGCCAACCGCGGCGCAACGTATTCCTGGTCGGCACCTTCGGAGAGGAACACGGACTTACCGGAGCGAAGGAACTGGTCGATGCGACGATTCTGCCGGCCGGGGCCATCGCCTTCGTCGGCGAGCCCTCGCGCCTCGAGGTCGTTACCGCGCATAAGGGCCTGATGATATTCGAGCTCGAGCTGGGGTTCAGGCGGCTTCGCACCTCCGAGCCGCTTCAGGTCAGACGGCTGACTTTCTCAGGGAAAGCCGCGCACTCGAGCACTCCGCACCTGGGGGTGAACGCGATCGACGTCGCGTTGCAGGCGCTTTCGACAAACTTGAAGCTCAACCTGGCCTCGATCGCGGGCGGCACCGCGGTCAACGTTGTGCCGGCGCGATGCAACGTCGTGGTCGCAACCGGCGCTGCAATCGACCTGCCCATCGGCGGCGCGATCGAATCGGCCGTCGTGGACGGTCCGGTTTCGACGATCATTCCGCCCGAAGCGATATCCACGGCACGGCGCTTCATTGCGGCCCTGAGAAAGTACGCGGCAACCGGAGGCACAGCGGAACCGGACTACGCCGCTCCCACGCTGACCTGCAATCCCGGAGTGATCCGTTCGCAATCCGAAAAGCTGGTGCTGGAATTCGAACTCCGCCCGCCGCCCGGCCTCGCGTTCGACGAGGTTCGCACAAGGGTCGCGCGCGCTGCCGACGAGGTCTCGCGCATCGCAGCCGGCGTTTCGATAAAGCTGACGGAGAAACGCGCAAATCCGGGCTTTCGCGCGGGCGCGGGCAGCGAGACGGTCGAAGCCGCGATCGGCGCGCTGGCCGCCGCGGGCCTGCCGCTCAATAGCGCGGTAAAGTCGGGATGCACCGAGGCGGGAATTTACGCCGCGGCGGGGCTCAAACCGATCGTGATTGGCCCCGGACCATCGACCGGCGTGATTCACGCGCCCAACGAGTACAACTTCGTGGCCGATGTCGAAGCGGCGGTCCGGTTCTACCGCGCCTTGCTCGAGATCTAGTTGCGCGGCGGCTCACGGCAACGGAACCGCGTCCACCAACGCCCCTTCGGCGAGATCCAGTATCTGAATGACGTTCGCCGCGGTCATCAATACGGCGCCGTCCTCTTCGAGCGCGTTGGCCTGCACCGCGCGAAATCCGCGACGCTTGTCCTCGTGCGCGATCATATATGGACGCGCATGCTCTTCCGGCGGCTCGCCCGCCCTCAGCCTGAGCACGCGGCGCTGACGGACCGGCACCAGTTCCCCGGTTGCCGCGCCGTAGTACGGCCCGCCGTCGAAAGGATCGATCTGGTTTAGAAACTTCATTCCGGCCTGCTCGAGCAGACGGACGGCGCCGCGACTCTCCTCGCGCACCGCGCCGATCGCAGCGCGTACTTCGTCGGGCAGCAGAAACGTGTACAGCGGCGCTTCGGGAAAGAGCGCGGGGATGAATTCCTTGTCGCGCGCCGAGAGCCGATCGGCCTCGCGAAACGAGAGCCCGGTAACGCGCCTGCCGTAGTGATCCCAGAAGATGTTGCTTTGGCCGGCGGCGCTCGGCGGCAGCATCTCGGCGATCACGCGGTCGTGAAAGCGCTTTGGATGGCGCGCGATATAAACGAAGCGGACCCAGGAAAGTTGTTTGCCGATCCGTTCGGGCCGATGGCGCATCGGCTGCGTCACGATCAGTCCGCCGACTTCGGTCGGCCCGTTCATCGAATGCCGCAGCCTGAGGTACGTGTGCCGAAACATCTTGCGCAGACGTGCGGAATAGCGATCGTCGCTGTCGATGTCGAGATAATAGTGCGGGCTTTGCGGCGTGCCGTGCTGACCGATGATCATCGAGGCGCCCGCGATCGCTCGGGTCGCGAGCTCTTCGGCGCAGAAGATATAGATCGCGTGCGCGCGATTCGTTACCCGGCCGCGAAACGAGCGCGTCGAACGTTCGAGCGCATCGGCCATCTCTCGCGAATCCGTCGGCAGGTTGATCGAATCTAGTTCCCGCGCCAGGCGCAGCAGACGCCGATGGTCGGTTGCGCGCGCTTCGCGGATCATAAAGGCCGGCTCCACGGCGATCATAGCGTCCGCATCCTATCATGCGCGCTGTTGAGCAGAGGCTTCCGAGTGACCGCGTTTCGACCCGCGGCCGCGAGACTCACGGCGGGTGTAGACAATCCCGACGCCGCTCGGAGCGCCCGCTTCGGAAGCCAAGTTGAATTAGGCTCCCCTGTCGGATAACTTTGGGCTGGGCCGGGAGCTGGCCGGCCGCACAGGAGGTGTGGTGTGATGGAGTTGCCGAAGTGCCAGAAATGCAATAATGGCACTCTGATCCCACTTTCAGATTACGGCCAGGAAGGCGCTTCGGTGATTTTCAAGGCATGGGTTTGTACCAATCCGGAGTGCGGTTTCAGCCTGCGCGTGGACAAGGGCGAGGTGACCTACGGGAAGCGGATCGAAACCAAGCACTAGAACAGGCGGGCTGCGGGAATCGATGAACAGGGCGGTCTTCGGTGGGCCGCCTTTTTTTCGGGCTTTACGCTATTTTTATCCGCGATCGCGCTATCCTCTGACCCGGATCGGAAAAAAACTAAAGATTCCGAGTCAGACCCGGGAGCCTTCATCGTTCGATCAATCCGTCTCCTGATATATCCACGCAGCACGTCTCGAATCGCTCGAGCTCCTGCCGATTCGAACGCAGATAGTCCCCCACAAACGAGCCCGCGAGGTCGTTGGTAAGCGCGGCGCGGTTGACCGGCTGATAACCGAACCGCTGAAGGAACGGATTCCCGCGCGGAGCGATCGCATAAAGCCTGCGCACACCCCGGGTGCGCGCGGCTTTGCGCACCGCATCGACGAGTGCCGCACCGATACCCGACCGACGCATCGCAGGAGCAACCCCGAGCGCGCAAACCGCCCCCGCGTCCACTATCGTCTCGAAACCAATCGCTCCCGCAAGCGTGTCGCCGAGCCACGCCGCGATCCAGCAGAGGGCCGGTTGTCCGATGCTGGCGATAAGCGGGCCTGCCGCGTCCCCCATCGGACCGAGTAACGCCCGCACTGCCGCAAGGTCGGCGGTTTGGGCGATGTAAAGCTCGCCGGCCGCGCGAGGCCGTCGCGCCGCTACTTTTTGGGCGCCGGGAATAGCTGCACTCCGGTCTCTTCGTCCACAACGACTATAGCCCGCGCCGGACATGCCCGCGCCGCCGCCAGGATCGCCGCATCCGGCGCTCCCGTGGGGTTATAGACCTCCGACTTGCCTTCGGCGTCGAGCCGAAATACCGACGGTGCCGATTCAACACAGTCCTCGCTGGAGATGCATTTCGCCTTGTTGACTGTGGTCTTGAGCTTTGCCATTGCCTTCTCCTGCGCGATCCAGCATCGACAATAGAATCGAGAGCAGGCGGGTCGCAAGCCGGGCATCGGCGCGGACGCTTTCTTCGCTCCGACGCGCCGTCTAGGATCGTCGCGCAATGGGCATCCTGGGCACCGGAATAGATTTGATCGAAGTCGACCGCATTGAACGCGCGCTCACCCATCCGCGCACCGGCGAGCGTTTTCGCCGCCGCGTGTACACCGAGCGCGAAATTGCCTATTGCGAATCGCGCGGACGCCCCCGTTACCAAAGCTACGCCGCGCGCTTCGCCGCAAAGGAGGCCGCGATGAAAGCGATGGGCACGGGATGGAATCGCAACGTCGGCTGGCGCGAGATCGAGGTCGTGCGCGAGCGCGGCCGCCCACCCGCGATCCTGCTCTCCGGCAAAGCGGCTGAATTTGCGCGACGCAGGCGCATCGCCGCCTTTCACCTGAGCATCACGCATACCCAGGCAAGCGCGATGGCGCACGTGATCGCGGAAGGCTGAAGCGGACTCCCGGCGCAGCCGCGAGAGGGTGCGCCCGCGCGGAGACAGGGGACCGCTGGGCGCTACTTCTTAGGCGGCAAGGGCGTGCCGAGCGCCTGCGTCTTCTCAAACTGGTCGGCAGTCATATCGAACTGGCTGAAATCGGCCTCGCGCAAGGAGTACACGGCGCTGCCCGCGGTCGAGTTGGCGTAATCCTCGACTTTCATGACCGTGCGCGTGGTCTTGGGCTTCGGCTCGTCTTCGTCCGACGGAGGCGGAGAGACCTGGACTTTGCTCTGGATCTGCGCAAGCCGCACCGTCCCAATTTGCTTGTCGTCCCTGGCGAACACCACGATCTGTTCGGTCGGCCTGTCCATCCCGTACTTGTGCGGATCGCCCATCGGATCTTCGACGATCTTTTCCCCTTTCAGATTCGCCAGCTCGTCGAGAAAGGTCTGCACCGCCTGCCCGTTGGCGTCCGAGGTTTTGGCGCCGTCGGCGACCCGCCATTTGCCGCCGGCATCGCGCGAAAGCGTGTATTGCTTGCCATGGTTTTCGACCTCGACCCGGCCTATCTTGAGCGGGTCGAAGCCCATCACGGTTTTGTCGCGCAAATCGAACAGCCCCAGGTTCACCTTGCTCAGCAGCGAGTCCTCGACGCTGTAGACCGACGGCGCGCCGGCGAGCTTGACGTACACCGCTTTCTTTGACGCCTCGGGCACTTCCAGGCCGAACAACAGCGACTGCTCGACCTTGTTCTTGCCGCTGTACACGGCAACCGAGATTTGCGGGTTTTTGAGGCCGTAGGGCGCGAGGTCGGTCGGCGCATCGCTGACGAAGTCCTTGACCTGCGCATCGACCAGCGCGGTGAGCATCTGCGCAACCGTATCGGGATCGGCCGTGTAGTGCCCGGGCGCGACGATGCGCCATTGCCCGCCCTGGCGGTCGATCTCGATCGGCGGATTGACCCCGCTGCGCAGTACCAGCTGCGTCGCGTCGTCCATGTTGAAGCTCATCAGCTCGTGCGAACGCAGGTCGTTGGGCGTCTTGCTGATCGCGGTCAGGAAGTCGCTGCTGGTCATCAGCACCGCCGGCTGGTCAGCGAATTTAACATACACGCCGCTGGCCACCGGCGTGACGTTGCCGACCAGCAGCGCGGGCAATGCGCCCTTCTTGTCCGCGGTCACGGTCAGCGTCACGGCCGGCTTGTCGAGGCCGAAGGGTCTGAGGCTGTCTGGTTTCTCCTCGATCGTGCGCGATAGCTGAGCGTTGGCGATGGTCTCGGTCAGGCCATCGACGGCGGACTGATCGCCGTCGGCTCTGATCGGTTTGAGGATGCTCCAGGTGTGATTGGGATTGCGCGCGAGCTGGAGTTCGCGATCCTTGAAGCGCAGATCGATCGCGCTGATGTCCTTGTGATCGATATTGAACAACGTCGGCGTGGGCACCGGGCGCGAGCCGATCAGAATGATCAGCGCGTAGCCGCCGATCACCAGCAGCAGAACCAGAGCGATAAGCGTGTTGCGCGGACGCATCGCGGAGGCGAACCAGCCCGGGTGCCGGCGTCAGTTGCGCCGCTCCCACCACACGACAATGCCCAGGATCAGCAGCAGCTCGGGCAGCATCAGGACCGACGCTACGAACACGCTGTTGAACTGGCTGACCGTAAGATTAACCCGCGAGGCGTGCAGCGTCCGCGGACGAATCGCGATGGTCGCGCTTTCGCCCGCCAGCCAGTCCACCGTGTTAAGGAAAAAGTCCTGGTTGAATACCTGTGACAGGTTCTGATTGGTGGCCATGTCGGTATCGCCGTACACCACCAGGCGCGCCTCGCCGCTGCCCCACTTGAGCTTCTTGTTGTCTCCATCGACCGCGTCAGCGATCGAGATCGGCCCCTTGCGGTCCTTGGGCCCGGGCTTGAACTTCTGCTCTTTGAAAATCGCCGCGATGTCGGTCGCCGCGATCGAGGTGTCGCTGGTCTGAGCGAGCGGCCAGGTCTGCAGGCCATACTTGATGTCCTTGACCGGCTCGACCGAGCGCACCATCGGCCACAGCGTCCGTTTGTTGAACTGCGCCGTGATCGGATGCGGCGGATACAGCTCGACCAGCGGACTGAGTCCCAGCGTCGGTCCAGCAAACAGATGCAGTTCCTGGTCAAGCACGATGTCGTCGCCGACGGTCAGGCCCCATTGGCTCACCAGATTGATCAACGCGGCCTGAGCGTCAGGCTGGTCGGACCGCTGCGGCCGCAGCATCACGAGCATTCGGCCGCCCTGCTTGAGGTACTTGTCCAGGGCGTCGATCTCGGCCGGGAAGAGCGGCTTGACCGGACCCGCGACGATGACCACGACGCAACTGGACGGCACCTTCGGCGAGGTCATCAGCGTCAGCGGCTTGACATCGTAGTTCTCGCCCATCAGGGCCTGCGCGGCGCGGCCGAATCCGTTGTCGCCGTCCATGTCCTCGATCGAGGGCTCGCCATGGCCCTGCAGGAAACAGGCGCCCTTGGTGGTGGTGCTGGTGACCTTGATTATGCCGTTGGTGATCGTCTGTTCGGTGGTTTCGCCCAAATTGGTGCCCTGATCGCCGTACTGGATGTGGGTGGTCGGCATCCGCGTCACGTTGAAGCGGGTCGCCAGCTCGGGATTCTTCTCAGGGTCGACGAGCTGGTAGCTGATTTTGGGCGAGGCGTAGGCGTACGACTCATACAGGGCCTCGGTCCGCGGGTCGCGTCCGCCCTGGAAAAAGCCATAGAGCTTGAGCGGCCGCTTCAACGTGTTGACCACCTTTACCGATTGCGGCGAGAGGCTGAACACCCGCTCGCTGGTGAGATCGAAGCGGCGATGATGCAGGGCGAGAATGTAGTTAATCGCGACCAGCAGGCCCACGAAGGCGATCGAGTACACCACCGCGTTGGCCCCGTAGCGCGCCGCGCGATGGCCCATCAGGGTACCCAGCGTGCCGCGGCTGGAACTCGCCCACAACACGATCGCGAGCACACCGAGAATCAGGTTGAGCAGGAAATAGAGCCGCGCGCCGGTCAGATAGGCGACCAGCGCGAAAAACAGGAACACCAGGCCGATCAGGCCGGCCGCCGCCATGCTGCGTTGCATCCCGCGCTCCGCCTACCCTAGCGCCAACGCACCGACTCGACCGAGCGCTGGGTCAGAAACAAGGCCACGAAAATCATCGTGCAGAAGTAAACTATATCGCTGGTGTCGATTACCCCGTCCACCATCTGGCCGAAATGCACCGGCAGCGACAGATAGCGCAGCAGATCGCCGAGCGTGCCGCCGCCGGTCTGCAGCGGCCACGAGATCACGTAGAGCAGCAGCAGCACGCCGAGGCAGCTGATCGCGGCGATGATCTGGTTCTGCGTGAGCGACGACGTGAACAGTCCGATGGCGACGAAACAGATGCCGAGCAGCGCGAGCGCGACGTAACCCGCAGCCATCACGCCCACCTCGGGGTCGCCAAACACCATCAGGATGATCGGAAAAATCCAGATGAGCGCCACCATGATCAGGATAAACACGGCGGCGGCGATGAATTTGCCCGCGACGATCTCGCCGGTGCGGACCGGCGCGGTCAGCAGGAACTCGTAGGTGCCGGTGCGTTTTTCCTCGGCAAATGCGCGCATCGTGATCGCCGGTACCAGGATCACCATCACCACCGACATGTTGTGCAGCAGCGGATCGATCACGCGGGTATTGAGGTTCAGATGTTCGAGCGCCTGCGCGTTGGACATCGCCGAATACACCTGCACCATCTCGCTGAACTGCTTGATCAGGGCAAAGAAGAACCATCCGGCGAGCAGCACGAAAACCGTCAGCACCACGTAGGCGACCGGCTGCACGAAGTAGCTCGACAGCTCCTTGCCCGCAATCGTCAGGGCGTTTCTCATGGTTGTGCGCTTCTCATCGATTCGTGCGGAATAAAAACCGGTTCAGGCGTGACCTGCGCCAACCTCCTCCAGTGTCTCCTCGCTGTCGGCGATCTCGTGCCCCTCCTCCTTCGCAATCGCATCGAGAAATACGTCCTCGAGCGATTTGCCCGCGGGCAGGCTGCCCAGCTTCTCTTCCAGCACCACCCGTCCGGCGTTGATGATCACCACGCGATCGCAGATCTGCGACACCTCGGGCAGGATGTGGGTCGACAGCACGATCGTGTGCTGGCCGGCGAGGCCGTGGATGAGGCCGCGAATCTCGTGAATCTGCCGGGGATCGAGTCCGATGGTCGGCTCGTCGAGCACCAGCACCGGCGGATTATGTATAATCGCCTGGGCCAGGCCTACGCGTTGACGATAGCCCTTGGAAAGCTGACCGCAGATACGATGCGCCATGTCCGCAAGGCCGCAGATCTTGAGCGCGCGCTCGACGGCCTCGTCGAGCGCCGAGCGATGCAGTCCGCGCAGCCTGGCCACGAAGCGCAGATAAGCCTCCACGCGCATGTCGGAATACAGCGGCGGCGTCTCGGGCAGGTAGCCGATGCGCCGGCGGGCTTCCAGCGACTGGCTGAAGATGTCGAGCCCGTCCACCAGCACCGTGCCCTCGCTCGCCGGCATGAAGCCGGTGATGATGCGCATGGTGGTGGTTTTGCCGGCGCCGTTGGGACCGAGGAAGCCGAGGATCGAACCCTGTTCGGCCTTGAACGAGACGTCACGCACCGCGACGAAGTCGCCGTAGCGTTTGGTCAGATTCTTTACCTCGATCATGCGGATCGCCTCGCTGGCAGCCGCCCCCGGCCCCCATTCCTAACGCGTTTTGACGACGGAAGGCTTGCGAAACTTCAATCCCGTCCCGGCAAGCAAGCGATTAGTTAAGCCCCGCCTGTGCAAACTGTCAATATAGAGCCCAACCGCCGAAGCGGATTTTACTTTGCCGATGGCTTGGGAATAGGTTCACACGCCGATGGCCGATGAGCGCTCGACATTGTACCTGATCGACGGCTCGGGCTTCGTTTTCCGCGCCTTCTTCGCGCTGCCGCAGTTGAACAATTCGCGCGGAATGCCGACCAATGCGATCTACGGGTTCATCCGGATGCTGTTCAAGCTGCTGAAAGAAGAGCGGCCACGGCTGCTCGCGGTCGTCTTCGATTCGCCGCGCAAGACCTTCCGCGATGACCTGTTCGAGGCCTACAAGGCGAACCGCGTCGAAGCGCCGCACGACGTGACCGTGCAGATTCCCTACATTCATCGCGCGGTCGATGCCTTCCGCATCCGCAAGCTGATGGTCGAGGGCTTCGAGGCGGACGACGTGATCGCAACGCTGGCCGCGCAGGCCGCGCGCCAGCGTTGCAACACCGTGATCGTTACCGAGGACAAGGACTTCATGCAGCTCGTCGGTCCGCACATCACGCTGTGGAACACGATGCGCGATCGGCGCGTGGACGCGCGCGAAGTGCGCGCGCGGCTCGGGGTCGAGCCGTCGGCAGTGATCGACGTGATGGCGCTGATGGGGGATTCGATCGACAACATCAAGGGCGTCCCCGGGATCGGCGAGAAAACCGCGACCGCGCTGATCAAGCATTTCGGTTCGCTCGACAAACTGTACGCAAACCTGACCGAAGTCGAGAAAGTCCCGGGCCTGCGCGGCGCCAGGCGAATCGCCGCGCTGCTCGCCGAACATCGCACCGACGCCGAACTGGCGCGCAAACTGGTCAGCATCAGCACCGCCGCGCCGGTCGAGACCCGGCTCGAAGAGTTCGTCTGGCCCGGCATCGACGAAACCGCGGTCGGGCGGCTCCTGCGCGAGCTCGAATTCGACTCGCTGCTGAGCGAACTGACGCCGGCGCAGGCCGCGCTCCCCCAGGGCGGCGCGGAAAAGCGCGAGCGCGAGCTAGGTGCGGCGGAAGCGCCCGCGCTGATTGAACGGCTGGCGCGCGCGCCGCGTCTGGCGCTGCACCTGGAAGCTGCGGTTGCGCAGAATCGCCCCGCGCCGCAGGCACCGGCAAGCGAAGCATCGGGAGCCGATGGGGCCCTGGACTTCGGCGGGGTCGGTGAAAAAGCCGAACCGGGCGAGGCAAGCGCGCCCGCCGTGGCGCAGCGCGGCGGCCGGCTGAAAATCAGCGCCGAGGGCGATAGCCAGGTTTACGTGCTGACGGAAGCAGGCATCGACGCGGCGGGTCCGCTGCTCAGTGCTGCCGCTCCGCCCAAGAGCTGTCACGACCTGAAGGAGCACCTTCGAGCTCTGCGGCGCGACCACCATCTCGAACTCGCTGGGGTTGATTTCGATACGATGCTCGCCGGCTTCCTCGTCAATCCGGGGCGTCCGGAGCCGTCGCTGACCGATCTCTATCACCAGCACCTGGCGCCTCTCGGCGGCAGCCATGAGCCGGGATCGGAACCGGAACTGGTCGCCGCGCTGCGCAAGGCGCTGATGCCGAAACTGGCCGCCGACGGGCTCGAGTCGCTTTTCACCGATATTGAATTGCCGGTGGCGCGCATCCTGGCCGAGATGGAAGCGACCGGTATCGCGGTTGACGCCGAGGCGCTGAAAACGGTCTCGGCCGACCTGGGCGCGCAGCTCGCGCGCATCGAGCAGGAGTGCTATCGGCTCGCCGGGCGCACGTTCAACCTCAATTCGCCGATTCAACTGCGCCAGGTGCTGTTCGACGATCTCAAGCTCTCGACCAAGGGACTCAAGAAGACCAAAAGCGGGTTCTCGACCGATGCCGACGCGCTGGACAAACTGGCCAAGGTTCACCCGCTGCCCAGGCAGTTGCTCGAGTTCCGTGCGATCGCAAAAATCAAATCAACCTACAGCGACGCGTTGCCGCAGCTCATCGATCCGGCAACCGGACGCATCCACACTTCGTTCCATCAGGCGTTGACCGCGACCGGCCGGCTGAGCTCGACCGAACCCAACCTGCAGAATATCCCGACGCGCAGTGAGGAGGGCCGCCGGATCCGCCGCGCCTTCGTCGCGCCCGCGGGATGCATGATGCTGTCGGCCGACTATTCGCAAATCGAGCTTCGCGTGCTCGCGCACCTGTCGGGCGAATCAACACTGGTGGACGCGTTCCGCCGGGGCGAGGATATTCACAGCCGCACCGCGGCTGAAGTGCTGGGCCTCAAGCAGACCGAGGTTGACGCCGAGGCGCGCCGGCTCGCCAAGGTCATCAACTTCGGGATTATCTATGGGATGGGTCCGCAGCGGCTTTCAGAGGAACTCGGAATCAGCATCAAGGAGGCGGGCGATTACATAAAGCGCTACTTCGAAAGATTGCCGGGCGTTCACAAGTACCTGCGCGAATCGCTCGCTGAGGCGCGGGAAAGAGGCTGGGTTGCCACTATGTACGGACGGAGGCGCTACCTGCCGGAACTGAATTCTCCGCAAGGCGGAGCCCGGAACCAGGCCGAACGTATCGCAACCAATACACCGTTGCAGGGCACGGCTGCCGACCTGATCAAGCTCGCGATGATTCGTCTGGACGGGGTGATAAAAAAGCAAAAACTGGGGGCCAGAATCCTCCTGCAAGTCCATGACGAGCTGCTCCTGGAGGTGCCGGAAGCCGAACTCGAGGTCGTAACACGTGCGGCTAAGCAAGAGATGGAAGGCGTGGCCGAACTCAAGGTCCCGCTGCGTGTCGAGCTCAAGCGCGGGCCCAATTGGGCGGAGATGGAGGGCTGCCGAGGCGATTCGGCCTGAATTTTGCCCGATCGACCCGCGTCTAACTCTTTGATTAAGCCCAATCGCCAGGACGGGGACGAAGCCGAGCTCATCGAGCGGGCCAGGACGGGGGATACCGGGGCGTTTGGCATCCTGGTCGAGCGTTACCAGCGTCGCGTGGTGGGAGTGGCGATGGCGGTGGTGCACGACCAGGAGGATGCGCTTGAGCTGGCACAGGAGACCTTCGTACGTGCGTTCGAGAATGTCGGGAAATTTGAGTCGCGGTCCAGCTTTTCGACCTGGCTTTACCGGATCGCGGCCAATATCGCGATTGATTTTCGCCGCCGCGAGCGCCGGCATCCGACGATGCGCGGCGACGAGGCGGAAATCGAGTTGCAGCGCCTGCCCAGCAAGCTCGGCGATGCCTTCAAGGAAACGCAGCGCGGCGAAATGGCCGAGCGCATACGCCGCGCCCTGGATCAGTTGACGCCGGAACATCGGGCCGCGATACTTCTAAGGGAGGTCGAGGGCCTGTCTTACGATGAGATAAGTGATGTTTTGCAGTGTCCAAGAGGTACCGTGATGAGCCGCCTGCACTATGCGCGCAATCACCTGCGTGCGATCCTCAAGGACCTGGCAGAAGATTGAGGCGTCCGCCGCGATCAACATCATGACTCAATGTGACGACATCGCCCAGCTCCTGGGAGCCTTTCAGGATGGCGAACTGCCCGCGCATGGCATGAGGGAAGTCGCTCGCCATCTTGCGGGTTGCAAAGGCTGCGAAGAAGCGGCTGAGAGCTATTCCGCGATCGGCCGGATGCTGCGGGATGCGGCGCCGGCGCCGGACCTCGAGGGGTTTGCAGGCGCCGTACTGGCACGCCTCGATAATCTGCGCCCTTCCCTGCTGACCCGGTTCGGTCACTGGTTGGACGTGCGGCGCGAGCGCTTTGGCGTGGTTACCGCCATGGCGTTCGCGGCGGCCGCGGCGGCAGTGACGATCGCGATCGCGACGCCTTTCGCGCACTACATGATGAGCGCCGGCAATCGCGCCGCACAGATAGCCGCGCGCGACGTGCATGTCGTCGCGCAACAGGCCGCCAATGCGCCCGCGGCGCTCGCCTCTGCTGCCGGCAGCGAGCCCGGTGTGATCATCTCGAAATTGGAAACCTCCAACCCCGACGTCGCCGTATGGAGCGAGCCGACCCAGGGCACCACCGTAATCTGGCTGCCCGATCAGCAACCCTGACCATGACCCGTCTGACAATTCCACCCTTGACGGCATTTCTGGTCGTGCTCATGACGCTCAGCGCTCAGGCTCAATCCACGCCTGCGGTGCAGCCCCAGCCGCAGTCGTCTGACAGCCGCCACACGGCCGCATCATCCGCAGCCCGCGCCGCCAGCGCTACGGGTCATCGAATTGTCCTGCTGCACGTCGACGAAGTGATCGCGGCCGACACGGGCGAGGGTATCGACGAGCGGCTCCTGCCGATGGGGCTGAGATTGCAATCCATCTTTCGCTACACGACCTATCGCCTGGTAAGCAGTCAGGTCGGTCGTACCGAATGCGGGAGTGCGGCCGCCTTTACATTACCCGGCGGATGGATCGTGCACGTCGAGCCGAACGCGGTCCGGGACAACATGATCACGATGGAGCTGATGCTGTTTCAGGGCGCACGGCCGATGATGACTACGGACCTGCGGCTGCGCAACCACGGGATGTTGATTGTGGGCGGCCCGCGTTATCAGCAGGGAATGCTCATAATCCCAATCGGCGCGGATGTTCCCGACCTGGGCGCGCCGCCAGCGGCGGTTCGAGTCGAGCCGAGCGGAAAGGCGCCTGAGATTGTACCTCAGGGGAACGGCACGCCCGCAGCCCCCGACATGGGCGGCTCCGATGCCGGCACGCCCGACGATTTGCCCGTCCCCAGTCCTTGATCCAGCGCGCTAGCGCGGCGCCATCCGCAGCGCACCGTCGAGCCTGATCGTCTCGCCGTTGAGCATCGTGTTTTCCACAATATGGCGCGCCAGCGCGGCGTATTCGCTCGGCCGCCCCAGGCGCGACGGAAATGGGATCGAGGCCTCGAGCGCCTTGCGCGCGGGGTCGGGCAACAGGCCCAGCATCGGGGTTTCGAACACGCCCGGGGCAATCGTGCACACGCGGATTCCGAGCGACGCGAGGTCGCGCGCCACCGGCAGCGTCAGGCTGACCACCCCGCCCTTGGAAGCGGCATAGGCGGCCTGCCCGATCTGTCCATCGTAGGCGGCAATCGAAGCGGTGTTGATGATCACGCCGCGCTCGCCCTCGCGATTGGGTTGATTCTTTGCCATCTGCGCCGCGGCGACGCGAATCGTGTTGAAAGTGCCGACCAGGTTTATCTGGATGACCTTATTGAACAGGTCGAGCGAATGCGGTCCGTCCTTGGCGAGCGTACGCATCGCACGTCCGATTCCTGCGCAGTTGACCGCGATGTGCACGGCGCCGAAACGCCCGGCCGCCTGGGCGATCGCCGCCTCGACGTCCACTCCCGAGGTCACGTCGGCGGCGACGAACATCCCTCGCTCGCGCAAGCTTTCGGCTGCCTTCGCCCCGGGCGAGGACGGCAGGTCGAGAATTACAACCCGCGCGCCGTGCTCGACAAATTCATTGGCGGTCGCCGCGCCCAGGCCGGAACCGCCACCGGTGACTACCGCAACTGCATCTCTCAGATCCATCGCAACCTCGCAGGAAAAGGCATGCCGTATTTCGGACCGCGTTTGCGCGCGCTAAGCGGGCTCGAAGCCGGCCCGGCCAACGATCTCGTCCACTGAGCGTTTGCCATGCTGCGCAAGCAGCGCGTCGAGTTCGCGATCGATGCGCTCGAGGGCGCCCGCGCCCTCCTTGATCAGCGCCGAACCGACGCCGACCGCCCGGGCGCCGGTCAGATGCGCGACGTATGCGTCGCGGCCGGTGTTAACTCCGCCCACGGCAACGACGTCGTAGGCGCCCCCGCTGAGCTGCCAGAACGCGTGGGTCTGCGAGAGCGGGCGGCGCACACCCTTGATCCGCCCCGACGCGAGATCGATCTGGAGATCTTTGGGCAGGTCGTTCGCGCATACGGCAACGGCGACGCCCGTCTGCTTGAACAATTCCGCAAGCGCCGCGGCCTCGAGCGCGCCCGGCCTGGGTGGAATCTTGACTGCGAGCGCCGCCTTGATCGCGTCACGCACCCGCCGGAGCAACGCCTCCAGGCGCTGGCGCGAGGCGAACGGCGCGACCGAATTCATCACGTAATCGTCGGCGAGGTTGAGCTCGACGATCTTTACTCCCGAGCCGTCGAGCGCTGCGGCGACCTTGACGATCTCGTCGTCGGTATTCCCGACCACGCTTGCGATGATGATCTTTCCGCGCGGCGCGAGTTCCCGCGCCAGTGCGGCGAAATGCTCGACTCCGCGGTTCTTGAGATTATCCGGCGCGTCCAGGCCCGCGACATTGCACGACTTGAAGACCAGTGCACCCCGGTGACGGCGGCTCAGCTCGAGTATCTCGTCGCGCTCGGCCGAGTGCGGGCCCGACGCGTTCATCACCGAGGAGTCGAGTTCCACGCCGCCAAGGCGGATCGCTGTTCGTTCCATGAGCTACTTCCTACAGCGCCGGCGCTTTGCCGGCAAGCAAAGGCGCGCGCGGCGTTGTCGCGCCGCAACGGACCGGCTAGCCTCTCTCGATAAACATCCATGAAGCCAATCACGATCGACAAGGCCAATTTCGAGCGCATGGTCGCCCAGGCGGAGCGCGAGTTTCCGTTCGAGTGCTGCGGTTTCATAATCGGCGACCGCGGCGCGATTGAAGAGCTCCGGCCCATCACCAACATTCAGAATCGCCGGCACGCCGAGGATCCGGCATCGTTCGCGCGCGACGCGCGCACCGCCTTCCTGATGGAGCCGCGCGAGCATCTAGCGGCGATGAACGAAATCGACCGCCGCCGTCTCGAACTCGTCGCCGTATATCATTCCCATCCCGACCACGACGCGTATTTCTCGCCGACCGATCGGGCGCAGGCCTGCTCGTTCGATCCGAACGAGCCCGATTATCCAGGCACGGCTTACATCGTGCTCTCCGTGCGCGCGGGAAAATTTGCGCGTGCGGCGGCATTTCAATGGGATGCGGCGGCTGCAGACTTCGTCGAAACTGAGCTGAAGCTGCGTTAACCGGCGGCCGGCGACTCGCCCGCGGCCGCCTCCAGCGTCATTCCGCGCGTCTCGTCGATAAACAGCGCCCACAGCACGGCGCCGGGCAAACCGCACAGCGCGAGATAACCCACCACCTGGGACAGGCCCCCGAGCGGTCCGGCCAGCAGCGCGATCGAGCTGTGCGAAATGAGCGCCCCTAACGCGTTGGTGATGGCGAGCCACCCGATAATCGTGCTGCGCAGCGAGGTGGGGAATAGTTCGGTAACCGCCGAATTGGCCGCCACCATCAACGCGTTCACCATCACGCTGCGCCACGCGAATCCCGCTCCGAGCCACAGCGCCGGCCATGCGAAATGAGCGGGCGGCCCCCAGTAGTACCAGAGCGCACCTATTGCGGCGAGCGGCCACGCCAACGCTACCGTGCGCACGCGCCCCAGGCGTTCGCTCAACCATGAGCCACAGCCAAACCCGGCAAGTCCGATCCCGCCGCTGACCACGATGAGCATGCTCGTCACGGCCGGCGACAGGTGCACGACGCTCACGGCGTGGAAGTAGGACCAGCTGTCGGTCGCAGTGGCGGCGCTGGCCCCGAAGAGCGAGCTGATCAGCACGACCACCGCGCGGCGCCGATAGGCGGAATCGAAAATCGCGTAGAAGCTGGTGCTCGCGGGCGCGCCCGACCGCGCCGCTCGTTCCCATCTCTGGCTCTCCGGCATCAGCCGGAGCATCGCGGGCCAGAGCAAGATCCCAAAAGTCGCGCTGGCGAAAAGCAACAGCCGCCAGCTATGGATGCTCCGCGCGGCCAGCGGCATCACGACGATGCACAGTCCGGCGCCGAGCGCGCCGGCGAGCGCCGCATAGCTTTGGCCGCGCGCCCGATCATGGATCGCCAGCTCTTCGGCCAACATCACGATACCGCCGGCGATCGCGGCGCCGAGAAACGCGTACATGCTGATCGCCGCCACAATCAGCCATGCCAGTCCGGGCGCGAGCGCCGCCGCCAGGGCGCTCAGCGGCGTACCGGCCATCGCCCACAGCACCACGCGCCGTCGCCCGACCCGGTCGGCCGTGCGCGAGAGCGCAAGCGCGCCAAAGGCGCTCAGCGAGATCCATGCGAAGCTGCGTGCGATACCGGACTGGTCGAGGCCGAAGCTTTGCGCGATCCAGGATGCGCCGGTGCCCAGAATCGCCATCGTGAAACCCTGGTAGAGCATCAGCGCGATGACGCATCGAATGACCCGGCTGCTGCGGGCAGCGCCTTCCGAATCGATGTCCGAGACGGCGGGCGGCGCCGCGATTGGCGTCTCGCCCTCGGACGAGCGACATTCGGCGGGCTCAGGCATGCACCCGATCTTCCGCCAACGGCAGCAGCTCGAAAACCGGATAGCGCCCGGCGATCGGAGAAAAAGCGGAGTCGGGCGATCCTTGCGTTACCGGGAAGTAACGTTGCACGGTCAGGGCGAAGCGATCGAGATATGCCTTGAGCAGTTCCGCGCGCTCGCCAATCGCGACTTCGCGCAACGCGAACTCCTCGCGCACACGGCCCTTGCGCAACGCTGCGCGACCGGCCGCGCGCGCATTGCGGACCCAGTTGGTTTCGCCCCGCGGCGCCACGAGATAGCGGCGCCCTTCGAATTCGAGCAGGTCCACCGGCGTGGAAAAGGTCCGGCCGCTTTTGCGCCCCCTCACTTCAACGATGTAGTTGTGCCGAAGGCCGAGGCCGCAGGCGAGCGCGATGCCGAACAGGCGGTTGAACATCCGCTCTCCCGCCGACGGCCTGAGGAAATTTCGTTCGTCCGCCATTTGACCGTCCAAAGCGCCCCCGTGGCATCAATGAAACGCTCATTCATGAGCAGCAGCAAGCGAACCGCGCCGCAAACTCGAACTCGAACAATGCGCCTGAATGGCGTGGTGCGCGAGCCGGCCGGACCGCCACCGCCGCACTGTGTTGTTCGGCGGCCGCGACGAATCTGTTATTGAATGGCGCGAGACCTGAGGCTCTGGGGGGAATCATGAGTGCGACATCGATCGGCGTGATCGTGTTCTTGTGCGTCTTCGGCGGCGCGCTGCTCGGAATGCTGTTGCGGGAGGTGTTGCCCGAGCATCACTTAAGCGGCGATTCCAAGGACGTGGTCAAAGCCGGGATGGGGCTGATTGCGACCATGGCGGCGCTGCTGCTGGCGCTGCTGATCGCCTCGGCCAAGCAATCGCACGACACCCAGAGCGCCGAGATGACTCAACTGGCCGCCGACTTCGTTCAGCTCGATCGCGCCCTGGCGCGCTATGGGCCGGAGACCGGACCGGCCCGAACGGCGCTGCGCGCGACACTCGAGCGCGGCATCGGGCAGATTTGGGCGAACGGCGCGTACCAGTCCGCAAGCCTGGATTCGGCGGAGGTCAAGGCCGGCGCCGCCGGTTTTTTCGACCGCATCGAGCAGTTGACGCCAGCCAACGATCTGCAGCGCTCGATGCGCGATCAGGCGATGCAGATCACGGGCGACATGGGACGCGTACGGGCGCTGCTGATGGAGCAGACCGCGAGTTCCATACCGACGCCCTTTCTGATCGTGCTGGTGTTCTGGCTGGCGATCATCTTCGTCGGTTTCGGCCTGTTCGCGCCGCGCAATCCGACGGTCGTGTCACTGCTCCTGATCTGCGCAGTTTCGGTGGCGGGCGCGGTATTTCTGATCGTCGAACTGGATCGTCCCCTTACAGGCTTCATCCAGATTTCGGACGCGCCGCTGCGCCACGCTCTCTCGCAGATGGGCGAGTGAGGTACGCGGACTCCGGATGGGCCGTCACCTCGGACCGCATTGCGTTTTCAGGGTACGATGCCGTCGCGCTCGCGCGAGAGCACGCGCAGCATCGGGCGCAAATTCGCCGACGGATTGACCATGCCGAACCGCTTCACGCGCGGCGTCGAATGCGCCATTGGCTGCGCCGAAGACGCGTCGAACTGGACCCCGGCAGGCGTCGCCGCTACGAACGCTTCGAGCACGGGACACGGGCCTTCGGCGAACGAATTGAACCGCCCGAGGCTCGCGGCGCGGCGAATCGGCCTGCCAACGTCGTCCAGCACCACGACCTTGCGTCCGCCGACCATGAAATTCCAATTGCAACGAACGCAGTGATACAGCCGTGCCGGGCCTCCGAAAATCTCACTGTGGCGCTGCGGTCCGATCGCAAAATCGTGTCGCAATCGCCTAGTCGCTTCAGGGGTCGAACTCGCGCGCCCGAGCCGTCGCATGATTGGCTGCAGGGCAAGTTCCATACCGTGCGGATATCCCTGAAAGACGCTCGGAAATCATCGCGTCCGCGTGCGCCGAGGTCCGCCGATCCGTGCTGCACTTTGAACGGCGCATTGCATTCTTCACGGCGTGCGCGGCGGCAGATTCGGCGGCGAGACGGCCCGCGCTGCGGGCGATGAGTCTTTGGTCGTTGAGAGACGGTCCTATCTTGGCTATCCCTAAGATTGTGCGGGAGCGTGGTGCGTTCGCGCGCGAAGGCGGCAAAACTGAATATCATGGAGCATCGCGATCGGCGCTCGTTGGAGGGCGTTTACAGTGTCCGGCAGAGCGCCGGCTTCATCATGAACTATCGCTACGCCGAGGAGCGGATGATGCGCATGATGGCCGGATGGATCGCGCTTACGCCCGAGATCCCGGTCAAGCTCGAGATGGCGCGGCAGGTTTACGATTGCGCGCTGCACGCCGACGCGCTCGGCAAGCGGCTGGGCGAGTTGCGTTCGCAGGCCCAGGTTTCGCGGCCGCCCAACGAGGCCTTCGTCGCATTCATCAACGCGATCGAGGACAAGGAGCAATGGGAGGATACGATCGAACGGCTGACCGGCATCTTCCGCGTGCTCAAGCCGCACCTCGTCGCCCATTACAGCGCACACGTCGAGGCCGCCAACCCGGTGTACGAACCGCCGACACTGCGGATCCTCGCGCACCTGGTCGATGACGAGAAGCGCCACATCGAACGCGGCCTGGTCCTGCTGGAGCGGCTGCTCGATTCTCCGCAAAAGCATCGCCGCGCCACCGCTTGGCAGGCGCATCTCGAGGATTTGCTCGCCGCCGCGGGCGGCGTTATCGGCCGCGAAAACGATCGCGCGCAGGCGACGCAGCTCGGACGCAGCCGCTGATGCATATGTGGGAACGATGAAACCGCGGGTCAGGCCGCCCGAATTGCTCGATGCGATCGCGGCGCACGCGCGCGCCGTGCTGGCCGACGACAGCGAAGCCGCCGAACGCCATGTCGTGCGGGCCGCCCTCGATGCGTATCGGATCGCGTTCGCGGAAGCGGCGCGACTCGGACCGTTCGAGCGCTACGCCGCGCCCGGACTGGCGCGCCTCGGAACTCAGTACATCTCCAAAGTTCGTTTCGAAGCCGCAAGCTCAGGCGCGCTGATGCAGATCCGATGGACGCGCGACGGCGACCGCCGCTGGCTTATCGCCGAGGCCGAGTATTTTCCGCCCGGGCGCACGCCGTGGACGGGCGTCGGCCGTCCGCGGCCCGCGGCATGGGCTCCGGTGAATCCGTCTGCAAATGAGTCCACGCAGGCGAATCGCCGGCATGGCGAGGATTGAGCGGCCATGCCCGAACTCGGAGATCGATCCCGCGCTATCGGACCGCAGCCGATCGGCGAACGCTCGGCGCCTCCGCCGGCGATGCTGGCAGCGGCCGATCGCATCCTCGATCTTATCGCGCAGCGCGACCGCGCCATGCTGAACGGCATGGTGGTGGAAAAGGCCGCCGCGGAACTCGAGGCGCTGATCGATTCGATTCCGGCCACCGCGTACGTCAGCCACGAAATCATCGCGCACGCCAAGGCGAACGATCACTATTATGTAAAGGCGCGGCTTTTCGGCGAGAACGCGGAATCGTTCACGCTGCAGCTTCGGCTGGGCGCGCGCGGCGGACGTTGGATCATCTGGGAAGCGGTCAATCTCACGGGCGGCCGCACGGCCTGGACGAGCCAGGGTTAGAGAAGACGTCATGCGAAGGAAGGCGTCATGCAAAGAATGATCGCAGTCGATCGGCTCGCGCGCCCCGACGAGATCATCCTCGTGCCGGTGGAGCGAATCCGCGAATCGCGCATCGACCAGGGCCTGATGCCGAACGCCGTGATGCCGCTCGAGGAGGATTTCCTCAAGGGGCGGCTGCACGGGATCGCGACCGGCGAGATGCAGGCGATGGAAGCGGCCGGGCGCACCCTGTTCGATTTTCCCGACGCGCCGTGGGAATTCCAGCTCGACATGGCGCGCCAGGTATGGGACGAATCGCGCCACGCGGAAATTTTCGTCAAGCTGCTCGAATACGTCGGGTCTTATCTCGGCGAATTTCCTGAAAGCGAGGTCCTGTGGTCGTGCACGCAGGTGGACGACCCGGCGTGCCGCGTCGCGGGCATCAATCGCGGCCTCGAGGGACTGGCCTGCGATGTGTTCGAGCAGATTATCCGGATGGGCCAGAAGATGGGCGATCCGATTATCGAGCGCGCCGTCGATTACGTGCTGGCCGACGAGATCACGCACGTGCGCATGGGCTCGAAATGGATGCGCAAGCTGACCGAGGGCGACCCCGAGCGGCTGCGCCGCGCGCAGGAGTTCCAGGACAATATCGACGCCCTGTTCAATTTCGACGGCTTTCGCACCGCCAAAGAGGACGCGCCGCAGGTGCCGCTGGTGCTGGGCGGGACGCAGGTCGATTTCGATTCGACACTGACCATATCGCGCGAGACGCGGCTGCTGGCCGGCTTCACGGACGAGGAGATCGATCGCCTGATGAAAGCCGCGGCGCGCAGCTCCGCCTATTAGGCGCGGACGGCGCAAACCAGGAGAACTACCGATTCGGAAGGTTTGGATGCCATGCAAAGAATGATTGCCGCCGATCGGCTCGCCCGTCCCGACAATTTCGTGCTCATCCGCGCGCGCCGCATGCGCGAGATTCGCGAGGAACAGGGGCTCGACGATCGCGTCCTGCCATTCGATGAAGAAGCCCTGCGCGTGCGCCTGCACGGCATCTTCGCCGGCGAATTGCAGGCGATGGAAGCGGCGGGGCGCACGCTGTTCGACTTCCCCGACGCTCCGTGGGAATTCCAGCTCGACATGGCGCGCCAGGTGTGGGACGAATCGCGCCACAGCGAAATCTTCGCGCGTCTGCTCGAGTACATGGGCGCAGAGCCGGGCGATTATCCCGAAACGGAAATTCTGTGGCGCTGCACGCAGGCCGACGACCCCGCCGCGAGAGTTGCGGGTATCAACCGCGGCCTGGAAGGGCTCGCCTGCGACGTCTTCGATCAGCTCATCCGGATCGCGCAGAAAAACGGCGACGAGATCATCGAGCGCGCGGTGGATTACGTGCTGGCCGACGAGATCACGCACGTGCGCATGGGCTCGAAGTGGATGCGCAAGCTGACCGAGGGCGACCCCGAGCGGCTGCGCCGGGCGCAGGAGTTCCAGGACAGCGTGGACGACCTGTTCAACGCGCGCGGCGCGCGCGAGGCGATCGATGACGTCGCCGCCGATTCGCAGACGATCACGATCGCGCGCGAGGCGCGGCTGCTCGCCGGATTCAGCGAAGAAGAGATCGACCGCCTGATCGCGGCGGCCCGCGCCAGCGCCGCCTACTGAATCCTCCGCGCACGCGGGCCGGACGGACGGTGCGCGGCACGATTCGGTAGCCGCCGCCTATCGATCGCGCTACAAGGTTGGCGTGACGACCATCAATCTTCCGCGGCTGAAGGAACTGTTTCTCGACCTGGTGCGTATCGATTCGCTCTCGCGCCGCGAACGCGACGTCGCACAGCGCCTGGTGCGCGAGCTGGAAAGCGCCGGCCTGCGCTGCCGCTTCGATACCGCGGCCGACAAGGTGCACGGCAACTGCAGTAATCTCATCGCCTATCTCGAGGGCACCCGCGAAGGCATCGCGCCGCTGCTGCTGTGCGCCCACATGGACACCGTGGTTCCCGGCGAAGGGGTGAAGCCGGTGGTCGAGGGCGACATCATCCGCACCGACGGCACCACGGTGCTGGGCGGCGACGACAAGTCGGGATGCGCCATCATCTGCGAAGTGCTCCATCAACTGCGCGAACGGAATATCGCGCATGGCCCCATAGAAGCGGTGTTCACGGTATGCGAGGAGCTGGGGCTGCAGGGTGCGCGCAATCTCGATCTCGGCCTGCTGCAGGCCCGCGAGGGGCTGGTGTTCGACAGCGACTCACCGGGCTATCTGTTCGTGCGCCAGGCCGGCGCGTACGGACTGCGCTTCACCGTGCGCGGGCTCGAGGCGCATGCGGGGATGGCGCCGGAGCGCGGGCTTTCCGCGATCAAAATCGCGGCCGAGGCGATCGCCGCGATGCGCCTTGGCCGCATCGACGAAGAGACCACCGCCAATCTCGGTACAATCGAGGGCGGGCGCGCGGGCAACGTGGTGCCCAACGAGGTCACCGTGCGCGGCGAAGCGCGCTCGACCGATCCGCGCAAGCTCGAGGCGCAGGTGGAGCACATGATCGCGTGCTTCAAGGACGCGGTCGCACGCGCGGCGGTTGCCGTTGACGGCAAGCTGATCAATGCCCAGCTCGAGTACAAGAGCGTCCCTTCATACAAGGCGATGAACGTGCCTGAAGACGCGCCGATCGTGCGCAAGGTGCTCGAGGCCGCACGCCGGCTGGGGCGCGAAGTCAGGCCGCACGCGACCGGGGGCGGGTGCGACGCCAATATCCTCAACCAGCGCGGATTCGTGGTCGCCAATCTGGGCACCGGCATGCGCGACATCCACACGGTGCGCGAATGGCTTGACGTGCGCGACATGGCCGCGACCGCCGAAGTCACCCTCGAGCTGATCCGCGTGCACGCGGGCGCGTAGCAGTCGTCGCCCGGACCGCCGGATTGTTGCCCGCCAACCCGATGAAGCAGCTTCGCAGCGCAGAGCTCGATTCGCCGCGCGCGTGGATCGTGGTCGCCAGCGCCTTCATGTCGTGCTTCACCCTGTTCGGCGTCTCCTACAGCTTCGGCGCGTTCTTCCGCCCGATGGGCGCCGAGTTCGGCGCGAGCAGAATGCCGACGGCGGCCGTGTTTTCGATCACGGCGGGCATTTATAACGCGCTCGGCGCGCCCGCCGGCCATCTCAGCGACCGCTACGGCCCGCGCCCGGTGATGCTCGCCGCCGCCTGCTTCATGGGCGTCGGGCTTGTGCTCACCTCGCGCATCGACCGCCTGTGGATGGGTTATCTCACCTACGGACTGGGAGTGGGGCTCGGCGGAGCGTGCTGCTACGTGCCGATGGTGTCGGTGGTGGGCGGATGGTTCGCGCGCCGGCGCAACACCGCGCTTGGCATCGCCGTCGCGGGCATCGGATGCGGCACGCTGGCGATGGCGCCCGTCGCGGCGATGCTGATCGATCGTTACGGATGGCGCGAGGCTTACGTGATTTTCGGCGTGGCCAGCGCGTCCGTTCTCGCGATTTGCGCGCTCGTGGTCGAGCCGCCGCCTATCGCGCGCCCGGCGGCGCGCCCGCGCCTCTCCGCATCAGTGCGTACGCTGAATTTCGCCATGCTCTGGGTGGCTTCGCTCCTGTCTTCGATTGCGATCTACGTCCCGTACGTGTACCTGCCGGAGTTCGCTCACGGCCGCGGCGCAAGCCCGGTCGCGGCGGCCGCGCTGGTCGGTCTCATTGGCGGCGCGAGCGTGGTCGGCCGCATGGCGCTGGGCGCGGTCGCCGACCGCACCGGAATCATGTGGCTTTACAAGCTCTGCACGCTCGCGCTCGGGCTGAGCTATGCGCTGTGGGTCCTGAGCGCCGGCTACGGATGGCTGGTCGTGTTCGCCCTGACGATGGGTTCCGCATACGGCGGGCTGGTTGCGCTCGCGCCCGCGATGGTGGCGGAGCTGTTCGGCGTCGAGCGGCTGGGCGCGCTGCTGGGGACGCTCTACACCGGCTCCGCCATCAGTGCGCTCGTCGGACCGCCAATCGCGGGCTTCGTGATAGACAGCACCGGCAGCTATCTCTGGGCGGCGGCTTTTGCGGGAGGCGCCTGCGTGGCCGGTTTCTTCATCCTGATCCCGGTGCGACCGTCGCAACCGCCGCTCGCGCTCGGCCTGGCCGAAGCTGATTGAGGCGCGAAGCGGAGCGCAGAACCCCGCATCCTCGCGTGAGCCTGCGCTCCGCCACTGCGCTACCGCACGCCCGAGCGCGACGCGCCTGGGCTGAAACCTCCGCTACTCGAGATGCTTGCGCAAGAAAGTCGGGATATCGAGCTTGTCGTCGTGCTCGCCCATCTCGCTCGGCTCGTTGCGCTCCAGCATCGCGTTCTGATCGGCGCCGCGCCGCTTGAAAGCCGGGATGTCGAGGCCGTCGTCCACGATCATGCCCATCCGGCGCACCGGCTTGCTGCTGAACATCCGCTGCTGCGGCGGCGGGGGCGGCAGCGTTGGCGCAGTCGGCTGCACGGTTGCGGGATCGACCGGGCGCGTGGCCGCCGCCTGGATCGGCGCAGTGATAGGCGCGCCGGAGGACGAGTAGCGGGGCGCGTAACGCGTCGCCAGATCGCCGAATCCGGTCGCGATCACGGTGATACGGATTTCGTCAGCCAGCTTCTCGTCGATCACCGCGCCGAATATGATGTTGGCGTCCTCGTGCGCCTCCTCCTGGATCAGGCTCGCCGCCTCGGTGACCTCGTACAACGACATGTCGGGGCCGCCGGTGACGTTGATCAGCAGGCCGCGCGCGCCCTTGATCGAGACGTCCTCGAGCAGCGGGCTCGAGATCGCACGCTGCGCCGCCTCGACCGCGCGGTTTTCGCCGGTCGCGCTCGCCGCGCCCATCATCGCCAGGCCCATTTCGGCCATGATCGATCGCACGTCGGCGAAGTCGAGGTTGATCAGTCCGTGCACGGTGACCAGCTCCGAGATGCCGCGCACCGCCTGCAGCAGCACGTCGTCAGCCTTCTGAAAGGCCTCGCGCAGCGACGTGGTGCGGCTCGCAATCGAAAGCAAGCGCTGATTGGGAATCGTGATCAGCGTATCGACCGCGTCCTTGAGCTCGCGCAGGCCCTCGTCGGCCTGCGCCATGCGGCGGCTGCCCTCGAACTGAAACGGCTTGGTCACGACACCGACGGTAAGCGCGCCACCCTCGCGGGCGATCCGCGCCAGCACCGGCGCCGAGCCGGTGCCGGTGCCGCCGCCCATGCCGGCGGTGACGAAGACCATCTCGGCGTCCTTCAGCACTTCGCGCAGCCGCTCCTCGTCCTCGAGCGCCGCCTTGCGGCCGATTTCCGGATTGCCGCCGGTGCCGCGGCCGCGCGTCAGCACCGAGCCAATCTGCATGCGCATCGGCGCGGCGCTGGCGGCCAGCGCCTGGCTGTCCGTGTTGACGGCGATGAAATCGACGTTATGCAGGCCCTGGCGAATCATGTGACTGACCGCGTTGCCGCCGCATCCGCCCGCTCCGATGACCTTTATCCGCGCCCCGGGATCCGGGGCGTCCACCAACTCAATCATTGCAACAACCTCCTCCACATTGCGCGGCACTCAGCAGCCCCGCGGAAAGCGCGCGTTTCACGATTTCGACGCCCCTTAGAAGAAATCCCTCATCCAATCCGAAACGAGCGAGCGCAGCTTGCCGAGCCGCCCTCCTCGCATTGCACCGTTACTCACCGCCCCGTTCGCGCCCGCCGCGTGCAGCAGCAATCCCGCCGCCGTCGTGTACGCGGGCTTCATCAGCTCTTCGGGCATGCCGCGCAGGTTGATCGGCAGTCCGCGCCGCACCGGCAGGGCGAAAATGCGTTCCGCAAGCTCCTGCGTGCCCTCGAGCAGCGAAGAACCGCCGACCAGCACCAGGCCCGAGGCCAGGCTGTCAGCCACGCCCGAACGCATCACTTCGCGCTGCGCCATGGTGAAAATCTCCTCCATGCGCGGTTCGATGATCTCGCCCAGGATGCGGCGCGCGATAACGCGCGGCTCGCGCCCGCCCACGCCCGGCACCTGTACGGTCTGATCGCGGCCGACCACCGAATTGGTCGCCACGCCATACGTCGTCTTGAGCCGCTCGGCTTCGTTGAGCGGCGTGCGCAGGCCCGCGGCGACGTCGCCGGTCAGATGATTGCCGCCGAGCGGCAGCACCGCCGTATGCATCGCGGCGCCGCCGTGAAACACCACGATGTCCGTGGTGCCGCCACCGATATCGAGCAGCGCGACTCCCAACTCGCGTTCTTCGGGAAAGAGCGCCGCGTCGGCCGAGGCGAGCGGCTCGAAGACAATCTCGAGCGGCGTGATATTGGCGCGCTCGCAGCACTTGGTCAGGTTCTGGCCGTAGCTCTGCGCGGCGGTGACAATGTGGATGCGCGCTTCGAGCCGGACGCCCGCCATTCCGATCGGGTCGCGCACGCCCTCCTGGTCGTCAACCGCGAACTGCTGCGGCAGGATATGCAGGACCTGGCGATCGAGCGGAATCGCGACCGCCCGCGCCGCATCGATCACGCGTTCGACGTCGCGCGCGCTCACCTCGCCGCCGCGCACGGCGACAATCCCGTGGCTGTTGAGCCCGCGGATGTGTGCGCCGGCCTCGCCCACCACGGCGGCACCCACGCGCACGCCCGCGGTTCTCTCGGCCTCGGATACCGCGGCGCGAATCGCTTCGACCGTGGCCTCGATATTCACCACCACGCCCTTGCGCAATCCGGTGCAGGGCGCCACGCCGTAGCCGAGCACGGTTGCACCGCCACCCTCAGGCAGCGGCTCGGCGACGAGCGCGCATACCTTGCTCGTCCCAACGTCCAAAGCCGTCAGCACGTTTCTCATCTCCGCCCGCCCCCGCTCCCACGGACGCCCTCGCCCGCATGAATCCGTTGCGCCACGCGACGCACCGCCGCGTCGGGCTGCGCGCCAAACCGCGGCGTCCCGCGCAGCCGCACCACGGCCTGCCCGGGGGTGGTCATGTCGAGCATTGCGATCATCTGCTCATGACCGCGCCATTGGCCCAGCACCTGCGCCGCGCGCCGCAGTTCGGCCGGCGCGTCGTCGAGATCGACGCGCAGTTCGGTGTGCGAGCGATCGAAGAACATCGAGACGGTCCCGTCGCGCTCGAGGCGCATCTCGGAGACCAGCCCCGAAAGCGCCGCCTCGGAGCGGACCAGCGCCGCCGCGTAACGCACCAAATCGGCGGCGTCCGCCGTCTGCGCCGCCGCGCCGCTCAAAATCGGCAGGTCGCCGGCGTGCGCCGGCTGGACCGGACCGCGCAGTTCGCCTTCAGCAAACAGCGCGTAAAAGCCGTCGCGCCGCGCGACCAGGGCGACCGGGCCGCCGGCCGGCGGGCGCGCGATAGCCGGGAGCATCGCGCTCTCGGTGCTCCGATCGCGCCATTGGGCGAAGCTCGCCAGTGCGGCGCTCCAGTAGGCGGTCAGGGTCACGCGCGCACGCGCGGCCAGCGCGCGGCCCGCCTGACTTAGCCCGGTCGCCATGCCCAGCGCAAAAAATGCGCACAGCACAAGGCCGAGCGCCCTGCCCGACCATCCCCAGGATTGCCTGGTTGCCGGCGACGCCGCCCTATTGCGCTTGGATGCCGTCTGCTTCGCCACTACCGCCCCGCGTCCTCGCCGCCATCCACACCGTCACCACTCGCCGACCAACCGCACCTCGGCTTCCAGAGCCACGCCGCTCTTCTCCTTGACCCGATTGCGCGCCAGCTCGATCAATCTGCGCACGTCATCCGCACGCGCGCCGCCCAGGTTCACGATGAAGTTCGCATGCTCGCTTGAAAATGCCGCGCCGCCCATGCGCTCGCCCTTGAGCCCCGCGCTCTCGAGCAGGCGCCCGGCGAAGTTGCCGGGCGGGTTTTTGAAAATCGAACCCGCGTTGGGCAGCCCGTGCGGCTGGCGCGCCGCCCGCTTGGCCTTGAGCTCCGCGACGCGCGCGCGCAACCGCTCGCGATCGCCATGCTCGAGCTCGAAGTCCACGCGCGAAATCACGAAGCGCGGCGGAAGCTGCGTGCGCCGATAGGAAAAATTGACTTCCGCGCCGGTCAGCGCGAGCGCCTCGCCCTGCTCGCTGACTCCGTGGACCCGCCGCACCACGCGCGCGATTTCGCCCCCGAACGCGCCCGCGTTCATCACCAGCCCGCCGCCGACGCTGCCGGGAATGCCTTCGCCGAATTCGAGCCCTGCAAGCCCGCGCTCGACCGCTTCGCCCACCAGCGCGCCGAATGACGCGGCCGCGCCGGCGCGCACCCGCACGCCTTCGAACTCGAGACGAGCGAGGCCTTCGCCCAGATGGATCACCAGCCCGCGCACGCCGCGATCGCTGACCAGCAGATTGGTCCCCGCGCCGAGACAGAACGCCGGCACTCGCTCGCGCCAGGCAGCCGCCATCGCCTCACCCAGCTCGTCCTCGGTCTCGACCACCAGCAGCGCGTCCGCGGGCCCGCCGATGCGAAACGAGGTCAGCTCCGCGAGCGGGGCGCCGAGGCGGAGACGGGCGCCAAACCGGGGGCGCAATTGCTGCTCAAGCCGGTTCATGGGTCTTGGTTGCATAACCCAGGTTCTGCAGCACCGCTTCGCCGAGTTGATACACGTCGCCCGCGCCCAGCGTCATCAGCAAATCGCCCGGCATCGTATCCGCGGCTATCCGCGCGACCGCGTCGGGCTCATCGCCGAGGTAGCGCACGTCGAGATGGCCGCGCGCGCGCAGCGCCTCGTAGAGGCGGCGCGCCGAAACCTCCGGCAGGGGGTCCTCGCCGGCCGCGTAGACCTCGCACAGGTAGAGCACGTCGGCGTCATCGAAGGCGCCCAGGAACTCATCGAACAGGTCGCGCAAGCGCGTGTAGCGGTGCGGCTGAAATACGGCCACGATGCGCCTGCGGAATGCCGCGCGCGCGGCGCCGAGCGTCGCGCGAACCTCGGCCGGATGATGCGCGTAGTCGTCGAGCACGATCCGCCCCGCCGCCTCGCCCTTGATTTCGAAGCGCCGGCTGATGCCGGAGAAGCTGGCGAGCGCGCGCGCGGCAACCTCGAAATCGATTCCGAGCGCAAGCGCGACGCCCACCGCGGCGAGCGCATTGAGCGCGACATGGCGCCCGGGCGTCGGCACCTCGACCGTGCCCAGCCGCCGGCCCGCGCGAACCGCGGTGAAGCGCGTCGACAGGCCGTCGATCGCGATATTCTCGGCGCGCAGCTCGGCATCGGAGGCGACGCCGTAGGTGAGCACCGGCTTGCGCACGCTGCCGAGCAATCCGCGCACGTTGAGGCTGTCGATCCCGAGCACGGCGAGACCGTAAAAGGGCACGCGATTGATGAAGTTGAGGTACGCCTCGCGCACGCGTTCCATCGTGCCGTAATGATCCAGATGCTCTGGATCGATATTGGTCACGACCGCGATCGTCGGCAGCAGCAGCAGGAAGGACGCATCGCTCTCATCGGCCTCGGCCACCATGTAGTTGCCGTCACCCAGGCGCACGTTGGTTCCGCGCGCGCGCAGGTTCCCGCCGATCGCGACGGTCGGATCGAGTCCCGCCTCCTCGAGGATGAGGCCGACCAGAGAGGTCGTGGTGGTCTTGCCGTGCGTGCCGGCGACCGCTACGCCCAGGCGCACCATTCGCAGCAGCTCGCCGAGCATTTCGGCGCGCGCGATCACCGGGATCTGCAGCGCTCGCGCGCGAGCGACCTCAGGATTGGAGAACTTGACCGCCGAGGAAATCACCACCGCGTCGAGCCGATGCGCATCGTCAGCGGCGGGCGCCGCGAAATGATCCGCGACGTGATCGGGATGATGGCCGTCGAAGACTTTGACGCCCAATGCGGCCAAACGCTGCGTGGTCGGACCGAGATGCTTGTCGCATCCGCTGACCGCGAAGCCGAGCCTGAGCGATAGCTCCGCGATGCCGCTCATGCCGGCGCCGCCCACGCCGATGAAATGCAGCCGGCGCTGGCGACCGAGCAATCCCCTGGTCAATGGCCGGGTCATGCGGCAGCGCGCTCCTCGGCACCGAGCTCAAAACATATGCGCGCGACCGTGTCGGCCGCGTCCGGTTTCGCGATGGTTCGCGCAGCCGCGCCCATCCGAACCAGCCGGGCCGGATCGGCGGTCAACCCACGAAGCGCGTCCGCGAGGTTTTCGCCCAACCGTTCATCGTCGGCGACGATTATCGCGGCACCGACCCGCTCGAGCACGCGCGCGTTCAATTCCTGCTGGCGGTCGCGATGGAACGGATAGGGGACAAAAACCGCGGGACGCCCGGCAAGGGCGATCTCCGAGACGGTCATCGCGCCCGAGCGCGCGACGATGAGGTCAGCGCTCGCCAACGCTGACGCCATGTCATCGATGAATGGGACAACCCGCGCCGGGCACTGCAGCGCGGCGTATCCACCGTTCACCAGCTCCACATCGGCCTCTCCTGTCTGGTGGACCAGAGCTAATTTTATAACATCTTCTCGCAGATTTCTCAAGGCTTTGATTACGCCTTCGTTGAGTCGATGCGCTCCCGACGATCCGCCTAAAACAAGGATTTGCAATGGCTGGTGGGGCCGCACCGGCGATGCCTCGATTTTGAAACGGACCGGATTGCCGCTCACAACCACCTTGGAAGGCTCAAACAACTCCTTCGATTCCTCGAATCCGACGCAGATCTTTCTCGCAAACCGCCACAGCATCCGGTTCGACAGCCCCACCTGCATGTTCTGCTCCATGAGCACCAGCGGCGTGCGTGACGCGATCGCGCACATCGCAATCGGGGCCGAAGCGTAGCCGCCCGCGCCGACCACCAGGTCGGCGCCGAATGAGCGCAGCAGGCGGCGGGCGCGTGTCAGCGCCAGAGCGAACTCGGTAATCGCGCGCAACCGCTCGATCGGACCGTGGCCCCGCAAGCCGTGCACGTCGACCAATTCGTAACGAAGCCCGCTGCGCGGCATCCATCGCGCCTCGAGCCCGGCCGTCGTGCCGACGAAAAGCACCTCGGTGTCGGGCCGCGCCCGCATCATCGCCTCACCCACGGCGACGGCGGGAAACAGATGACCGCCGGTCCCGCCGCCCGCGATTATCACCTTCATCGCACCGCCGGCCTGCGCGCCAGCGCGAGCAGCGTTCCCAATGCCGCCATCGCCATCACCATCGAGGTCCCGCCGTAGCTCAGAAACGGCAGCGGCAGGCCCTTGGTCGGCACCAATCCGATCACCACCGCCATGTTGACCAGGGCCTGAAGCGTGAGCAGCGCCGTGAGTCCCACGGCGAGCAGGCTCGCAAACGGGTCAGGCTCTTCGTGCGCGACGCGCATCCCGCGAACCAGTATCGCGCCGAACAGCAGCAGCACCGCGATCGCGCCGAGCAGACCGAACTCTTCGCCCACCACGGCAAACACGAAATCGGTGTGGGCCTGCGGAAGATAGAACATCTTCTGTTGTCCTGCGCCCAGCCCCACGCCCCATCCGCCGCCCGCGCCCAACGCGATGAACGACTGAATGAGCTGGAAGCCGGCGCCGCGCGCAGTCTGCCATGGATCGAGAAAGGCGCTCAGCCGGCGCATTCTGTACGGCTTGGCGACGGCCTGGAGAGCGAGCACGGCGAGCGCGCCGCCGCCCGCGGCGCCGAGATGCTTCAGCCGCGCGCCCGCCGCAAACAGCATCGCGAACAGCAGCATCACGACCATCACGGTGTTGCCGAAATCCGGCTGCTTGAGGATGAGCAGCGCCAGCGGACCGGCCACGATGAAGGCCGGCAAAGGGCCGCTCGCGAATTCATTCATGCGATCCTGCCGGCGGCTGAGAAAGTCCGCGAGGAAGAACACCATCGCGAACTTCGCCAACTCCGAGGGCTCGGCCAGCAGCGGTCCCACGCGAAGCCATCGACGCGCTCCGCCGCGCACCACCCCCAGCCCCGGAATCCACAGCGCCAGCAGCATCAAAAGCGCGACCAGCATCAGTGGCATCACCAGCCGGCGCAACCCGCGCAGCGACAGCTGCGAGAGCAGGGCGAGCACCGCGACGCCGGCCGCGATATGACAAAGCTGGAGCTTGAAGTAGCGGAACGCGTCGCCGCTCTTCTCGAGCCCCAGGAAATAGGTGGTATTGAGCACCATCAGCAGGCCCAGCACCGCCAACGCCGCGGCCGGCACGTACAGCCACGGGTCGAGCTGCGGACGCCTCACCGCCTCAAAGCGCCCGAACCAGCTCCTGAAATATTCGCCCGCGCTCCGCATAGTTTTTAAACTGGTCGAAACTCGAACAGGCCGGCGACAGCAGCACGGTGTCGCCCGGGCGCGCGGCCGCGGCCGCGCGCGCCACCGCCTCAGGCAGGCCCTGCACGAGTTCGATCGTGGTTGCTCCCGCAAGCGCCGCGCGCATCGTGTCGCGCGCAGAGCCGATCAGAATCATCAGCCGCACCTTGTCGCCCAGGGGCGCGCGCAAAGGGGCGTAGTCACCGCCCTTGTCCACGCCCCCCGCGATCAGAATCACCGGCGCGCGCGTCGCCGCCAGCGCCTCAACCACGGCGGCCACGTTGGTCCCCTTGGAATCGTCGATATAGCTGACGCCGCCGCGCTCGGCGACGAATTCCATCCGATGAGGCAGGCCGCTGAAGTTGGCCAACGCCACTTCGATCGCGCCGAGCTCGAGGCCGCTCACCACCGCCGCGGCCGCCGCCGCCATCGCATTGGCCAGGTTGTGACGTCCAGCGAGGCGCAGGCCCTTGAGTCCGATGCGGCCATGACGCGAACGCGCGTCGAAAATCAGATCGCGGCCGTCGAATCCGATTGCGGGCATGACGGCGGCCGGCCCGAGCCCGAAGCTCATCACCTGGGCGTTGATGGTTCCGCGCAGAGACCACACGCGCGGATCGTCGCGGTTGAGAATCGCCCAGTCGTCGCGATCCTGCGCGCGAAAGATGCGCGCCTTTGCGCCGCCGTATTCGTCCAGGTCGCGGTAACGATCGAGATGGTCTTCCGCCAGGTTGAGGTGCGCCGCGACGCGGGGTTTGAAGCGCTCGGTATGCTCGAGCTGGAAGCTCGAGACCTCGGCCACCACGTCGTCGAATTCGCCCTCGACCGCATCGGCGAGCGGCGTGCCGAGGTTCCCGCCGACGAAGACGCGCCGTCCGGCGGCCTTGAACATTTCGCCGATGAGCGTGGTCACAGTGCTCTTTCCATTGGTGCCGGTCACGGCCACGATCGGCGCCGCGATGAAGCGGCTTGCCAGTTCGAGCTCGCCGATCACGGCGATACGCCGGCGGGCGGCCTCGCGCAGCAGCGGCGAGGATGGCGCCACGCCCGGGCTCGTCACCACCAGGTCGATTCCGTCCAGCCAGGCCGGGTCTTCGATGCCCACGTGCAGCTCGCCCGCCGGTATCGCGCTTTCGCTCCCTTCCTGCACGGCCGCATGCGAGTGCGCGGCGGCGCGAAAGTCGGTGCGCTGATCCGTCAACACCAGGGCCGCGCCATGTCTGGCGAGCAGGCGCGCCGCGGCGAAGCCGCTTACGCCAAGCCCGATCACCATTACGCGTTTGCCCGCCAGCTGCATCGCAAAGCTACCTTGCGCAAAGCTACCCGATGGATGCTGCGCGTCCGCGATATCGACGCATCGCCTGCGGCCTCGGTTCAGCGCAACTTCAGAGTGCTGAGCGCAACCAGCCCGCAGATGATCGAAATTATCCAGAAGCGAACCACCACCTGCGTTTCGGGCCATCCGCCGAGTTCGAAATGATGATGCAGCGGAGCCATGCGAAAAATCCGCCGGTGGGTCGCCTTGTAGTAGTAACGCTGGAGAATAACCGAACCGGCCTCGATTACGAAGATGCCACCCGCGATCGGCAGCACCAGTTCCTGCTTGGCCAGCACCGCGACCACGCCGAGCGCGCCGCCCAGCCCCAGCGCCCCGACGTCGCCCATCATCATCGAGGCCGGATAGGCGTTGTACCAGAGAAAGCCCAGCGACGCGGCGATCAGCGCGGCGCAGAAAATCGCCAGCTCGCCGGCGCCGACCACGTGCGGGATGTCCAGGTAGGACGAGAATTTCAGGTTGCCGGCGACATAGGTAAAGGTCCAGTAGCAGAAGGCAACGGTCATCACCGGCCCGATCGCGAGACCGTCGAGCCCGTCGGTCACGTTGACCGCATTGGAACATGCAACCATCACCACCATCGCAAACAGGACGTACAGCCATCGCGGCAGGTTCGGATGCACGTTCTTGAAGAAGGGAATGGTCAGCGTGGTGTCGAAGCGCAGCAGGATGAACAGCGCCAGCGAGGCCACGAACGCGCAGCCGAACTGCAGCACCAGCTTCTGCGGGCCGCTCAGGCCTTGCCCCTTGCCGCGGCGCAGCTTGAGCAGGTCATCGGTGAGTCCGATCGCGCCGAAAGCGATGGTGACGACAATCGCCAGCCATACGTACGGATTCGCCGGATTCGCGAAGAGCAGGGTTGCGATTACCGCCGTGCTGAGGATCAGGATGCCGCCCATGGTCGGCGTGCCGGCCTTCTTCTGATGGGTCTGCGGCACCTCGACGCGGATCGTCTGTCCGATATGCGCGGCACGAAAGCGCTGGATGAGCTGCGGCCCCGCCGCCAGCGCCAGCGCGAGCGCCGAGAGTCCCGCCAGCACCGAGCGGAAGGTCTCATAGCGCAGAACGTTGAAACCGACGTAATGCGCGTGCAGCGGAAAGAGCAGCGCGTAAATCATCTGGCGAACCTGAATTCGACCGCGCCGGTCACGGCCTGCGCATCAGCGAGCGCGGCCGGCTCGCGCGCACCGCGCGCAAGCGCGCGCCGGGCGGCTTTGAGCCGCCCGGCCGGGCGCACCCGATCGCCTGCCGCGGCATCGCTCGCGTCATCCTTCGCAGCCTGGAACCTCGAGGCAAGCCTTCGATCGGCCACCCGGCCACCCATCCACCACCTCCGACCGAAGGCCTCCCTCAAGACGCCATCCGCAACCCCCGCCCTGCCACACGCGCTATCTGCCGTCGGCCTGCCCGCGCTCGGCTACGAGCGCGCGCACCACCGCGCGGTCGTCGAAATCGAGCCGTCGTCCGGCTACGAGCTGATAATCCTCATGACCCTTGCCCGCGATGAGCACGATGTCGCCGGCGCGCGCCAGCTCGAGCCCGCGCGCGATCGCCGAGCGTCGATCGGGCTCGACCAGGTAACCGCGTTCACTGCCCGCGTCGGCGGCCGCGATGCGCACGACTGCGGCATGCGTCAGCCCGGCCTCGACTTCGGCGATGATCGCGAGCGGATCTTCGCTGCGCGGATTGTCCGAGGTCAGGATCGCCACGTCGGCCATCCGCCCGGCGATCGCGCCCATCAACGGGCGCTTGCCGCGGTCGCGATCGCCGCCGCAGCCGAAGACGCACAGGATCCGCCGCGGGCCGAGCGCACGCAGCGTGCGCAGCACCGCCTCGAGCGCATCCGGCTTGTGTGCATAGTCCACCAGCACGGTCACGCCGGGCGGACCCGGCACCGCCTCCAATCTGCCGGGGGCCCCTGGGCATCGCCGCAACCCTTCCGCGACCGCATCCGTTTCGATGCCCAGGGCCACCGACACAGCGGAGGCGCCAAGAATGTTGAGCAGGTTGATCTCGCCAAGCAGCGGCGAGCGCACTTCGATGCGCTTGCCCAGCGCGTCGACCGAGGCGCGAATGCCCTCGGTGCCGGCGCTGTAGCTGACCGGACGCACATCGAGGCCGGAGTCCAGGCCGAAGCTGACCTTGCGCACGCCGACCGCCTCGAGCACGCGCCGCCCGAACGGATCGTCGCCGCGCACCACCGCGACCGGCTCGCGCCAGCTGCTCCTCGGCAGCAACTCGGTGAACAGGCGCAGCTTGGCCGCGAAGTAGTTCTCCTGCGTGCCGTGATAGTCCAGATGATCGCGGCCCAGGTTGGTGAATACGCAGGCGCGAAAATTCAGCGCGTCAACGCGCTCCTCGGCGAGCCCGATCGACGATACCTCTGCCGCCGCACGGCGCACCCCGGCCCGCTCCATCTCGGCGAGCGCGGATTCGAAGTCGAGCGATTCGGGCGTGGTCAGGCCGCTGTATATTTTGCGCGCGCCGATGAAGATCCCGATGGTGCCGATAATCCCGGCCGGCGCGCCTGCGGCCTCGAAGATCGAGCCGAGCATGTAGGTGGTGGTGGTCTTGCCGCTGGTGCCGGTCACGCCGATCAGCTCGAGGCGGCGGCTCGGCGCGTCAAAGAAGCGCGAGGCGACCGTGCCCATCAGGCGGCGGGGCCGCTCGCACTCCACCACAATTGCCGCGGGGCGCGCGGCTGCACCGTCCCCTCCCCTCGTCACCACCACGCGCGCCCCGCGGTTCAATGCATCTTCGGCGTTGGCGCAGGCCTGTTCGCGCTCCCGCGCCAGCGAGAAAAACAGATCTCCCGGCCTCACGCGCCGCGAATCGTAGCTGAGGCCGGCAATTTCGACGTTAGTGTCTCCGCGAACCCGCGTCCCGCTTTCGCCGGCGATAAGTTCGGCGAGCCTCATCGTATGTGCCCGTGAGGTGCATGGCGCGACGCCGGCACAAGGGGGTGTGCCGGCGCCGCGTGGAGGCCATGCTTCAGGTCGGCCGTTGAAATTCCCGCTCCATCCGCCTCGGCGATCACGGGCGCGAGCCGCAGGCGGACCGCGCCGGCGCCGTTGGACGACGCTCCCGCCGCCGGCTGCTGGGCGATCACGTAGCCGTCGCCCTCGACCTCGAGCTGAAGATGGCGCCGCCCGGCGAGCGCAAAGGCGCGGCGCAGGCTCAGTCCGATAAAGTCCGGGATGCGATCGTCGTCGGTCAGCGCCGCGGCGGTCGCATCATCCGCGCTTAGTTCCGCGGCGGCGACATCAGCGGGCGAAGCGCCCGAAATCAGTCCACGCACGCCCGACCGCGCACCGCCGCTCGCGGCCTGCATAAACGGCAGCAGGCTCGCCGTCTCATAGTGCGGCGTATGCGAGGCGACGTTGAGATCGCTGAGCGCGCCGGCCGCGATCTGGCTGAAGACCGGCGCCGCGGTCAGCCCGCCAAAGTGGCCGTGCGCAACGTCATACAGTACCACCAGGATCACCAGCCGCGGGTCGTCGGCCGGCAAAAACCCGACGAAGGATGCGACCAGGCGGCTCTGGTAGTACGCGCCGGTCGCCGGATTCACCATCTGCGCGGTGCCGGTCTTGCCGGCGACGGTGAAATCCCCGACCCGCGCGAGCCGTCCGGTGCCGTCGGGTCCGTTGACCACGCCCTGCAGGAGGCGATTCATCATGTGCGCCACGTCGGGCGAAATCACACGATGCAGCGCCTCGGGCGTGTGCGTCAGCAGCGCATGGCCGGTGGCGTCGTAGGCCGCCTGCACCACGTAGGGACGCACCAGGTAACCGCCGTTCGCGATCGCCGCATAGGCGACCGCAAGCTGAATCGGGGTGACGCTGACGCCCTGACCGAAGCCATGATTGGCTAGATCGATCTCGCGCCAGGTGCCGGGCTTGCGCAGGATGCCGTCGGATTCGCCCGGCAGATCGATTCCGGTGCGAGCGCCCAGCCCGAAAGCGCGCAAGCCCTGGTAGAAGCGCTGCGCGCCGAGCTTGAGCGCGATCTTGGACGCGCCGATATTCGAGGAGACCTCGATTATTCCGCCCAGGTCGAGCCATCCGTGCGGACTGTCGTCGTGAATCACGCGCCGCGCGAAGGTGTATGCCCCGTTCTCGCAATAGATGCGCTGGCCGGGCGAGATGACGCCGTCCTCGAGCGCGATCGCCGCGAGCAGCCCCTTCATGGTCGAGCCCGGCTCGAAGGCATCCTGCACCGCGGTGTCGTGCAGCCGCTCGCCGATGCTTGCGCCGTCGGCCGCGATATTGGCCAGCGCCAGCACCTGGCCGCTGAACGGATCGAGCACCACCGCGGCGCCCCGGCGCGCGCCGCTGACGCGCACCTCGTCCGCCAGATGGCTTTCCGCCAGTGCCTGGATTCGGGCGTCGAGCGTAAGCACGAGCCGAGCGCCCGGCTCAGGGGTCTTCAGCGCGAGCGGACTGTCGAAGATCGGATGGCCGAGCGCGTCGTGATAGAAGCGCAGTGTCACGGGCTCGCCGCGGATCAGCCGATCGTACTGCAATTCGAGGCCGGAGAGCCCCTGGCCATCCATCCCCGCCAACCCCACCACCGGTGCGGCCAGGGTGCTCTCCGGATAAAACCTTTTGTACTCACTGAGCGCGCCGACGCCCTCGAGGCCCAGCGCCTCGACCGCATGCGCGCGTTCGCGCGGCAGATGGCGTCGCAGCCAGACGAACGGGGCGCCGCGATGCAGCCTGGCCTCGACCTCGGGAAGCGAGAGCCCGAGCGCCGCCGCCAGCGCCGAGAGTTGCGCCCGAGTCGCCGAGGCCAGCAGTTGCGCAGGGCGTGCGTAAACCGAACGCGTCTCGGCCGAAAGCGCGAGCGGCTCGCCGTTGCGATCCACCAGCGGGCCGCGCGGCGCCGCCAGCGCAATCTCGCCCGTATGCTCGGTGCGGGCGAGCGAGGTCAGACGCGGCCCGTCGAAAATCACCAGCGCGGCAAGCCGGAGCGCGACCAGGACGAAAAACCCGGCGAGCACGATGGTCAGCGCGCCGATCCGGCCGCGGCGCTTCTTGAACTGCTGGTTCACGGCAGCGTCACCACCTGGCCGGGCGCCGGCGGACCGAGATTGAACCTGGGCGCCAACGAACGCAGACGCTCGCGCGAGGCAACCTCGGCCACGCCCAGACGCAGATTGCGATTGTCCTCCTCGAGCTTCAGATTGTCGCCGCGCAGCGCCGACAACCGGTACCCCTCCTGCGTAACCTCCAGCCGCACCATCAGGGTGGCAAAGCCGAGCGCGATAACGCTCATCCCCAGCATCGCCTGGAGCAGGCGCGAGGGCGGGCGTGCCGGTTTAATCCGTGCGCGGCTCATCGCGTCTCCCGCTCGATCGCGCGCAGCCGGGCGCTGCGCGCGCGCGGATTGTGCGCGCACTCCGCCACTGAGGGCCGCAGCGCCTTGCGCGTCAGCAGGGTGAACTCGCCTTCGGCGGCAAGGGTGCGAAAGCGATGCTTGACCGGGCGATCCTCGAGCGAGTGATAGGCGATTATCGCGAGCCGGCCGCCTGCGTTGAGGCATCGCGGAGCGCATTCGAGAAACGCGTCGAGGCTCTCGATTTCGCGGTTGACCGCGATGCGCAGCGCCTGAAACGTGCGGGTCGCCGGATGGATGCCGGCGCGCGGGCGCCTGCCGCCCGCCGCGCGTTCAACCAGGGCGCGCAGTTCCGCGGTGCTCGCGATCGGCGCGCTGCGGCGCGCCTGGACAATGACCCGCGCGATCCGGCGCGCGGCGTGCTCTTCGCCGAACTCGCGAATTATCCGGGCAAGTTCGTCCTCGCTCTCTTCGTTGACCAGATCGTAGGCGCGCAGCGACGCCGCCGGATCCATGCGCATATCCAGCGGCCCATCGCTGCGAAAGCTGAAGCCGCGCGCCGGATCGTCCAGCGCAAAGCTGCTCATGCCGAGGTCGGCCAGAATCGCATCCGGCGCGCCCAGCCCGGCGTCGGCCAGCGCTTGTTCGATTCCCGCAAAATCGCCGTGCCTCAGGATGGATCGCGAGCCGAAGCGGGAAAGGCGCTCGGAGGCCGCGGCCAGCGCGCCCGGATCGCGATCGAGACCGAGCAGCACGGCGCCGCCGCTCCCCTGCAGAAGCATCTCGGCATGACCGCCGGTGCCGACCGTGGCATCCACGATCAGCCGCGCGGCACGCTCGCACAGAAGCGCTCGCACCTCGGCCCGCATGACCGGCAGATGCAGCCGCTCCGCTCCCACGTTCGTCTCCGCCGCCAGCGCCGTCTCCATCAGAGGTTGAGCTTTCCGATCAAATCCGAGTCCATGATCTGCTGCTCAGCAGCTTCCAGCAGACGCTGCAACACCGGCTTGTCCCACAACTGAAAGTGATCGACCAGCGCGTTGAAGGTGACCTCGCGCTCCAGACGGGCATACTCGCGCAAACGCGGCGGAATCAGTATTCTGCCCTGGCGATCGACTTGCACCTCATGTGCGCCCCCGATCCAGAACATCTGAAAAGTCTGGGTTGCCGGATTCAGCGACCCGCCCTGGCTGATTTTGCCAATCAGCTTCATCCACTGATTCGGGGGAAAGAGCGCGAGGCATCGCTCTTTCTGATAAATCCAGTTCGTAATGAACAGTGTGTCATGGCCGTCGTGCTGCAGGGTTTCGCGGAAGCGGGCGGGAATACTCACTCGCCCTTTCTCGTCCGTCGAATGGTCAAACCTGCCGCTGAACACCGCATTTCTCCCCGACCCCCCACAACATCCCACTCGCTCCCACCATAGTCAAGCTGTTCTGAGTGCCGCCGAGTGACGGAAGTCGGTGAGTAGTTGAGTTGAACTGAGCAAAGCGAGTTCGAAAGCGAAATAATAGCGAAATTGAACGCTTCTTGACATTCCAACCCTATATCCAAACAATCGTGCGCGATCGCTCTGACAATTTTGTCTGCAGAGACATTTCGACCTGAGCAAGGTGGTGGAGATGATTGAGAAGAAGCATCTGAGGCGGTCGGCGCTTTTTGCGCTGACAATGGGTGCCGCATTGGGCTGGGCGATTAGTCCGGCGCTGGCCGGCGGAGATCGGCCCCCAGCCGGGGTCGCAGCTGCCACCGGCGCGATCGTCCCAGTCGCGGATACTAACGCCTCCGGCGCGACACGCTCGTGGGACTTCGATCACGACCGCGCCCAGCAGCCGCCGCAGGATTGGGTCGACGTGAGCGGTCAATGGCGGGTGCTGGTCGATCGCGATGCGCCGAGCGAGCCCAATGTCCTCGGCCTGCCCGGCTACGGGCTGCCGCACGTGCAGCAGCTCGGGCTGTGGTTCGAGTCGTTTATCAATACCAACTACGAGCTGGCGATCCCGAAGGATGCGCCTCAAGGTGCGGACTTCACGTACGAGGCGAATTTCAAGCTCTGGGGCGGCGCCTTCGGCAGCTACGCGGGACTGGTTTTCCGTTACTCAGATCCGAACAACTACTATGTACTGGTCGCGGCCTGCCCGAAGGACTACCTGGCACTGTATCGTATGAGCGGCGGGCACATGACATTGCTCAAGCAGGTGCCCGCGGAGCTCGTGCGGAGCCAATGGTATTCGATGAAGGTCGTAGCGACGGGCGGACACTTCGTCGGCTATCTCGACGGCAAAGAGCTGCTCGCAGCCGACGACGGCAGTCTTGCGCAGGGACGTGTCGGCGTGTGGTCGCAGGACGATTCGCGCGCGAGCTTTGACAACATCAGGTTCTCACCGTCCGGATCCTAGCATTACTGTCTCCGTCCGATTCGCGAAGCGAGTCGCGGGCGCGCCGCCGCTGCCGCCGGTTGCGCCGCCCGCCGTTGCGCCTTAGGTTTAATGCGAATGAATGATTCGGTTCAGGAGCAGGCCCGCGCCGGCGAGCAGCCGTATGTGCCCGAGCAGCTTTCGCTCGGCGGGTTCTTCGGCTCGGTGCTGTACGGGATCGGCGTGACGCTGGGTCTCGCACTGCTCTGGATAATGGAGATTTTCCGCAACCTCTTCTTTCACGCGCTCGACAGGCTCAACGTCAAGCCGCGCCGCCGGCGCGCGAGCGCGTTTCCTCCCGGCGAGCCGCGCAAGCGGCCGCAGCCGCCACCCGGCAGTTAGGCGTCGCGCGGCGGCTTGCCTGCGCGGCCGGACGGCCCGGCGCGACGCATGCGGGTGCCTACCGGACGCAGAAACGCGGCGGTCTGCGCAGGGGATTTTTCAGGCCGCGTCGGGTGCGCGCCGACTTGTTCCAGGCGCTCTCCCCTGATTTCGTCGAGCAGGCCCGCGAGGTAGCGCGTCAAGTTGTCGTCCAGCACGCGGGCCAGTGCGCCGGTTTGCGCTGCCTGGGTGATCTTGAGAAATCCATCCAGCCGATGCCCGCGGTCGTGCAGCTTGATCAGGCGCGCGATTGCGCCATGCGAGAGCGCGGCGAGCCTCGTTTTGAGCGCGCGCTTCAGTTCGTCCAGGAGTTCGCCCAGCTCGTCATCGGGCACCGTGGCGCCGAGCACGAAGCCGCATCGCGGACAGCGCGGCACAAATTCGAGTGCCAGCGGCTCAGCGCCGTCGCATCCAACGGCGCGTGCCGCCAGCTCCTCGATTTTCGCCGCGAGGTTCTCGCCCGCCGGGGCGCCGAGAGCGGCGATGGAATTGAGCCTGCCGAGCGCGGCGCATTGCTCGCGCGCGTCGGCGAGTTGCAGGCTGACGCGCTCGCTGTCGCGCCGCCAACGATCGTGCGCAGCCTTGTAGAGCTGGATGTAATTCCACTTGAATTTCTGGAACCGGACTTCCAGCGCATCGAAGCTGCGCAGCTCCCATCGCCCCAGTTCCGCCTCGAGTGCGCCAAGCAGTAGCTGGCATTCGACCTGCGCCGCCGCTACCGCCTGGTCCGCGAGGTCGCTCTCGCCCGCGGGCTCGCGCGCAAGCTCCGCCGTGAGCGCGGTCGCGCGCAGGTATCCGCGCATCGCGCGGACCCGCGGCGCGGCCTCGGCGGCCGCGCGCAGGGCCTCGTATGTGTCCATCGCGCGCTCCAGGCGCGCGCGCGCTTGCGGCGCCGCCGCCTCCTGGATCAGCGCCTGCGTCCCGGCCGCCGCCAGCGCGATGAATTCGTCGAAGGCCCGCCGATGCTCGGGTCCGACCTCGCCGCGCGTCTCGCGCGCGGCGACTTCGAGCGCGGCCGCCGCGCGATGCGCGGTCTCGACCGCGCGTGCCATCGCCTCGCCCGCTTGCCTGAGACCCGCGCGCAGGCCGGCCGGCTCGGCGGCCTCGCCGAGCCTCGGATCGAAGCGGCGCAGAAGCGGCAGCGCGAGATTGTACGCGGCGATTTCGGGCGCCCCCGCCGCTCGCGGATTGAACCATGCCTGCTGCGAGCGGTACGCGATAACCCCGCCGCTGTGCGCATCGAGCGCTTCGAGCAGACCGGCGATGGTTGCGGCGGTTGGGCGCAAGCCGGCAGTTCGCCGAAGGCGCTCGGCAAGACGCGCGTGCAGTTGCGCCGCCGACAGTGCGCGCCCGCCGCTCAAATGCTCGAGCATCAAGGTATCCGCGATTTCACGCGCGCGCGCGCTCTCTTGCATCGCGCGCGCCGCGCGATAAGCGATACAGCGCGCGGCGCGGCCGCCTGCGCCGAGTCTTTCGTCAATCAACCTGCTCAGCGCCGGGGTCTGCGACAGGTCGGTGGGAAGTATCGGCCGGGAGCAGTCGGCGGTTTCGCGCCATGTGGCAAGCACGGGGATGATGACCTCGGCAATCGCGGCGACGTTCGCTGAAGGTCCTACAAGTGAGCGCAAAACCGGGAGCGCGAGCGGCGCGAAGGGAAAAATGGCCTGCATGTCGAACGCGCCCAAATCGACGCCCTCGTAGAGCGCCGCGGCTGCCGCCGGGTTGACCACTCGGCGCGCGCGCGCGAGGGCCGCGATCATCGTCTCGGTCTCCCCCTCGGCGCCGACCCGCACTCCGACCGCGTCCGGCGGCGCAGGCGTGCGCGCGGCGACATAGATGTTGAACAGGACCTGGCGATTGCGCGCGGCCGCGCGCGCGAGCGCAACCAGGTAATCGTGACATGAAGAAGCATCGACCGTCCCGAAATCAACCGCGATGCTGACCGCGCGGAAGCCTACGCGCCGGGCCTGGTCCAGCGCGAGCGCAAGCGCCTCGCCGCCGTGCAGACGGCGCCACAATGCGACGCCGGTGTCGGCGATGCCGATCGCGCGGGAAAGGAGATCGAACATTCGTTGCTCGAGATCGTCCGCCTGCGCCGCGCTCCCGAGGTCGAGCCGGATCATCGCGTGACGCATCCGCTCGTGCGCGGCGCGCTCTTCCATCGCGAGGACATAATTAAGAAAGTGCGTCTTGCCGGTGCCCGGCGCGTCGCAAATCCAGAAGATCGCGCCGCCGCCGGCGTTCAGCCGTGCGTTGATGGCGGCCCAAGCCTGGCCGGCGGCCCGGGTTAAAAAATAGAACTCGATTGATTCCCGCCGCGCCGCGGGATCCAAAGTGGCCCGACTCGCGACCGGCGGGCCCAGCTCGATCGCGCGTTCGCCGGCCGCCGGCGACCGTGCCGCCCGCTCGTGGACCGCCATAAGCGGTTTTTAGCACGACAGACAGCGGCCCCTCGCTCAGTGAGCGGCGAGGTCGCAGCCAGGATTCACGTTCGCAGACGCGCCGATCGTCCGAATGCACGGAGCGATCATTCGATGTCGTTCAGCGACAGTGTGGGTTGCGCACTGGGTTCCGGCGACGCCGCGTGCGACGGCTGGGAACTGGCGTATTCATAACCAGCGTAGCCCAGCGAGCCGAGGGCCGATCCTGCAATGAACGCGGCGCATCCGGTCGTTGCCAATTGCAATGCGATAAGCGCCGCTATGGCCAGCTTCTTCATCCCGGGCATCCTCGCCGATGAAGTAAAGGCAAAGAATGTGCCGTCGCATCAGAAGCGAGAGCACCACGGGCTACATCGCTCGCAGCGGGAATTAATTTCAAAACCGACGTCGCAAAATACGCAGAACGCCTGCAATACGCCGCCGATGTAAAAGTCCGCAGACCGACCGCGTGGCCGCAGCGTCCGACCGAGGAAGGGGAGAAAATTTTGCCGTCAAATCACGCCGTCGGCGCGCAAGCGCTCGAGCTCGGCGGCATCGATTCCGATTGTCGCGAGCACTTCGGCGGTATGCTCGCCCAGAATTGGAGGACGCAGGCGCGGGCGCGCCGGCGCCTGCGAGCGCGAGAGCTTGATCGGCGAGCCCGTCACTTTGATCGCGCCATGCGACGGGAATTCGCTCTCGACCAGAATGCCGCGGCGCCCAAGCTCGGGATCCGCCGACACCTCTGCAATAGTGCGCACCGGTGCGGCGGGCACGCCCGCGACGATGAACATCGCCATCAGTTCGTCGCGTGCGGCCGCGCGCGTCCATCCGGCGATGATTCTATCCAGCTCGTCTACGTTCGCGAGGCGGGCCGCGCGAGTTTCAAACCGCTCATCGCTCGTGAGTGATTCGCCGCTGATCAGCCGCGCCAGCGCGCGCCAGTGCGGCTCGGTGAGACAATAGATCAGAACTTCGCCGTCGCGAGCGGGATAAATGTCGCACGGGCACGCGTTGCGATGACGGTTGCCCAGGCGCGCGATTTTGCGCCCCTGAAGATGGTCCGCGATCGGCCCGGTCAGGGCCGGGATGCTGACGTCGAGCATCGCGACCTCGACCTTCTGTCCGCGGCCGCTGCGTTCGCGCTCGAGCAGGGCCGCGAGAATCCCGCTCACCAGGTGGCTGCCGGTCGCCATGTCGATCAGGGTGGCTTGCGTGCGCACGCCGCTGCGATCGGCGAAGCCGGTGACGCTGATCATTCCGGAGCTCGCCTGCACCGTCGAATCCATCGCGTTCAGGCGCGCCCACGGACCGTCAGCCGCGTATCCCTTGGCGCTGGCGTAGATGAGCCGCGGAAATCGCCGATTCAAATCGGCATAGCCGAGTCCGAACGATTCCATGACGCCGCTGGAGTAGTTCTCGACCAGCACGTCGGCCTCGGCCAGCAATCGCAGCACGATCTCGCGCCCGCGCGCATGCTTCAGATTGAGCGTCACCGAGCGCTTGTTGGCGTTCAGCATCAGGAAGGAATAACCCACGCCGCCGGCCGACGACTCGGCGCGGCGCAGACTCTCGCCGGTCCCCGGCGGCTCGATCTTGATGATGTCGGCACCCATCTGTGCGAGCTGCAGCGTGCAATAGGGCGCCGCGAAGATCTGCCCCAGGTCGAACACGCGAACTCCGGCAAGCGGCAGGCTCATCGTCTTGTCCTGGCTGCGCCTTTGCCCAAAGACCCGCGGCGCCCTGCTCAGCGCAGCAGGTTGCGCGCGATGACCATCCGATGGACTTCCGAAGGACCTTCGCCGATGCGGCGGATGCGCGCCTCGCGGTACCATCGTTCGAGCGGGAACTCCTTGCTCACGCCGTAGCCGCCGTGGATCTGCACCGCCCGATCGATGACGCGGCCGAGCACCTCGCTCGAATGCAGCTTCGCGATCGACGCTTCCATCCGCGCATCCTCGCCGCGGTCGGCCTTGGCCGCACCGTCCCAGGTGAGCCAGCGCGCTGCGCGCAGCTCGACTTCGGAATCGGCGAGCATCCACTGGATCGCCTGGCGGCGCGCCAGCACTTCGCCGAAGGTTTTGCGCTGCTTGGCGTGCTCGATCGCCATCCTGAGCGCGGCAACACCGACGCCGACGTTGCATGCGGAGTACGGAAACCGCAGGCGCGTGAGCAGATCGAGGCACAGCGTCAGGCCGCCGCCCTCGGGGCCGAGACGCTGAGCGGCCGGCAGCGCGCAGTCTTCAAAATGGACTTCGCAGGGCAGCGCCGCCGTGCGCAGCGTCTTGAAGGGACGCGCGGTGAACCCTGGCGTGTTCTTCTCGACGATGAACGCGGTGATGCCGGCGCGTCCTGCGTTGGGATCGGTGCGCGTGAACACCACGCCCCACTCGGCCTCGTGCGCGTGCGAGGTGAAAATCTTGGTGCCGTTGAGCACGTAGCCGTCGCCCTTGCGGACCGCGCGACATTGAATCGCGCCCGCGGGATCGGATCCGCCCGAGGGCTCGGTGATCGCGAAAAATGTGTGTGACGCGTTTTTGATTGCGGGCACCGCGTATTTCTGAATCTGCTCCTCGCTGCCCGCCCAAATGACCGGCGGCGGCGTGCGCCCGAAGACGCCGCCGCCCGGGTTATAGAGTCCCATTCGATGCTGCGCCATCTCTTCCATCAGCACGCAAATCTCGAACGTGCCGAGGCCGCCACCTCCATATTGCTGCGGCACGCCCATGCACCAGAGACCCGCCGCTTTGGTTCTCCGCGCAAGCTGCCAGAACTCGCCTTCGGGCAATTCGGCGGCGTCAGGATCGAGGCGCGCTTCGATCGGGAGGATCTCATCGCGGATGATACGCCGGACCTGATCGCGCAGCGCGGTCAGCTCTTCGGACAGCACGAAGCCGTTGTTGCCGTTTTCCATCGGACCATCGCCTCCCGGACGCTTAACACAGAGAAGGTTCTTACTCGCCGAGTCCGCGTCTTAAGCGCTCGAGCCAGGCTTCGCGATGGCGCTCGAGATCGAACGCGCCCCACGTGCCCCTGAGCGCAGTATCGATCCGCCGCACATGACGAAACGCGCGATCGATCTCCTCGATAGCGCTCAGGCCCGCTGCGCGCCGCTCCGCGCCCGTCAATGCCTGCGCCTCGAGCCATCGCGCGAGACCCTGCAACGCCTCAGCGCTGTACTTCCACAAATCGCGCTCCGCGCCAACCCCCGGCGTTGACTTGACGATCGTGTCGGTGGCCTTCACTCCCTCGCGCATCGCCGCCGCCGCCCCGATCAGGCGGGCTCGCCGGCGCGACGCGCCGGCAGCCTCCGCCGGCGGACGCATCACATCGCCATACCTCAGCGCGAGCGCCGAAGCGCGTGCTACCTCACGATACGCTCGCGCCATCGCCGGTCCGCATCCGAAGTGGCGCGCGGCTGCGATCTCATCCATGCCCGCCTCTGGCGCATAGTCGAGCGCGCGGGCCACGCGAGCAAAGGTCTCGAGGTTGACCGGATAGGCGAGCGCGCTGAAAGCGCCGAAGGTGAGGCACGAAATGCTGCGCAGGCCAATCCGATGATACGCGCGAAGATCGCTCACAATCACGGAAGGCGAGGCGAAGCCCATGCCGCCGAACAGGATGGCGTCGGCGTAATATTCGAAGACGCTGCCGCGGCCGTCGAAAAGATCCATGTGCCGCTTCAACGATTCCAGGTAGCGCGGATTTACCGCGCACGCTGGGTCGTCGATCGCATGACCGTAGCATCGCTCTCGCGGCGCCCATTCGAACCATACATTCTCGCGTGGCCGCAGGGCCGGATCCGCCTCCAGCGTGTCGTGATAGGCGAGATAGCTAACGGGCAGGCCCGGCGACGGCCCTTCGGTCCCAAGCGCGTCGGCGATCGCGTTGATTACCGCCATGTACTGAAGCTGCGGCGACAGCGCCGCGCATTGCGCGCATCGGCACCATCCGCCGCCTCGGAGGTCCGCGCCCCACACGTGCAGCATCGCCATCTCGGGATTTTCGCGGACATATCCGATCGCCGCCGACTGAACCAGCTTCAAAGCGCCCGCGCTCGATACACACAGGTTTCCATTCGCTACCCGGCTGCCATCCGCGCCGCAGGGAAAATATTCGGGATGGGCGTCGAATCGCTCGCGCGGCAGCAATAACGGCAACACATGGCCGCCATACTCGGGCGCGATGCCCCGCGCGGCAAGCATCGGCATCATCTCGTTGATCTTGAGGCGCGCATCCTGCGCATGACGGATATAGGCGAAAGCATTAGCGCCGCGCCATCCCATCCACGCCGCGAATTCGTGGTCGTGCGCGAGATGCATCCGCAAGCGCGCGGCGTCGTGGTAGTGCCAGGTCATGATGTCCGAGACGAAGGCGCGCCGGCTGAATGCGGGCATGACACGATACGGAGCGAGCGCCGCCAGTCGCGCGCGCTCGATGCGCGGGAATACGGGCGCGCGGCCCAGTGCGAGGCGCGCACCCAGGCGCTCGAGCAGGTCATAAACGCCATGGAGCGCCGCGCGCGCGCCGGCGGCGGCGATCACGAGCGCGGGGATGCGCCCGGCGCCGACGGCGCCGGGCGCATCCCCGCGCCGAACGGCGAAGCCGTCGTCGCCCGCCGCCTCGGCAACGCCTGCGTCCGGGGCCCGAGCGGCCGCATCCGCCGACCCGCCGGCGGATGCGCTCGCTCCGCGGTGCGGCGCGAATGCGCCGACCGCGAGGGCGTGCGGGTCGCGGCCGTCAACGGGCGCGACCCGCACGCCCTCGCCCAGCATCGCCGAGAGCCCGCCGGCAAGCTCGTGCGCCGCCAGGCGCACGAGCTTGCCGGCGGCGCGCGCGTGGACCACGTGCAACTCGATCAGCGCGGCCGCTCGTCGGTGCATCGGGTTCCCGGAATGCGCATCAGGCAAGTTTTTCGCCTGCGTCGGCCGTGATAGCATCGTACGGCGACAACCGGCGAGGCGCAGCGCGCGCCCAGGCGCCGTTCGCGATCGATGCCAACTCCCAACGAAATCCTGGTCGAACTCAAAAAAGTCAAATATCCCGGCTTCACCCGCGACATCGTCTCCTTCGGCATGGTCAAGGATATCGAGATCGCTCACAAGGGCGTAACCGTGACGCTCGCCCCGCCCAGCGCAAACCGCGAGGCGGTCGCGGAAATCGCCGAGGGCGTGCGCCGGACGGTCGCGGCGATGCCGGGCGTGCCGGCGGTCGATGTGCGTGTCGAACAGCCCGCGAACGCGCCCAAAATGGCCCCCGCATCGCATCGCCGGCTCATCCCCGGCGTGCGTCACGTGCTCGCAGTCGCAAGCGGTAAGGGCGGCGTGGGCAAATCGACCGTCGCGGTCAACCTGGCGCTGGCGATGCGCGCCGCGAGATGGCGCATCGGCCTGATGGACGCCGACGTTTACGGGCCCAGCGTGGCGATGATGGTCGGAGCCGACCAGCGCGTCGGGCTGACTCCCGAACGACGAATTATCCCGCTCGAGAGCTTCGGCATTCGCTACATCTCGATGGCGCTGTTCGTCAATGACGAGGCCGCGGTCATATGGCGCGGGCCGATGGTCACCAAGCTCGAGACCGAGTTCCTGTTCAACGTGGAATGGGGCGAGCTTGACTGCCTGGTGCTCGATTTGCCGCCCGGCACGGGCGATGCGCAATTGACGCTTACCCAGCGCGTGGCGCTCAGCGGCGGAATCATCGTCACGACGCCGCAGGAAGTCGCCCTGATCGACGTGCGCCGCGGCGTCACGATGTTCAACGAGGCCGAGGTGCCCGTGCTCGGCGTGATCGAGAACATGAGCTATCACGTGTGCGCCGGATGCGGCGCGCGGCATGAGATTTTTGCCCACGGCGGAGGCGAGCGCCTGGCGCAAGACCTGGGCGTGCCGTTTCTGGGCGAGCTGCCCTTGACGCGCGAGTTGCGCGAGGGCGGAGACTACGCGCGTCCGCTGGTTGCGGTGCGCCCGGATCATCCGGTCTCGGGCGTGTTCCGCTCGATCGCGGCGGAAGTCATCGCGGCGCTCGAGCGTCCGGGCTAGATGTTCGCCGTATTCGACATCGAGACGCGCGTCGACAAGCGCCTGCTCAACCATGCGATGTGCGCGGGCGAGGGCCTCAGCGACGAGGACGCTTTCCAGCAGTTCCGTGAACGGCTGCGCGCGCGACGCGGCAGTGATTTTTTTCCGCTGAGCCTGCATATTCCGATTTCGATCGCGATCGGTGACGTCGGCGCGGACCGCGTCCTGCGATCGGTCGAAAGTCTGGCCCTGGCCGACTATTCCGAGGAGGCGCTGGCGCGCGAGTTCTGGGCGCGCGCCGAGCGTTTTCCCGGATGCCTGGTCACCTTCAATGGAAGACGCTTTGATTTTCCGGTGCTCGAGCTCGCGGCGCTGCGCTACGGCATCGCGGCGCCTGCGCATTTCGCCGAAGGCGCGAATTCGCCGCGCGCCCGCTATGCCGGCGAACGGCATCTCGACCTTTTCGATTACCTGACCAATTTCGGCGCCAGCGGCCCGATGCGCGGCGGGATGGACCTGCTGCTCAAGATGATCGGGCTGCCGGGCAAAATGGAGATCGACGGCGCACAGGTCCAGGACCTCTACGACCAGGGACGCCTGGATGAAATCCATCGCTACTGCCGCAACGACGTCGTGCAGACGTATTTTCTGTTTTTGCGCGTGGAGCTGATGCGCGGGCGAATCGATGAGGCGGCATACGAGCACGCACGCCGAGCTTCCGCTCATTTCCTCGACGAACTCGTTTCGCATCCCGTCCCCGCACCTGAGGCCACTCCCAAGCCCGCGCCCGGCGCAAGTTGCGCGCCCGGCGCGAGCAGCGAGCCCGCACCGGCCGGCGATGCGCCGCCGGCAAATGGTCGGCGGCGCGAGAGCCCGACATGACGGTCATGTTCGAGAGCGCCGCGCCCAAAGTCTCGCTCATCGTGATCACCCGCAACGAAGAGGAGCTGATCGGCCAGTGTATCGGGAGCGCGGCGCCGTTTTGCGATGAGGCGGTCGTGGTCGATTCATTCTCGACCGATCGCACGGTTGCGATTGCGCGGGGCCTCGGCGCGCGAGTTTTCCAGCGACCGTTCGACGGCTTTATCGCGCAAAAGCAGTTTGCGCTCGAGCAGGCGCGGGGCGAATGGGTTTTCTCGCTCGACGCCGACGAGCAGGCGACCTGGGAACTCGGCCGCGAGATTCGCGGGACGCTGGCGGCCGCGCCGACGGCCGGCGGTTATCGCGTGCGCCGCATGCTGTACCATCTGGGGCGCTACGATACGCGCGGACTCTATCCCGACTGGCACCTGAGGCTTTTTCGGCGTCAGGCCGCGCGCTTCGGCGGACACGAACCGCACGCCAGCATCGAAATCGATGGTGCGGTCGCAAAACTGAACTGTCCGATCCTGCATTTCAGCTATCGCGACATCGCCGATCACGTCGCGACCATCGACCGGCTGAGCTCGCAGGCGGCCGCGGACGCCGATCCGGGCTCGCTCACCGCGCTGCGGATGTTCGCGAATCCGGCATGGCGCTTCGTCAACTTCTATTTCCTGCGCGGCGGCTTTCGCGAGGGCGGCCGCGGACTGTACGCGGCGATGAGCGCGGCGTTTTACGTCTTTCTCAAGTACGCCAAGCTGTACGAGCGCCGCCTGCGAACGCATCGCCGGCTCTGAGCCGGGCCGCCGCGCGCGCGCAGGCTCTTTTTTCGTCCGGCGTAACTGCTAACGTAACGCGACTACAATGAGTGAATGGAGCCTTCACCCGCAAACGCACCTGAGAAAACCGCGCCACGGCGGAGAAGCGCGATGCCTGCCCGCGAGATAATCGATGGCGTCCTCGCACTGATCGCCGATCTCGATGCGCGCGGCACGCGCGCGCTCGACGTGAGTTGCCGCAACGGCGAGATCATGCGGGCGATCGCGGCGCGCGGCTTCGAGGTGCGCGGCACCCGCTTCGAGCGCGGACTGCCGCCGATCGAAGGGCTGCCGATCGACGAGGGTGTCGACCTGACACGCGGCCTGCCCTATCCCGACGCGAGCTTCGACCTGGTCGTGCTGACCGAAGTGATCGAACACCTGGAGAACCATCGCGCGGCGATCGGCGAAATGGCGCGCGTGCTGCGTCCGGGCGGCCATCTGGTGCTGACCACGCCCAACATCATGCGGCTCGATTCGCGCCTGGGCTTCATGCTTTCCGGGATGCACAAGGCCAAGCGACGTCCGATTCCGCTCGACACACCGCTCGACGAAGCCCATCGCTATCACAATTATCCGATCGCATTCGGCCTGCTGTACTACCTGATGCGGGTCAACGGCCTGCGGCTCGAGACCCTCGGCCACGGCAAGGTCAAACCGTTCAGCTATGTTCTGTACGCGCTGCTCTACCCGACGATCGCCGTCGACACCCGGCTGCGGCTGGTGTGGCGCGAGCGCAAAGCGGCGTTGCGCGAAGCCAACCGCGAGCTGGCGCGCTGGATGCTCGATCGGCGGGTGCTGACGGAGGACAACCTGATCGTGCGCGCGCGCAAATCGCCGGTTCCGCAGGGCGCATCTGAAACGCGCAGCGTCGGCAAGATGCCGGCCGCCCGCGCGCGCGAGGCCTGATACGCTGAAATTCCTGCCATGAAACGGCTCCTCGGCTACGTTCGACCGTACTGGCATCGCTATGCGCTGGCCACGCTGTGCACGCTGGCGACGGTCACCCTCGGGATGCTGCTGCCGTACCTCACCGGGCACGCGGTAGACGCGATCGCGGCGTCCGACTCGCATCGGCTGACCGTGCTGGCGGCTGAAATCGTGTGCGCGGCGCTGACCATGGGGCTGGTGCGCTGGTGCTCGCGGTTCATGTTCTTCAACTGCGGCCGCGATATCGAGTACAACCTGCGCAACGACCTGTTCGCCCATCTCACCCGGCTCGACCGCAGCTTCTATGAGCGGCTCAAGACCGGCGATCTGATGTCGCGCATGGTCAACGACCTGACCGCGGTGCGGATGATGGTCGGGATGGGCGCGCTGACGCTGGCCAACACCCCGGTGACGTATGTCTACGCGCTCAGTCTGATGCTCGCGCTGCAGTGGCGGCTGACGCTCGCGACGCTGGTGCCTTTCGTAATCCTGTTTTTCTCGATCCGCCGCCTGACCCATTCATTGATGGAACGCAGCCTGCGCGTGCAGGAGGAATTGGGCGCGATCGGCGCGAAGGTACAGGAAAGTCTTTCCGGCATTCACGTGGTCAAGGCCTACACGCTGCACGAGCGCGAGGCGGCCGAATTCCGCGCGCGCAACGACAGCTATAACATGCACGGACTGGCGCTCGCGCGCACGCGCAGCGCGCTCATGCCGCTCATCCGCGGCGCTTACGCGGGGTCGATGATGACGGTGCTGATGTACGGCAGCTACCTGGTGACCCGCCGCCAGATGACCATCGGCTCGCTGGTCGCCTTCATGGGCTTCCTCGCGCAGTTGATGTGGCCGACGACGGCGATGGGCTGGGTGATTTCGATCTACCAGCGCGGGCGCGCGTCGATGAAGCGTCTCGACGACATCTTCAACGCACGCGCGGTCGACTCGGGTGGAAGCGGCGAGATGCGACTTGCGGTGGGCGGCGCGATCGAATGGGAAAACGTGTCCTTCAGCTATTTCGCGCGCGACGGCGAGGACCCGGGCGCCAACGGCCGCGCCGCCCGCGACCATTACGCGCTGCGCGGCGTATCGGTCAAGGTCGCCGCCGGCGAGAAACTCGCGATCGTCGGCCGCACCGGCGCGGGCAAGTCCACCATGGTCAAGCTGCTGACCCGGCTGGTCGAGCCGAGCGCCGGGCGGGTGACGCTGGACGGACGCGACCTGCGCGAACTGCCGCTCGGGGCGCTGCGCAAAACCGTGGGCATGGTGCCGCAGGAGCCGGTTCTTTTTTCGGACACGATGGCGCGCAACATCGCGTTCGGGCGCGCCGACGCCCCGCTGGACGAGATCGCGCGCGCGGCGCGCGTCGCCGGACTCGAATCCGACATCGCCGTGCTGCCCAATGGTTTGTCCACCGTGGTCGGCGAGCGCGGCATGTCGCTTTCGGGCGGGCAGAAGCAGCGCGTCACGATCGCCCGCGTGCTGGTCTACGATCCGCTGGTCGTGGTGCTCGATGACGCGCTCGCGAGCGTCGATACCGAGACCGAGCGCGCGGTGCTCGACAGCCTGGCCGAGAGCGTGCGTGGCCGCACGACGGTCGTGGTCAGCCATCGCGCCTCGACCGTGCGCGACGCCGACCAGATAATCGTGCTCGAGCGCGGCGCAATCGCCGAGCGCGGCACGCACGAGGAGCTGATGGCGCGGCGCGGAATTTACGCCGAGCTGTTCCATCGCCAGCTGGTGGAGGAGGAACTCGCGCGCTACTGAGGCGCGGGGGCGGGCGGATGGAAGTCGCGCAGGAGGAAAAACTCGGCCGCGTTTACGATCGCAAGCTGCTCGGCTGGGTCTGGGGCTTCGTTCGTCCGTATCGTGCCTTGTTCTTCCTGTCCGCGGTGCTGATGCCGCTCAACACGGCTTTCGCCCTGGCCCAGCCCTACATCTGGAAACTCACCATCGATCTGTTCCTCACCCACAGCCGCACCGCACCGCCGGCGTGGCTGCGGCCCGTGCTGGCCGCGTTCGGCCCGCACGGGCTGCTGGCGATGGGCTGCGTGTACCTGGTGCTGGTCGCGGGCGAGTTCTCGACCATGTACGGCCAGTCGTACCTGACGATGATGGTTGCGCAGTACAGCCTGTCCGATCTGCGGATGGGGCTGTTCCGGCACGTCGAGCGCCTGCCGATGTCGTTCTTTGATCGCACGCCGACCGGGCGCCTGGTCAGCCGCATGACCACCGATATCGACGCGATCAACGAGATGTTCAGCGCCGGTTCGCTCACCATGTTCATGGACGTGCTGACGATGCTCGGGATCGTCGCGATCATGTTCGCCTTCAACGCGCGCCTGGCGCTGTGGGCGATGTGCGCGGTGCCGCCGCTGCTGCTGATCCTGAACCTGTTCGGCCGCCGCGCGCGCACGATCTACCGCGAAATCCGCGAGCGCCTCGCGGCGCTCAACGCCTACCTCGCCGAGGCGCTGGCCGGGATGGCGGTGGTGCAGCTGTTCACGCGCGAGCGGCGCAGCCGGGCCGAGTTCGACGCGCTCAACCTCAAGAGCCGCGACGCGCAGATGATCGCCAACATTTACGAAGCCGGCGTGTTCTCCGCGGTCGAGTCGCTCAGCTCGGCGACCGTCGGCGTGATCCTGTGGGCCGGCGGCGCCCGGGTCATCCGCCGCACGCTCACGCTCGGCACCCTGGTCGCGTTTCTGGATTACGCGCGGATGTTTTTCATGCCGCTGCGCGACATCTCGAGCAAATACACCACGCTGCAGTCGGCGCTCGCCGCGATGGAACGGATCGAGGCGCTGATGGAGACGCCGGCGTCTATCGCCAGCCCGCCCGCGCCGCGCCGCCCCGCCGCGCTGCGCGGCGAAATCGTGTTCGACCGCGTCCGCTTCGCCTATCGGACGGGTGAACCGGTGCTCCACGATCTGAGCTTCAAGGTCGAACCGGGACGCAAGGTCGCGATCGTCGGCTCGACCGGCTCCGGCAAATCCACCATCATCAAGCTCCTGACGCGCTTTTACGACGTCGGCGCCGGACGAATCCTGGTTGACGGCGTGGACGTGCGCGAATGGGACCTCACCGAGCTGCGCCGCGCGATCGGGCTCGTGCAGCAGGACGTATTCCTGTTCGCCGGCGACGTGTTCGACAATGTGCGCCTGGGCCGGCTGCAGATGAGCGAGGGCGACGTGCGCGCCGCGCTGGCGCGCGCGCAGGCGCTCGATTTCGTGCAGCGTCTGCCGCACGGTCTGCGCGAAGAGATCCGCGAGCGCGGAGCGAACCTCTCCACCGGTCAGCGCCAACTCCTCTCCTTCGCCCGCGCGCTCGCCTATGACCCGCGCGTGCTGGTGATGGACGAGGCAACCTCCAGCGTCGACAGCGAAACCGAGTCGCTGGTGCAGCGCGCGCTCGACGAGCTGCTGAGGGATCGCACCGCGCTGGTCATCGCGCATCGCCTGTCAACCATCGAGCGCGCCGACCGCATCCTGGTGCTCAGCCAGGGCGTGCTCCGTGAAAGCGGCACGCACGCCGAGTTACTGGCGCGCCGCGGGCTCTATTACCGACTGTTCGAGCTGCAGTATGCGACCGCGCTCGATGCCGCCGGGCAGGCCGCCGGCTGAAAGATTCCAGTGCCGTTGCATCTCATGCGAGCGCTCGCGTTGATCGTGCTGCTGGCCGCCGGCGCCGGCGCGCTTGCCGGATGCGAGGCCGGGTACATCGCACGCGCGGCCTACGAAGAAGGCCGGGTGCTGTGGCGGCGCAAACCGATAAGCGCCGTGCTCGCGCGCAGCCAGGTGCCGCCCGAAGTGCGCGCCAAGCTCGAGACCGTGCTCAGGGTGCGCGACTTCGCCGGCGAGCGGCTCGGCCTCGATGTCGGCAGCTCGTACAAAACCATCTCCGAGGTCGATGAGGGCGCGATCGTCTGGGTGGTGATGGCGGCGCCGCGGGACTCGCTCGAGCCCTATACCTGGTGGTTTCCGATCGTCGGCAGCATCCCGTATCGCGGCTATTTCGAAAAGCGCCGCGCCATCGCCGAAGCGGCCGCGATGGAGTCGCGCGGATACGACACCATGGTCAGGCCGGCGGTGGCCTTCTCGAGCCTCGGCTTCTTCAACGATCCCCTGCTCTCGAATCTGCTGCAGCTCGACCGGGTCGAACTGGCGGGGGTGATCATCCACGAGCTGTTCCATCGCACCTACTTCCTGGCAAGCAACGTGGCCTTCGACGAATCGGCGGCCACCTTTGTCGGCAGCGCCGGGGCGATAAAATTCTTCGACGCCACCGAAGGGCCGGCGTCGGCGGATGCCGAGGCCGCGCGCGGAGTGCTCGACGCCGACCTGAAGTTCGCGCGCTTTCTCCACGACGAAGCCGAACGGCTGGAGGCGTTATATAAAAGCGGCATCGGGCACGAGGAAATACTGAAGCGCCGAACCGCGATTTTCGCCGAGATCAACGCGGATTATGCGAAACTGAAACCGCAGCTGTCGGGGCTCGAGCGCTTCGAACTCGACCAGGAGCCGCTCAACAACGCGGTCCTGATCAATTACCTGATCTATTTTCACGACCTCGACAGCTTCGCGAAGCTCGACCGCATCTATCAGGGCAAGCTGCGCGATACGATCAAGGCGATTATTGCGCTGGCCGAATCCGACCGCGACGATCCCTTCGCGCCGATCGAGCGCGCGGCGCGACTGGGTATTCCACGCGCGACGCCCGGGACCGACCAGCCGTAATCGAGACCGGCCGCCTCGGCGAAACCGCCGAATCAACCGAAAACACCGCCGCGCAATGCGCAACGCGCTGCTCCCACGGCCCCCGCGGTTCTGATAGAACTCCGGCGCAAAACGAGGCCCGCGCGGAGAAATATCGACATGTTGAATCGGCAACGTTGTGCAGCGCTCGCCGCCCTGACGATACTGATGGCAATCGCGCCGGCACATGCGGGGGACCCCGCTGATGCAGACCCCTCCAGGTTTCCGTTCGGATGCCCGGTGCGCGAGGGTTACGTCCAGGTGATCGGCGGCAAAATCTGGTATGAGGTGGTCGGCGGCGGCAGCGGCATTCCGCTCATCACCGTGCACGGCGGTCCGGGCTTTACCCACGACTACCTCGAACCCATCGGCAGGCTATGCCGGGATCGGCCGGTGGTGTTTTACGATCAACTCGGCGCAGGCAAGTCCGATCGCCCGCACGACAAGTCGCTCTGGGTCGTCGATCGATTCGTAAAGGAACTCGCCGCGCTGCGCGCCGCGCTCGGCTACAAGCGGGTCCACGTCCTTGGGCATTCCTGGGGCACCTTGGTCGTGACGGAATACGCCCTGACGCAGCCGCCGGGCGTGGTCAGCTACGTCTTCTCCGATGCGATCTGCTCCTATCCTGAATGGTCGCGCGACGCGGCGAAGTACCGCAGCGAACTGCCGGCCGCCACGCGGGCGACCCTGGATCGGCACGAGGCTTCCGGTTACACGGATTGCCCCGAATATCAGGGCGCGGTGCTCGAGTACTACAAGCTGCACGTCTGCAGACTGCCGGTGTGGCCCGACTCGCTCGAGCGCTCGTTCGCCGCGCACAACGACGAGGTTTACGTCACGATGCAGGGCCCCAACGAATTCTCGTGCACCGGCAACCTCAAGAACTGGGACGAGACCGCGCGCCTGAAGGAGATCAAAACTCCCGCGCTCTACATCTCGGGCCGCTACAGCGAGACCAGCCCGCGCGCGACCGCGCTCTGTCATGCGGCGCTGCCGGGCTCCGAGATGGTGGTCTTTCAAAAGAGCTCGCACATGCCGATGTACGAAGAGCCGCAGGCCTACCTGAAGCTGCTGCGCGATTTTCTCGATCGCGCCGAGCGCCGCGCGCCGGCGCCCTGACCGCTCGCGTGCGAGGCCGCGGCGTCACAGCATGGTCGCGACGAACAGCGCGGTGCCGGCGATGCCCACCGCCATCGAGCCGTACCAGACCATGCGCACGCGCGTCAGCGCCGCGACCGCGCCGAGCGCGATTGCAACCTGGAAAAGCGCCACGCTGTCGGCAAACCGGCGATGGTCGTGCATGAGCCGATCCGCTTCGGCCGATTTGCGATCGCGATCGCGCTCGCGCTCGTGGGCGACGCCGGCGAGCGCGGCCTGCTCGCGCGCATAGCGCGCGCGCTCTTCGTTGAAGGAAGCCGGCGGCGGCTTTCCTGCCGCCAGCCACGCCGTCTCCGACGCATGCTGAATGGCCGACTTGATCCCCTTGGCCTGGTAGGCCGCCCATTGATCGGAAGCCTCAGCCTGCAGCCGCGTCGCCTCCGTCTTCAGCACCAGCGCCTCGTTGACTGAATCGCCGGCGCGCAGCGCCGCCACCGCGGCCAGCGCGGCGAACAGGGCCGTGGTCAGCGCGACGCTCCTGAGCAGTGCGCTGCCCGCGCGCTCCAGCTCTTCGTGGATCTCCTCACGGAGCTTCTCGCTATCGACTTCTATTTCCTCCGGCATTTGCCGCTCCCCCCTGACGATCGGGACCCAAGAAACGGTGCTACAAGGCGGCCAGCTCGCGGCCGAGCGCGGCGCCGATCTCGTGCTCGCGCCCGCCGAAGAAATGATCGGCGCCAGCGACGATCCGCAAACGCGCGAGATCGCCCAGCGTGGCGGCCAGAGCGCCGAGCTGGGCCGCCGGGCAATACGAGTCGCGGTCGCCGGATAGAAGCACGATTGGCTTGGTCGTCGCCTCCAGAATCGAGGCATCGATCGCCGCGATGGGCGGCGCAATCGCGACGATTGCGCCGACTTCGGCCGTGTCCGCCGCGGCGCGCGCCGCCGCCATCGCACCGAACGAATAGCCGGCCAGCACCGCTCGATCCGCGAGCACCCCCGTCTGCGCAGTGAGAAAGCGCACCGCCGCGACCGCATCGTCGGCCTCGCCGCGGCCATTGTCGAACTCGCCTTCGCTGCGGCCGACGCCGCGAAAATTGAACCGCAAAGTGGCGAAGCCCGCCGCCTGGAACGCATCGATCGCCGCGTCCACCACGTTGTTACGCATCGAGCCGCCGTACAGCGGATGCGGATGGCACACGACCGCCGCACGCCACGGTCCGCCCGCCGCGGGACGCGCGATCATTCCTTCCAGCGTCAGCTCACCGGATTTGAACGTCGCCGGTTCTTCCTTCATTCGCCATTCCTCCCGACCCTGCTGTTCGGCGCGCACCGCCAGAGGCCTGCTATACTATATCCACGCGCGATGAACGATGAGTTCAAAGCCGGATGCGCCGCGGCGCCGCGTTTCGCCGCCGACCGGATGCTCGGGCGCCTGGCGCGATGGCTCCGGCTGCTCGGCGCCGACGTGCTGTTCGACCCGGCGCTGGGCGGCGGCGGGTTGCTTGCGCGGGCGCGCGCCGAGGGGCGCATCGCGCTCACGCGCGACAAGCGCCTGCGCACCGCGTCCGACGCCCTGTATCTCGAAGGCAACCTGTTGCGCGATCAGCTGCGCGAGGTGCTCGCGCGTTTTCCATTTCACCCGCATCGCGCAGCCTTCACGCGCTGCTCGTGTTGCAACGAGCCGCTGTGCGAGGCGTCGCGCGAGGCGATGGCGCGCCGCGTCCCGCCCTTCGTCTATGCAAGCCAGGAGCGATTCCTGCGATGCCCGCGATGTAACCGCGTCTATTGGCGCGCCACTCATCCGGAGCGCATCCGCCGCGAGCTTGACGCGATCGGCCTTGCGGATTTGCCGCTCCCGGACGCCCGCCGTTGAATGCTAGGTTTCAAGTCATGGCACCTTCAGGAAAATTCATCCGTCTCGACGATAAACTTCACGACTACATGCTCAGTCACGGGCACAACGACGACCCGGTGCTGCGCGAATTGGCGCGCGAGACGCAGGACCGGCTGGGCCGGCTCGCGGGCATGCAGATCGCGCCCGAGCAGGGCACCTTCATGACGCTGCTCGCGCGCGCGATCGGGACGCGCCGCGCGATCGAAGTCGGCACCTTCACCGGCTACAGCGCGATCTGCATCGCCCGCGGCCTGGCCCCGGGCGGAACACTGCTCTGCTGCGACGTGAGCGAGGAATGGACCGCTATCGCGCGGCGCTACTGGGAAAGGGCCGGTGTCGCCGATCGCATAACGCTCAAGCTCGGGCCCGCGCTCGAAACGCTGCGCGCGCTGCCCGTCACCGCCGAATTCGACTTGGCCTTCGTCGACGCCGACAAGCGCAATTATCGCGAGTATTACGAGGAAATTCTTGCGCGTACGCGAGTCGGCGGACTCATCCTGGTGGACAATGTGCTGTGGAACGGCGCAGTGCTGGATGAAACGGATCGGACCGAGGACACGGTCGCGATCCGCGCGTTCAATGACTTCGCCGCGCGCGACCGCCGTGTGGAGCTGGCGATGCTGCCGGTCGCGGACGGTCTGACGATCGCGCGCAAGCTGTAAAAGGCCGGTCAGTAGGCGAAATAGGGGCCGGCGGCGGCGCCGGGTGTCGTCACGCCGTCGATCCCGGTGTACACGTTGCGGCCATAGAAGAACGGCAGGCCGAAATCGAAGAACGGCGCGCCGAACGTTCCCGCCACGTCGTAGAACGCCTTGTTGCCCGTAGCTGCGAGTCCAACGGCGTTGGCCACGCTGAAGGCGACCGGCCCGGTCGCGCTGCCGTTGCGGCCGGTATTTATCGCGCCCAGGACCATCAAATCCGAAGGGCAGTAGAAGCCGGCGGCGAGCGTCGGATCGCATTGCGGAATCGACGCGTTGAAGAACAGCGCGTTCGAGCCACTGTCGACGAAGCCGTCAATCGTGCGGTTATTGAACGTGGTGGCGATGTTGCCCAGGTCGTCAGCCAGAAAAATCGACGCGTCGCCGAGCTTGTTGTTGCCGCGCGTGTTGATGCCCAGCACCAGCTTTCCCGAAACCGAGGGCGCGCCGAGAAAGGGAATCAACGGAAGTTTCAGCACCACGCCGTCGTTGTCCTCGGGCAGCAGCGCGACCGGATTCTGCACCTGCGCCGCCTCGGCCATCGGCGTCAGCCTGCAGCCCAGCGGCCCGCAGGCGAAGTACATCGAGGGATTCTGCGGTCCCAAAGTGGCGCAGGCGCCACCGCAATCGGCTCCCCACAGACCAACGCCCAGTATTCCGTTGTAACCGATCTGACCCGGACTCAACGCGAGCGGCGGCCCGCTTCTGCATATTGCGGGCACCACGCCATAGCCGGCGTTGATCACCTGAATCGGCATGCTTGGGATGGTCGGTTCCCCGCCGAGCTTCACGTCGGCGAAGGCTACTCGTCCCCAGGTCGAGAGCGTCCCAAAGGCCACGCATTCGGCGATCGGCTCGCCCTTGGCGGTCGTGACGCTCGGCAGCGTCAGGCGCTTGGCCTGATTGAAGATGCGAAGCCCCGAAGAGCCGGTGTCGATCAGAATACCGCCGATGGTTTGGCAGGAATCGGTGCCGGGTTGGCAGATGGTTACGTGTGTGAACGGGCCGTTGATGTAATTTCCGTAGGGACCGGTCCATACCGTGGCCGTCAGCACGTTGGACTGACCCGGAGGGGTCTGCATCGGCGGACTTGCCTGGCTGCGCTGCGCATTCGCCGACGCGGCGTGCACCGAAGCGTTCGCCAGTGACAAGAGCAGGATGGAGATCCCTGCGATGGCGAATCGGTCGCGGCGCATCAGCGAATCTCCTGCTCATCGACAGCCGGCGGGAGCATCGCAGGCAGCCACGCACGGCCCCACATGTCGCGCATGTGACCGGCGGTTTCCACCGCGACATCGCTTGCGCGCACAGATGCGTGATGGACGCCGAGGGCGGTGAGACCGCCGGCCTCTGCCGCATCCCGGTACTGTCTGAAATACGCGCCCATCAGCACGGCCAGGTCCGGCGGTCGCATTCCTCGCCAGCTGACCGCAAAAACGCGCCCGTCCGCGCCAACATACTCGTTCACTTTGATTCCGGAGGGCATCGTCAGGCGTTCCACCGCGTACACGTTGAGTGACGGAGCGTTGGAAGCCGCAGCGGAGAAATGGGTGATCGCAACCGCCCCCAGGATCTGCGCGTCGGAAGCAACCGACCCGGCACTCCCGCCTAGCGCGGCATTCGCGGCCTGTGGGCGCGCGCAGACGAGCGACAAGAGGATCACGGCAATCGAAATGTTCTGTAATCGAGTCAAAACTTTTATTTCCTAGTTTAGAGTGTTTATTACGTTATTTATGATGTCAATCGGTTATTAAACATGATTGAGCAATATTATGCTCTATTAACTTTTAGTTGCTGAAATTCGCATCGTCGACGCTCCCGTGAGCGCTCTCCCTTGGTCCAGCCGACTAGACAGAACGCAAGAGAGGAACCATCGCGAGATGGTGCGCCACCGGCTCTTACAACGGTAAGGAAAACGCGCGCGACGGGTCGTTATTCGCAGCGTAAGTAGCTGCTGAGCAAAAAATGACTACAGCGAATCGAATCGCGGGAATGCTCGCAGGGATGCGAGACGTGTCTCATGGCCGAGACGGCAACGCATCGCCGACGACCCGCCTGACACGTGTGCGGGACGCAATGATTCAGCCGGCCTGATCGCGCCGGAACCATTCCATCGCCAAAGCCGTTCCCTCGCGAAGCGAGACCTTCGGCGTCACGCCCAAGAGCGTGCGCATCTTGGTATTGTCCGGCACCCGGCGCGGGATGTCCTCGTAGCTTTGACCGTAGACGTCGGCCTGGCTGACGAACCTGATCTTCGACTTGTTCGAGCCGTACAGCTCGATCATCAGGTTGGCAAAGTCGAGAACCGAGGTTTCGACGTCAGTGCCGATATTGATCGCGTGACCGTCGGCCGCCGCTTTGGTGCCGGCGGCGACCGTGGCCGCGACCGCGTCGGTCACGTAGGTGAAGCATCGCGTCTGCTTGCCGTCGCCGATCACCGTGAGATCGACGCCGCGCAGCAACTGGCCCATGAAAATGGTGAACAGACGGCCGACGTCAACCCGATCGAGGCGCGGGCCGTAGATATTGAAGTAGCGCACCACGCTCACCGGCAGGCCAAGCTTGTGGTAGGCGAAGCAAAAATGTTCGCCCACCGCCTTTGAAGTCGAGTAACACCACCGATCGATCGTGGTGGCGCCGAGCACGCGGTCGTCGTCCTCTTTCCAGGGAACTTTCGGATTGCGCCCGTACACTTCCGAGGTCGAGCTGAAAACCAGCCGGCGGCCATGCTTGTATGCGGCCTTGAGCACGTTCTGCGTGCCGTTCACATTGACGTTCAATGTTTCATAGGGATCGGCGACATAGTGCTCGACTCCGACCACGGCAGCCAGGTGATAGACGAGATCGGCCTTGGCGACGAGGCTGTCGATGAGCTCGAGATTGAAGACCGTGTCATGAATGTAGTGAAAGCGGGGATTGTCGAGCAGATGGCGCACTTTGGCGATTGCGCCGGTGTCGAGTACGAAAACTTCGTCCCCGCGCGCGATGAACGCGTCGCTCAGGTGCGATCCGAGAAAGCCGGCGCCGCCGGTGATCAATACCCGCATGCTCCCTCCCCTATTCCATTCGCGCGCGCGCGCTCGTATCCGCGCCGCGCGCCGTGCCTGACCGCGACAGCACTTCGGACAACACTTCGGCCGCCGCGCCCTCCGGGCCGCCCTCGAACTGGACGCGCGTAATCAGGACGCTGCCCTCGCCCGCCGCGACTTCGAGCGCGCCGTTGTTGGCGGCAACGATCGCTCCCGGCTCACCACGCCGTCCGCTCTCGCCCGCGATACGGCATTCCCAGATGAGAAGCTTCCGCTCATCGAGCGAACAGAACGCCCCCGGATATGGATGGGTCACGGCGCGAACCAGGTTGAATATGCGCCGCGCGGGCCAGCGCCAGTCGATGCGCCCGTCTTCCGGGCGCCGCCGGCCGAAATAGCTGCCGCGCGCGAGATCCTGCGGCCGGCGCGGCGCGCATCCGGCCGCGATCAGCGGATGCATCTCGGTGAGCAGCGCGACGCCGAGCGGCACCAGCTTGCGATAGAGCGTGAGCGCGGTGTCGCTGTCGTCGATCGCGACCGAGCGCTGCCCCACGATGTCGCCGGCATCGGCGCGCGCGACCATGTGATGCAGCGTCACGCCCGCCTCCCGCTCGCCGTTGACCAGCATCCAGTTCACGGGCGCGCGGCCGCGATATGCGGGCAGCAGTGAGCCGTGCAGATTGTAGGCGCCGAGCGACGCCGCGCGCAGGACCTCCCCCGGCAGCAGGTTGCGGTAATAGAACGAGTACACGATCGCCGGCCGTAACGCCGCGATCCGCTCGATCCACGGCTGGTCGAGCCGCTCGGGCGTGTACACCGGTATGGCGCGGCCGTGCGCCAGCTCCGCGCACGAGCGCCACCAGATTTCTTCGCGCGCGTCATCGTCGTGCGTGAACAGCGCGGCGACCTGCGCGCCCATCCCGAGCAGCGCCTCCATGCATGCGTAGCCCATCGCGTGATAGGCGAACAGCACGCAGCGCGCCGGCGCGGAGGATTTCTCCGCGGCCTCTGCACGAGAACGCTCCACGGCCACGTCGGTTCAGCGATGCTCCGGCGCCGCCGGCGTTTCGTCGTGCACGGCGCGAACGATATAAGTCGGCCGCTTGCGCACTTCGAGATAGATGCGTCCGACGTACTCGCCGATCAGTCCGACCGCGAGCAGGACGAAGCCGAGCACGAGAAAGTTGAAGGCGAACAACGTCCAGACCGCGCCCTCCTGCTGCGGCCCGTACAGGATGCGGTGGCCGATCAGTATCAGCACGAGCAATGCATCGAGTGCGAATACGATAATTCCGGCCAGGCTGACCGCGCGAATCGGCATCATCGAGAATCCGGTCAGCAGGTTGAGGCTGAGATGGACGAGACGGAACAGGTTGTACTTGGAGTCGCCGCTCCGACGTTCATCGTGGCCGACCGGGATCTCGGCGACCCGCTTGGCGAAAGAATTGGCCAGCGCCGGCACGAAGGCCGCCTTCTCGTCGCACGCCACCACGGTATCGACGATATGCCGGCGGTACGCGCGCAGCATGCATCCGTAGTCGTGCATCGGCACGCCGACAATCATCGAGGTCACCCGGTTCTGCAGATTCGAGGCGAGCCGGCGGTAGGCCACGTCCTGGCGCTGCTCGCGCCATCCGCCGGCAACGTCGTTGCCTTCATCTATCGCGGCGAGCAGACGCGGAATCTCTTCGGGCGGGTTCTGCAGGTCGGCGTCGAGCGTCACCACGGTCTCGCCGCGGCACTGGCGGAAGCCGGCCAGAATCGCTGAATGCTGGCCGAAGTTGCGCGCAAGCTCGATTATCCGGACCGTGCCGTGCGCCGCACTCGCGATGTCCCGCAGGATCGCCAGCGAGTCGTCGGCGGAGCCGTCGTCCACGAACAGGACCTCCCAGGGACGGCCGCTCGCGCGCATCGCCTGCTCCAGGCGCGACCACAGCGCACGCAGATTGGCCGCCTCGTTGTAGACCGGAACCACAACCGAGACCAGCGATCCGCGCGGCTCGGGTTCGCGCAGCGGGGTTATTTTTTCGGCTGAACTCAAATTCCTAATCCAAGGGCTGCAAAGTCGCCCCTCCGCGAGACCGGCTCGGCGTACACAATCCGGGGCGCGTCTCTCGCAATTATTACCGACGACCTTGAAGTAAAAGACGATACCCCGCCGAAGAAGCGGCGGAAAGAGGCACCGGCAAAGTGGGAAGCCCGACCTCGATCGTCTCCAGCATGGTTCTTGCTGAACCAGTCTCACCAGTCCGTCCGTTGTCGGACGAACGGCGCTATGGGGGGATGGAGGACGCGGTGTTGACGCGCAAGTCCCTGTTAAGTTTCACGCTGATTACTGCCCTAACCGGAATCGCCGGGTGCTCGACGGTCAGTCAACGCACCGCCGAGCGGAGGCCCTTCTTTCAGCCGGAATACCAGGCCGAAACGCACGGCCGCAAGACCCTCTTCGATCGCGTGGTCGAACTCGACCCCGGATCCATGAAAGTCAAGGTCGCGCCTGACTATCAGCGCAACGCGCCGCTCAGAATCGCGGTGTTGCCTTTCACCGATCGCGGCAGCGCAAACTTCTCGGTGGACAAGATACCGATGACGTTCCGCAACCATGAAGAGCGCCTGCGCTGGGCCTGGACCGATGCGCAGCGCTTGCGGCGATTAATGATCGGCTATCTATCGACTCGCGAATTTTACGTCCTCAATCCCATCGGCATCGATGCGGTCCTACACATGCACGGCATCACCGACGAAAAACAGCTCGACCAGGTGCCCCCGGCCACGCTCGGCAGATGGCTGGGCGCCGACGCTGTAGTCTACGGGGAAGTTCTCAATTACGAGGCCTACTACTTCGGGCTGGTTTCGGCATGGCAGGTCGCGGTCGCCGGACGCTTTGTCTCTACGCACAACGGCGAGCAACTGGTCGGCTATTTCGGCAATCGCTACGACGTGGATTTCATGCCCGCATTCGATCCAACGGACATCGCGATCAATTCCGCCGAAGCGCTGCTGCAACTGCGCGACGTGCAACTGGCGCGGTCGGAAGAAGAGGTCAGCCGCGAGATCGTGCTGCGCATACCGGTTTCGGAGAGCCTGCGGCTCGAGATCGCGCAGAATGCGCTCGAAATGTCCGAGGGCGAGGACACCTCGAAATCGCCCTCTTCCGGGAGCGGCGGACGGGAGATGATGACGCCGACGCGCTCGGGCGCAGTCGAGGCTGCGATATCCTATCCCGCCACGCGCGCACGCTAGCGGGCGCCACTCCGCACTCCCGCAGCCGCCATCTTCGTCGACCGCTCGGAACGACGAGGGCGGCAGCTCCCGGGTTAAGCGCCGGCCCATGATTCGCGGGTTGACGGCGCCCGCCCTGGTCCGCAGACTCTTGCGATCATGCCTGCCAGCTCCGCGATCATGGCCGCGTCGCGCAGGCCGCTGCGCCTGCTGCTATGCGCGGCGGTCGCGGCCGCGCTCTACCTGCCGGCGCTGGGCCGCCCGGCATTGTGGGAGCCCGATGAGGGCCGCTATGCGGAAATCGCGCGCGAAATGGTGCTCACCCATGACTATGTGACGCCGCACGACGACTGGGTGCGCTATTTCGAAAAGCCGCCGCTCGTCTATTGGGCAGAGACGCTCTCGATCAGATTGTTCGGCGTCAACGAACTGGCCGTGCGATTGCCCGCTGCGCTCGCAACCGTCGCCGAGGTGGTGGTCACCGCAGCCTTGGGTGAGGCGATGTTCGGCGCGAGCGTGGGACTTGCGGCGGCGATGGTGCTCGGGCTTTCACCCCTGGTCTTCGGCTTCGCGCGATTCGCGACGCTCGATCCGGCGCTCGCGCTGTTCATCACCGCGGCGCTGGCCTCGTTCCGGATGTGGGCGTGCACGCCCGGCGGCGAGGACGCGGCAGGGTCCGCCGGCGCGGCGGGCGCGCGCTGGTTCCTGCTGGCGAGCGCGCTGACCGCTGCGGGTACGCTCACAAAGGGGCCGGTGGCGCTGGCTCTGACTGGAGCGATTGGCCTCGCGTGGCTCGCAGGCGAGCGCCGCACCGGCGCAATCATCCGCATGCCGTGGTTGAGCGCGATCGCGGTCTACCTTGCGATCGCGGCGCCGTGGTTCGCGCTCGCGGCGTGGCGCAATCCCGGCTTCCTGCATTTCTTTTTCATTCACGAGCATATCGAGCGCTACCTGAGAAACGTCGAGCACGGATGGGGGCCGTATTTTTTCGTGCTCGTGACGATCGCGGGGATGTGGCCGTGGATTTGTTTCGTCCCCATGGGTGCGCTGCAGGTTATCCGCGGGCAGGGCCAGGGCCGGGATACCCCGGAGGGACGGCCCGCGGGCGATCGCGCCTCTCTCACCTTTCTGCTCTGGTGGTTCGGAATAATCCTGGTGTTCTTTTCGATTCCGCGCGCAAAGCTCGGCTCGTACATCCTGCCCGGGCTCCCGCCGCTGGCGATCCTGGCGGGTTACGCGCTGTGCAATCTGTCCGGTACCGCCGTCGCGACACGCAACGTGCTCGGCGTCATTGCACTCGCCGATTTCGCGGCAACCGGGGTTACCTTCGCGGCCTGGCGTTTGTACACGGCGCCGCTCTACTCGATCCTGCTGGCTGACGCGCTTGTCGCGGCCGTTGCGCTCACCGTTACGTCGCTCGCCGCTCTGGCGATTGCGCGGCTTGGACGGAAGCCTGCAGCCGCGATCGGCGCCCTGGCGCTCGGCGTCCTGACCGCCCTCGGCCTGATGATGAAAGCGCGCGCCGACGCGCAGCCGCTCGGTTCGTATCGCGATCTGGCGCGGGCTATCAATCCGTATCTCGCATCAGGATGCGAGCTCGCCTCCTACCGGCATTTCGTTCAGGCGCTGCCCTTTTACACCGGCCACCGGGAGGCGCTGGTGGACTACCGCGGCGAACTCGCGCCTTTCGGCCGCGCGCCCGACGCGCGCGCGAGCTTTATCGCGACCGACGGCGATCTGGTCCAGCTATGGCGCGGGCGCGGATGTGCGGTGCTGATCGTCAACCGCAGCGACCTCGAGCACGTCCGCGCGATGCTGGGCAGCGAGCCTCGAATCATCGGATGCGAGGGCAAAAAACTGGCTTTGTACAGTAGAGAATCGGCGCTCCAGGCGCCCGCTCCCGGCTGCCATATCGCGGCGTCTGCGCCGTGAAAGGGGTACTTGGTTTCACAGCGCGCTAATTGTAAGTTTCTTCTGTCGACGCGGCCCTGCGCGTCCTGCACTTTCGGCGGAGGGGACGGTGGATGGCTGTCGCACGGGATATCGAAGAAAGCGTGGAGACCGGGGGCGAGGCCAGGACCGTGAACGGTAAGAACCACGGATCCGGAGCGAGCGACGCGGCGCAAGACTACAGCGGTTCTGCACGGGCCGCGGCCGAGAACAAACCCGTCTCGGATGCAACGCCCGACAACTCCTCGAACTCCGGCGCTCCTCCCGCAGATTCGCACAAGGGATCGGCCGACGGCGAGCCCGGCCTGGGCAAAATCCTGACCGGGGCGCGTGAGCGGCGTGGTGTCTCGCGCGCGCAGGCCGTTGCGGAGACCCGCATCCCGGCCCATTACATCGACATGATCGAAAGCAGCGACTACGGCCTTATTTCGGATCAGCTCTATCTGATGCCGTTTCTGCGCCGGTACGCGGCTTTCCTCAAGCTGGACGGCGAAGAGATCGCGATGCGCTTCGTGCGCGAGGTCCAACGCGCCGAGAGCATGGCGGCAACCCAGCGGATGTCCGAGCCGTTGGAAACCCACGACTCTCATCGTCTGCCATGGGGACGCATCGCCGCCGTGGTCGTCGTGCTCTCGGCCATTGTCGTGCTCTACGTGATCGTGTCCGAGCACCATCGCGGCGAATTCGGCTTCCGTCGCGTGCCGCCCGCGCCGGCGATGGCGCCCGCGCAGCCCGCCGCATCCGGTGACGGGGTTTCCGCTCGCGCCGAAAAAGCGCCGGCGCCCGCGCCGGCGTCGCCTCCCGCTGCTGCGACCGCTCCGCAGGCGGCGGCGCCCAAGCCGCAGGCGCCTGCGCCAGCCGCGGGCAGCGCAAACCCGCCCGCTCCGACGAGCGCCCAGCCGGGCAAACCGCCCGCCGCACCGGCGGGCGCCGGGTCCTCCGATACCGAGTAATCTCTGACGCGGCGGCTAATGAAGCACGCCGTTGGCGATCTCTTCGGCGATCAGTTTGCGCACCTCGTGCGGATCGAAGCCGGGCTGCGCAACGGCGATTACGGTCAATTCTCCACTGCCCGCGGTCGCACGCGCGACAAAGATCGCGTTGTAGATGGCGCCCTCGGCGCGCTCGCGCCGCGCCTGCTCGCGCGGATCGATCGCCTGATTGTAAGGTTGCATGTACGACGGCAAGGCGGAGCGCTCCTGGGCAGTCGCCGGAGGTACCGGCCATTGCGACATCGGGAAGCCCAATGGGCCGCCCAGCGGAACCGGACCCCGCGGCATCTGTCCCTGCTGCTCGTAGCGGTTGACGTCGTTGCGGGCGTTGGTGTTGCCCTCGGCAGCATTCATTTCATCCGTGTCGCTCCGATCGTCGTCCTGGTCGTCCTCGTCTGGCGCGGTCTGCTCCGGCAACGGCGGCGGCTTCACCCCGAGCTGTTTCAGCAGGGCAAGTGCCGCAGCATCCCCGCGCGCGATTTGTTCGAGCGACAATCCGGGTTCCAGCACCTGATGCGTCAGCGTGACGGTAATCGTTACCTCAGACGTGGCGCTGGCGCCGGCCAGCCTTCCCGCGACCTGAAAATCCTGGCTTAGAACCTGCTGCAGCACGGGATCGGTCGCGATCACGCCGAGCGGCATGGTCGGCGAAACCGGCAGCTTGCCGTCGGACTTGATCACGATGCGCGCCGTGTCCGCGGCCTGCGCGACTCGCGCAGCACGGCCCGCGCATGCCGCCGCCAGCGCCAGCGCGAGCGTCGCGAAGGCGACGCTCCTGCAGCGGCGCAGTCGCGCATCGGATCTTACGCCGCCCGGTTCCATCGCTCCTATCCTACCGCGCGCCCCACTCAGGGAAGTTTCTGGCGCAGCACTTCCGCCGCGCGTGCGGCGCGCCATTTGACCAGATGCTCGCCGAGTTCGGGGCGGCCGAGTGCGAGTATCGCGACCGCGAACAGACCCGCGTTTCCGGCACCCGCCTTGCCGATCGCCATCGTCGCAACCGGCACGCCGCGCGGCATCTGCACTATCGACAGCAACGAATCCATCCCATTGAGCGACGTGGTCGGCATCGGTACGCCGATCACGGGCAGGATGGTCTTGGCTGCGATAACGCCAGGCAGATGGGCCGCGCCGCCCGCCCCCGCAATCATCACCTGCATCCCGCGCTCGACCGCGGCCTCGGCATAGTCGAGCGTCAGGTCGGGCGTGCGATGCGCAGACAGCACACGCACTTCATGCGACACTTTAAATTCATCGAGAACCTCGGCCGCCGCCGACATGTGCTCCCAATCGCTCTTGCTGCCCATGATTATGCCGACCAGCGGCCTTTGAGCCTCGCTCATCGCAACAACTCCTCCGTTTCAGGCTTTGGCCCACGAGGCTTGCCCGTGCATGCACGGTTGTCAAGCCGCAACCGGACACGTAATCAGTTGGGGTCCGCACATGCGGCTGGCGCCGGCGCGGACGAAGCCCGATGGCGACGCCGATACCTCAAAACCAGTGCTCGTTCACGCTCGACGAAATAGCCTCGGCCACCGGCGGCACGATTTCAGGCGAGCCTCGCACGGCGGTGCGCGGAGTGACGATGGACACGCGCGCGCTGGAGACCGGATCGCTGTTCGTCGCGCTCCGCGGCGGCGACCGCGACGGTCATTCGTTCCTGGACGAGGCCGCGCGCCGCGGCGCCGGCGCTCTGCTGGTGGAGCGGGGTCGCACGCTCCCCGCGCTGCCCGCGGTCGAGGTCGACGACACGCTGGCGGCGCTCGGCGACCTCGCGCGTCATCATCTCGGGCGCATGCGCGCCGCCAATCCGCTCGGCTGCGTCGCGATCGGCGGCGCGGTAGGCAAGACCAGCACGAAGGAGCTGACCGCCGCCGCGGTTCGCGCGCTCTTCGGTGAGACGCTGGCGACGCCGGGCAATCTCAACAACCTCATCGGCGTCCCGATGACGGTCTTCACGCTCACCGAGCGCCATCGCGCCGCCGTGCTCGAGTGCGGCACCAATCGGCGCGGCGAGATCGCGCGCCTGGCGCGCATCGTCGAGCCCGACGTGGCCGTGGTGCTCAACGTCGATATCGAGCACAGCGAGGGTCTCGGCAGCCTCGAGGAAATCGCCGACGAGGAGGCGGCGCTTTTCGCCACCGCGCGTCGCACAGCTGTCGCATGCGCCGACGAGCGGCTGGTGATGGAGCGCGTGCCGCGCGGCGTGAGCCTCGTGACCTTCGGCGCGGCGCCGGATGCCGACGTTTGCGTCGCCGGGCGCGCGCCCGGCGCGGGCGCGCCGGCGCGCACCCGCGTGACGCTCGCGCTCGATGCGCGACTGGTCGCGGCGGATGCCCCGCGGCGCGTCGAGCTCGCGCTCGCGCTGGCGGGCGCCGCGGCCGCGCGCAACGCGGCGGCGGCGGTTGCCGCCGCCGCCGCGTTGCGCGCCCGTCCGCTCAGCGCGCACGAACTCGCGGCGATGGCGCGCGCGCTCGAGCGCGTCGCGCCGGTCGCCGGGCGCCTGCAGGTGCGCGCGATCGGGGACCTGGTGCTGATTGACGACACCTATAATGCCAACCCGCGTTCCGTGCGCGCGGCGCTCGAGGCGGCGCGCGAAAGCGCCGCTTCGAGCGCCGGCGCGCGCCTGATCGTCGCGCTCGGCGACATGCTCGAGCTGGGCGAGCTCGCGCCCGCGATGCATGGCGAGGCGGTCGCCGAGGTGCTGCGGCTCGCGCCGGCCGCGTTCGTCGCGGTCGGTCCGGCGATGGGCGCCGCCGCGAGCGCCGCGACGCCGGCCGCGGGGATCGACCACGCGTCGCGCCGGCGCACCGCGGTGCATCTTGTGCCGGATAGCGCGACCGCGGCGGAGCTGATTCGAGGACTGGCGCGCGCGGGCGACGTCATCCTGGTCAAGGGCTCGCGGGGCATCCGCATGGAGCGCATAATCGACGCACTCGAGGGGCGCTTTGGAAGTCGCACTCAAGATTGACGTCGACACCCATCAAGGTCTCGCCATAGGCGTACCGCGACTGGCGCGGATGCTCGGCGCGGAGGGAGTCACCGCAAGTTTTTTCATCGCGATGGGCCCGGACAATTCTGGCCGCGCAATCGTTCGCGTGCTGCGCAATCCCGGCTTCCTGACCAAGATGCGCCGTACGCGAGCGATCCGGATGTACGGCCTGCGCACGGTGCTCTCGGGCACATTGCTGCCGGCACGGCCGATCGCGCTGGCGCTTCCCACCGTCGTTCGCGGCCTCAAACGCGCCGGCTTCGAGGTCGGCGTGCACGGCTGGGATCACGTGCGATGGCAGGACGGAATCGACCGCCTCGGCGAAGCCGGAATCGGCGCTGAGCTGGGCGACGCTTTCGAGGCTTATCGCGCAATTTTCCGCGAACCGCCGCTAAGCTTCGCCGCTCCCGGCTGGCGCACCAATTCGACGGCTTTGGTGGCACTCGACGCGATGGGATTGCGCTATCGCAGCGACACGCGCGGCCGCACGCCCTACCGCTGCCGGGTAAACGGCGCGACCCTGAGGACGCCCGAGATTCCGACCACGCTGCCGACGCTCGACGAAGTGATGGGGCGCGACGATCTGCCGAACGCGGGTGCCGTGCTCGAATTCTACCTGACGCAGTTTGCGCCCGAGCGACTTAACGTGCACACGGTTCATGCCGAAACCGAGGGCATGGCCGAACTGGATAACTTTGCCGCTCTGGTCCGCGCGCTCAAGCAGCGCGGCGCGCGCTTTATTCGCCTCGACCAGTTGGCGGCACGGCTCGGCGCGGCCGAACTGCCCGCGTGCGAGGTGGTGCGCGCGACGCTTCCGGGCCGCGCCGGCTGGGTCGCAGCGCAGGGACCCGATCCGGCCTGATTCGTCCCGGGCTTGGTCACCCGAGCGCGCGCAGCGCCTGCTCGACGAACATCAGCCGGTCATTGCCCCAGAACATTTCGTCCCCGACAAAAAAGGTCGGGGCGCCGAACGCTCCGCGCGCGACCGCCGATTCGGTGGACGCGCGCAGCGCGTCCTTCGCCGCCGTCTCCTCCGACGCGGCCGCGATCCTGTCCGCATCCATCCCCGCTCGTCGCAGAACCTCGCCCACCACCGCAGGGTCGCCAAGGTTGAGACCGTCGCGCCAGAACGCGTCGTAGATCGCGCGGTGATACGCGGCGAACACGCCCAGCCGCTCGGCGGCGGTGGCACCGCGCATGAGGCGAATCGTGTTGATGGGAAAGTGCGCGTTGTGCAGCGGGGCCAACCCATAATGCTTAGCCCATCGCTGCAGGTCGGCCATCATGTGCTTGCGCTTGGCCTCGACGTTAATCGGTGAGGAGTTACCTGTCTGCTTGAATACGCCCCCGAGCAGCATCGGCCGGTAAATCGCTTGCGCGCCGGTGCGCTTGCAGAGCGCCTCGAGCTGGCTGTCGGCCAGGTAACTGAACGGGCTGCCGTAATCGAAGAAAAACTCGAATCGTTTGGACATCGATGCCTCCGCGGTGCCGCCGCTTTCGCGCTTTAGTTGCATCACGCAACTATCAGGCAAATAGCATTGTCAGTTTCATGATGCAACTTCTGCGCTTCTGCTGCGCGAGACCGCTGCCTTTGCCAATTCATCCAGGCACATGCTCGCGAGCCGGTTGGATCGCTTCACCAGGGCTGTGTTACTTCTCAGGCACCGATGACCTTGACCTGGAGATGTACGCGATGGATGCTCACGAAATGTTTGCCGAAAATCCGCGCGAAGTCGGACTCGATCCGCACAAGGTCGAAGCGCTATTCGAACGCGCCGCGCGCGAGGTCAATGAAGGCCTGCTGCCGTCGTGCCAGATTGCAATCGCGCGCCACGGCAGGATTGGCGCGATGCGCACCGTCGGGCGCGCGGTGCAGGGCGGAGTCGAGCGGCCCGCCACCAACGACACGCTCTACACGATCTTCTCGTGCACCAAGGCGATCATGTCGGCGGCGGCGTGGCTGCTGATCGACGAGGGCAAGCTCGACCCCGCCGAACGAGCGGCGGAAATCGTGCCCGAGTTCGGCAGCAACGGCAAAGACGCCATCACGGTCGAGCAGTTGCTGTTGCACACCGCGGGATTCCCGAATGCGCCCTATGCCCAGAATGAATGGAACGATCGGAGCAGGCGCCTCGAGCGCTTTGCCCGCTGGCGGCTCGAATTCGCGCCCGGCGAGCGCTTCCATTACCATCCGACCTCGAGCTTCTGGGTGATCGCGGAAATAGTCGAGCGGCGCTCGGGGATGGACTTTCGCCGCTTCGTGCGCGAGCGCATCGCGTTGCCGCTCGGCCTGCCCGGGATGCATCTCGGCCTGCCTCTCGAACTCGACGATCGCGTCGCCGAGCTGGTTTACGTCGGCGAGGCGCTCAGCGACGAAGAACTGCACAAGCTGGGCTTTCCCCCGATGCCCGAAAGCGAAGTGGTCGAGGAAATGATCCTCGGATTCAATCGTGCGCCGGTGCGCGCGGCGGGCGTGCCGGGCGGCGGCGGGATCATGACCGCGGCCGAGCTGGCGCTCTTCTACCAGGGTGTGATGCACAACCGCGACCGCAACGGACGGCCGCTGTGGAAGCCGGAGACACTGAGCGAGGCGCTGCGTCCGCGCTCGGGTGACTACACCGATCCCTATCTCGGCCACAAGGTGAACCGCGCCCTCGGCGTAGTGGTCGCGGGCGACGACGGCATGGCCAACTTCCGGGGCTTCGGCAAGACCAACTCGCCGCGCGCCTTCGGGCATGGCGGCGCGGGCGGACAAATCGGATGGGCCGATCCGGCAAGCGGAATTTCGCTCGCCTACTGCACCAACGGCTTCGATCGCAACGAAATCCGCCAGGGCCGGCGCGGCGTGGCGATTTCGAGCCTGGCGGCCATATGCGCGGCCTGAACGCGACCGCTCGATGCCCGGCCTGGAGTTTACTGCAACCCTAATTCCTTGAGCGCCTCGCGATCGACGACCGGTGCGCGCCGGGTGCCCGCGGCCAGCTTTACGCTGCCGGGCGCACGCTCGAACGGATCGAGCAGCCCGATCCGTCTGGCATGCGCCTTGATTTCGGGGATCACTTCTTCGGCGAACAGCCGCATGCTGGTTCGGCGCGCGTCGTCGCCGATCGGTCCCTGGATGCTGAGGATGATGAAGATGCCGATCCGCAGCACGCTCATGATGCCCTTGATCCTGGGAAGGATGGTCGCGGGCGTGCCGACGATCACCTGCAAATTGCGTTGACCGCGCACCAGCGCGGCCTGCAGCTTGCGGCGAACTTCGGCAAAATCCATCTGCGCCTGCGAGCCGTGCATCTGCTCCCTGACCTTCTCGCCGCTGATGCCGAGCCATGCGCTGCTCTGCTGCTTGGCCATGATGCGGATGGCGGCCTTCGAGTTGTATCCGGGCGGCATCGTGTACTGCGGCGCGGAAAACGCGTTCTGGCCGCCGCCGTAAACGAAACCGGAGGCGGCTTCCTGCGCCTTTTCCTCGGTCTCGGCGACGGCGGTCGCGATCATATAGCCGAAATTTTCCGGTCCCGCCTGGTAGCCGTGCCGCGCGGCTTCGTCGGCGTAGAAATCCCAGAGATCGCAGGTCGGGATGAGCGGCGTGCCCAGCCCGATGTAGGGATAGCGATGCGCGGAGCACCATTGCACGGTTTCCGGACTCAGCGTGCCCGGAATCCACATCGGCGGATGGGGCTTCTGATACGGCAGCGCCCAGGGGTTCACGTGGCGATAGTGGAAATGCTTGCCCTCGTAGCGCCACGGGCCGGGGCGCGTCCACGCCTGCACGATGAAGTCGTGCGCCTCGTTGAACATCTCGCGGTTGTAGGCCGGGTTGGCGTTGTTGAAGAACTGCTCGCTGCCTGCGCCGCGCACCCATCCGGTAACCAGCCGGCCGCGCGAGATCAAATCGATCTCGGCCAGCTCTTCGGCCATGCGCAGCGGATGCTTGATCACCGGCAGCGGGTTGCCGATCAGCACGAGGCGCGCGCGTTTGGTGCGATAGGCGAGCACGGCGGCCTCGACGTTCATCACCGATCCCATGCAGATCGGATTGCCGTGATGCTCGTTGAGCGCGACCACGTCGAAGCCGATTTCTTCCGCGTAGCAGTTCTCGTCGAGGTAGTAGTGATAGTCGTCCGCCGCCCGCTCGCGGTCGTAATACCGGTTGGAGACGGCGAAGAAGCCGCCGTTTCTTAAAATCTCATCTTCCGGCAGCCATCGATACGGCCGCTCGGTGAAATACCCTATCTGCACGCGCAAACTCCTTGATCGATACGGCGCTTCAGGCCGCGAGAAACTCCTCGACGACGCGGACGAATTCCACCGGGTTCTCCATTTCCGGGCGATGCCCGACGCCTTCAATCAGTGCCACCTGCGCGCCTTCAATCGCCGCTCGATAGGCGTCAATACAACCGCGCGGCACGATGCGGTCACGCGTGCCCCAGACCAGCAGCGTGGGAATGCGCATGCCGCGCAGCAGGTGCGGCAGGCTGGGATTGTGCATGAACGGCTCCCATCCCAGGCGCGCGGTCTCGGCGCGCGCGTCCTCGAAGGCTTCGAACTGCTCGGGCGTCATGCGTGCGCCGTACACGCGCGCGAATTCAGGAGTGCCGGCCGGATCGGCAACGACGGCGAGCAGATGGTTGCGCACGGTTACCGCGAGAAAATCCACGATCTCGCCTTCGCCAGGCTTTATGCCCATCGGGGCGACCAGCACCATGCGCGAAAAAATGCGCGGGTCAGCCGCCGCCATCTCGGCCGCGATAAATCCGCCGGCGGAAAACCCGATGACATCCATCGGCGCAGCGTCCAATTCCCTGATGATCTGCGAGTACAGCCCCGCGAGATCGCGATAGCTGCGGATCCATTCGATTCCGGCGCTGCGCCCGAAGCCCGGCTGGAGCGGCATGATCAACTCTCGCCGCTCGGCCATCCGCTCGCTCCACGAAAGCCATCCGGGATAGCCGAGTTCGTCATGCAGGATGAGCAGCGGCTTGCCCCTGCCGCCGCGAATTACACGAATTTCAGCGCCCGCCGCACGGACGGTCTCCTCGATCGGACCCATTCCTCGTACCCCTGACGATCGTCGCGCGCGCGCAACTACGATCTGGCCTGGATTTCAGCAAGCACCGGCATCAGATATTTCTTGAACCGCAGCGGATCTTCGGACATGGGGAAATGCCCCATGCCCTCCATCAAAGTATAGCTGGCGCCCGGGACCGCGTCAGCCAGCGCCTTGCACGCCGCCGGATACGCCGACCAGTCGTAATCGCCGCTAAGGATGTAAAGCGCGCACTTGCGCGTGTCGATATTCTTCGCCGTCTCACGCAAATCGTGCTCGAACGAGTAGTAATACAAGTCGCCCTTGAACACCGGCGGCGCGCCCTGGCTGTACTCCCATACGGTTTCGCGCACGTATTCCTCGGGGGCGTTCGGCGAGCACAGGCTCATCATCATCGCCGGCTTCGATTCGTTCGACAGGCGAGGATGGTGGAACCACTGGTTCACCAGGCGATCGGTATTGCCGCTCCACATCGATGCCTCCAGACCGATGCAGGCGCGGAACTCGCCCGGATAGTTGAGCGCCAGGTCGGACGCGAGATGACCGCCCATCGAACAACCCATGTACACGGGCCGCTCGAGCGCCAGCTCGTGGCAGAGCTTTACCCAGTAGCGCATGAACCAGTCCCTGGTCAGCTTGTACTCGCGTTCCCAGTGTCGAACAGAGGTCGGCGGCAGCGACTTGCCGTGGTATGGCAGATCGGCCGCTATCACGCGGAAGCTGGAAGTGATTTCGCGATCCTCGAGGAGGTGCCGATACTGGCGTCCGTCCGAGCCCGCAGTGTGCTGACACACCAGCGGGATCCCGCGACCCGCCTCCTCGATATAGACGCGGTACTCGACCCCTTCCAGCTCGAGGTACAGGTAGCGGCCGACGATATCCGAAAACCTGGCCATAGCCCCAATCCTTCAAGCGCCGCGCGCTTCGATTACGCTTTCGCGCATAATCGCGTTGATGCGGCGAATCGCGTAGTAATACGCGTACGCCGACTCGAGATCGCCGCCGAAAGTGAAGTCGTGATGGAACGATGCCGCGAACCAGTCATGGTAAAAGGGCTGCGGCCGCCGCTGCATCATCCTGATCCACACCTCCTCGGGGCCGCCGATGTTAATGCTGTAGGGATCGAAGCCCTGGGTGCCGTGCCGGAAGCTCCCGACTTTGCCGTTTTCGATGCGCATGAAATACGAATCGCCGCCGATGAAAAATCGGATATCGCAATACCAGAAGCGCGCGCTCAGCAAAAACTCCGGATCCCGATTGAGACGCTCGCGGATGGTTTCGACCGGCAGTACGAGTTTGACTGCGGCTTCCGTGCTCATCGTGTCCTCTCCATGGAAGTTCGACGCCCTGACATGGGCGGCGTGCGAGCGGGCGCGTGCATCGGCTTTCTCGCGCAGTTGCCGGGACAGTGCGATCCTGCGTCGATGCGCGCTACGCTTGCATGGGGCCGGGACTATTTCAAGCGTTCATTCGTATGGTCTCGCGCGCTTTGCGCCGCTAGAGTGTGATTGAACCAGCCGTCTCGCAAACCAGCTTTGATTTGCCTTTCCGGGGATGCAGATGCCGTCAGCCGCAAGCCACACAAATCCACCGGGCGTTCGCACAGGTTCGCGCAGCCTGCGCTATCTCGCGGGCGCGATCGTTGTTCTCGCGTTTTCGGTCGCCATTGTTCCCGCACCGCGCGCGGCGCGCGAGACGACACCCGCCGCCGGTAGCGCGCCGTATTTCCTGGTTGCGATTCCGGGTCTACCCGATCCGGTCTTCCAGCAATCCGTGGTTCTGATGCTGCCGCCCTCGGGCAACCTTCTCGTAGGCGGAGTCATCATCAATAAGGTCACCACGATCCCGTCAACCAAACTTCTCCCCGGTATCGCGACGCTTAAAAATCCTCCCGGCGCGTATTTTGGCGGTCCGGTGGGGCTCACGGAACCGATGCTCTTCATGCGCTCTTCGGCGCCCGTGCGCGGGATGACTCGGCTGTTCGACGACGTTTACATCACCGCCGATTCGGAGACGATAGTCAGGTTCCTGAAGACCGGGACGCCCGATGCAAAGGACATGCGGCTGTTTTTCGGGCGCGCGCAATGGTCAACCGACCAATTGCACGGCGAGGTGCAGGAGGGCGCGTGGTACACGGCGCCCGCGGAGGCCGAGCTGCTGTTCAACACCGACCCGAGCCGCGTCTGGCGCATCCTTATCGAACGCGCCCAGTTTCACGAGGTGGACGTTACCGGCAAGCCGCGCGCCTGCGCAGATCGTCTCGGCACGGACGGATTCGCGCTTTTTCCGGTTTCGCGCACGGGCCGGTGGCTCGATTAGTCCAGCCGGGGAGCATCGACCGCGATGTCAGCCGGGCGGCGTCGCGAGCGCGGCGAGCAGCTCTGCGCGACTGGGCTGGGCAATCGGCGGACGGCTCCCGTGATGGCGCAGGACGTCCTGCGTGAGCGCCACCACCATCGGATCGGCGTAAACTTCGTCGGGCGGGCTGATCATCCCCATCACCTTCCAGAACGCGCGGAAAATTGTCGGATCGAAGAGCGCCGCCGTGCGCAATTGTTCGAAAGTTACACGGCCGGCGACCTCCGGCGGGGCCGGCGGAAGCGGAGCGCCGAATATGCGGTGCTTTAGAATCGCCAGGCGGGCGGCATCGGTCGCGGCCTGATCTTCATAGTACGGCAGGATGTGCCGGCCGACGAGTTCATCGAAGGCGATCGCCTGCGCACGCGGCTCTTCGCCGTGCCGGTCCAGCACGTCAACCAGGTCTGTCACGCCGGTGAGCGCCAGCGTCAGTCCGCGGCCGAGCGTCGGATTGGTCGTGCACACGGAATCCCCGATTGCGATCAGTCCGGTTATCGCCGGCTCGCCGTCGACAACCAGGCGGCGCATGGTGTTGTTCACCGCGCCCATCGGGAAAACCTCGGTGATCGGCTCAAGCACGTCCAGCCATGCGGCGTAGGTCGGGATCGTTCGCATCACCGCCTCGAAGACCCGCGCATGCCTGAGCGTCTTGAACCGGTGGTCGGCGGCCAGCGGAACGACTGCAAGTTGCATCGTCCCGTTGTCCGCGCCCCAGATGCCGACGGTGAACTCGTCGAGACCGATCACGATCCTTGTCGTGGCGGGCCCGGGCAGCCCGCTCGATCGACGCAGGCGGTAGTGGCGGCTGAAATAGGCAACGCCGCACTCGGCTCGCGACATGGCCGTCGAACGAGCGCCGATTTCATCGAGCCACCGGTCGATCGGCGAGCGACGGCCCGTCGCGTCGATCACCAGGTCAGCGGCAAGCTCGCCCTCGCTGGTCCGCACGCCAGTGACGCGCGGCGGATATCCCGCGACGGCTGTCAGACCGATCACGCGCACTCCGTAGCGCATCGAAACCCGAGGCTCCGCCAGCACGACTCGCTGCAGAACCCAGTCGATGGTCGAGCGCCGGGTCATCAGCAGCGTGAACCGATCGTCCTCCGCGCGGGGCGTCTTATCGGCTAGCGACGGAGGCATCTGCGTCGCAATAGGCGCTTCGGCCACGCCCGCGGCGAGCAACCGGCTGTACACGTCCGGCAGATACTGCATGAGCAGGAGACGGCAGCGCGCCATCACGATGTGCGGTTGCACGATTTGCGGCGCGGCCGAGCGCAAAGCGCAAGCCGCCGCCGACTCCCGGTCGGCCGCCGGTTTGAGCCGATCCTGCTCGAGCACGACGACCTCGTGGCCGGCGCGCGCCAGCGTCAGCGAAGACAGCAGGCCCGAGGCGCTTCCTCCGACGATTGCGACCTTCAGTGCTTTTTTCATCGATGCCGACCGGCCAATCCGTGCGTGGCGGCCGATCGGAGTCAGTCCCGAAGCATCTCTGTGCCTGGGCGCAGCCGGTTCATGTATCGATCTTCACCAGCTCGACCCCGAATTGCGCCGCCGCGTTACCGCCCATCATGCGCGCCAGCGTCGGCTCGTCGATGCGCGCGCGCGTGAGTGTCTCGATGGCTTCGAGCGCGCCGGTCGTGTCGTGATTGGGGTAGCGCGATCCCCAGACGACCTTGTGCGCGAAGTCGTGCGGCAGCTTTTGTATCAGCCGTTCCTCGGCGTCGAAGCCGAGCATCACGTTGCCCTCTTCCCACATTTCCTCGGTGTCGGTGCGGACGGGATAGTAATGCAGCGGCGGGATCGTGCGGGTCGAGGCCTCCATCTTCTCCAGCACTTCCTCCATCCATGAGGCCTTGCCGTGGGCGACCACCACTTTCATCTTCGGGTAGCGCTGCATCACGGTGAAACCAATCAACGTGGCCGCGACGAACATGTGGTTGTCGAGCCAGTACGAAATACTCGGCGCGATCGGATGGCCGAGCGGCGGTGTGGCGACGAAAGTGAATCCATGGTGGCCGCCGCCGCCCGCATGCGGTCCGCCGCCGGCTTCCGCGATGACCGAGCGCTGATTGATGCGCCGCTTGACCTTTTCAAAAAACGGCGCGTGCGAGGTCCATTCGGGATTCCACAGACCGCTCGCGGCATGCACCGCGGCGGCAAGCCCGAGAGCCTCGAGCTCGGCCCACAGCGGCTCATAGTACGGATGCGTGAAGTAATGACCTTCGAGGAACATCGGGCGGATGAACGCGGCGCGCAGGCAGGGAATCCGCGCCACGCGGCGCAATTCCGCCACCGTGTAATCCATATTCTGCAGCGGCACCATCGCCGCCGCGAACAGCCGGCCGGGCGCCGCCTTGCAGAAGTCGGCGATCCAATCGTTGTACGCGCGCGCCAGCGCATAGGCGACGTCCGGATCGTCCACCAGATGGAAGCCCTCCGCGAACCAGGTCGGATAGAGGAACGCCTGGTCGATCCCCATGGCGTCCATGTCGCGCAGACGCGCCTGCGCGTCCGAAGCTCCGGCGCACATCGGATGGCGCCGGCTGGGGTCGAGCTCGCCCACCTGGTCCCAGGTCATTCCCGGCCGCCAAATCGCGTGGCGCGGGATGTTTGAATTCATCTGGTCGCGAAAGATCTTCCCATTGACCTTCAGGTACGAACCGAATTTACCCTCTTCGCGCCACAGCGCATGCTTGCCTAACGTCCGGTACTCGGGGTCCAGGTACCCGGTCCAAAGCTCCGCGGGCTCAACCACGTGCGAATCGCCGTCGAACACCGGGAAACGCCAGTTCGCCATGGCGCACAATGCCTCCTCGGTTGTTAGCGCGCGCCGTCGGAGCGCGGACGCAGCAGCGAAGCTTCAGGCGCGAGCGACCTTTTCACCTCATCCTCGGATGGCCACCAATCGGGCCGCTCGATCTCGGTTACGCGATCGCGGATGAAAGCCTTCGGCGCATCGATGTGATAGAGCTTGCGCGCGTTCTCGCCCAGGAACTTGGCCTGGTAGCGCTCAGGCAGCTCGCATTTGCGCATCGTCTCGATCGCCCGCCACGCATCGTCGCCGTCGTGATGATAAACGTCGGAGGACCACGCCAGGATGTTCTCGTAAAATTCGGGCAGCCGCGAAGGCGGCGCTTCGTCGCCTTCGAAGCCGGTGACGCAATGTTCGAAGAAGGTCTCGCTCGGCAGACGCTTGAGCGGCGGCAACTGGCGCTCGTTGCGATAGAGCCGATAATGCTTGTCGCATTCGTCCAGGGTGAAGCTGAGCCAGGTGGAGGACGCCTCGAATACCGCCGCCCTGAGCTTTTTGTAGCGCTCGAAAAATCCCGTCATCAGAACCATCGCGACCCACAGCGACGCCTCGGCCTGGAAGTCCTGCACGTTGACCAGGAAGGAATGGGGCAGGCCCGAAGTTGAAGCGGCAAGGGCAATCAGTTCCGCGCCCGAGTGCTGCTCGGTATAACCCGGCGGCTTGAGCGAGCCGAAGGCGGGAAACGGATGCATCCCGTACACCAGCCCGGTGTCCTCCATCGCGCGCCACACCCGATCGTACTTGGGCTGGATCGGATAGTTGCCATTCGCGTCGATCGGCCGCACCAGCCCGACGCGGCATCCCTTTGCGGCGACGCGATAGATCTCCTGTTCGGCGAATTTCGCATCCTGCATCGGCAGCATCGCCGCGAAGAACAGGCGCTGCGGATTCTCCTGGCAATACTCGTACGCCCAGTCGTTGTACGCCTTGCACATCGCCTTGGCGCCAACCGCATTCTGCAGCCACGGATAGGTATCGATATCGGTCGGGATGATCATCACCTGGTCGATACCCTGAATGTCCATGTCTCTGAGGCGCGGCTGGGGTTCGTAGGATCCCTTGTGATCGAGGTAGTCCGCCTGTTCGACGGTGAGCGCGGTCTCGCGCCTGAGGTTGCGTACGTTGAGCGCGCGCTGGATGTCGTGCTTGAGGCCGGGGCCCGCCAGCGAGAGCACGTTGACCATGCCGGGCGTGCCGTGGATGCGCTGCGAACCGATTCCGCTGCCGGCTTTGCCGTTGACGATTAGCTGCTCGGTTTCCGCGTCGAACCAGATCGTGTTCTTGAGCGCTTCGAGTTCATCGCTGGTGAGCCAGTCCCTGGCGCGCTGCCACAGCCACGGCGGTTCGGTGACGTGGGCGTCGCAATCGAAGACCGCGAAATTCTTCGACATCGGAGCGAATTTCTGGACCGGCATCGTCGGCCTCCCTGATTCGGTTTGAAACTACCCCAGCTTACCTGCGGCTCTAAATCGTCTCCAGCCACACATTCGGGTTCGTGACCGCCCCGTGGCGCGCGAAAATCGCGTCGATCTCGCGCATGTCGGCATCCGCGATCGACCATCCAAGCGCGCCAACGTTGTCGTCGACCTCGCGCGGATTGCGGCATCCCACCAGCGCGGTGCTGACCACCGGATTCGACAGCGTCCAGCGCAGGGCGAGTTGCGGCAGGCTCTTGCCGTAGCGTTCTGCCACTCCTTTCAGATCCTCGACCGCGCGCAGGTTTTTGAGAAAGTGGTCGGGGCCGAACAGATGCTGGAACAGGTTGAGGTTCATCAACTGGCCGCGCTTGGCCCGCCAATCACCCTTTTCAAAGGCGGTCTCCTCGCTGAGCGTGCCGGTCAGCATCCCGTACGCCAGCGAGCCGTACGCCATCACCCCGATACCGTTTTCCCGGCAGTACGGAAAAATCTCGGTCTGCATGCGTCGGTCGAACATGTTCCAGCAATACTGGACGACGTCCACACGCCGCACCCCCATGCAGGCTTTAATCTCGTCCAGCTTGAAGTTCGAGAGACCGACCGCGCGCGCCTTGCCCTGCCTGACGATCTCATCCAACGCGGTCATCGTCTCCTCGAACGGAACCGTGCGATCGGGCCAGTGGATCAGGTACACGTCAACGTAGTCAGTGTTCAGCGCCGCTAGGCTCTTTTCAATCGATTCCATCACGCGTGCGCGCGAGCTGTCACGGTAGTTGGGCTTGCCCGGATAGCCGACGCCGAACTTGGTCGTGATTACGGCATCCTTGCGCCGCGCGCCGAGCGCCTTGGCCAGGGACTTTTCCGATGCGCCCATTCCGTATGCCTCGGCGGTGTCGAAGCTGTTCAGCCCGATATCGAGCGCCCGGTTCACCGCCTTGATGAATTCCGTCTCCTCGATGCTGCCGTAGCCGCCGCCGATCTCCCAGCAGCCGAAGCCGATTGCCGAGATCTCGATGCCGGTTTTGCCGAATGGGCGGTATTCCATTTTGTTCTTCTCCCCTTATGCGCGCGCGGTGGCCCTGCCGATGGCCGGGCCATTCAAGTTCCGGTTCAGCGTCGCACCTCCGACGGCCGCGTTGCAAACGCCACGGCCGCTGATTTGGATTGAGGATCTCTTCTGCTAGATCAGCGGTCGTATTTAACGCGGTCCGGAGGCAAGCGGGTCATGAAATACGCAATTGTGACGGGCGGCGCTCGCGGCATCGGCCTTGGCATCGTGCGCGCGCTGCTCACGGAAAACGTCGTGGATCGGGTCGCGGTCGTCGATCGCGCGCTGGCGCCGGCGCCGGCGGATCTGGCCGATCGCATCGAGGGCTTCGACGGCGACGTGACCGACGAGGCCGCGATGCACGCGGTGGTGGAAAAAATCACCGCCCGCTGCGGACCGCACCCCGACGTGCTGTGCAACAACGCCGGCGGCGGCGAGTCGCGATGGTTCGAGAGCGGCGGCGACACCGAATGGCACAGCCTCGACATCTGGCGCCGCTACGTCGAGTTGAATCTGAATTCGGTCTACCTCGTATCGAAGGAAGTCGTGCCGCGGATGGTCGCGGGCGCCGCGGTCTGCAACACCTCGTCGATCGCCGGCATGCTCGCAACCCCGGTGCTCGCGGCGTATGCGGCCGCGAAGGCCGGGGTCATTTCCTATACCCGCACGCTGGCGCTGCAACTGGGAGCCAGGGGAATCCGCGTGAACGCGGTCGCGCCCGGCCTGATCTATACGAAGATCTGGGAGGAGTTGGGCGCGGCGCTCGGCGGTGGCGCCCAGCAGGCGCGTGCCACCTTCGATATGACGGTGCGATTACTGACGCCGCTCGGGCGCGAGCAGACGCCCGACGACATCGGCAGAACGGTTTCGTTTTTGTGCTCGGAGCGCGCCGCCAACATCACCGGGCAGGTGGTCGCGGTCGACGGGGGAATCGTGCTGGGACGTCCGCCATTGCGCGGATAACCCGCCGCTCTCGCCGCGCAGGTCGTGGCGCTCAGGCGCATTTGCCACGGACGAGGACCTTTGCAATAAACGCAGGCGAGAACCGAGCCTGCTGGAGGGCACAGAATGGACTACGGCTTCGCCTTTCTTTCAGCCACCGACATTTACAAGGACGTGGCGCTGGCCGAACGAAAAGGCTTCACGCACGCCTGGCTGTACGACACGCAAATGATATGCGCCGACGTTTTTCAGTGCCTGGCGCTCTGCGCGGTACACACCAAGAAAATCAAGCTGGGAACCAACGTCACCAATCCGCTCTCGCGCATCGCGCCCGTGACCGCGAACAATTTCGCAACCTTGAACCTTCTCGCCCCCGGACGGGCGATCATGGGCATCGGTACCGGCAACACCGCACGGCGCACGCTGGGCATGCCGGCAGCCAAGCTTTCCGAACTGCGCGAACACGTCACCATCTGTCGCGGATTGCTGGCTGGACAGACCGTGCCTTACCAGGAACACGACCGGCGTCGGATGATTCGTTTTCTCAATCCGACGGGCGGATGGATCAACCTCAAGAAGAAGGTGCCGATTTATGTGGCGGCCAGCGGTCCCAGGACGCTGGAACTCGCCGGCGAGATCGGCGACGGCGTCATCCTGTTCGGCGCGGTCGGCGACAGCCTGCTCGAGTACACGCTGGGCCATGTCCGGCGCGGCGCCGAGCGTGCGGGCAAGCGGCTCGAAGACCTGTACATCTGCGTGCTCACCGCCTTTCACGTGGCGAAGCCGGGCGAAAAACTGGCGCAGATGCAACGCGCCGTGGGTTCCTACGTGACCTCCGAGTGCAACATCTTTGCGCTCTCGGTGAAGGACCCGAGCGACCTGCCCTCCGACATCCGCGAGGACCTGATGCGGTTCCGCGACGCCTATCGCACGCCGGACGCTCCGATCGAAACGCGCCATCTCGATCTATACTCGGGTTATGTGCATGACTTTAAACAGGAGCATGCGCCGCTGGTGACCGAAAAAATTCTGAAGGAAACGACGCTCACCGGGACCCCGGAAGAACTCGCGGCCAGAGTAAAGGCGATGCGGCGCATGGGCGTGAAACAGATTGCGGTGCATGGCGGCACGCGCGCCGGCGCACCGCAGGTGATCGCGGATTTCGCCAGATACGTGATCGCCAGGCGTTAACCGAACCGGGCGAAGCCGTGCGCTCGCCACGTCCCCGGCAGGACAATGTACCGCCGGCGGTTGAACGGGAGTGAATCATCATGAGCGGCTACAGCATCATCGACGCCGACACCCACGTCACCGAAACGCCCGACCTGTGGACCAGCCGCGCGCCCGCGAGCATGCGCGATCGCGTGCCGCACGTCATCACCGCGGCCGACGGCACCCAGCGATGGGTGGTCGGCACGGGCCGGCCGCTGGCCAACGTCGGGATGACCGCCACGGCTGGAGTCGGCAGCTTCAAGCATCCACCGAAGAGCTACGAAGAGATGCATCCCGGCGCTTACGATGCGCACGCGCGCCTCAAATACATGGACCAGATGGGAATCTGGGCGATGGTCATGTATCCGAACGTCGGCGGCTTTGGCGCACAGCAGTTTCTGAAGCTCAATGACCCCGAGCTGATGCTCACCTGCGTGCAGATCTACAACGACTGGCAGACCGAATGGGCCTCGGCAGACTCGCGCCGCCTGCTCCCCATCACGTCCATTCCGTTCTGGGACGTGGACGCGGCGGTCAAGGAGGTGCGCCGCTGCGCTGCGATGGGTCACAAGGGAATCCTGTTCACGGGGGAGCCGCAGTATTACGGCAAGCCGCTGCTGGGTGATCCTCATTGGAACCCGCTGTGGCAGGTCGCGGTGGAACTGGACCTGCCGATCAGCTTCCACATCGGCTCGGGCGATATGGCCGAAGGCATGATCAAGAGCCGCGTGGCGATCTACGGCAAGATGGCAACCTTCGCCGAATTGGCCGTGGACATATTTCTGCGCAATGGCCTGCAACTGAACGATCTGCTGATGTCGGGCGTGCTGGTGCGCTACCCGGAGATCAAATTCGTGTCGGTCGAGAGTGGCATCGGATGGATTCCGTTCGTGCTCGAGGCGATGGACTATCAGTTTCAGGGCAACAGCGTTGTTGAAGAAAACCCGGCGTTCAAAATGCTCCCGTCCGAGTACTTCGCGCGCAACGTCTATGCCTGCTACTGGTTCGAGCAAACCGCGCCGCGCCGCCTGATCGACAAGGTCGGCGTCGACAACGTCATGTTCGAAACCGATTTTCCCCATCCGACCTCGCTCTACGGCGACGAGGTGCACGCGCGCATCAAAGGCGGCCTCTCGGATTGCGAGGAAGCGGTGCAGCGCAAAATCCTGTGGTCCAACGCGCAGAAGCTGTATCGCGTCACGGAGCCGTCCCCGGCGGACGAGGCGAAACGCGCCGCATCGGCTGCCTGATCGACGGGCGCAAACAGGCCCGCGCCGAGGCCGGCGGAAAACTGGAATTGTTAGTTGCCGTATCGGGAATTCAGACGGAAGGTCGCGATCGGCTATTTCACAGGGCTGATCGTCGCGCTGTCGGCGCTAGCCGGCTTGATATTGTGGAGTTTTCAGGACCAGGCCGCGATCGCGAGCTGGGTCGAACACAGCGACAGGGTCATACAGCGCGCCAGTCACGTCGAGATTGAAGCGCGCCAGATGCAGTCAAACCAGCGCGCGTACTGGCTGACCTCCGACCGACGGTTCGTGGACCGCTTCACGGAGGCGCGCCGGGCGCTGGACCGCGACCTGACCGATCTGGCCGCGATGGTCGCCGATAACCGGGTCCAGGAACGGCAGGTGCTGGACATCAGCGATCTGAAAAACAGCTGGATCGCAGTGCTGGAACCGCTCGGCGCAGGCGCGGGCGAAGCGATTGACGGCAAAAAATCGCTGACGGCCTCGGATGCGCGTGCGAATGCCTTTTTCGCCGCGCTCAACAGGTTCGTCGCGGCGGAGGATGTCCTGCGCGCCCGCAGGTCCGAGCGTCAGATTGCCAGTCACGAGATCGTCTTCGTGCTCGTTCCAATATTGACCGTGCTGGTGACGATCTTTCTGAGCTACTGGGGTTGGCGTCAGATACAGATCGGCACGGCAAGCTTCCGCGACTCGCTGGCCAATGCCGAACGTGCACGCGACGAGGCGCAGACCGCTCGCGAGCTGGCGGTGAGAGCGAGTCGTGCCAAGGATAATTTCATCAGCACGGTCTCGCACGAATTGCGCACGCCGCTCAACTCGATCATGCTCTGGTCGGCCGCCCTGCTGCGCAAACCGAAAATTGACGATCGCCTCCAGGAGGGCCTCGCTGCCATCGATCGCGCGGTCAAGGCGCAGGCGCAGCTTATCGACGATCTGCTCGACATCTCGCGCATCGAAAGCGGCCGCATGCGCCTGGACGTGCAGCGAGTGAACCTCGCGGAGGTGGTGCGGGCCGGCGTCGAAAGCATGCGGCTGGGCGCCGAGGCAAAGTCGATCGAATTGCAGGAGATCATCGACCCGCGGGTCGACACCATCGCCGGCGATCCGGGGCGGCTGCAGCAGGTGGTCTGGAACCTGGTCTCGAATGCGGTCAAGTTCACTTCGAATGGCGGCAAAATTCAGGTCCGCCTCGAACGCATCAACTCGCACGTCGAGATCGTCGTCGCCGACACCGGGCAGGGAATCGAGCCCGCCGTCCTTGACTCTGTGTTCGATCGCTTCTGGCAGGCTGAAGACGGCGCGCACAGCCGGCACGGGGTCGGTCTCGGGTTGTCGATCGTAAAGGAGATCGTGGGACTGCACGGCGGTTCGGTCAGCGCCCACAGCGAGGGCGCGGGCAAAGGCAGCACCTTCATCGTAAGATTGCCGCTGCCGGTCAGCACCGTTCCATCCTTGGACTTGCGCCGCCATCCCACCGTCGCGCAGTCAGCAAATTCCGTGAAGCTCCCGCGGCTCGACGGATTGTCGATTCTGGTGGTTGACGACGAACCCGATGCGGGCGCAGCGCTGAAAAATCTACTCGATGCCGTGGGCGCAAACGTGGTTGTGTCACCATCCGCGCAATCGGCTCTGCGCATGCTGGAGGACCAGGCGTTCGACGCCATCATCTCCGACATCGGCATGCCCGTGCACGACGGCTACTTCATGGCGCGCGAGGTTCGCAAGTGGGAGCAGCGGAGCGCTCAGGACCGACGCATACCACTGATAGCGCTCACCGCGTACGGCAGAGTCGAGGACAAGCTCGAGATTTTGACCGCCGGCTTTGACGGACACGCGGTGAAGCCCGTGGAGCCGGCGGAACTGGCGACCATGCTGTCCGCGCTGGTCGCGGCACGCAAAGGCGTCGCTCAGGCATAGCATCGCCGCGTCAGCGCAATATTTTTTTGCCACCCCGCATGATTCCAGTGCGATCGGCTCGTTGGTATCGGCTAGTATTGATCCGACCGTCATCGCCGGCCCCGACCTCATCATGTCACTCCTGGACACCATCTTCGGCCGTCCGCTGGCCTCGAGAGAGGCGCACGTAGAAAGAATCGGCACTCTTCGCGGTGTTCCGACCTTCGGCCTGGATGCGCTCAGCTCGGCGGCGTATGGTCCTGAGGCGGCTTTGACCGTTTTGCTGCCGCTCGGCGCGGCAGGGCTCCCGCATATCGTCCCGCTCACTGCGGCGATCGTCGGCCTGCTGCTCCTTGTTTACTTCAGTTATCTGCAGACGATCGCGGCCTACCCGCGCGGCGGCGGCTCGTACACGGTCGCGCACGAGAACCTGGGTCCGCTCCCCGGATTGCTGGCCGCGGCCGCGCTGATGACCGATTACGTGCTCAACGTTGCGGTTGGAATCTCGGCTGGCGTCGGAGCGCTGATTTCCGCAGCACCCGCGCTGCAGCCTCACACGCTCGCAATGTGCCTGGCGATCCTGGCTCTGCTCACCATGATTAATCTGCGCGGCGCCGGCGAGGCCGGAACGTGGTTTCTGCTGCCGACCTGCGTCTTTGTGCTGTGCCTCGCCGCAATGATTGTATGGGGCGCGCTCGCGACCATCTCCTCCGGCGGCCATCCGCATCCGGTCGCCGCCGTCTCGCCGCTTGCCAAGGCGACGGAGACAGCGAGTGTATGGCTTCTGCTGCGCGCCTTCGCGGCGGGCTGCACCGCGATGACCGGGGTTGAAGCCGTGAGCAATGGCGTGCAGGCGTTTCGCGAGCCGATGGTGCCGCGTGCACGACGCTCGCTGACTTTGATCATTTTCATCCTGATCGTGTTGCTGCTCGGCATTGCATTTCTCGCGCGCGCGTACGGAATTGGCGCGACGGAACCAGGCACGCCGCAATACCAGAGTGTTCTCTCTCAACTTATCGGCGCGGTCGCCGGCCGAGGATGGTTCTACTGGATCAGCATGGCATCCATTCTGATCGTGCTGTCGCTTTCGGCCAACACCTCTTTCGCGGATTTCCCGCGACTCTGCCGTGCCGTGGCGGAAGACGGCTACCTGCCCTATTCGTTCACGAACCGCGGCCGTCGCCTCGTTTACGCCGAAGGCATCTGGGTGCTCGCCTTTCTCTCGGCCATCCTGTTGCTCGTCTTTGGTGGTGTTACCGACCGGCTGATTCCACTGTTCGCGGTCGGAGCCTTCCTCGCCTTCACCTTGTCGCAGAGCGGAATGGTCGCGCACTGGATCAGGCAACGCGGACGCGGCTGGTACACCAGCATGGCGGTGAACGCGCTCGGCGCCACGGCTACCGCCATCACCGTGACGATCGTGGTGATAGTGAAGTTCGCAGCCGGCGCCTGGATCGTGGTCCTGCTGGTGCCGTCACTCATCACGCTGATGCTCGCGGTGCGGCATCATTACCGGCGGATCGAGCGAGAAACCCGACCTGGCGGACTGAATCTGGCTCAATTGGACGAGCCGCTGGTGATTGTGCCGATACTCGAATGGAATTCGATCGCCGAGCACGCCTTACGTATCGCACTCTCGATAGCGAACGAAGTCGAGGTGCTGCATGTCGAAAGTGAAGACAGCACCAACTCGCTCAAACGCGTTTGGCCTTCGCGGGTCGAGCAGGAGGCGCGCGCGGCTCAACGCTCCGTCCCGCGGCTTACGATCCTGACATCACCGTTTCGCTTTGTGGTACAGCCGATTCTCGATCATATCCTGGAGGTCGAGCACACGCATCCCGGCCGCACGATAGCCGTGCTGCTGCCTGAGCTCGTCGAGCGGCAATGGTATCAATATTTCCTGCACAACCAGCGCGCGCGAATCCTTGCCGCTCGCCTGCTTATGCAGGGCGAGCATCGCATCGTGATCGTCAACGTTCCCTGGTATTTGCACAAGCGCGGCATGTGAGCGCGCCGGCCGTGCGCGCGGGTCGCGAGACGCCGGTCCATACAGGCGTCGCACCCGCCTCAGTACGATCGCTCATGCCTCTGCCCGCGCGCTTGCTGATTGTTCGCCAGCTCCTGTGCAGGTGTCGCTTGTTGTGCGTAGTCGTTCTGGCTCTGAATAGAGGTGTGGATTGAGGCTGACGTGCAAACGCCAAAGAGCTCACAGCAGCCTGGACACACCAGGAGCGCCAGCAGCAGAACCGTTAACCTGAGCATGGTGTCACCCTCCGCGCCATCTTACTTAATCGCGCATTGCTGTTTGACCTTTCTGGTCACTTGATTTGAACGCCGGCGGCGATTAGCGAACCTGCCATTTTCTCCCGGGGGTGAGGATACGATGGGCGAGGAAACGCACGCCGCCGGCGACTTACTGTGCGACCGCGCGAACGCTATTGGCCATTCGTAGTTGAACCGCCTGAGGCCCCGGCGCCCGGATTACTGGGATTCGTCGGACCCGACGGGCTGATTGGGTTGCCATTCATGCCGCCCGTCGACGAACCGCCCATTCCGGAACCGCCCGCGCCTGCCCCAGGCATGCCCGCACCTGTCGCAGGATTTGCCGGCGGCGTGGTCGCGACGCCGGGATTTGCGGCCGAACCGCCGGTCATGCCCGGCGAGCTGCCGGACGTGCCCGAATCCGTTCCGCTCGTTCCCGCGCCGGCACCGCCGGGAGCAGTCATCGAGCCGGCGCCCGCGCCGGCACCTCCCGCTCCACCGCCTCCGGCTCCGCCGCCCTGAGCGTAAAGCACCGGTGCTGTTGCGCCCACGGCGAGAGTCACCGCTGCGCCGATCAGCCAGCTCGATGTTCGTCGGTATTGCTTCATAAACTCGCACCTCCAACTGCGTGGCTCCATGTCTTACAATGAGCACACGATCCGGGGCACTGGCATACATGATCTTGACTACCGTGTATGCACAACTCAGATGACTCCGAGCAACGCGAGAACGATCAGGATTATCAGCAGTCCGCTCAGTCCGCCCGCCGGGTAGTAACCCCATCCTGCGCTATAAGGCCAGGCAGGCAACGAACCGAGAAGTAGCAGAATAATAATTACGATCAGGACGGTTCTTACCATTGCGCGATCCTTAGAGTTATGATTGTCGGCAGCGGTCGTGTGACCGAAACTGCATCATCTGTGCCGTGCCGATCCGGATTGACAACAAATCTCCATTCGTTACTCACTCAACTACCAATTCCGACCTTCACAAATACCGCAGTTCATCAGTTAGCGGCGCACCGAGCTGCGCGGGTTGCGAACGATTCATCAGTCAACGTTTTGGCTGGCTACAAAACCCACTGTTCCCTTCATCGGCCCCTGCACGATCTGAACTTCGGCGCCATTGTTATCGCTTGAAAGAACCTTCACCGCGGTCTGATCGTCGATCTGCTTGGCTGAGAGATCCTGTTGTGCGTTGCCGATCAGTCCGTTTACGCCACCCTGCTGCGCCCGCCGCGACACTTTGAGGTAAGTCGGTTCATCCGGATAGAGCGCAACCTGGTGCTGTCCTCCGGTCGCGACCAATTTGTGCGTAGTGACGGATTCTCCGTTACATCCTCCCATCGCGATCAGGGTGAGAACGCCGATCAGGATTGAAGTCGGAATGTAGCTGCTCATCGATGGATTTTTCCCCTTTTTCCCGGTTTGGTTCGAGGCTCAGTGTGAGAGTCTAGCTTTCAATTGTCATGCCGAAGCTATCCGGCCCATAGTACATGGCTTTGTGAAACCCGGATCGAAAGTAAGAATGGAAAATCTACAAAATAAGCAGGAGCGAGATGCCAGACCGCTGTCGCATGCCGCTGGATTGGCCTCGCCGCTATTTAGTCGAAGACTTCGATGTTTGGCCTTTTTTGCAGAAGAAACTACAAATGACCTCAGATTTGGAATGAGTCATTCTTAGTGGGTAGAAGAAGACGGATTAACCCCGTTTGGATGGGAGAGTCCCGCGAGTCACCGAACTAGTTCCCTTCTAACGCTCGTCGTGGTCAGACAGAGCCATCGTGGATTTTTACGAGCCGCTGTCGCGAAGCTGAGCCGCAGGCAGATCCCCGCGCAGCCGTGCGACCGCGGCACTGCCGCAGCCATTCTCTACGGTACTTTCGGAACCAAATTCCTGGGCTCGGACACCACGGTTGCGATCTCCCGTCAGACCACCACGACGCGACGACGAGCGGTTCATTCGGCAGGCCGAGCCGCCTGTGGTGTGTGATTGACGAGTACCCGCAGCTCACAATTCTTCCGGGCCTTCAGCCGGATCAACCGGAGACGTCATACGGATGGATAGAGCCGGGGCAGCCGGTCTGTCGTTATTGACGCCAGATGCGTTCCGAGTGAGAAGGTTGCGGGAAAAACCCGAGCGGCGAATTCGCACGCAGTCTATTGGCAAGTAGTTCGACGATCTTGCCCGCGCATACCGAAAGGGCTTCGCCACTCAGATGGGGGCATGGACCGACAATAGCCAGGGCACGGTGCGGGCGGCAAGGCCGGCCGAAGGTCGTAATTTTTCACGCCCGCCCGATGGCGGGCTGTGACCGCTCGCGCTATTGTAGATGCAGCTATGCTGCGGACGGAAAGGTGCTCGCCGCATTTCCTTTGTGCGACCCGGATCGCCGGATGGACATGAGCGCCCGCAGACATACGGTTCTGGTGGTTGACGATAATGTCGACGCCGCGCAAGCGCTGGCCCAAATCCTCGATTTCGAAGGCTACGGGGTTGTTATTGCCAACGATGGCCGCCGCGCCCTTGAATACCTCAAACAACATCCGAGGCCCGATCTCATAATTCTAGATTTGATGATGCCGGTGATGAACGGATGGGAACTGCGCAGTACCATTCGCGAAATACCGGCCCTGGCGAGCATTCCGGTGATCGTGATGACAGCGCTGGGCGATCCGCAGGTCATCGAGGCCGACGCGATCATCAGAAAACCCATCGATTTGGAGCGGATGCTGAAAATCGTGTCGCGCCTGCTGGATCGCGGCGCGAGCGGCGACGATCCGGCGCCCGCTTACTGAATGTTCGCGAGGACAGTGCGTGACCGGAACAGTAAACTTGGAGGCGGTACATGACCGGCGTCGATGCGTCTGATCCCGCACTCTGGAACCAGATAAAGGAGCTCGAACAGCGCGAAGCGGAGGCGATGCTGCGGGCGGACGTTGCCGCCCTCGACGCGCTGTGGGCCGACGACCTGCTGGTCAACAGCACGGCAAACCTGATCGCGGACAAAAAGATCCTGCTTGCGATGATCCGCGAGGGTCGGCTCCGGTTGCGAAGCTACAGCCGCATAACACTGAAGGCCGCGATCCAAGGCGACTCGCTCATCACGACGGGAAACGAGCGTTCGCAGATGGAAGGTCCGGCCGTCGGAATAGTGCTGCACTGCAGCTATATGAATTCATGGATCAGACATGGCGCCGGATGGCGCATGCTCGGACGACACGTCGGGTTGATCGAACAGTCGTTCGCCGAGGTCGAACCGAACGACTGACGAGGCCGCCCCGCTCGCCAATCTTCTGACCGGGCCTAAGGTACGACCTCTGCGGCCGCCGGCCCCAACGAATTGACACTGTGCCAGATGTCCGCGCTCTCCTCCGGCGAGGAGCGCTCGGCTCCGTTGACCGACTCGCGCTCCATTTGGGTTTGATCCTCGGTCTTTGCCGAGAGGTAAACCTTCTGCCCCGGATAGATCCGGTTGATGTCAGCTATTTGCGGATTCGCGTCGATAAGCACATTCAGACCATCGCGCGAGCCCAGATGCCGGATAGCCAGTTTCTCAAGCGTGTCGCCGTACTTCACAACTACAGCAGGCCGTTGCGCGCCCGTGTCCGCGAGGAGGTGCGATACACCCGGTGCGGGCTCATCCTGGTTCCCCTGCTCAACGACGACGCGCGGCCCTGCGGGACTGCGCGAAGGCGACGCCGCCGCCGGGAGCGCTGTTTGCGCAACATGAGTCGGCATCTGCGCCGCCGGACTGAAAATTTGCGTGGCAACGAGGCTCCGTTCAGCTCGAGGAAGGCGAGCCCCCTTGGACCGTACCGCGGAGACGGGCGGCTCATCAGTCCGCACCCTTGTCGCCGTCGGAATGTCGCGGGCGACCGTGCTCACCGTGGATTCCGCGCTCAAGCTGGCAGTCTTTGCATCAGCCGTGGGTTTGGAACCGGCTCGAAAGCCGTAGACCAGCGCAAGCAGGACGGCGATCGCGGCGACGCTGAACGGTGCGGGCTTCATCCAATGATGCGCAACCGTCAGCGCGGCCGCGGCTCCGCCCAGCAGCGATTCATTGTGTTCGTTCACCGCCGCGCGTGCGGTCTTGAGGTCGACCCGCGTGCACCCGGACGAAAACGCCACCAGCATCGCGTTGTGGCACAGGACGTTGATGCGCCGGGGGATTCCATTGCTGTGGCGCAGCAGGTAGGCGAGCGCATCGGGCTCGAAAATGTCGCGCGAGCGGCCGCCTTTCGCCCGCAAGCGATAGCCCACATATTCATGCGCTTCGGCAAAGCTCAGTCGCCCAAGCACAGACCGCGCAGCAACGCGTTGGTTGAACTGGCGCAGCGACGGTCGTTTCAGTCGCACAGCCAGTTCCGGCTGCCCCACCAATACCAACTGCAGATACCTGCCCAATCGCTGGCCGTAGTTGGACAGCAGGCGAAGCTCCTCGAGCACATCGTCGCTCAGATCCTGGGCCTCATCGACGATGATCGCCAGCCGCTCCTGGAGCCCTCGCCGGCCGAGAAAGCCGACCAGTGCCTCGATGCGATCCAGCTTGGTTGTGGCTGGACAGGGTACGCCAAACTGCCCGAGAATTACGCGCAGGATATCCTCGAAGGGCAACTTCGGGTTGATTACATAAGCGGCGCTGAGTTGAGAAAAATTGCGGCCGAGTATCGAGCAGATCAAGGTGGTCTTGCCGGTACCGGTCTCGCCAGTGAGGGTGGTGAAGCCGCTCGGCTCATGCAGCAATCCCCACTCCAACGCGGCAAGACTCTCGCGATGGGCGCGACTCAGGTAGAGGGCTTCAGGGACCGCCGCGGCCTCAAATGGCGGACCCGAGAGGCGGAAGTGTCGGTAGTACATATGCCCCCGGGATTTTTCCAGTCAATGAGTTACCGAGCACCATTGAGCAAACGCTGTGCCACGAAGCTCCCCTTTGACGCTTGGCCGCGCTACAGAACGAGAACTGCAGTGACAGGGCATCGAAGCGCGAAAACGAAGCCATGGCCGCTACGGTTCCCCGCCGACGCTAAGGCGAATGTTCGGCTGGATCCATGTAAAACGTACCTGTCAATGACCATTCGTCAATGAATTGAATTTTTTTCAAGCGAAGATGCGCGGTTTAGAGGTATTGACCACCGATTGCGCCAAGAATAACTGGGCTAAGCTCCGGGCACGGCTATTGCTCCTCCCGCGAGCATTCTTGAATCGACCGTCGCGCGGATCCCCCCCCCCAACATGAGACCTCTATCCCGCTTCCAACCTGGACCTCTTCCGCGCGGCGGTCTTCTTCTTGCCTCGTCGTCCGACACAAAACAGGGAACGCACATCAGCGGGATGAAATCGAGGTCAGGACCATACTGAGCGCTATCCGATCGACAGCCAGCGGGACCGATAACTCGCCACGGACACGACGCCGCTCATTCAGTGCGGTCCAAGGTTCGGGATTGCGACGATTCCCAACGGTCGAGGAGTATCCACAGTTGCCGCCCGCATTGCCGGACGAGACCTTGGATTTTTACGCATTCATTTTTTGTCGAGGGGGCTTTCTTGAATTGGGCATGACGTTCGAGCAGTTTCTGCTCGTGATCGCGACGGTTGCGCCCGGAAGGCTATGCCCAGGCTGCGAGCCTTAGCCTTAGTACGAGAGCAATCTCGCGAAAGGACGCTTAATCCAAACCTGTGCTTTGCATCTTATTCCTCATGGCACAACGACGCGCCGGAACACCTCGAGGAGCATCGGAGCCTGGTTCGGTCCGAACTCGGACGACAGCCCGCCGGAAGGCATGGTCGGAATGAGATCCGATAGCTCCGGCCAATCGCGGCAAGCGTCCGTCGCCATCCTGCTGGTTGACGGCCACGCACCCAACCTTGCGGCGCTGGAGGCGATACTCGAGCCGCTCGGCCATCGTCTTATAAGGGCCTCTGCCGGTATGGAAGCGGTCGAGATGCTGAAACACCAGGATGTGGCTGTGGTCCTGATGGACGTGCGAATGCCCGGCCTGGATGGCTTCGAGACCGCCGAGTTCGTTGAGAGCGCACTGCATGCAAAGGATATCCCGGTGATCTTCCTCACCGAGGCCGATGCCGACAAGGACACGATTCGCGACGCATACGCGCACGGCGCGGCGGACTTTCTGGTACGTCCGTTCGAGGACGAGGTTCTGCGTTCCAAGGTGGCGTTCTTTGTCGATCTGCATTTGAAGGAGCAGAAGCTCAGAGAACAGGCATCGGCGATGCGCGAACAGGCGCGCCAGGCGCTCGAGCGCAGCAGCAATCTCAGGTTCGGCGAACTGATGGATGCAATGCCCCTGTGCGTGGTCGTGACCGATCGCGAACGTCGCCCCGTGTATTGGAACGAGAGCAGCCTTTCCTACATCGGAGCGGTGCCGGAAGACGCCAATTCCGCACATGCCCTGCTCAACGCGGTCCATCCCCAGGATCGCGACGAGCTGATACGGCGCTGGGATTCAGCGATTGCCGAGCGGCACCGATTCGAGCTCAAATTCCGCATTCGCGGGCGCGACGGTCTGTTCCGCTCGCATCTCGGCCGCGGCATCCCGCAGCGCGACGACCAGGGAGCGGTGACCGGGTGGATTCTGACCGCGACCGACATCGAAGCCGAGAACCAGGCGCTGCTCAGGGCCGAGATGGCCAACCGCGTCAAGGAAGAATTCCTCGCGACGGTCTCGCACGAATTGCGAAATCCGCTGAATGCCATAGTCGGGTGGGTTCATCTGTTGCGCACGGGCAATCTCGATGCCGAGCGGTCCCGACATGCACTCCAGATTATCGAGCGCAACGTTCATCTCCAGGTTTCGCTGATCGATGAAATTCTCGACCTCTCGCGCATAGCGCGGGGCAAGATCCAGTTGAGTTATCGCGTGGTCGATCTGGTGTCGCTTATCGACGGCGCGCTGGACGTGGTCAGGCCGGCGGCCGAGGCCAAGGAGCTGCGCGTTGAATGGCGCTGGGACGGCCCGCCGCTGCGCATCAACGGCGATTCTGAGCGTCTCCAGCAAGTAATCTCGAACCTGCTCTCGAACGCGGTGAAATTCACCCCGCCCGGCGGCCTGATCCGCGTCGGTCTCGAACGCCGCTATCGGCATGCGGTGCTGACCGTCAAGGATACCGGCAAGGGTATCCGCCGCGAATTCCTGCCGTTCATCTTCGAAACCTTCCGCCAGGCCGACAGTACGACCACGCGCGAAGACTACGGCCTCGGGCTCGGGCTTTCGATCGCGCGCAAACTGGTTGAATTGCACGGCGGACACATTGATGCGCAGAGCGAGGGGGTGGACCGGGGCGCGACGTTCTCGATAGCGCTGCCGATCGATCCCTTGACCGGCAAGGCGGAGCAGAAACCTGAAGTGCCGCTGGCGGGAGAGCACGCGCTGGAGGGTGTCAGAGTCGTCATAATCGAAGACCACAGCGACTCGCGCGACGCCGTGGCCGAACTCCTGAAAGGCCTGGGGGCGGTGGCTTTCACCGCTGACTCGGTGCCCCAGGCGATCCAGCTGATGACCGAGCGGGAAAGTCCCGACGTCGTTATCAGCGACCTCGCCATGCCCGGCGAAGACGGATTCGCACTCGTACGATGGCTGCACGCGCATCCATCGAAGCGAACCGGCCGGATCCTGACCATCGCTTTGACCGGCCTCAGCGATCCGCAACATTCAAACCGCGCGCTGCAGGAAGGATTCGACACCTGCATGGTCAAGCCTTTGGAGGTCGGACGCCTGGTCGAGTATATTTCGGCTTCGATCGCGCGCAGGGGAGAACGAATGATGCGGGAGTCGTAAACTCGCGAGCATTTTTTACAAGAGCACGATGCCGCAGGCTGCAGACACCGCATCCACGGAAGCTTCACTGCATGGCACTGTTGATGCTTCTGCCATGAAATCAGAAGTCGCACGGAATCAATCGCCGAATTCGCCGATGAGCCCGTTCGATAGGTGCACATCGATGCGATTTGATAACCGCGTTGACGAATCGAACTTCAGACCGGCGGCCGCTCGCGCACCGAGCGGCGCCCGCGAGCAATACGAACGTGCCGGCTGCGCTCCCGGTTCAGGCGCGCGCAGCTCGCTTGCAAACGCTAACCCGATGAAGGCTGTGACCAGGGTACTTATCGTCGAGGACAACGCCGACGCGCGCGAGGCGTGGTCCACTCTGCTCACGTCGTGGGGCTACCGGGTCGAGGGCGCGGGCGATGGAGAGCGTGCGCTGCAACTGGTGGAAAGCTTCGACCCGCAGATTCTGCTGCTCGACCTGCGCCTGCCCAGAAAAGACGGTCTGGCAGTGCTGCGCGATATGCGCGCGAATGGACGGCAGATTCCGACCATTGTCATATCGGGCGAGGGCGAAATCGAAGATGCGGTGCAGTCAATCAAGCTTGGCGCTTACGACTACCTGCGCAAGCCCGTCGACCCTAATCACCTTGAGGTACTACTCAACAACCTGCGCACGCATCTGAGCGTCAGCAAGGAAAATCAGCTTCTGCGACGGCGGCTGATGGACGCCGGCGAGTTGGGGCAATTGATCGGACAGTCGCTGGCGATGCGCCGCGTGATGGCCGCCATCGATCAGGTCGCGCCGAGCAGCGCCTCGGTTGTGATCGTGGGTGAAAGCGGCACCGGCAAGGAACTGATCGCGCGCACCATCCATGAACTGTCGCCGCGCGCTGCGGGACCCTACATCGCGATAAACTGCGCCGCGCTGCCCGAGACGCTGATGGAAAGCGAGCTGTTCGGTCACGAGCGCGGCGCTTTCACCGGCGCCGATCGGCGCCGCGAAGGCTGTTTCGAACTCGGCGCGGGCGGCACTCTGCTGCTCGACGAGATCGGCGAGATGAAGCCGGAGCTGCAGGCAAAGCTCTTGCGCGTGCTCGAGGAGCGCAAAGTGCGCCGCCTCGGCGGCTCAACCGAAATCTCGGTGGACGTGCGCGTGCTGGCCGCGACCAACCGCAATCTCGAAATGCAATTGCGCGAAGGAAAGTTTCGCGAAGACCTCTACTATCGGTTGAACGTGTTCACGATCCAGCTACCCACTTTGCGCGAACGCTCCGACGACATACCGATTCTGATCGAACATTTCCTTCGCCAGCTGGCCCCTGCCACCGGGAAGTCCATTATCGGGATCGAGGCCGACTGCCTCGAGCTGCTCCGCGCGCAGCGCTGGCCCGGCAACGTGCGTCAGCTTCGCAATGTCATCGAGCGCGCGCTCATCGTCACGCCCGGACCGATGATCTCCAAGGCCGACCTGCCGGAGGAAATCACGCTGGAGGCAGCTTCAACTCAGCCACCGCCCCCGCTTCAGGCGCCTGCCTCCGGTGAAGGCTCGACCGCCGGCCTGAACGTGCACGTCGGAATGTCGCTGAACGAGGTCAAGCGCGAGCTTCTTCTGCATACGCTGAAGTTCACTGGCGGCAACAAGGCAAAAGCCGCCGAAATCCTCGGCGTCTCGCTGAAGACACTGTACAACCACCTTAAGGGCGAGTAGCCACACCGCGCGCTGGCCGACTCGCCCGTACTCCTTCTTCGACCTGCTCTCTTTTGCAGCGCTCGTCCGCAGTGTAATTCTGCGAATCCCGCGAAACACGCCGAAGCTTGTCGTATCGCAAACCAACAGCCATTTGCGCGCCTGAACTAACAGTCGCGGATGGCACGGGATTTTCATCTGCCTCAATTGTTAGATTGATCGCCCAGGAGATGCGCAGAAAATGAACTACCATGGATCCCTTTTTGTCTGCCTGGCCGCTGCATTGGCTATAGGACTTTGTTCTGCGTGCGAATCAGCCGGCACCAGAGAAACTACGACCACGACTACTGAATACAGTTCTCCGGAGTCTCCGACGGTGACAACGCCGCCTCCAGCCGCTTATCCAAATACTGGTTCCTCAGAAACGACCACGACCACCACCACCAGTCCTAGCGGCGTGGTACAGAAGCGCTCGACCACGACAACCTACCCTTCGCAATGAGCGGTCGCGATCAGCACGCATGAATCTCCGCCGACTAACGCAGTTTCCGTGCGGCGAGCTATTCGCTCAACGATGAAGCGATTCGCATTGTAGAACTGGACGACGTGCGCCGGTTCGCTGAACCGATCGGAGTGTCGAGAGCTTAGGCGTGCGGAGAGCAAGCTCATGGAAGGAGACGTCGGCGCCTGAGCCCGGGTCTATCCATTTCGCAAAGATCCTCGCAAGATCCGGGTCGCGGAATTGGCGCGTGAAGGCTCCGCCACATCCTGCGAAGAATAATGAAGCAGCCGCGGCAGCGGCGCGCCCGATATCATCGATTCGCCGCCGCCACGGCGAGCGGAAACTCAATCGCTAGTGCTGCTCATCCAGCCACCTGCGGATTTCCTCCTTGCGATCGCCCGTTCGTTCCTGGATGCGGCCCGCAAGTTTGTCCATATCTCCTTCGACCTCGAGCAGGTCGTCATCCGTCACCCTCGCCCATCTGCGCTTGATCTCGCCCTTCAATTGATTCCATTTGCCTTTGGTCTGATCCTTATTCATCGCTTCTTCCTCTGCTAATCGCTAAATTGCAAGAGCAAACCAAAGGGGAGCAACAACCATGCCCGCGACCAGGACTCATCAACCAGGAGTCTTTGGCGGTCTGATGCGAAACGCGGGCAGCTTTTTTGCCGGAGCTTTCGAAAGAGCAGGGGAATCTTCCCCGGCGGAGATACGCGCACATTCCGGCTATGGCCGCTGATTTGAAATCGCAGCCAAAGTAAAAAACTCGATCATCGATTGAGCCGCAAGCGAATGAGTTGTTTGAGCAATTCGATATCCACCGGTTTGACCAAATGTCGGTCGAATCCGGCTTCGCTGGCTCTGACCGCGTCTTCAGGACGTCCAAATCCGGTTGCGGCGATGAGGAACGGCCGCTCGCCACGATGATTTCGCAGGATTTCCCGCGCGAGCTGAAAACCTGAACCGTCAGGCAAATCGAGATCGAGGATAAAGATATCGAACGCGTTCTCGGAAGTCCTGGCGATCGCATCCGCTACGTCTTTGGCGCCGACGACCTGGACCGGCTCGTCCGCCAAAGCCAGCAGCATCATTTCGCGCTGATCGGGATTGTCTTCGACAAGCAGTACACATGGCATGACTGCATCTTTTGAAGGTTCCGCTTCCTCGGCCAGGCTTGGCAGGCGCAGTGTCAGCTCGGTGCCCTTGTCCAGTCCGTCGCTGGCGGCCTCGATGGTTCCGCCATGCAATTCAGTCAGCTTGCGCGCCAGCCACAGGCCCACCCCAAGACCAGTGCGATTGCCCGCCTCGCCCTGGGCAAACAGCTGGAACAGCCTGTCGAGCATCGCCCGGTCCAGACCTGCGCCCGTATCGCGCACGCGCACCACTAACTGGCCGGTTTCGCGCTCGGCCGAGATCTGGATTGTGCCGCCGGACGAAGTGAACTTGAGCGCATTCGCCAGCAGATTGGAAATGATTTGCTCGATCCTGAAGCCGTCGCCGGAAACGCGCAGCGGATAGTCGGGGCGCAGGTACTTGAAACCGATTCCTTTTGCCTCGAATTCCGGCAGGTAAGGCTCGACCGCGTTCTGGATAGCCTTGCGCAAGTCCAAAGGCTTTCGTTCGAGTTCAATCTTGCCTCGCGAGATACGATTGACGTCAAGCAGGTCATCAATCAGTCGGATTTGCGATGCGGTTTGCCGCTCGACCACGTCGAGGGCCCGCTGGCGTTGCACCTCGTCGATGCCTTCCTTATGCAGGATGTACAGGGCGGTGCGGATCGCCGCCAGGGGATTGCGCAACTCGTGCGAGAGCACAGCCAGGAACCGATCCTTCTGCTCGTTGGCTGCGCGCAATTCGTCGCGCGCCGCGTCGCGTTCGAGGTTCGCTTCTCGGACAAATTGCTCGATCGAACTGAACTCGCTGCGATCAACGATATGCATCAGCAATTCGCGAGCGCCATACAAGGTGTCGGACGGCTGAGCCGCGGCCAGCTCTTCGAGCGTTTGGCGGAGCAGTTGGCGAAAGATTGCAAACTCCCACGCAACCTGGGCCGCACGGTAGCCGCGCACCCTGCGCGCGTGACCGTGCCGGGCGCCTCGCTGCTCGATCTCTTCCTCGGACACCCGCATGCCTCCCAAAGCGTTGATCATCTCCTGAAAAAGCCCGGGAAGATGATCTTCAAGTTCCTCGTCGCTGAACCACAGACGTGACTCGGGAAGGCTGTTGTCGGCTCGCACCTGCTCGCGCCAGCGAGCGAACAGCTCGCCGCGTCGGGCCTCGAAGTGCGCGCGCACTTCCTCGAGCTTATCTATCGTCATCTGCCGTTCCTTTGCCGGTCGCGGGCAGATACAGCGCGGCAGTGAAGGATGCGAGTTCAACTGAGGCGCCGGTCTTCTCGATTGTCGCGGGCGGCATAACCGAGGGCGTCGGCCCGAAGGTTTCTTCTCCTGTGTAAAGCGCAAGTGCCAGGCGTCCGCTCTGTTCGCCCACCGTCAAGGTCAGCGATTTTTCGCTGAGGTTGCACAGCAACAGAGCATCCAGACCCGAAAGATCGCCGCGACGGACGATCATCCATCGCGGCTCCTCGCCGAAACTCACCTGGGTAAGGTCTTTGCGGGAGTTCGCAAGGCAAGGCGTCGACTTGCGTAATTCGATCAGCCTGCGATTGAACGCCAGCAGCTCGCGATGCGGCGTCCGGGCTGGCTCCGCCCAATCGATGCGCGAACCGACGAAAGTCTGCGCCGCCTGGGGATCTGGAAAAGCACGGTCCGTGAAGAATGGTTCATACTCGCGCCGACGTCCCTCCGAAACTGCCTCTGCCAGCGCCCGCTCGGTGAAGCTGGTGAAGTAATTGAATGGCGTCGAGGCGCCGAATTCCTCGCCCATGAAAAGCATCGGCAGGGCGGGCGCGCACCATAGGATCGCCGCCGCCAGCTTCTGCTGCGCGAGCGAGGCCAGTTGCGACAGGCGCCGTCCCGCGTCGGCATTGGCAATCTGATCGTGATTCTGGTTGAACACGACGAACTGGCGGCCTGAATTGCCCGTCGACGGCGCACCGTGACGGCGGCCGCGATATTCCGAGCGGCCGCCGTCATAGACGAAGCCTTGGGTCAGCGCCTTGGCGAGATCGCCGATCCGACCGAAATCCATAAAGTAGCCATTGTGATCGCCGGTCAACAGGGTGTGCAGCGCATGATGAAAATCGTCGTGCCATTGCGCGTCGAGCCCGTGTCCGCCAATCGCCGGCGGATTGATGACGCGTGGATCGTTGAGATCGCTTTCGGCTATCAACCACGCCTCGCGTCCGAGCAGACGCGCCTGCCGGTGAAAAGCGTCTGCCATCTCGCGCAGCACATGAACCGCTCCGAAGTCGAATATTTCATGGATCGCATCGAGCCGCAGCGCATCGACGTGATACTCAGTCAGCCAGTACAGCGCATTCTCAATGAAGAAGCGTCTGACCGGGTCGCTCCCCGCGCCGTCGAAATTGATAGCCTGTCCCCACGCACCACGATAGCGATCGGTGAAATATGGGCCGTATTCCGCGAGGTAGTTACCCTCGGGGCCAAGATGGTTGTAAACGACGTCAAGTATGACCGCGAGGCCCGCGCGGTGGCACGCATCCACCATTCGTTTGAAGCCCGCGGGTCCGCCATAGCATGTATGGGGCGCGTACAATGCCACGCCGTCATAGCCCCAGTTGCGGCCGCCGGCGAACGACGCGACGGGCATGATCTCGACCGCGGTAATACCCAGTTCGCGAAGATAGGGAATGCGCTCGACGATTCCTGCGAACGTTCCTTCGGAACTGAAAGTGCCGGTGTGGATCTCGTAAATGATCAGATCCTGCAGCGGCAGGCCGCGCCAATCGCCGTCGGTCCAGCCGAAAGCCAACGGATCGACCACCTGGGAAGCTTCATGCACGCCGCGCGGCTGGCAACGCGACACCGGATCGGGCCGTCTGCGGCCGTCCTCGAATTGGTACATATATTCCGCGCCCGGGTCGAGGCCGCGCGCAAACGCCGTGAAGCACCCATCCGCGCCGCGCTCCATCCGCAGGATCGCCGCTTCGGGACTGGAAATGCAGACTGACAGTTCCTTCGCGCGCGGCGCCCATACCCGGAAGAGCACGCCCTGCGAGGTGAGACTCGCGCCGAATTCGAGACGCTGTACAGGATCGCCAGGAGCGCTCTGCCCCATTGGTCTCCGGTCCTCTCCGCCTTTCACTCGTGCTCGGGCACGAGCATCGCGACCGGCATGAGCGCGAACACCTCGCTCATCGAAAGCCGCGCTGCATCGCACTCGCGTCGCGTTTCGATCGTCCGGCCGCTGAACAGATCGCGGAAGCGGCGGGAATCCGATCCTTCGGGCAGTTCGAGCCACGTTCCGGACCATGCCGTCGCCGGCGGAAATGAGTCGAGATGGCTTTGCAGGCCGAAGAAAAGCCGGCCAGTCGCAACTATGACGATCCGGTTCTCCGATCGTCGGGCAAAACCAATCACGTTGCGCGCCCGCTCTCCGGTCGCGTCGAGCGGAAGATACTCGCCCACCTCGAACAGGGTGCGATGAGCGCGCCGGTATCGCAGCGCGCGATGCGTGACGTACATTTTGATGCGTCCGTCTTCGGCGCAATCGAGGAGATCTTCAATCAGCCGCGCTCGATCGCCGTCCGCCTGCCGGATCAGCCGATCGAGCATCGCCGCACGCAGCGCGAAATCCACCGGTCTTCGATTATCCGGGTCGACAAGGTTGTAATCCCATAATTCGCTGCCTTGATAAAAGTCGGGGACGCCCGGCGCAGCGATCTTTATCAGCGTCTGCGACAGCGAATTGAGCATCGCGGCAATCGCGATGGGCCGGCGGAATTCAACGAAGTCGGCCAGAAAGCGATTATGCGCATCGCGCGCCAGCGCGTTCCGCACAAAATTGTCGAGCGCCTGGTCGTGAGCCGCGTTGGGGCTGATCCAGCTCGTGCGCAGCTTGGCCTCCTTCGCCGCCTTGAACATGTAGTCGCGGACGCGCTCGACGAAATCGGCATGCTGCCCGTTGCTCATGCCGCACATGGGCCACGCGCCCACCAGCGTCTGGTAGAAGAAGTATTCCTCGTTGCCGTCCGGAGCGCAGCTGCCGTTCCATTGCGAGATCAGCGCAGCGTTGAGGCTGTGCCATCGCCGCACCGCCCGTTCCCACTTCTGCGGAATCTCGGACAGAACGTTGATGCGCGCGCGCACGTCCTCTCCGCGCTTGGTGTCGTGGGTCGAGGTGGCCGACAAGCCGTGCGGCCAGTCGCGCAGCCGGCGCGTGTTGCGCGCATGAAACGCATCGATCTCGATCCCGAACGACATCGGGTCGCCGCCAACTTCGTTGAGCGAGGCCAGCGGGTGGACGCGATAGATCGCGGTGTCCTCGAAGCCCTTCGCCATCACCGGGCTGGTGAGCTGCTGAAAGCGCAGGCTGAAATCGAGCCGCTCGCCGAGCGCGGCATCGTCAATCCCCTCGGGATGGTCGAGCAGGAGCACCGAGGCGAGAAAGTCGAACGGCGACTCGCTGAGCGCGGCGTTGCGTCGTTTGGCGGCGTTGATCGCGGCTAGCACCCAGCGGCGATCCTCGCCGCTGACCGCGGCATCGCTGCTCACGTACGATCGATATACGGGAAAGCACGCGATGACCTCGGCGAGCACGCGGCCAAGGCTGTTCAGCGTGAAATCGCGCGACCATCGATGCTGCTCCGAGATGCGGTCGAGCCTGCGCGCCAGCACGTTTTGCTCGCCGGACATCAGCGCGCGCAGCACCAGCTTCTTGCAATCGTAAACCACGTCGGCAAAGTCGCGTCGCTGACGGCCGAAACGCTGGTAAAATTCCATCAGCGCCTCGCCGCCCGCACGGTCCACGAACAACGCGTTGAGGTCGTTGAGAAATTCGTATCCGGTGGTGCCGTGCACCGACCAATCCGTCCGCAACGGCTCGTCGCGGCCGAGAATCTTTTCCACCACGATATAAAAAGGCCGGACCACGGCAGGAACGCGGCCCGCCCCGCCCGCTTCGGCGCGCGGCGCGTCGTCGATTTCCTGCGCGGGACGTGCCAGCAGACATTCCTGTTGCAGGGTCCGCAGGTATTGGACCGGATCGCGCAGCCCATCGACGTGGTCGATACGCAGTCCGCCGATCAACCCCTCGCGCACCAGATCCAGGATGAGTTCGTGCGCCGCGCGAAAAACCTCTGGCTGCTCGACGCGAATCGCGGCAAGGTCATTGACGTCAAAGAAACGTCGATAGTTGATTTCATCCGCGGCGACATGCCAGAAGCTCAGCCGATAGGCCTGATCGTCCAGCAGCTGCTCGAGGCGATCGAAGCTGCGCGGCTCACCCCGCCTGCCGTTGAGTTCGCCGATCGAGGTCTCCACCGCGCTCCGCACCTCGGCGCTCGATTCGACCAGCGCCGACAGCCGCTCGCGCGCGATGAGTTTTTCGCGCTGGCGCTCGCGCACCTTCTCGGCGTCCGTTTCCGTCCGCAGCGGAAGATGATTGAGCGCCGTGATGATGCTGGCCAACTCCAGCGCTTCGCGGCTCGTTTCGCCAAGCCGCGCGGTCAATCGGGTCAACGCCGGCTCAAGGATCGCGGTGCTGGAGCGCGGGGCGAGAGGAAAAATCTGAGTGCCATACCGCACCTGGAAAGAGCCGTCGCGGTAAGCGACCACGATGCGACCGTTCTCGAGCGCCTGCCCGAACTGCTCGCCGAGAACCGGCAGAAGGACCTTATTTGCGAGGTCCGCTTTGGGCGGTCTCCAGTCGATATCGAAAAAGGCGGCAAACGGCGAGCTGGGCCCGTTTTCGAGCACGTCGAACCACCACTTGTTCGACGGGTCGGCGATGCACATGTGGTTTACGACGATATCGACGATAGTGCCGAGACCGTGTTCCCGCGCAGCGTGCGCGAAAGTGCGAAATCCCTCGCGCCCGCCGATCTCCGGATTGAGCGACTGGAAGTCGGTAACGTCGTAACCGTGATTGCTGCCCGCGCGCGCCTGCGTCAGCGGCGAGACGTAACAATCGCTGATACCGAGTCGGCCCAGATATCCGACGATCGCCGCGGCGTCATGGAGCGTGAAATCGCGGTTAAGCTGGAGCCGGTAGGTGGCCGAAGGGATGCGCGTGTTCACGGGCGGGCCCGGACCTGCGCACGATGATGCGCAAGCGCGCGATTGCGTCGGTTCCGGGACGTGTAGATGAAGTGCACCGCGCGGTTCATCCGCGATTGCCGGACGCCACACCCGCGGCCACCAGGCCTCCGCCGACGACTATCGCGACGATGCTCGCAGCGGTCGGGATCACGTGCAGCACATTTTCGCGATGCTGAACAGTTACGCTGCCAATCTTCGCGACCTGCTGAGTATGGCTGGTCCAGAAGGCCGGAAACACGAGGCTGGCTACACCCAGGATAGCCAGCAAAACGCCAATCGTGACAAGCGCCTTCATATGATTCGCCTTTCCGATGGAGACAGCGGTCGAAGATTCAACAACCGACTATGCGCGCTGCTGATTCCCGCAATGCGGATATTATGCCAATTCAGCCTCGGTCACGGCCGCTCAGTCAGATCGGCTGAATCAGCCCAAAATCTTCGTTTCTGCGTGCCTCATACGCTCGATCGGCGAATTTCAATCCCGGGCCCGATCCTACGCGATGTAAATATTGCCGCATGATGTGGAACTTCGTTGCGAACCGATGAAATATGCTCAATCAGGTCGAGCGGCAGGCCTGCAGTCATTTAGCGACACGCGTTGCGCCTTAGATTGCAGTTTTGTCCGCTGGCGACCGCATCAGGCTCCGGGCCCCGCGACGCGAAGCTCACGCCACAATCCGAGCTTCTCCTGCACCGGCCGATCGGAAAAACTGAACAGCACGGACTCGTCCGTGGATTCGTGGCGATACTCCCGCCAGCTCGGCACCACGAAGACGTCGTGTTCGCGCCATTCGAACTTCTGTCCGGCAATGATTGTGCGGCCCGCCCCCTCGACCACGACAAACACGGCGCTATCGCTGGATCGGTATGCCGCGCCGCCGAAAGCGCGCGGCAGAAGTTGGATCACGGCGCCGATCGTCGGCATGGCCCAACCGCCGGTCAGCGGATTGACATAGCGCATCCTGAAACCGTGGCAGCCGTCGATGTCGCCATGCCGGCGCATCGCTTCCAACGCGTCGCGAGTGCGTTCATAGGGATAATTGAGGATCGGACTGCGCAGGTCGTCATGCCTTCGCTCGATGGGCACCAGCCCATTGCCGAGCCGCGCCGCAGAATCGTCCACGGTCCTCGTCGGAAATTGCTCCTCGCGATAGTCCTCGAAAAACACCGCGTTCAGCAGGTCAACCAGTGGAATATCGAGCCCGTCGAGCCAGATTGTCGGGTGACCGCTTTCGTTGCCGTGGTCGTGCCATGTCCAAGACGGTGTGATGACGAAATCGCCCGGCCGCATCCCGGTGCGGGCGCCATCCACGGCGGTGTAAGCGCCCTCGCCTTCAACGATAAACCGCAAGGCACTTTGCGTGTGCCGATGGCTGCGCGCGATCTCGCCGGGCATGATCATTTGAAAGCCGGCAAAGAGCGAATGCGTGACTCGCGGAGGCGGTTGTGCTGTGAATGCAGGATTCTGGAGGATCAATACGCGGCGCTCCGCCTCGGCGGCGGAAATGAGGCTGCCTGCTTCGATCAGCATCGGCCGGATCTCGCTGTATCGCCAGAGCACCGCCGACTCCGGCGGCCTGGGCTCGGTCGGCTGAAGGCCCTTGAGCACCTCCCACAACGGGGCGAGGCCTCGCTCGGCAAGCCTGGCGTAAAACGCTTGACGCTCCGTCAACCTTCGCTGCTCGCTGGCCATCGTCGGCATCGCCTCCGCAGCCATAGACATAGTCCCGGTCGGACGCTAAGTCACCTCGAGGGAACGGCTGCCGTCCGACCCTGGTTTCGTTCAAGGCCGACCGGACTTCGCGCCCGCCGGTTGCGATCGGGCGGCGGCGGCGAGACTATAAATGCGGCCGCCGCGGCGCCTGCCGAAGCCGGAGCTGCCGCGCAGCGGTCAATCAATCCCGGGAAATCGTCAAAACGAATTTTGCGAGGAGCGCACGCTGATGAAGAAGAGAAAGCTCGGCCGGCAGGGCCTGGTCGTCTCGGAACTGGGCCTCGGATGCATGGGCATGTCGCAATTCTACGGCCCGCGCGACGACGTCGAATCGACCGCGACCCTCGAGCGCGCGATCGAGTTGGGCATCGACTTTTTCGACACCGCCGACATCTACGGCGTCGGGCACAATGAAGAACTGGTGGGCAAGGTCCTGTGCAAGCACCGCAACCGGGTGATCATAGCGACCAAGTTCGGCAACCAGGCGCTGCCCGACGGCAAGCGCGCAATTAACGGCAGGCCGGAATACGTCCGCGCGGCGTGCGATGCGTCGCTCAAGCGTCTGGGCGTCGATCATATCGATCTTTACTATCAGCATCGCGTGGACAAGAAGGTCCCGATCGAGGAGACGGTCGGCGCGATGGCCGAACTGGTGCGCGAGGGCAAAGTCCGCTACCTCGGGCTGTCCGAGGCGAGCGCGAAAACCATCCGCCGCGCGCACGCGACGCACCCTATCTCGGCGCTACAGTCGGAATACTCATTGTGGACGCGCGACTACGAGGATGAAGTGATTCCGACCCTGCGCGAACTGGGTATCGGTTTCGTGCCGTTCAGCCCGCTGGGACGCGGGTTGCTGAGCGGGGCGCTGAAGGATCTCGCGGCGGACGACATGCGCAAGACGATCTCGCCGCGTTTCGAGGGCGAAAACCTCGATCGCAATCTCACCGTCGTCGCGCGCCTCAAGGAAATCGCCGCGCAGAAAGGAATCACTGCGAGCCAGCTCGCGCTCGCCTGGGTGCTCGCGCAGGGCGACGATATCGTACCCATACCGGGCACCAAGCGCCGCAAGTACCTGGAAGAGAACGTCGCCGCCGCCGAAGTCAGGCTGTCGGCGAGCGACCTCGCGCGAATCGAGGAAGTCGCGCCGCGCGGCTTTGCCGCCGGCGATCGCTATCACGACATGAGCACGGTCAACGTCTGAAGGCTTCCAGCTCCATGCGCTCTCACACCAGCTATCTGAGCCTGAACGTCCCCGAACGGATGGCCTTCGTGAACATCACCGAGCAAGTGCAGGAGGCGGTGCAGGAGAGCGGTGTGCGCGAGGGGCTGTGCCTCGTCAACGCGATGCACATCACCGCGTCCGTGTTCATCAACGACGACGAACCTGGGCTGCACGAGGACTACGAGCGATGGCTCGAATGGCTCGCGCCCTACGACCCGGACCCTGAGCGCTATCATCATAACCGGACCGGTGAGGATAACGGCGACGCGCATCATAAGCGCCAGGTAATGGGACGCGAGGTGGTGGTCGCGATCACCGCGGGCAGGCTCGACTTCGGACCGTGGGAACGAATTTTCTACGGCGAGTTCGACGGGCGGCGCAGCAAACGCGTCCCGATCAAGGTTATTGGAGAATGAGCCCGCCGAAGGCGCAGCGCCTGGCGCGCAAGCGGCGGGAATATGCGGCTCGCCACGACGCCGGCGCATCGCTCTGCGCGCGGATCATCGTTGACCCTCGGCGTCTTGATACCTGAACCGCATCGTACTACACGCAGGATCGGACCCTCCGGCAAATCATCTCGAGGAGAAAATCCATGGCCGTCGATTGTGAGAAAATTGTAAACGATCTTTTCGCCGCGTGGACCCGGCTCGATGCCGACGGGATCATGTCGTACTTCGCGGAAGACGCGGTTTGGGACAATGTCCCGATGCCCACGGCAAAGGGCAAACCGGCGATCCGCCAGATGATCGACGGTTTCATGAAGGACATGAGCGGCTTCAGCGTGAGAATCCTCAAGAGCCTGCACGACGGGAATACCGTCCTCGACGCGCGCATCGATACGATCGCGATGAAAAGCGGCAAACGCGCCGAGGTTCCCGTGGCCGGAATGTTCGAATTCGACGCTGCCGGCAGAATCAAGCTCTGGCGCGACTACTTCGACCTCGGCACCTTCACCAGGCAAATCTCGTAGCGGCGGCGCCCGCACCGTCGCAGAGGACAAACGAATGGCGACCGGCAACGTACCCTGCGGTATCGCGATCCCTCAGACCAGCAACCCGGTCGACGTCAAGCTCATTCGTGAGTTTCTCGCCCGCGCGGAACTCCTCGGTTACGAAAGCGCCTGGGTGCAGGAACAGATCCTGAGCGATTCGCCGATCCTCGAACCGGTCACGCTGCTGACCTATGCCTGCGCCCTGACCTCGAAGCTGCGGCTGGGTTCGGCGGTCCTGCTGACCGTAATTCGCAATCCGCTTCAGCTCGCCAAGAGCCTCGCTACTCTCGACCAGCTCAGCCAGGGACGACTGACAGTCGGAGTTGGAATCGGCGGCGCGCACGTCCCGGAAAGGGTGTTCGGTGTCTCCGGCGAACGGCGCTCGCGCCGGTTCGTGGAGGGCCTCGGCGTGATGAAGGCGCTGTGGACGCAGCCGCGCGCGTCCTTTTCGGGCGAGTTCTGGCAATTCGAAAATGTTCCGATGGAACCCAAGCCCGTGCAGAAGCCGCATCCGCCGCTGTGGTTCGGCGCCCGCGACGCGATCGCTCTGAAGCGCGCCGTGCGCCATGGGGACGGATGGATGGGCGCGGGGTCCTCGTCGTCGGCGGATTTCGTCAGGCAGGCGGGCGAGGTCAGGCATTTTCTCGAGGACGCTGGGCGCGACCCGGCAACTTTCGCCGTTTCGAAGCGCGTCTATGTGGCGGTCGATCGCGACCGCGGCCGCGCTGAGCAACGTCTTCGCGAATGGTTCGGGGTGCGTTACAAAAACGTCGACATGGCGGCGCGGGTCTCGATCTGGGGTAGTGCGGGAGAGTGTCTCGACAAACTGGGCGAGCTGGTCAATGCCGGCGCGCAGCATCTCATGCTCAACCCGGTGTTCGATGAAATCGAGCAGATGGAGTTGATGGCTGCCGAAATAATCCCGCGGCTTTAAGCGGCCCGCCTCGCGTTGCGGTCACTGGCCGCCGTTGGCCGCCGTCTCGAGATGCCAGATGTCGCGGGCATATTCGGTCACCGTGCGGTCGCTCGAAAACCTGCCGATACGCGCGACGTTGAGAATGGATTTCCGGATCCAGGTCGGAGGGTCGACGAATTCGTCCGCTATCCGTTGCTGTGTATCGACGTAAGACCCGAAGTCCGCCACCACGAAATAGTCGTCCTGCTCCAGCAACGTATCCGCTATCCAGTTGAAAAGCCCCGGTTCGCGCGGGCAGAAAAGATCCGAACTGAGCGCATCGAGCACGCGCTTGAGGCGGGGCTGGCCGTGATAACATTCGCGCGGACTGTAGGACTGTTCGCGCCGCAAGCGGGCAATGGCCGGCGCGGTCAGGCCGAATATGAATATGTTCTCCTCGCCCACTTCCTCGCCGATTTCGATATTGGCGCCGTCCAGCGTGCCGATGGTCAGCGCGCCATTCATCGCAAATTTCATGTTTCCGGTCCCCGACGCCTCGGTGCCCGCGGTTGAGATCTGCTCGGAAACGTCGGCCGCGGGAATGATCTTCTGCGCCAGCGAAACCCGATAATCGGGGACGAACACGACCTTGAGCAGGCCGCGCGTGCGCGCGTCGTTGTTGATCACAGCGCCGACGTTGTTGATCAGCTTGACGATCGCCTTGGCCGCGCGATAACCGGGAGCCGCCTTGCCGGCGAAAAGATAGGTGCGCGGCGCCGGCGGCTCGACGCCGTCCTCTACCAGGTGCAGGTACTGATGCACGATGCCGAGGACCATCAGCAGCTGCCGCTTGTACTCGTGAATACGCTTGGCCTGGACGTCGAGAATTGAGGCGGGATCGATATCGATCGCCGCGATGCGGTGCACGATGGTCGCGAGCCGCTCCTTGTTGGCGCGCTTCACCGCGGCGAAGCGCCGCTGAAATTCCTCGTCCTCGGCGAACCGCTCGAGTTCGCGCGTGCGTTCGAGAGCCACCCGCCACGCATCACCGATCGTGTCGTCGAGCAGTCGCGCCAGCCCCGGATTCGCCATCAGCAGCCAGCGCCGCTGGGTGACGCCGTTGGTCTTGTTGCTGAAGCATTGCGGGCGCAGCGAGTACAACTCGGGCACCAGCTCGGTCTTGACCAGTTCCGAGTGCAGCTTGGAGACTCCGTTCACCGAATGGCTGCCGACAATCGCCAGATGCGCCATCCGCACCTGCGGCTCAGCGCCCTCTTCGACGATGGCGATCTTGCGGCTTTCGCCGCTGCCGTGGCCCGAGATGGAAACCGCCTCGGCCAGAAAGCGGCGATCGATTTCGTAGATGATTTCCAGATGACGCGGCACCAGACGGCGCATCAACTCGACCGGCCAGCGCTCGAGCGCTTCGGGCATCAAAGTGTGGTTGGTGTACGCCACCGTCGCGCGGGTTATTTCCCACGCCTTGTCCCAGGGCAGTTCGTGCTGATCCACGAACATCCGCATCAGCTCGGCGATGGCGAGCGCGGGATGCGTGTCGTTGAGCTGAATCGCGACCTTGAGCGGGAAATCATGGATATGCTCGCCGCGTGAGAAGAAGCGCTTGCTGATATCGCGGATCGCGCAGGCCACGAAGAAATACTCCTGCAGCAGCCGCAGCTCGCGGCCCGAGCGCGCCTGATCCGACGGGTAGAGCACTTTCGAGATGGTCTCGGAGAGCAGTTTCTGCTCGACCGCCTTGACGTAATCTCCCGAGTTGAAAATATGGATGTCGAATTCGTCCGAAGCGCCCGCGGCGAACAGCCGCACGTGGTTCACGGTCTGGCTGTTGAATCCGGTGATCGGCAGGTCGGAAGGAATGCCGACGATGACGCGGTAGTCCGTCCATCGCGGCCGGTACTCGCCATAGCGATCGACTCCCGGCTCGATACGGCCATAGATCGGGATGACGCAGGCTTCTTCGTGCCGCGCGACCAGCCACGGTGACGTTTCGCGCCGCCAGCTGTCGGGCCGCTCGACCTGGTAGCCGTCAACGATCTGCTGGCGGAACAGTCCGAACTCGTAGTTGATGCCGTAGGCATAACCCGGCATCCCGAGCGTCGCCAGCGAATCCAGGAAGCAAGCCGCCAATCTGCCCAGGCCGCCGTTGCCCAGCCCGGCATCCATCTCTTCCTCGAAAAGCTGCCGCAGCTCGATCCCGTTTTGCGCCAGGTACTCGCGGCACGCGTCGTAGAGCCCCAGATTGAAGAGATTGTTTTCGAGCGAGCGCCCGATCAGGTATTCAAGCGAAAGATAGTAGAGCTTTTTCGCCCCCAGCCGCTCGAAACGTGCCTGTGTCGCGACCATCTTATCGACCAGCATGTCTCGCACGGCGAGTGCGATGACCTGGTACCAGTCGTGCCGCGAAAACTGCGCGCGCCGCTTGGCCACGCTGAAGCGCATGTGATGCGCGATCAAATCCGCGAATTCAGCGAATGTGCCGCGGTCGTCAGTCGAAAGAATCGTCGTAGCCATGTCCTGTGCGCTGAGCCAGGCCCCGCCGCCTTGCGGGCGAAGAGCAGGCTTCAGCAAACGCTATGCCCTCAACTTGCCCGTGATCAATAATTTCAGCCGCGGCGGACGATTGATTTTCCACACACGTGAAACGAAATCGATCGTGCTGCTCAGTTGGCGCGCAGCCTCTGCTATCGCAATAGGCACCGCTCTCTGCTTCGGCGGCGTGCGATCCACAATATCAGGAGCGGGACCGCGGATTGAGGTCAGCGCCTATCACTCGATCAATGCCCGGCGGTCAATGTCTCGCCGGATACTCATCTCCGGCATACTCATCGCCCGCGCGATGGACAGGACGCCCCGCACGCTTGAGTTCCGCAAGCTGTTCGCAGGTCATCGCGTACGAAGCACTGGAAATCGCCGATGGATGGCTTCTTCTCCGTGGATCAGGCCGGTTCACATACGGGACATTCCCTCGCACGCAGCCGTCCGAATGAGTCTCGCCGACAATGCGCGCGCGTGGTTCGATCAACCGGTCTTTTGCCCGCGCGCCGAATCGTGATAAGCGTCGGGGAGGAGCGTCAGGGGTCCGACTTGCACGCGGCGGGCGCAGGCAAAGCGCGGGTGGACGCGGCGAGATCGGCGGGACGGAAAATGTCATCCTCCCGGGGCGGACCTTCCTGCGCGCGCAGCGTCAACGGCGAGGTGAGGTGAACCCCATGAAATTCGGCATCTTCTACGAGATTTCCGTGCCGCGGCCCTGGGAGCGCGACACCGAGAAGCGCGTCTATGACAATTGCCTCGAGCAGGTGATGCTCGCCGACGAACTCGGCTTCGACCAGGTATGGGCAGTCGAGCATCATTTTCTCGAAGAGTATTCGCACTGCTCGGCGCCGGAGATTTTCCTTACCGCGTGCGCGATGAAGACCCGCAACATCCGTATCGGACACGGCATCATCGTATGCGTCCCGCAGTTCAACCATCCGATCAAAATCGCCGAGCGCACCGCGACGATGGACATCGTGTCGGGCGGCCGGCTCGAGGTTGGAACCGGACGCTCGGCCACCTGGACCGAGCTTGGCGGCTTCAACGTCAATCCCGATGAGACCAAGAAAACCTGGGACGAAATCGTCCATTGCCTGCCCAAGATGTGGACCCGGGAGCGCTTCGGCTACGAGGGCCGCTCGTGGTCGATGCCGGTGCGCACGATCCTGCCCAAGCCCTACCAGAAGCCGCATCCGCCGCTGTGGGTCGCGGTCACCAGTCCCGGCACGGAAATCGATGCGGCGGAGCGCGGGATGGGCAGCCTCGGGCTGACCTTCGGCTCGTTCAAGGAGCAGGCCGAGAAGGTGAAGAACTACCGCCGCATCATCCGCAACTGCGAGCCGGTCGGCGAATTCGTCAACGAGAAAGTCAGCACGGTCAATTTCCTGTACTGCCACGAGGAGACCGACAAGGGCGTCAAGCACGGACGCCGTCTGCTCGGAACGTTCAACTTCCTTGCTGCGCAATTGCTCGCCGCGCGCGAGGCCTATCCGACCAAATCATATCCGTCGCTTGGATTGTTGCCCACGCTGCGCCAGGAAGCCGCGGGGCCGGGTGACGATCACGGCGTGCCCGAGGGAATCGCGATCGGCGATCCCGAACGCGTGCTGCGCGCGTGCAAGAACTGGGAGTCGGTCGGCGTGGACCGCGTGAACTTCCTGCTGAACGCGCTCGAGACGATTCCGCAAAACGACGTGCTCGAGAGCCTGCGCACGTTCGCCAAACACGTGATGCCGCACTTCCGCGACGACACCCAGGCCGCCGCCGCGGCGGGAGGCCGCTGATGCCGCCGCGACTGGGAAAGCTCGACGCCGAAGCCTTCGCCAAGGCCGGCGCCCACGAAATTCTCGGCTACAAGACCGAGCCGTGGACCCTGAAGAAGGCGCAAATCCTGAATCTCAACCATGAGATCGACGACGACCTCGGCGACTTCCTGCTGCCGCGCACGATGCATCCGGCGATCCCGGCCTACGCGACCTTCACCGTCGTCGTCTGCGCGGAGAGCCCGGTCGGCGGATTCGCGCTCGGCGAGGTCAAGGTTGCGGGCCGCGCCGGCGTGCGGCCGCGCGACTTCGTGTTGCGCAGCTTCTGCGACAACGCCGACGCGCGCCGCGAGCTCGCGCAGCGCTGGGGCTATCCCACCGCGCCGGGCGAGGTGAAATTGACCGCGCGTCACGATCGCGTGATCGGAACCATCGTCGCCGACGGCCGCAGCGTCCTCGAGATGGAGATGCTCGATCGCGACATGATCTCCGGCAACGACATCCAGTACCTCGCGAGCATGCACCTTGCGCGCAACCGGGACGACGGCCAACTGGTGCTGGTGCAGGTCGATCCTGAGTTCACTTTCGCGCACGCGGAGCGCGGACGTCCTCTGATACGCATGCTCGACAGCGCCGCGTGCGGCGACACGGGCGGCCATCTCAAGCTGCGCAATCCGATTTCGATGAGCTACGCAATCGCGGATATCGCGCTGCCGAAGATCCGCTTCATCTGCGATCCCGAACGCCCGGCCTTCCAGGGCACCACCAGGGTAGCGGCCTAGCGCGCCGGATTCCGGCAGGAGGCACAAATGTCAGAGCGTTATCTCAGGCCACGGGTCACCACCGTATCCACCGGAATTCCCGGCCGCCACATCTGGAGCGCCCGGCACAATCACGTCGTGATCGATGACATGGCGGAGCACGGCGGTCCCGGCGATGAACCCGGCGCGGGCGAACTGTTTCTTGCCGGGATCACCGGATGCGCGACGATGATGGTCGAGCGGCTGGCGCGCGCCGCCAATGCGCCGCTCAAGCGAGTCGAGGTCAGCATGGAAGGCGTGATCGACACGCAGGCCAGGCGCGAGGGACCGGCAGTGTTCGAAAGCGCGCGGCTCAAGTTCGTCATCGCGGGCCTGAGCGAGCAGCAGGCGCGCGAAATGGTCGAGACCTACAAGCATCGTTGACCGCTTTACGGATCGGTCGCGGTCGCGACCGCCAATACCGTCGTCGACCTCGAGGTCCAACCGGGCTGACGCGGGCGCGCGGTTCGAAGCGCGCAGCCTGCGAGCCGCTCCTGCCCGAATAGAATTGGCAGGCGCCGGCGTGGCTTGATTCGGATTCCCGGCCTGCTTCGGATAGGCTCCGGGTTCCGATTCTCCTCGAAGCCGTGGTGTGCGAACCTTGCATAGCGCGGGCGCGGTCGAAAACCCGCGCGCGGAGTGCTCGGCCATGCCCAAGGCGCCGCTCGATTACCAGGCTCGTTTTCCGATCGATTTCGCCGATATCGATCCGTCGGCTCGGCAGACGATTGTGCAGCTCTACACGGCGGACGGCGCCAAAGCGCGCGCGATCCTCTATCGGCCAGCGCAAGGAAATCCGCGCACCGTAGTTTTGGCAGCGCATCCGCGCGCCGATTTCGCGCAGCATTACACCATCCCCTATTGGATCGATGCGGGATTCGCGGTCTGCGCGCTCAATACGCGCTATCTCAACAACGACGCCATGATGCTGCACGAAAACCTCTTGCTCGACATCGCCGCGGCGATGCGATTCCTGCGCGAAGAGGAGGGTTTCGCGCACATCGTGATGCTGGGGAACTCGGGCGGCGGCTCGCTGTTCGCCTACTACGAGGCGCAAGCGCGAGCGCCCTCCGGCGCACGCGTCAGCTCTCCGCCCGGCGGCGGCCCTCCCGACCTGAACCGCTCCGATCTGCCGGCGGCGGACGGCCTCATCCTGCTCGCGGCGCATCCGGGGCAAGGCATGGTGCTGATGGGATCGATCGATCCCGCGGTGGCCGACGAGCATGACCCGTTCGCGAGCGATCCCGAACTTGACATGTACGACGAACGTAATGGCTATCGTCCGCCGCCCGAACCTAGCCGTTACACGCGGCAGTGGCTCGAGCGCTACCGAGCGGCACAGCGGGCGCGCGTCGCGCGCCTCGATGCGATCGCGCGCGCCGCTTTGGCCGACGCCGAGCGGGCGCGCGCCGCATCGAAGTCGGCGGATTTCGCCGCGGCCGCTCCCGCAACCCGCTCCGCCGCGCGGCGCCACGCGATGAACCCGCAGATGATGGTCATCTACCGCACGCAGGCGAATCCGGCCTACCTCGACCTTACGATCGATCCGTCCGAGCGCGAGCCGGGTTCGATCTTTTCTCCCCGGCCGGACCTTTACAATTACCATGCATTCGGTCTCGCGCGTGTCGTCACGCCCGCGGCATGGCTATCCACGTGGTCGGGACTGTCCTCGCATGCCAATCTCATACGAAACCTGCCCGCGGCGACAGTGCCGACGCTGGTAGTCGGAGCAATGGCGGATCAGGACATCTTTATTGCCGATGCCCAGGCGCAGTTAGCGGCGTCCGGCGCGGCGGACAAGTCGCTGGAAATGATCGAAGGCGTGGACCACTTCATGCGCGCGGGCGGCAAGCGTGCGCAGCTTGGCGATCCGCGTCCGCGCCTGATGAAGGTGCTTTGCGAATGGACGCGCGAGCGCTTTCCGACCTAGACCGAGATTTTGTTTTTTTATTGTGCTCAGCCCGACGTGCGCGAGCTTTGGCCTTACTATGGAACGCCATTGTCGCATCGCGCGCCGTTCTCCCAAGCTGCCCAGTTGCATAGCCATCGGCGCGTAAGAAATGCAGATGCTGCACGGTTTGTCGGGCATGCGGGCTCTTCTCCAGCCTCGTTTCGCAGTGAAAACACGAAAGCATCAAGGTAGTTAAGAACGGCTCCATAATTGCAGAACACTGAGTCATTAATGTCTCTTCGGCCAAAGATCCATACGGAGGTACAATATGGCTGTGTTTAAGATGAGCATTGCGGTTCTCGCTATGGCTTTCGTTGTAAGTATTGCACCGTTTGCGTTCGCGCAGTCCGCTGATTCGGGCAACGCGAGCGGGCATTCGGCCTCGAGCTCGATGAGATCTGCGGGGCATTCTGCCGAGGGCGCGGTCTCTCATACCTACCACGCGGCCAAAACCGCGGCCGAGGACACAGCGATCACGACCAGGGTAAAAATGGCCCTGCACGAGGACAAACTGACGCACGGCCAGGATATACATGTTGACACCTATGGCGGCGTGGTGACCTTGAGCGGAATGGCGCCAAGCGCTCGCGTGGCGGATCGCGCCGTGGCCCTTACAAAGGAAACCCGAGGAGTGCAGAGCGTGAAAAACGCGATCACCGTCGGCTCGAGGAGTTCGATGCGCTGAGCCGCGGTTGCGGATGCACGCCGTCGCGGCCAGCGGCGGAGCGGTGCGCGAGCCGCTCCGTCTCTCCGACCGCGGTCCATCGGCATGCGCGGATCCTCGCCCGGCGTGCAGCCGGGTGATGGCCGCGCGGCGGCGCGCCCTATGACGCGCCGCCGCCGTGCGACCTGAGCCCTCGTCCGCGGAGTGCGCGCACGGAATGCGCGCTATCAGCGCCCGAGCTGCTCGAGCGCCTGCATGGTGCAGAAATCGCCGAACAGGTGCGGATCGTTGATTTTGGTCGCGTAGCCCTCGATCTGCTGAGCCAGTTGCAGCCGCGACATCTGGTTGCTTTGCAGGTCGTGAGCGTGTACGTGAGTCCAGCTCCAGAAATTGTCCGGCACGCCCTCGATCCATTTCATCCCGGGCCGGCGCTTATAGAAGTCGAAGCCGCCCTCCCACTGCTGCCACATCCTGCCCTGTCGATCGAAGGTGATCATGGTCAACGGGCATAGCGTCCGCGCGTCGTACCAGATGCGTTTTTTGCTCATCGGCGCGCGCGGGTATGAGGTCGGCGATAATTCCACCACGTAGGCCTCGGGGACCAGTTCCATGCGGGTGCGGAAGTACTTGGTTCCGCTTTTGCCGCCGCAGGTCTTGTGCAGCCAGTTCGGATTCTCCAGGTCCGAACAATGAGAGGCACAGGTCAGCACCGGACCTTTGCCGACCAGTTTGAAGTTCCCCCAGGTCAGCAGCGGATCCCCGGCCATCCAGTACTCGGTCGCAAAGTAGGTATTGCCGGGAAACAGCGGCTCGAAGCGTTGATCCACGGGCAGGCTGCGCACCCGCTTGGTAAACGGCGTCCATGCATAAAACTGCGGCAGCTTGTGCTGATCGTAGGCCCACACCTGAAGAAAGGACGATCCCGCGACATCTTCCGGCGCGGTCAGGAGATCGCCGGTCGCGCGCAGTTGGGTTTCGTGGCCCGGCATGTACGGATGCGGATCCAGCACCAGCCGTCCAACGGTTTGCCATTCGACAAAATACGAATGATATACGTATTCGGTATATCCATCCGCGTCGGTGTCTGAATCGATCACGGCATGTGCCTGCGCGTCGTGCTTACACCAGCTGAGCGTATTGGCCATCATGCACTCTTCGGCGGTCCGGGGTTGAGGAAATGGATTGCCGCCAATCCACGGTTTGTGCGCCAGGGTGTAAACGTTGCCGTCGGGGAAAATTTTGTGCTTGCCACGATTGGCGATGGTCGCATGCAGATAGGCGACCGGTGTCAGCCTGGTGAGATCGGTTTCGGTTGGCGCAAGATCGACCAGGCGCCCGTCGTGTTTGATCTGCCAGTAGGCCGCCGGGTCGAGCAGGTCCTTGACCATATCCACGTTCTCGGCGCTCAAGACCTCGCCGGCTTTGAGCTTGCCCTTGGTGTACTGCTCCAACGAGAGCAGCTCGGGCGGATAGGCGGCCTCGCAAGAACCGGTTCCGGCGATCGTCTGCCACAACGGAGCGATCACGCCTGCGGCGAACACTCCGCGCGCCGCCTGCTCGAGAAAATGCCGCCGCGTCCAGCCGTCAGAGTACTTTGTAAGGTGCACGTTGGCTCTCCTGCAAAACGGAATGAACCTTTCTCATTAGCTCCGACGATGCCAACGCGCGCGCTATTCACAGTGCTCCTAATCTCAGTGCTCCTAATGAGGCATGAAGCGCGCGCCGACCGTGGCGATCAAGCCGGGTGCAAGGCACAGGCGGCTGAGCCAGGTGCGCGAACGCACCACTCAATGGTGCATGAGCTTCAGACGTCCCAGGAAGCGCGGCTTTATTATCGTGACTTCCAAGGGAAGGACGGTCAGCGCGAGCAGCCAGTTAAACGCCATCACCAGCGCCAATAGCAGGCCCATCTCGGCGAGAAAGCGCAGATTCGACAGAAAATACCAGGGCAGGACGCTTATCACCATGGTGAGCGCGATGAACGAAATCGCCTCACCCGTCGTGAGTATCGCGCGGGTGGCCGCCGCCGCAACATCGCCGTCGCCGGCCGCCTGATATTCCTCACAGATGCGGCTCAGCAGGTAAATGCCGTAGTCGATGCCGACGCCGAGGCCGACCGCCACCACCGGCAGAGTGTTGAGATCCAGCCCCATGCCGCGCAGAAACATGACTGAGTCGTTGGCGAACTGCGCAAAAGCCAGCGGCACCAGCAGCAGGATGGCGGCGACCGGCGAATAGTAAGTGGCCGTGACCATCACGAAGATCGCGGCCAGCAGATAGCCCATAATGCGCCAGTTGGCGCGCGCCACGACATGATCGGTCGCGTATTGCAACGCCACCGGGCCGGCGGCGAGACGGATCCGGCATACCGGCGAGCCGCTCGGCGCGGCGGTCTGCGCCAGCGCTGCCCTTACCGCGGCCATCGCGCGGTTGACGCTGCTCGCGCGCAGATCCTTGTACCAGAGCACCACGTCGCCGCTGCGCATGTCAGGAGTGGCCAGCTGCGCGACGTCCTCGAGGCTGTGTCCGGCCAGGGTCCAGAAAAGGTCGTTGGCCACGGTGCGCTTGCTCAGGTCGACGGGCAACCACTTGGGATCGCCTCCGTTCACCAGGCGATTGGTGCGCGGCAGCAGATCCGCGATCGAAAAGCTCGCCTGCGCGCCATGCATCCGCGCCATCGCGCGCTCGAAACGCCGCATCGAGGCGTAGGTCGCCGGATACGCGAGCGCATGCGGAACTCTCCCCTGCCAGACCACGTTGAAGGTTACCGTGCCCGCCAGGTTGCGATCGATGTGCGCCTCGGCGACGTTGAATTCGTTGTTCGGCCAGAGCAGCGGGCTGCCGACGCTGACATTGCCCACCTGGCGCTCGAGCGATCCGGTCAGCGCCAGGAGGGCCAGGACGATCAGCGCGCAGGCGGAAACCCTGCGCCACCCTGGCGCGAGCAGCCGCAGCAAGCCGCGCTGGACCCGCCCCGCCAACGCGACGATCAACGACGGTGTCTCGTGCCGGACAAAGACGCCTACATCGATCGGGGCCGGCATCACCGCGAGCAGGGCGGGCGTCAGCAGGACGACCGAGGGAATCAGCAACAGCGACCACGTCCCGCAGAGCTGTCCCAGGTTCCGGATAATCGGGATCGGCGCGAGAAACAGCATGAACAGTCCCGCTGCATCGCACAGGATGCCGAGGCAGGCCGGCGCGAACATCGAGTTCAGGGCCTCGACCGCGGCAACGTCGCGTCTGGCGTATCGGTCGAGGGTCTCGTAATAGCGGCGCGTTATCTGCACCGAATGGCTGAGCGCGCGCGCCATCAACAGCACCGGAACCACCAGCGTCAGCGGTTCCAGGCCGAGACCCATCCAACCGCCTGCGCCAATGCCCCAGATGGTGGATACGGCGGCGACGATCAGCGGGGTCGCCGCGCCGGCCAGGCTGCGCATGTAATCAATCAGCGCCAGCGCCACCAGCGCGAAGGAAATCACGAAGATGAAGACCGCCTCATTTCCGTAATGCTGCACCCATCCGATCAGCATCACGCGCCCCGCCGGATAAAACTCGACCTCCGGAGTCTTCGCCCGCCGCAGCATTTCGTGAACGTCGTTGAAGACCGTCGCGTAGTCGATGCCGTCTTCGTGAAAGCCCGCCTCGAGCAGCGCCGCGCTCTCGTCGCGCGAGACCAGGATGCCGGTCACCCCGCGCGCCTCACGCACGCGCGCTCTAATCTGCGCCGCCTCGCGCGCCGTGCGCGGCGGCCGATCCGGCATCACTGCGACGGACTCGAGTCCGCTCGGCGTCGCGCGCGCCACCCGGATCTTGCTCGACGCAATCGAGGTCACGCTTACGTGGTCGACATCGGGAATCAGATCGATCTGACGCGTCAGGCGGTAGATCGTATCCAGCACCGAGGGCGTGTAGATGGTGCCGCGGGTGGCCTTGATCAGAATCTGAACGTTGAGCGGTTCGGCGAAGCGCTCATAGCGCTTGAAGACTTGCACGATCGGATTGTGCAGAGGCAGGAGGTCGGCAAATCGTGTGCCGATCGGCATGCGCGCCGCGCCTGCCGCCAGCACGGCGGTCACCAAAAGACACAGCGCGAGATACCAGTTGCGGGCCCGAATCAGCCGCGAAGCGCCCCTGGTAACCCACGAGCCCATCGATCCTAGGCTTCCAGTGGCGCCGCCGGCGGTGTCGCTGCGGGGTTCATCAAACGTTCGCGTGGGGGCGGGCGCTCACGCCCGGGAGCAGTCATAGGTTTCGACGTTGCGCCGCCGGCCTTATTCAAGATGCGCCGCGCGCGCCGCATTGCATAAATTATCGCAGGCGCGCCGATCGCAGCCGGAGCAAGCGACGCGACGCTTCGAAGAGGTCGATTTTCCGCCCCGAAAAGCCTAGGGTCAGGATTCGGAGGATCGATCGGTGGATCGTCTGAAGGGGAAGGTCGCCTTGATTTCCGGCGCCGCGCGCGGGCAGGGCGCGGCCGAAGCGAGTTTATTCGTCAACGAAGGCGCGCGCGTGGTCATCGGCGACGTGCTCGATGCCGAGGCGGGCCGCCTTGCCGGCGAAATCAATCAGCGCGCCAAAACTCGGGCCGCCGTGCCGATTCATCTGGACGTGACGCGCAGCGAGGACTGGCGCGCCGCAGTCGCGGCATGCGAGCGCGAGTTCGGCGGCCTCGACATCCTGGTCAACAACGCGGGCATCCTCAATGTCAAGGGAGTGAGCGATACCGACGAGGAAGAGTGGGACGCCGTTATCAATGTGAATCAGAAGGGCGTATGGCTGGGTACCAAGCTCGCGGTTCCGGCAATGAAAAAGCGCGGCGGTGGATCGATCGTCAACATCTCATCCATCTATGGCCTCATCGGTTCGGGAGGCTCGGCCGCCTATCATGCGAGCAAAGGCGCGGTCCGCATCCTCACCAAGACCGCCGCGGTCGAGTACGCGCCGTTTAATATTCGCGTCAACTCCGTGCATCCCGGCGTGATAAAGACGCCGATGGTGGATATTTTCAATGACAAGGAACTCGACGCCATCGCGGCATTGGCGCCGATGAAGCGCGCCGCGCGCCCCGAGGAAGTCGGGTACGTCGTCCTGTTCCTCGCCAGCGACGAGGCCTCGTTCGTAACCGGCGCCGAGTACGCGGTGGACGGCGGCTATACGGCGGTGTAGACGCTGAGCCGGCGGACGATTCGCGGCGGCCGCGGCCGGGACCGCGAGTCGCGAACCGGCCGACGCAACGGATGAATAAGCAGGAATCAATGAAGCTCGGATTGCCGTGGTTGCGTGATTTTGCGGCGCGTTATACCGCGGCGTGGTGCAGTGGGGACGCGACCAAGGTCGCCGCCTTCTACTCTCCGAACGGCTCGCTGAGCGTCAACGGCGGCACACCCGCGACAGGACGTAGCGCGATCGCCGAAGTCGCACAGAGCTTCATGACTGCGTTCCCGGACTTGTCGGTGGCGATGGATAACGCTCTCGTCGAAGGCGATCACGCCGTCTATCACTGGACCCTGTCCGGCACCAATACCGGCCCCGGCGGAACAGGAAAGCGAGTTCGTATCAGCGGATTCGAAGTCTGGAAAATGAGCGCGGACGGGCTCATCGCCGAATCGCAAGGCCGCTTCGACGACGCCGCTTACCGCTATCAGCTCAAGCACGGAATCGCGCAGGTCTGAAACCGGCTCGCAGGTCCGCACCGCAAGTTGAGCGCACGCGCCGGCAGGGCGCGAGCCGGGAATTGCCCGCTTCATTGCGGCGACACGAAATTCCGCTATTCAGGGCTTAAGCGCCGGAGTGTGTATCGTAGCTGACGATCTCTACGCTTTGCTGACGACCAGTCTTGCGGTTCCCATCGCAACGCGGGGTGCTCCAGGTTCAAAGCCCGCCGCGGCAAGCATCCGCTGCAGCTCCTCGACCGTCGGGACTTCGGTACCGTGATGGCCCTTGGGCGCTTTGCCGGCTTTTCGGACGGGATCAACCAGCGCGAGCGTTCCGCCGGGTTTGAGCACACGGGCGATTTCGCGCAGCGCATCGAGATATCCACGGCAATGGTGCAGACCATAGAGGCAGATCACGACGTGAAAGGAGCCCGTGCGGAACGGCAGATGCTTCGCGTCCGCGCGACAAATCGCGGTCCGCTGTCCCGCCGTGCGCGACCTCAGATAATCACGCGTGCGAGGCAGGATGGTTTCATCGTAATCCACTGCCACAACTTCGGCCAAAGGCTCGCGGCGCAGGAGGCCCGCGCCGGCCCATCCAAGACCTGCGGCGAGGTCCAGGCAGGTAGCGCCACGCGGAATCGCCGTTCCACGCAGCAGACGCGGGGTCTCGAGCGCGATCCCGAACCACGCGCGCAATCGACTGAATACAAACCATCGCCCGACACCCCGCATCAGGACGCCGTTGCGATCTCCCGTCTCCATAGGTTTCGACCGGCGCGGCCGGCGGGCCAGCGGGCGCCGCGGTTCGGCCGCGATACTTTACCCGTCAGTGCCCCAGGGCGGAGATGACCTCGTCCACCGTGGCAATCTGCGCGAAGCCTCGACCCAGATTGGCCAATACGGTTTTCTGAACCTGCGCGGCAGAGATCGGCTGGCCATCGTTATCCTGCAGCGCTATGGGAGCGGTTCCGTCCTCGAGGACGATGACGTTGTAGTCACGGAAATTCGCGTCGCGGGCGGTCGAGTCGCAGCAGAAGTTGGTGGAGTACCCGGCGATGATGAGCGTGCGGATTCCCTTGTCGCGCAGGATTTTATCCAGGTCGCTATTGAAAAAGGCGCTGTAGCGATTTCGCTGCAGCACCGGCTCGCCCGGTTGTGGCGCGAGTTCGCGCAAAATCTCGACTCCCGCCGTGCCTTTGACCAGGACTTGCCCGTTGCCGATTGGCGCCCAGAACTTTCCCAACTGCCCGCTATCCGCTCCGCGGTCGCAGAAAGCCAGCGAGGAGAAGACAACCATCATCGAAGCCTCTCGCGCCCGCTCCAACAATCGCTCCAATCGCGGCACCAGGGGCTGCACTCCGTCCCAGCCAATCAGATCGTTCGTCATGTTGATGATGAGCAGCGCGGTAGTGCGCGGATCGATCCGGTTCATGCGATTGCTTCTCCTCTGCTGGATACGATTTATCAGATTCCAGGCCACCGGTCGCGGATGAGCGGGCTTCGACCGACGGGTCGCGTGCGGCCGAACGGATGGTGCTTAAATCAAGATTAGGAAAGGTGGCTGGTCCGAGGTCCCCGCGGCGGTCGGGCGGCCAGCCCAGAGAGCGGGCGTTTCTTCGGTCCTCGCGCCCGCTTTTCCTTTTCCTTCTGTGCGGTGTCCCGGCCATTGTGCATCAGCGAAACATTCCCGCAAATGCGTGGCGGCTCGAGATTGTGAGCAAGCGAGAGGCGGCGGCGGCGGGTTTGCTATTGTAACGAACGCGCGGGAGTAGCGGCGGCCGGCGAGCGCCAGTTGGTCAGCGGCGCGCAAATGGCCGCGTCACAGACGCCGGCGAAACGCGGGATGCGCGATTTTCGCCTGCTTCGTTTCCTCTGCGCAGGTGAAGGATCAGTTCCACAGAAACCACCGACCCGTGGCCAACACGTAGGCTGCCAGCATGCCGTTGGCAACGCTGTGCGAGACGATCGCATCGGACAGATATCCCCGGCGGTAGAACGCCATCGCAAACAGCACGCCCGCCACCGTTCCCGCCAGCCACTGGGTATGCAGAGCGCCGAAGAGCGCCGAGGAACCGAGGATCGCAAGCCAGGTAAAACGGCTCGGGCCTACCTGTTCAAAATCAATCGACACGAACCTGCGCAGCAGGTACCCGCGAAACGCCAGTTCTTCGGCTATGGGAACGATTACCACCGCGCCGATTACTCGAAAAAGGATCCAGCCAACCAGCGCGAACGTGGGCAGGTTCGCCCAACCGACTGCGTACGGGGCCGCGGAAGGCGCGTCGGTTCTCGTCTGCAATACGATCCAGGTCAGGAAAACGAAACCACCGACCGCCCCTGCTGTCAGCCATGAAATATCCGTATGCAGTGGAATCCTCTTCCAACAGAACCAGAGCGCGCCGGCGCCAACGAGCACGCGCAGGGGATAGAGACTGACGAAAACATGCGGAAAGGCCTGCGTGATCATCGCGGTTGCGATGATCGCCAGCGCCGGAATCAGGTACGGCGCGGCGGTATCCGACGTCTCACCCTCTGAAACTTTGCTGGCGAACAGTCCGAAACGCCAACTGGCGGCGACCGCGGCCAGCGTGACACAGTTGAAGAACACCCATCCGGCGAGAGAGTGAAACCCATCGAGCGCCAGGGTCGGATTCCATATGCCGATCCAGATCAGCACCGCGATCCGAACGGCGTTGAGAAAGTAGAGCGCGCTCAGCCCGGCCGGCAGCAGGATGAGCGCGTTGGGAAAGCGGAAAAACCGCCGGTACAACCACAGATAGATCCCCATGAAAGCGGCAAACAGGCCCATTCCTTCCCAGCCGGCGCACGCCAAGGTCACCCGCACCGAGAAACCGCCGATGCCGATGACCCCGGTGCTCGGGTCGTAAAAGGCGTCGCCGCTGAAAATTCTGAGCAGCGACGCAGATATGAATAGCGTGGACCTCTGCAGCAGGATTGCCAGCTCGGGCACGCCGGCCATCAGCGCCTTGGTGTAATGATGCGCGGCGGTGTAAACCAGCACTCCGCATATCGTCACCGCCGCGAAGGTGCGGCGGTTGCGGCCAATCCAGCGCCGCCAGAAGATCGCCGGCATCGTGGTGAGACACCAGCTGGTTGCGCCCAGCGCAACCAGGGCCGCGATCGCCAGCAACTGCACCGCACTTATCACCTGCGCGCCAGCCGAAATTCTGTCGAGGCGCGTGAGACCCGCGATCGATGCAATATAGATGGCCAGCCACAACACCCACGCCAGCGACGGGGAGCTCGTCAGCAGCAGCGCAGATTCTTCACTCAGTGACGGCCATGCAAGAACTCCGGCGGCAGTCATCACCGTGACCGGGATGCCCATCAACGGAATGCGGGTCGGCACAGGCAGTTGCACCGTCCGATGCGCTGCGCCGACATTCGCCCACCAGATCCCAAAATCCGGGTTCGGGAACGACAGAAAGGCCAGCCCGAGGATCAGCACCAATCCTGAAACGATCCAGCGCGCCAGCCAGCCACGTATCGAGGGAACCACGACTCACTCCATGCACGCGATCCGGACGGTCAATCCGAACAGAACTCCCGTTCGAACCTGAAGATGAGACCCCAGAAACGACAGAGGTTCGCCTGTCGGAGTGACCCAGCACTCCGACGAGACGAACCTCAGCCGTACTCAGTGATTGGGCGCTAGCTGCGGCGTCGGAACCGGTCGACGATCATCAAACCAGTGCCCACGAGCAGCGCAAGCCCGCTGCGGATAGCTCCCGGGTCGAGTTCCGGGGCATCCCCGAAACTGCCGCACCATCCGCCCCAGGTACCGTGATGGAATTGCTCAGTCTGCGCGAGCGCTGTGCCGTGGAGGCCGGCTACCAGCAACACGCCAATTCCGCCCAACACCATCGCCGATCTGTGCCAGTTAAGCTTCTTCATGCTTCCTCTCCCTCTGGGAAGACACATAGCATTTCAATGAGCATTTCCGTTAAATTTTATTAACGGCAAGGCGATGTAGAGCGGTCAATCTCTGACAGATCCGACCTGTAGGAACGTCACTTGCAATACAAAGACTTCAGGTAACATCAGGGCAGAAGCGAAAGAACAACAGCAGGAGAACGAGCGTCCGTGCCTGGAACGCGCGATTTTGGACCTCAAAGTGTCGTTAGTCGCCTTTCATGACATCCGCTGCACCCGGCCGATCTTCGGCTTCCATGCCATCGTCGACTGTCGACCGCTCTTCACCATCGCCGAAGGCCTCCGACAGCTCGAAAAACCGGTCCTGCAGTTCGCTGACTGAATCTATGGCGAGGGCGAGCTGCGCGATCTGGATCTGCAAGGCCTTGGCCGGTTCCAGACCTTTGGCGACATCGGCCAACTGGCCGCGCACGGTCTGCGCCATCTGGATCACCTGCTGATGGAGCGCCCTGACCGGGGCGAATGACTCCGCCAGTTCCCCAAGCTCGTCGCGAAAGGTGCGCATCGATTCGAACGAACTCGAGAGCTTGCGTATATGATCGTGAAAGCTCTTGAGTGGCTCTCGCAGCTCGAGCGCCAATCGCGTCAGATGGGTGATGGCCTCCGCGGTCGCGGTGATTTCTTCCAGTCTCACCTGGCATTCGCGGGCGGGTTCAAATAATTGCGCCACCGCATCGGCCAGGCCATCGGTGGTTCTGGAGACGTCCGGCTGGATGATGCGCGTGTCGGGGCGCAGCGCAGCGTCGTCAGCGGCCGCTTCCTCATGGCTCAGCGGGCCGGTTTGGTTCGATTTCAGTGACATCGTGCTCGCGCCGAGTTTGGGTTCGGCGCGCTCTTCGAGCGGAGGAGCGGGCGCGCGCTCCAGCCCCGAAGGCTGCGGCGGAATCGTTGAGGGGCGCGGCGGCGCTTTGTAACGTGCCGGATTGGACGGCGTGGGCGCAGTCAACAGACGCTTTCTGATTTCATCGAGCCTGGGATGCATGGAATTTCCCCCCGTCGAGAAACTGTCGGAGTTTCACCGGAACGTACTCCAAGTCGCGCCCCAAGGCTAGACTGGAATCCCGGGAAGCTCAAGGTTAATGCGTACGAACTCGATCGCCGCGTTGTGCGATCGAAGAATATTGCACCGTGCGCTTTTGCCAACGCTCATGAATCGATCCTGCCGGTCCCGCACCACAAGATTTGACGCTCTAGTCCCCTCGCCGCTATGGTGCCGATTTGAGTCTTCACTTGCTTGGGCATAGGCGCGATATCGCGAAACCGGCGCAAGGTAATCGACTGGAATTCCCGGTCGATCGTGTGAGCGCATCACGCCGGCACGATTCCCGGCTTCATCCCGGTGCCCGTTGGTCGACGAAACTATTTGCGCGATTGGCGCTGATCGTGTGGTGCCTATGCGCAGGCTGCAGGTATAGCGCCGCTCCATATTACGGCCAGCTGCTGGTAGCCGACGCCAGAGGGTTCGTTCTCGTGCAACTTCCGTCGACCGAAGAAACCACGGTTGCGCCGATGCCGAATTCCTACAGAATCTATGGACATCCGACCGTGGTCGTGCCGGGAGTACTGCTCTTGAGTAATGCGGAGCGCCTGGTCAAGTTTGATCTGCAGACCGACAAACTCGAACAGGCGGGGCCCGGAGTGTGGCCTACCTATGTGCCTGAGCACGATCTCCTGTTCTTCTGGAATAGCCGCGAAGGATCCGATCGATCCGGCAGGCAGGTTTTGCGCGCTCGCACACTGCACGCCGACACATCCGAGAAAATCGTCGCCGACTTCAACAGCGTCTGGCGTTCGCGCGTCGTCCAGGTTGCGCCAGACCAGGTGCTGTTCTTCGGTCAGGGAGATCGCGTTTGGGAACTCTCGATTAGCGACTGGAATCTATCGCCCACGGCAATCGAAAACTGCCTGCCGATGGCATGGCGAACGAAAAATCGTCAGTTGATATGCCAGGACATCGGCGACCGCAGAATTTATCTCGCTCGTCTCAATGGCGGGAGAACCGCGCTGCCGATCGCCGCCTACGAAGTCCTGGGTTATTCACCGAGCTATGACGCGGTGATCTATAGCGCGGCCTACGGTTCGCCGTGGCGGCTGACCGTGGGATGGGCGATCCTCGCTTACAGCCTGCGCGATCGACATGTCGTGCGGCTGGCGTGGACCAAACCCGGCGCCACCGGCATCCTTCTGGACCGCGACGGCAGACCGCTCTAGCCGTCGCGCGGCGTAATTGCCGACTCGGAGTCGGGCAGCTCGACCTCGTCGGGCGGTATCTGGAGACACCTGCACGCGTTCAGCGCAATCTCTCCCGTGATTCGATCCTGATCGTCGAGGTAGGCGAGCCATTCAAGCGTCTGCTCGCGAAACGCGCGCGTGACGATCGTGATCTGCTTCGGACTGTTGAGCAGGTTGCGGATCGGCGCCTGAATGTGGCAGCCGAAATCGCGCACCAGAATGCTTCTGAACTCGGCGAGCGTCGGCAGCGGCGGCGGTGATGGCTTATCCGTCATCAGGCCGCGCTCCCCTAGCTGGCCAATCGCACGTCTTTCTCTATCGCCGGGAGCTCAAAAGCCAGCACCGGCACCGTGAAGGGATCGGGATCGCTCAAGGGAATGGCATCCCTGAACCTGGTCCAAAGCGCTTCCGGCGCGGGCATCAGGGCCGAAAACGGCTTGCGGCGCTTCTGCCTGTCCAACAGGATATGCGCGCCAATGGTCCAGCCCAGCGCCTCCAAAGCCGCGCGGGGAGTGTCGCCTTGGGCAACAATGTCATACTCCAGACAGTGCACCACCCATGCGCACCCCTCATTGAATAGGAGCACGCTCAGCCGCAAGTGCTCTCTCTGAGCCCTGGCAAGAATATCAGCCATCGAAGCCGGCTACAGTGGACCAGATTTGAAGCTCTGGTGCAAGAAGCTTAGCTCAAAATTATCTGCGCAATACCGCGAAAGCAATATTAAGGATGCGAAAACTTTACTCTGCTATTGAGCGTCCGGCTTCGATCGGCTTCTAAACTCAGCGGGCATCGATTCCTTCTCGATCCATCGTTCCAAGTCTTGAAGGTTAAATCTCCAGTTTTTGCCAATGCGAAAGGCCGGGATGTCCCGCCGCCTGAGTAGGCGATAGACAGTTACCTGACTGACCTGCAGATAGGAACAAACCTCAGGAACGGTCAAGATGGTTTGTGGCATCGATTCTCCCCCTCCAATGATTTTCATGGCGATTTTTCTGGACAAATAACTCTTAAAAGTGCTATTCGTGTCTTTACATCTTCTAAACAGTCATAATTAGGAGCGAAAGATAGGCACAGCGCATTCATTTTTAGCGCAACAATCTATGGTATTTAGCAGCTCGAGGCTTTTTGGATTATTTAGAGATGTATCGATGTTGAAAAGCGAGAATAGAGAATCATCGCCAAACATTGACATAAACTGGTTAACAGAGGGTCAATGATTGTCTCCTGGAGAGGCGATTTCTTTGGAATCAGGCGACGCATGCTGGTACGATCTAATTCGTTCAACGTCGTTTCTTTCTTGCTTATATTTCAATTTCGGCGGTTTACGTTGCCGCGAATCTGTTTCATCCGATTCTAACTGTCGACACGGATCTTTGCCGTGCTCATCAGTGAAATCGGCAAGTGTGAGGGGAGAATTCGCAAAATGGAAGCCCGGGCCACAGAATCTTGCGCTCAGGTGACGGAAGCCCTCGTTGCATACGGGCTTTCGGCAGATGTCGCGGCCGAAATCGAGGCTCACCTCATTCCGGTGACCTTTGAAAAGGGAGCGGTGGTATTCCTGCGCGGGACGTCCGCTGACCTCGTGTTCTGGGTGCTCAAGGGCCTGGTCAAGTTGTATTTGCCGACCGGCGAAAGCAGCAGGACGCTGGTCGATCTCGCGCGTCCGGGCGATCTGATTGGGTTCGTCAACGAAGTCGCTTCCAGGGGCCGTTACCAGGTGCTGGAAGCTCAGGCTCTCACAAAGTGCTCGATCGGGCTCCTCAGCCGCGAACACATGGCAAGACTGCTCAGCAAACTCGACCATGAAACCGTCGTCCGGCTGCTCGAACATTTCAACACGGCGTGGTCTCGACTGTTCGTCCGCTACGTGGCGTTCATCGGATCTTCCTTCCGCGAACGTCTGGAGCAGGTGCTCTATGGTCTTGGCGAACGGTTCGGCGCCACCGACAAACGCGGAATTCTCCTGGTTCCGGAGCTCAGTCACGAGGATCTCGCAGAGATGATCGGCAGCTCGCGGCCCATGGTCAGCAAGCTCATCGCCGATATGTGCACCGAGGGATTGCTCGAGCGTAGTGAGAAGCGCCGCTTCATCCTCCGCCCGAAACCCGCGCTGCCCGCGGCTTCTCGGCCCGAACTGAACGTCCGCGCCGGGTCGAATGGGAATGCGCAGGAAGCGAACAAGCACCTGGCAACCCTTGCCGCAGCGAGCGGCACCGCCACGGCCGCGCATCGTCCGCTGCCTCCGCGAAACGGAGTGCGCAACGTCGCCAGTCGCTCGGCCCTGTAGGACGGCGGCCTCGATCTCACGTCCGGGGTGATAGGGAATGTATTCCTCAGCCGCATGGTATCTGATTCGAACCAAGTCCAATCGCGAACATTCCGTCCGTGAGCGCCTGTCGCGAGCGCTCGGCGCGGTGGAGATATTCGTGCCGATGCTGAAGCAGCCTCTGGCGAGGACCTCACCGGCGCTCACCCCGCTATTTCCGCAGTACGTCTTCGCGCGCATGGACCTGGGGCTGCACTACTTTGATGTCTGCTATATGCCGGGCGTCGTCGGCTTTGTTTCCGCCGGCCGCGAACCGCTTGCCGTTTCGGATTTCGTCGTTGAAAGCGTGCGCGCCAGATGCAAGAACGGGATTGTCGAGGTCAATCCCCGACCGTTCCGGGCGGGAGAGCGCGTGCGCCTGATCGACGGTCCCTTCAGGGATTTCGACGCAATCTTCGACGGCTACCTGTCTGGCGCGAGAAGGGTCGCGATTCTCATCGAAACCATCCAGGGCTCCGGGTTGCGAATGGTTACCGACGCCTCGACCGTGATTCGTGCCTGACCGCGACTGATATCCGGCGCGCATGCGCTGCAATCAGAAGCGCACCGACATCAGCCGCCGTCGCAGCGAGTACAGGGCGTCCGCGTCCTCCGAATCGAGGCCCAGCAGCCCCAGGCAGACCGCGAATACGGTTACGCTGGCGCATGCGACTGTTAGCACCCTCAGGGCAGGGGTAGCGAATTCGCACCGCTTCAGCAGGAACAACGCCCCCAGAGTTGCCAGTGTTGCCACGCAACCCTTAAGCATGCGCGCATCCACCGGCCAAATCCCGAAATACTCTTTCACCGCCAGCACCGTTGCCGAACTGAAGAACAAACCTGACGTCGCAGTCGCAATCGCCGCACCCGTCAGGCCGAGACCCGGCACAAGCGCCAAAGCAAGCAGCACATCGATGAGCAGGCTGGCAAATGACAGGATTACGAAAGTCTTCTGACGCCCCGTCATAACCAGCATTGTATGGCTTCCTGCGGTTAATCCGGTAAACAACTGAGCCGCTGATAGAATTATTAGAGGCGTCGCCGCCCCTTCGTAGGCCTTGCCATAGAGTAACTGAACCAGATACGTGGATACGCTCAATATGATTAGAAAGAGAGGTAAGCTGGCATACAGGGTCCACTTCGAGCACACCCGATACAGCTCGGCGAGTCGGCGATGGTCGCCGCGAGCGTGGATGTCCGCGACCATCGGCCGGAAAATGCCGTGGAAGGCTCCAAGCAGTATGCCGAACATGATCGAAAGCTGGCTGGCCGCCTGATATACGCCCGTGTCCGCAGCGCTGCGAAACGCGGCCACGAACAGGCGATCGACGAACATCTGCCCGTTGGACGCGATGCCCGCCAGCATGATCGAAATCGAGTACGTGAATAGCTCGGGTCCGGGCCATTGCGATTTCACGCGCCGGGCCACTGCCGCGGGAAACAAGCGACGCACATAGTGCGCCGATACGAGCGCGCCGACCAGGAAGCCTGCGGACGTCGCCACGATCGCACCCGGCAGCCCGAATCCCAGAAAGAACAGAACACAGAACAACAGGAGCGCGGCCGCCGCCTGCGCCAGACCGGAATACACGAAATACTGCATGCGGTGCGAAAGCTTGGTAATTCCACCCGCGACGAAGCAGACGGTGTAAAACGGCAGCGCCAGGCCGAACAGTCGTATTACCGGCAATGCGTCAGGCTTGTGAAAAATTCGATCCGCGAGCACCGGCGCGCAAATCCACATCGTGACCGCGATCGCCGTCCCGGCGACGAATGGAATCACAAGCGACTGGACCATCGCGCCTTTGAATTTCGAAGGTTGCCGCTGATAGGTCGCGCCGAAGTAAATGATTCCCGCTTCGTGGCCCAGGGTCCCCAGGCTGCCCAGGATTCGTACCAGGGTCCAACCGATGGCATACAAGCCGAAGCTTGTCGCACCGAGCAGTCGCGCCATCAGCACCTGGCTCACCAGGTTGAGCGCGCGCGCAGCCAATGCGCCGGTCAGCCCGACGCTGGCACCGAGCGCGAGCACGCTCGCGTCTCCGGCTTGATTGCGTCCGTCCAATCCGTCGTTCACTTCGAGCGCGCTCGCCTCCGTGCTCATGCCCCCCTGTCTGGCCACCTAAACCGCGGCGGCCTGCGCAGCGTCAATCCCCTCAGCTCTTAATGTGTCGAGTACGCGCTTCGCCGTCTTTTCAAGAATCGAGGAATGCCGATCCCTGCGCCATATCGCGATCCTGATTACGTCCAGTCGCGCCGTGACGGCGCGACAGGGCCGTCTCATACGCCTGCAGATGCGTCGCCGCGCACAACTCGGTGCTGAAGAGATCTTCCGCGCGCTGGCGTGCGGCACGCCCCATCTTTTCCCTCAGAATCTGATTCTCCACCAGCGGAATCGACGCGTTTACCAATTCTTCAGGCCGGCGCACGCCTACCAGAAAACCGCTTACGCCGTGCTCGATCATCTCCCGCACGGCGCTGTTTCCGGTGCCGATGACCGGAATTCCCAACGCCATGGCCTCTCCCACCGCGCTGGTCGCTCCCTCTTGAACGCCAGTCGACCATGCCAGGTCGAACGCCTGCGCCAGTTTCGCGACGTTGGCGCCCGCATCCACGTGAAGCACGTCTTTGCCGAATGCGAGCCCCAGCGACGAAGCCGTGGCCCTCAAGTCATCGAGATACCCATCGGCACCCGGATGAACGCCACCCATCATTATAAAGCGCACATGTGGAAAGCGCCGTCGTATCGCCGCCGACGCGCGGATACAGGTGTGATGATCCTTCTCCGGGTTCAGCCGTGCGATATAACCGATGGCTATTTCATCGTCGCGAATTCCCAAAATCGAGCGCGCTTTTCTGCGGACCGCCTGATCTCTCCGGAACTCATTCATGTCGATGGGCGAAAAATAACTGAACATCCGAAGTGGATGCTTCTTTAGGCCGGGGTATGCGTCGCGCGTTTTGATTCCGTTGGTTAGAAGCACGTCCGCCAGTCGGCAGGTCAGCTGGCTGGCCATGATTCTGGCGCCGAGCGAGCCTCCCATGCCAATCAGATGCGCAACTACCGGGCGCTTCTCCAGTTTCGCGGCAAAGGCACCGTGCGGATGAAACGGATCGGCCAACTGCACCAGATCTATGTCGAACTCCCTGATCGCGCACCGTACGACGCGGATGTTTTGGCGCAACGCCGCGAGATATTTCACATGCGCCATGGCGCTCGAGGCGACCCCGCCCGTCCGATTGGAGGGATACTCGAGCACCTTCATGCCTTTTCCGCGAAGCCGCTCCGAGGCGTCGCCGGGCTCATCGGGTAACAGAATTATGGTCTCAATGCCGGCTTGCGCGAGCGCTCTATTCAGCCTGAGGTCGTGGTTGTGCGGGCCGCTGAAGATATTGGATCCGATGATTGACAGTAATCGCATTCGACAGATATCCGCAAGCCTCGCACCCGGCAGTCACAATGCCTCATATGCGCCGCTGCGCATGCCGGCAGGCGTCCCATGAGGCGAACAACTCGCCGTTAGTGACTCGTCTGAGGTGAGGGCGCTCGCCGATCGCGCGCATCACCGATTCCAACTTTGCCCATTCGCCGGCTTCCTCGATTTCCCAACTGTGAAAGTATAGGTGCGCAATGCCGCCGTTGGCCGCGACCCAGTCGAGCGCCTGTTCGAAATGAGCCCTCCAATCGATCGTCCCCTTGTGAATTTTGAGATAGTTAAAAGCACCCCTGAGGTTGCGCTCGAGCAGCGCATGCCGGATTTGAACAGCTCGGCCGTGATTGTGGCCCTGGGTGCTGACCGCCCACATGTATGGGTTTGCCGGAAAATCGTGGCGATTCAGACAGCATGTGCGCGCTCCTCGAAAGCCTGCTTTCCTCACCAGCTCTGCGATTCGGCTGGTGTGCTTCCCTCGCGGATAACAGAAGGAGGCGACGGGTTTGCCGATGGCGTCCTCGAGCCACGCCTTGCCATCCGCGATTTCGCTCCAGGCTCGTGCGAGCGGCAGCCCGTTCAACGGCACGTGACTGATGGTGTGGCCGCCCAGTTCGAAACCGGCCGCCAACCTGCGCATTTCACCAGTCGACATGACAGGCCTCTCGGGGTTGCGCGCAGGGACATAGAACGTTGCCGGAATCCCGTACTTGTTCAACAAATCGGCAGTGCGCAGGTCGGTGAAATGCCCATCATCAATGCTGACGGTTACGAAGCTTTCGTCCTGATGTTCCGCCGCGGCGGTCACGCCGTTACATTCGCGCGCTGTGCGCGCCCCCCGCGTCCGTATTGTCTTTCGGCAGCGCCGATTCGTAGATCCGAATCAGCATTTCGTAATTCCGCTCGCCGGTATATTTCGCTTCGTACTCCTTGCGCGCCTGACACCCCAATTTGTCCGCATATTGTCTGTTGTTCCACGCGAGCAGCGCCTTCATGCGGATATCCTCGCAATCGCCCGGCCGAAACAGCAGGCCAGTTCCACCGTGTCTCACGATCTCCTTCATCGAACCGAGGTCCGACGCCAGTACCGGCACACCGCAGGCGTAGGCTTCAGCCACGCTCATCGGAAAATTCTCGTAGCATATGCTTGGCGCTACTACGAAACGAGCACCTTTGATCACCTCGTACAGACGATCTCGCGACAAGGCGCCCAGGTATTTAACCATTGGCATTTGCGCAGCCACCGCTTCGATTTCTTTTGTCAGCGGACCGGCGCCCGCCAACCGCAGCGGAATTTCCGGAAGAGAGCGCCACGCCTTCAACAGCATATCCACTCCCTTCTCCCGATCCATCCGGCCGAAATAGAGCGCGTACCGCCCATCCTCGCGGCGCTCACCCGGATCCGGAAAAACGCAATTCGGCTTGACTGTCACCTTGCCGGGGTCAAAACGACCCGAGGAGACGAACACCTCGCGCGCAAACTCGCTCAGTACTATGTACCGATCGATCAATTTCGAATATGTACCCTTGAATCGATGCCAGCCAAGCATCGACGCCACCACGGCGGTATTGGCGCGCGAACCGCGGTAGCAACCGTGGAGCACACTATGTGCAAGATGCGATTCGCACTCCCGGCAATTCTTGCCGTCTCTGATGAAGTTCGCCGCCGGGCACAGTAAACGGTAGTTGTGCAGCGTCTGCACTACCGGCACTTCCTGTTCCCGGCAGGCGCCGTATATCGACGGCGAGATCACCATGAACGTGTTATGTACATGCACCACATCAGGATTCGCCGTGCGCAACACCTCAGCGAAATCACGCCGTGACGGCATGGAGTAAATAGTCTGTTGAGCAAGCGAGAGTCGCTTGAGGAGCGAATACTCCTGGATCTCCTTATTCGTTCGCGAATACTCGACTACTTCGTGGCCATGCGCCCTCAACAGAGCGCGCTCTGTCGCATATACCTGGTCTTCGCCACCCGCCGTTTGATACGAGTTATGGACCAACAATATTTTCATCGGGAACGGCGGCACTGCTCTGACGACGGCTTGATAGACGACAATTTTGAGATGGCGCCGGTCCGTGCTTCATCGCGCCATAGGCGGACAAGTAGCCTACGGAGCCTTCTGGTCGCTACCGTGCTCGACGCCCGACAGGGTACGGCGCCGGCAGCGGATACCGTGCCTGCCTCGCGATGGGGCGCTCAGGTCCGTTGCGCGCCGTTGATGCCCTCGTTATCGAGGCTCAACCGCGTGCCCACGGCCATCATGATCCAGAACGCCGCGTTGGTAATCGGTCGCTCGAAGAAGAGAACGAACATTCCGAAGCCGAACATCGCCACAAGAATATTCAAGGCGGCCAGATCGTCTGATCTGCCGGTTCGCCGATAGGCCGAAAACAACCATCGCAGGACGCTCGACCAGCAGAATAAAACGATCCCCAGCCCGAGGACGCCGGCTCGTGCAGCCAGATACAGAAAGGTGTTGTGCGGCATTCCCACGTTATAGCTGCCCCGGCTCTCGCGCTCATCTATCAAGCCGCTTGGCACTATTGGCAGACCGAACCCGGCGCCCAACACCGGATGCTCCAACCACATTTCGGCTGCATAGCGCCAGCGAACGAGGCGGAACTCTTCGTTGGAATCGACCGACGGGCCGCCCAGCGCGCTGAACGCGGTCACTCGAAGACCACGCAAAAGATCCCGTCCCGGCGTCCCTCTCGGCAGTACCGGCTGCAGTATCACCGGCAGAGCGAGCAGCGCGGCAAGGCCGACTAAACGGCGGCGGCGTCCGTGCCCCGCACAGACAAGGGTCGCGATAAAAGCGAGCGCCAAACCCACCATCGTAGCGCGGCTCGTGGCCGTCGCCATCGCGAAGAAACAAACCGTCGCGCACAGCACATGCAGCCAGCGTCGAGAGGTGTCACATAAGATGTAGGCGGATAACGCCGCCAGGGCGAACACGCTGAACGCCGCATCGTCTTCATTGGTAAGACCCAGAATCGCTCCGTTGAGACCGGGATGTCCGCCGATTGCGCCGCCAAAGTTATGACCTGGATCCACTCCTTCCACCAGTGCCATGTGGCCTCTGACGCCGCCTATTGCGAATTGAGCCAACACCAACAACGCGAGTATCACACCCGAGTAAACGAGGCATCTCAGCACTGTGGCGGCATCGCGACGATCGCGGAGCGCAAAATATGTAAGTGGGAAAAAAAGACTGTAACCGAAGATCGCCAAATCGCGCGCCGCGTCGATGTGATTTGCCGCCAGCGCGAAATAGACGGCTCCCAAAACGCAGAGCAGCCATGCTCCTCGACCCACCGGCCCTGCGCCCACCCCTTCTGAAAACCAGACTAGAAGCCGCGTTGGCCATCGAACGAACGACGCCACCATTACCAGTATCAGCGTGATATCAGTGAGAAACAGCGGCACCGGCTTTAGCTGGATGCCCAGCTTGCCGGCTTTGAGATCTCCTATGATCGTGACAACGAGATATATTAGGATGAGCCATAATTCGAAGCTCAGCTCGTTGAACAGGCGGCGATTTGCCAGCGCCATCGGCGCGCGCAACTCCGCCGCCGGCGCGCGAACGGTATCCGTTGCATTTATCGCCCTTGGTTGCATGGGTCGCACCCGGCCAAACTTCAACACGCGCCCTTTGCCGTCACCACCGCCATCACCGTACGCGCCAGTACATACGCATCAAGCCACAAAGACCAGTTCCGGATGTAGTAGTTATCGTAGCGTTCCTGGTCGGCGATATTTCCTCCGCTTCTCACGGTAACCTGCCACAATCCCGTGAGCCCCGGCCGCACTTTGCCGCGCAGTCGCTTAATCTCGGGCGACAGCAGCCGCAGATGATATTCTGGGAAAGGCCGCGGCCCGACCAGGCTCATGTCGCCGACCACCACATTCCACAATTGCGGCAACTCGTCGAAACTCAAGCGTCTCAGCCAATGGCCAACGAATGGGATCAGCCTGGGGTCTTTAACCAGCTTCACGTTCTGATTCCATTCCGATGCCAGGTCGGGATCGCGCCTGAGCAACTCCTTGAGGCTCTCTTCCGCGTTTGGGTGCATGGTGCGCAGCTTCCATACCGCGAATCTACGACCGTGCAGACCTTCGCGTTGCTGGCGAAAGAAAACCGGCCCAGGGCTCGCGATTTTGATGATGACGCCGCACAGGCCGATGAGAGGCGCGGCCAGCAGCAGTAGCACAGTCCCCAGACACACATCGATGGCCCGTTTTACGATCTGGTTGCCCCGGCGGAGCAATTCGTTTGTAAACTCGATTCCCAGAATTCCTCCGAGATTCCGCGTCTGCACGCGTTCGATGGGGAGTTGCCGCTCGTCGCGGAGAAAAACGAGGTAGTAAGTCTGCTGCAGGCTGTCGGCTAATTCGGCCGACACTGAGGGGCCATCCCACGTCAAAATCGTCGTCACGCCCCGTTTGGTCAGCTCGGGCACTATTTCGAGACCGCCCAGAATTGTCACGCCGCCTATCTGCCGTCCTGTCATTCTCGGCTCCGGACAGAGCGCACCCACCAGCGAATACCCGCCGGAACGCGCTGCCGTGAGCGAGCGGACCGTCAGCTCGATTTGCGAAGGCGTTCCGAACACCACGCTGGCCTCTCGCCACCAGCCAAACCGTCCGGCGATCGAGGACGCTATCGAGCGGCACAGCGGGACGAGCAAGAGCGAAACCGCCCACGTAATCGCAAAAGTAGCCCGCGAATATCGAGAATCCGCCTTAAAGGCGAAGCTCGATGCTGCAAGGACCAGGAACGCGGCGCTGGTGGCGTAGGTCAGACGCCTGAGACTCTCGACCACTCCCAGCGCAAACCCCGGACATAGTCCCACTGCGGCGTACGATATTGGAAAGAGAACAATGATTGGCGATAGCGGCAGATACACTGAGAGCGGTTGATGCAGCGCGATGTGCGCCCATAGCGCAAAGCCGCACGCGAATGACATGGCAACGGCCGTCATATCGGCGAATGACACGATCAGCACGCGCATCAGCCGTGGCAGGCTTCGCGCGCGAAGGGTATGCCATCTGCTGGTTTCAATTCCTCCGAGCAGATAGGGATGAGCGTGCTCGAACAGGGAACCGACTGTAGCGGTCTCTCGTTGCGCCATTGGTACAACCTGAACTGTGGAGGAAAAGCTACTTGCTATCGGCGCCGGCGGCAGTAGAATATCCTGCGCATCTTAGTATTTACCGCCGATTGCCTGAGTACGAAGCCCCAAAATCTGCATGAGAATGAGCGCCGCAAAGATCGGATTGTTCCTAAGATAGCGCGGACCCAGCCTTCTGGGTTCCTGGAGCATGCGGAACAACCATTCCAGCCCTGCACGCATCATCCATCTTGGCGCCTGCCTTTTGACACCGGCATGGAAATCAAAAGCGGCACCAACGCCCAGCAGGACCGCTGGTCTCAGCAGCTCGTGATGTCTCGCCATCCACAATTCCTGCTTGGGCGTGCTTATTCCGACCCAGACGATGTCAGGACGAGACCGGTTGATTGCATTGCTGACGGTCGCGTCCTCCTGCGCCGTAAGCTCGCGAAAGGGCGGGGAGTACAGACCTACGATGTTCAACGCTGGAAAGCGCGCCCTCAGCCGAGCTGCTAGTTGCTCCAGGACTTCCGGCTTTGCTCCATACAGAAAATGCCGGTAATCATGCTCCAGAGATCTCTCACAGAGCCGGAGCATGAGGTCGGGACCGTAAACACGATCGACGTGGCGAATGCCCCTCGCGCGGCATAGCCACACCAGGGGCATTCCATCGGGCACAACCAGGGTCGCCGCGTTATGGATCTGCCGAAGCGCCTCATTCCTATAGCTCTCAACGATCCCATGAACGCCGGTGACGCAAACATACCCTCCTTGTCGCCGCTGAACGCGTTGCTCTATGTTTAACAGCGCGGCATCCATGTTTGCCGCGCTGACGCGAACGCCGGCGATGTCGACGCGCGGAATCATGCACCGACCTGCGCCGCGGCGCTCGAAGTCGATTTCGAGCCGGTCACCGCACGACCAGCCTTCAACGCTGCGATTACTTCGGCCTCGATCCAGACATAGGTGCGGCGCATGCCCTCTTCGAGCGTCACGCGGGGAGTCCAGCCCAGAACCTTCTCGAGACGCGTATTGTCCGAATTGCGCCCTCGCACGCCCTGCGGGCCCGCGATATGTTTCTTCTCGACACTAATGCCGGCCGCCTCGGCGGCCATGTCGGCCAGTTGATCGATCGTTACGAGGCGATCCTGACCCAGGTTAAGCGGCTCGCGATATTCTGACCGCATCAACCGATAGATCCCCTCCACACAATCATCCACGTAGCAGAATGAGCGCGTCTGTCGTCCATCGCCCCAGATCTCGACCTCGGTCGCCCCGGTTAGCTTTGCGATCGCTACCTTGCGGCACAGGGCTGCGGGAGCCTTTTCACGTCCACCGTCCCACGTGCCGAGAGGTCCAAATATGTTATGGAAGCGCGCGATCCTGGTTTCGATCCCGTACTCATCGCGATAGTGCTGACACAGCCTTTCGGTGACCAGCTTCTCCCATCCGTAAGCGTCCTGCGGCTGAGCCGGGTAGGCTTGCTCTTCCTTCAGCGGCACAACCTCTTCGCGCGTTTGCAGGTACTCGGGGTAAATGCAGGCCGAAGAGCTGTAAAAGTACCGCTCGACGCCATTGCTGCGAGCCGCATCCAGCGTATGAAAATTTATGAGGGCGTTGTTGTACAAAATGCGGGCATGGCTGTTCGATATGAAACCCATGCCGCCCATGTCCGCCGCCAATGCGTACACTTCATTGATGCCGCTGGTTACCTGCAGGCAATTCTCCCAGCGCCGGAGATCGCACTGTACGAACTCATCTGCGACAGTCGGCTCGTATTCCGGCTCCTTCACATCGGACGCGCGTACCCAGTAGCCGAGCGACTTCAGATGTTTCACAAGGTGATGCCCGATAAAACCGCCAGCTCCAGTCACCAAAACTTTTGTCATAGCAAAATATACCTCGCGTTGATCTGCGAACTACTCTTCGAACATTTGCCCGCCGACTGGTCGCAGTGGAGATCTCCCGACGAACTGTCGGCGCTTGCGGAAAGTGCGGCTTTTGAATGCGAGTCTGTTCCGGGCGAGCCCGGACATGCACTCGGTCGGGGCCCGATGGATTTACGGCCCGGGGTGGTCGCCTTGTGACAACTCGACGTATTCCAGACTCGAGCGGGAATAATAGTAGTCGTGCTCCGAGGCTTCCGTCTGGTTCAGAACGATGCCCAGTATGTTCGTGCGGATCTGCGAGAGGCGAGCGCAGGCCTTCCGCACAAAATCCTTCGAAGTGCGCGGACCTACCACAAGCAGGACCCCGTCAACGATGGCTGTCAGAGGAAGAGTATCCGTCACCGTCATAACCGGCGCCGAGTCTATAATGATGAAATCATAGTTGTTGCGCAGGCTCAGAATGGTGTAGGCCATTTTCGCGGAACCCAGCAGCTCTCCAGGATTGGGTGGATGGGATCCGGCGGTAAGACACCACAGCCTGTCAACGCCCGTCGGCGCGACCAGTTCCTCAAGCGTACTCGAGCCGGTAAGAACTTCGGTAAGTCCGGGACGGTGTCCCAGACCCAGGATGTCGTGACACCGCGGCCGTCTCAGATCGCAATCGATCAGAAGTACCCTGCTCCCCATCTTGGCAAAAGCAATGGCCAGATTAATGGAAGTAACCGTTTTGCCCTCTTTCGGACTCCCACTGGTGATCAGGATCGTCTTTGGCGGCGCTTCCGCGCGTGAAAGGAGTATGCCGATGCGGATCGCACGATATGCTTCGCCGGCCGCGGCGAACGAGAACATGCCGTCGGCTATCTCATTTACCGGTTTTCCTGCCCTGAGAGCCGCATGCGGGAGGCGGGCGGAAAGCCGGCGCAGCGAACCTTGTTCAAGATGGGTTAGTTTTTGAAAATCCGGGACCGTTCCCAGACTTGGCAGGCGGAGCGAATCTTCGATCTCCTCCGGATCCTCAAAGCTGTCGTCGAAATGATCCAGGAAGAACGCACTGCTGACTCCGCAAAACAGTGCGAACAGGCCTACAAGACTGAGCGTGAGCAGCTTCTTCGGACTGGACGGCGCAAGCGGCACTTCCGGTTCGTCCACAATGGACACGTTCGACGCGGAAATCGCGGCAGCCATCCCCAGCTCGTTCATACGCGCGAGCACGCTTCGATACAATTCCTGGTTGCTGTAGACCTCGCGCGCCAAGACCGCGTCCTGCAACGAAGCCTGATTCAGCGCCGCCGCGACGTGCTTCTCGCTTTCGATCTCTTTGCGTAATTCGTCCTCTCGCTCCTGCGCCGCACGGAATTTCCATTCGATGCCTGCGGCCACCCGGCGCATCTCATCGTTCAGCCGCGCCGACAGAGCACGTTTCTTCGCGGCTAGCTCGCCCAATGGCGGATAATCCGGCTTGTACTGGCTCGCCATGCTTTCGTACTCGCTTTCAACCGCGCTCAATTGGGCTTTCAGATTCTCGACCACCTGTGAAGTCTGGACGGCCGGCAATGACTTATAGTCGCTGTTCTTGACCAGGTTTTCCTGAGCTTCCAGCGTGATTCGCTGCGTCTCCGCAACGGTCAGAGCTTTGCTCAGATCTACAATTCGCCCCATGACCACTTCGGTCTTATCGCCTCTGGGACTTCCAACTATGCCCCGGTCCTGCCTGTACTTGTTGAGAGCGGCTTCTGATTCTTCCACTCGTTTCTCGAGTTCGCCCAGTTTTACGCGCAAAAACTCCTGAGCATTGCGACTCGCCTGCGCCCGCAACTGCGTTCCACGAGAAATGTAAGCCTGAACGTGCGCCTCGACTATGCGCGCAGACAGTACTGGGTCCGGACTCGTAAAGGCCACCCTTACAAGTCGCGTCCTCGGCTCGGGCTCAATCATTAGCTGCGCCAGATACGCGTCAATCAATCGAGATCCGACCGCGGTCTGCCGGGATGGTGTGAAGGTAAGGGATTCATATTGATCGGCCGGCTTGCTGGACGCCTCGAGTGTTTGCTTATGAATACTCCGGAGTTTGCCCACAAGCTTGAGAAAATACGGATCTTTCGCGAGCTTGAGTTTCTCAATCACCTGGGCCGCGAGGCTGCGACTGGCCAGCAGCTCATACTGCGTGGCGTAGAAATCGTGTTCTTCAGCGGCATCTGCATTTTCCGCCACCGGCTGTTTGATCGTAAGGATTTGAGGAGCCTGCCGCTCAATCATGATCGTACAACGTGCGGTGTACATCGGCGTCATCAGGAGCATCGCCAACGAAGTGGCCAAAAGAGCTATCAGCAGCGGTAGCAGGACTATGCGCCAATGTCTGCGAAGGACTCGCAAATACTCGCGAAAAGTCGGACCGCTGCTGTTGGGCGGATTCACCGCCTGCAATGAACCGCCAACCGCTAAGGCAGGAATTGAGTGACTGGCTACATATTGAGTCGGCAGTGACATTTCTGAAATCTCTTACGGGGGCTCGGCCTAAGCCGGTTATGACTGCTTGGTTCGAACTGAAGAACTCCGGATAAACAATCCGAAATTCGTCGCTAGCCAGTAGTAGCTGCAGCGTGCGATCGGAAGCCGGAGTCTGGAGAGCAAGCTGCCGCTACACACGCTAGAGGGCGGGAAACACGCCCCAACCCATTTTGTTGATAAGGAAATACGCGGTATAGGGAACCGCACCGACGGCGGAACGCTCCACCACAACTACATCGCCTCCCTCCAGCGCGATATCGCGTTGCGTACCATCCTTGAGGCTGTTCAGATCCAGTGATATGGCCATTTTGCTGTCATTGCCGCGCTCGCGAAGCAATGTTGCATGCGAACTGAAGAGAGCGCCACCCGCGGCAGCGATCGCGCTGAGCACGGTCATTCCATGCGTTATCTTGTAGGACCCCGGTTTATCGACCCAACCCTGCACGGTAACTTCCCCGGCGACCGGTATGATGATGACGTCACCCATTTTCACGGGCATCTCGAGATAACGCTCATTGGTTGCATGAAACAAATCTATGATCAGACCCTGCTCGCCCAGGTTGGGAGGAAGAGGCGGCTGCGCGACCGGAGATTGACTGGACGCAAGCCTGACACCCGGAGCAGCATTGGCACCCGTCTCGATCCTTGGTTGGCGACTATCCGCCACGGCCACCTGGTGGGCTCCCGGAATTGTGCTCGGACTCGGTATAAAGATGACGCGCGAGGCGGCGTCTTCCGTGGTGCCGCCGGCGCGACTGATCATAGTCATGATCGTATCCGACGAGCTCGCAAGCATGTAACGGCCGGGCGTTTTGACGGCTCCCAAGACAGCGACCACACGGTTCTCGGTATGTTCAAGATAGACCGCAACCTGCGGTTTGTAGACATACTTTTCGATCCGACGAGACAACTCCGCATGTAACGACTCTTGCGTCATCCCGGCGACATTGATGACGCCCAACATGGGCAGGTCAATTGTATCGTTTTCGGAGACCCGAACCCTGCGGTCCTTCATGTGATCAATTTGCGGAAGTGAAATCCGCAGTATATCCCCAGGCCCAAGCATGAAACCGGACGTGTCTCCCTCAGCCGGCCTGTTACCGTTCCGCTCTTCCCACAGCTCCTGCAGTTCCCTGACGTTGGCGGCGCCGTCTTCGTCCGGGTCGACCGCCACCCGGCTCGGAGCCGCACTCACGCTCGTCTCGGAGGGCGCGGATGCGCCGGTCTTCGCCGGCTCTCCGCCGGCTGGACCGGCTGAGGCAGCGCACCCGCACAGCAGCAGTGAACCCACGATGCAAATTCCGATGAGAACGCGGGAAACGCGATTCAATTTGGCCATTTTGCTCGAGACCCTTTCAAGAATGTCGAACTGTGGGCTAGAAGACGACCGACAGGTCGATTTCCGAAGCTGCGTTGTAAATTCGCCCACGCCCTCGACGACAAGCTCTCAAAGGCGTGCCGCGAACCGCACGCCATGCTTCGCCATCTCTGCGCTGGAAGCATGGTTTCGATAACCGGCCGCAAACGATCCCGCTAGCCGGGCCTGCTGGCGCACAGGAACCCAGAAGAGCCCAAATCGCTTAAGAGGTCTTCGAACGACCAGTCATTTCTCCCTGGCAGGCGAGTATGTTGGAGGCTGTCGAAGACGGTGACCGCACTCCTGGTCATGTTTGCGCACTGCCCGATGTCGTCAAGCCAGCTTACCGCCTCTTGCAACTCGCACTTGCGACGCGACACATACGCCGGGTAGGTAGGTAAGGTTCGTTCTAGAAAATTGACTATTCCTGGATAGAATTTCCGCAATACACTGAGTATTGCCTCGAGCTGACCTTGCTTCGCCGCAGCGCCGGCGATTTCCAGGAACAAAGCGGGAAGGCCCTTTGTGAGCATGGTAGACGCCATTTTTAGCGCCGCGGCGTCACCCACTGTCGAGCCAATCGCGCGCACCTCAATTACTTCCTGAAACAAGTCAGCGACCTCCAGATAATCCGGACCACTCAAACCCAGCAGGTTCTCACGACCAACCCGGTTCGCGGGACCGAAGAAGGCGCCATCCACGCAGCGCACGCCGCACTGAGACAGAATCCGCGCTATCCGAAGCTTGGTCCGGGGCGCGACGGAGTTCCCTTCCACAAATACGGGCCGACGGGCCATCCGAGTCGACACTCCGTTGTCGGCCAAACACGCGCCGAGAGAGCGTGCGGTCTCGATCGCAGCGCCTGGCGGGACCAAAGAAACGATCACATCGCTTTCGCGGGCGATCTCAGTCAGCGAGGCGGCCACCTGAAAACCAGCCGCCAGCGCTCGGCTCCGCGTCGCCTCACTTCGGTCGGCTACAAAGGTAAGCACCCCGTGGCCCACGCCGACAAAAGCCCGCCCAAGCGCGGATCCCAGGCCGCCGGGGTATAAGATCGCAATCCGCCTCATACGTTCATTCTGCCGCCCGAGAGCGTGCATCGTGCGGCAACCTTCCGGTATCTCGACCGGCAAGAGCGACAGCCTTTTCCATTCGAACCTTCTCACCCGCCCAGCTATTTCGTGACGATCTCAGTCCGGCGACGAATCTTTTCCCGGCTCTGCCTGCGAACTGCCAGCACGACGCTATAGCGGGCATCGGATCCTTCCAGTCAAATAGTGGAAACTGATTTATCCGACCAAGGTCAGCTATCCATTGAGTCAGCCGCAGCTCTCCTCGTCTTCGCAACTCCCATGCGGCCCGAGCATCCTGATAAACCCGGCACAACGTGAGTGGCGTCTTGTAATCGAAAGCCGAATCCTGCGGTCGACCGGTCAGTCGATTGTATGTGATCAATGGGAGGTTGACGCCGCTCTTCGCTATCAGGCAGTCCGAAGCTGTGAATCGAGCGTTCACTTCAATTATTTTGAGTTGATCGTCCCGCGCATCGCGCTTGAACTCTATATTGCCCAAACCTCTCAGCTTTACATGGCGGAAGAACCGCGCGCCGAGCTCGGCCGCGTCCGGAATCCACTCGGTTATATGATATGTGCCGTCACCGGAGCCGCACGGGTACCGCCGTTTGAGCCGCTTGGTTAAATGAACCAGCGCGTTCCCATTCTCGTCGAGATAGGTATAGTAGCTGCACAGTCTGTCGTCTCCGCCGGGTATATATTCCATCAACAGGACGCCCACCCCGAGCTGCATGGCCGCACCGAAACGCTCCCGCAACGCTCCTCGGTCGGGCAGCAGCACCGCCTTGGATCGAATCAGCGTCGCATTCGGCCCGTAGAGCGGTTTCATGATCAGGGGGAACGGCAGTCGATCGATAATCTGTTCGAGTTCCTCCTTTGAACCAACGTGCCAGTACCCTACCGTGGGTACGCCTGCCTCTTCGGCGCGCCTGCAGATCGTGAACTTGTTCAGGAGGTCGCGACGCACCAACGGATCGCCCTCCTCCAGCAGGAATTTTTGCGCCAACGCTGAGTAGTTATTGACAATGATCGAGATCGCCTCATCGCTGCACGCGAGTAGCGCGGCACCTCGAAGGCGGTCCGAATCTCCGCTCAGCAGGAACCGCTCCCATTCGTCCGGGGAATAACCATTCTTGAGGAAGACGAGCCGAGCGTAACGCGAAAATCGTATGGCCTCGTGAGGATAGTTGACCGCCACCACCTCTATTCCGTGGCGTCCGAGATTGCGCGCCACCGACAACGCGTTCACGGCCCCGCCGAGGACGATTGCCGGGACCGACGTGCGCACTGCGTTTCGCATTCGTAAAGGAAATCGGACCCGCACCGAGACGGGTTCACTTCCGCCTGGATTTCGGCCGGGAGAACGACGCTCAGCGGGCCGACTCGCGGTGCTTCGCTAACATCCAGACAAGTTTGCCGACAGGGTTGATCCCGAACCTGACCCGGCACGCAAAGTCGAGCATTGAGCGATTTGGACGGATCGCCGCGCGCCGGAGCAGATGTCGATCCGTTCGGCCGGAATTTATTCCGCGCCGCGTCGAGAAAGCCAGGTCGAACGCATCGCGGACGCAGTTGTGAACTGCCTGGTTGAAACGCCCCCAAGGATAGGCGAACGCAGCGGGAACGCGATCGAGAAGTGTCGCCAGATCCTCGCGGCTACCTACAACCTCGCTTTGGATCTCCGATCCTGAGAGGTTCGCCAAATCAGGATGCGTGCGGGTATGGCATCCGAATTCGATACCTCGCGAACTCCAGCGAATGATATCGTCAGCGGACATGAGCGGTGCCCCGTTGCAACCCAGCATCTGGTCCCAGGTGTTCGCAGCTCCGATCCGCTGGGTCACGATGAAGACTCCCGCGCCGAAGCCACGCCGCTGCAGAATCGGAAGCGCGTAAGTGGCGACTCCCGCAAAGCCGTCATCAAAAGTGATTAATATGGGTTTGTCGGGGAGGGGTTTACGTCCGCGACATCCGGCAATCCAATCCGACGGTCGGATGCCCACATAGCCGTGATCGTCCAACCAGGCAATCTGTTTTTCGAATTCGGCCTGATGAACGGTCGCGCCCGGAAACGCGCCCGGGACCGACGGCCCGATGTCGTGATACATCAGTACGCGAAGTTTCGGGATTTCCATTCAGCTGCAATCCAGATCACAACGCGGCCGACAAGTTAAATGCCTTGCGCAGGACGCGATCAGCGATCGGAACGCTCGAGTCCGCTCTGTGGCAGTGATAGTACAACCCGGGTGCCGCGTTCACATCGACCACAGCTCCGCCTGACGACTCCAGCGGCACCGAAGGATCGCTACAGATAATATCGATCCCCGCGAGGCGTGCTCCTACAATTCTGGCCGCAGTACAGGCTGATTCGAGAATAGCCGGACACAGAGTTCCGTTGGCGGGAACATTGTCCTTTCCGCCGTTGTCGTTGATCACGCCCTTGAGCGCAATGATCTCTCCGGCCACGGGACGCGAATTTAGCTTGAACCCACGGGTCGCGAGCATGTTGTGCAGATCCGGATCCAAGCCTATAAGCACCTGTGCGCGCTTTGCACCTGCCTTGAGTCTGACTTTATTCTCGCGGAGTATCAGTTGAAGAATTGTAGACTTGCCGTCACCGGTGACCCGGGGCGGATGCCGCACGACTGTGTCGAGCACCTCGCCATCCATTACGAGCACGCGATAGCAGTCTCCCTCGATTTGCCGTTCAATCGCGACGTGCGGGCCGAAACTACGCGCCCACGCGAACGCAACTTCAAGCTGCCGAACCTCCGTCACGTTCATGGTTACGCCGGCCCCGCCGCTGGTCGCCTCGGCCGGCTTAACCACCAGAGGACCAGAGGCCGACCGAAGCATGCCCACTGCTTTCGCGAACTCGCCGAACCCTATTAGAATGCCTTCGGGGACCGGAATGTGAGACGAACGCAATAGTGTGCGGATCAGCGGCTTGTCCTCCGCACGAGACATCGTAGCGGAAGAATCCAACGACGTGATGTTGTTGCGGACGTCGAGGCACGTGCCGTTGCGCTCGATTCTGGTGGCGCCATCGCTCAAAGTCGTTAGCGTCGCGCCGGAATTTTCCACGGCGCGGCGCCACATATCTGAATAAAATTCGCTGCGGGAGATGCGCATGCGCCACAACCGGGGGCTCATCCGCTCACGCACGCGCCGCAAGACCCCGTAGTAAATGCAGAGCGCGATCAGCCGAGGAAGCGACCAACGGGCCGGGTCCGCTCTCCGCACTTCGGATGTCTCGCCTTGAATGACTGTATCCATTTGCCTTCCATAACACGCAGAACTTACTTTCGGGCGGTCGACCTGTGGTTCGCGCTCACACTCAGCTTAACAACTCAAGCGCTCCCAACTTCGCCAGCCTGCGCACCTGTGCCACGTTCTCGGCCAGTTTTCCTTCCGAAACGTCGAGATGCTCAAGTGCCTGCTTGACGGTAGAGCGTGTGCGCAAGCTCAGCAGCAGTCGCAAGTCCTGCTCGCTGACAATAAACTCTTTCTCGCCGCTGACGTATGCCTCTAAGAGGGTCTGCCAGTTGCATCTTGTGTAATGACGGCTCACGCGCAACAGACGCGGGGAAAGCTCAATCACGCTCGCCAGTATCTCTTCATCGCTCTTGCGCTCGAGGATAGCCAGCGTCCTGCGCCTTTGTGCCGGTGTCGCAGGGTCTTCGGCCAACGGATCCAGGCGCATCGCATTGAACTTGAGATAAAGAATCGCAGAATCGGCCGAGTTCAAACGTCCGTGATACATCGACGACCCGGCAAAAACGACAACATCACCCGCCTGCGCAGGCAGCTCGACGGCAACGGGAGCCACGCGCTGCGTTTCAAGCTCGGGATAATCGGCACCCGTCAAATTCCATTTCGCCACCGATGGCGAATCCGCGTTCAACTCATTTGGGCAGTAAATCGCATGATCCATGGGGTTGATGGTCCGAGCGCAATCAGGAATCAGGACGATTCTCGCCTCGTCATGGGTGTCCAAGGGTATGCCGACTGCAATTTGGGTAGCGAGACGATCCTTGTGCAGCGGAGGCACCGCAGGCGCGTGCCGTTCGTAGACCATCATATGCCTTTCAGACAAAGTCATCTCCGAGCGGGGTAAATCGGTGAGTTCGGAAATGGAGTCCATCAATTCAGCAAGGAAGTCCGCTCCTGCGGGCAGCTCGAACAAGTACTGCTTTTTTTTGTTCTTGATCGCCCTATTCGATATTTCGTTCCGGCCCAGCGTCAGGCTTTCGGCCAGCTGCCTTCGGGCAAACTCCAGGAAGTCCTGACTGACGCCGTCCCTAACGTGAACATACCCTTTGCGCTTAAACTCTTGTACAAACGTTCTCGGACTGAAGGTGAAGACATTCATTAGCTTTTCCGGAGAGGAGAACTGCAGCTCTGTTCTCTGGAGGACTTTATGACCGGCGAACCTTAGTCCGCGATTTCGCAGCGCGTTTCTTCCAGCAGCTGATCCACCCAGGCATTGGAAAACTCCCCCTTGCGAACCTTATCCAGATAGCCCGACAACCGCGCTTTGTACTGTCGGAGCTGAGCGCAAAGATCCTCGACGCAGGTGCGCGGCAACACCACGATGCCGCCGGAATCCGCGATCAACACGTCTCCCGGGGCCACCACGACGCCGCCGCAACATACCGGGTAATTGACCTCCCCGGGCCCGCGATGCAGTGGGCCAATGGGCATATCGCCGCGCGCATATACCGGATAGTCAAGCTCTCGTACGGCTGCCAGATCGCGCACATAGCCGTCCACGATGAAACCCGCTATTCCGCGATGCATCGCCTTCATGCTGACCGTGTCCCCAAGCACCGCGTTGGTTGTCGATCCGCGTGCATCGATAACGACAACGTCACCGGGCTGCGCGATGTCGAGGACCTTGTGAACCATCAGATTGTCGCCGGGATAAACCTTCACCGTACATGCGGGGCCGACCAAGCGGCGGTTCGTGCCGGACAGACATTTGATTGAACTGTCGACGGCATAAAGCCGGTTGAGGTGATCCGAAATGTCCGGGACGGGAAAATCCTGAAACATGCGAGCGACATCGTAATTCGGCCTCAGGAAGTCCCGTTTGATCCGGAAGCCCACACCGGGATGAATGTCAGCGGAGGCCGGAGGGCGCGAACCCGCATCCGGTCGCGAAGTGGCGTTCGCAGCCAGGCCCGTCGGCAGCGTCCCATTTTTGCCTGACTTTTCACCCCGATGAAGTCCAGACGTATCAAGCGTCGTGCTCTGAGCCATGGCTCACCTCAGAATTTGTGTTGAAAGTAAATAATGCCAGATGGGTACGAATCGCGGTCGTCACGCGCGCAGCGCTTGCGGCCGAGGAGGACCGGCGAGGCAAACACTCTGCCATCGCTTCGGAACTTCTATTCCGAAAATGAACTGCGAGAGGATCAGATATCGGGCACGCGTCCGCCCTCCCATGAGCAAGGGCCGTCGTTGGTGTAAATCTGTGACGCTCAGCGACGCGAAGTTGCGCGCCCATAGTCGCTTTTCGTGCATAAGCGCACAATGGCGATCTTTACGTAGTTAAGCAGCAAGACGGTCATGATGCGGCTCCTGATTATGTCCCCAGCGGTCAATTACGAGCGCTGATGCGGCCAGCCCATGTTTAAGACTGACCCATCCGGAGCGGACTAAACTTTAAGAGATTAGATTAGATGAACGCGTTCCGCTTCTTCGCGGCCCGGAGGAGATTGCCGGAGCGATTAAAGTTCCTGCGATGAAGCAGCGAGGGGGGCAACCTCGTAACCGCCGCTCGGTCGAGACCATTTCAGGCCGTTGAGCCAGGATGCGCGATAGCGGCAGCGGCGAGGCCGTAACTGTAGAAGATTCTCGCCTCGCCGGGTGCTCCGGATAGCTGCCGGATGTGCCGCCGGTCGGCCCTGGCGGGATATGTTTGTCAAATCGAGTAAACGGACGTGAAGCGAATCGTACCGGATGGGAAAGCGATGCCTTGCGAGAAACGAATCGCGTTCGCTGCCGGCCGGCGAACGCTCAGTGCCGCGTCAGATTTACGGGAAGGTCCACAACGGCCAAGCTCACAGTCACGTTTCGTGAAGCAGTGTTTACGCGGTCGGGCGGTTCGTGCACCAGAACGCGATGGCGGGTTGCAGGGATATCGCTGACGGAACTGATTCTGGCGGAGGGAAATATCGCTAGCGATTCATCGGTGACAGGCAGCGAGATCCAACGATCGTTCCAGAGAATCTGGGTGTCCAGATTGGCTCTGCGCCCCATCAGCCCGGTAACATACCTGGTTCGGTCAACGTGTGACGGGGCCATCACGTGGAAATCTTTCGGAATCGCCCCTTCCTGCGCGGCCGAGATTTTATCGTTCAGCGCTTCAGTAAGCCTGCTCAATCCGGGAATCAAGGACGCCATCGCGAAAAGGTCCTTGATTCCTTTCGTCTTGAATATTCCGGCCGCGTTATTTTTGTGCGCATCGAGGCGATGGCCGAGTCGTGACCAAAACCCGGCCGAGCTCGTGGAATCAGCCAGCAAACCGCCATCTGCTAGAAGAGCATCGACGTCGTCCACGCCCAGGCTGGACGTCGGATAAACCAGAATATCCACTTCAACGGCATAGGCGAGGCCCCTGGCGGCCTCAGGCAGGGTGCTCTCGAGAACCTCTGATATCAGGTTCCAGCCTGATTCCGCTATCTGCCGCGGAACGGGCACCAATCGGGTCCCCGAATAGAAGGCTTCAGGAGAAGCTTTTAGTGAATTGCCGCCCGGGCCCGGATATACGAGAAACTTCCGCGCAACATGCCCGAACAATTTCGGCACGAATCGGAGCATGTCGCCGATCCGCGTGTTCCCATGGCGGTGATTTCGGGCGAGATCGAAAATGTTGTCGAAAGCAGGTGTCCCGTGTCGCGCGCTACCCTCGTCAAGTCCGAGCCATTCAAGAGTCGATGCGACCAGCGCGTTGATTCGCGTGTCTCCCTCGAAGACCAGCGCCGGAGCCGTATGGAGCAACTGAGATACATCGCCTCGTTTGACCCCGAGAGAATTTACCCTTGGGATCAGTTCGCTCTTGTCGCTGAACGTTCCCTGGAGGTATTGTTCCGACGTGTCAGGCCTTTCGACTCGATCCGCGATCGCCGCTATTGAGAAGTGTGTGGAGTTTGCCATTTGGATCGATCTGACCTCCCCGTTACGGCGAGCGCCATCGGATATTTATCATATGCATCCGATCCGGCCAGTTCGATCTTGACAGACTGAGAGCAGCAACCAGTGAATTCCAAATCAGCTTAGTCGCCGAGGCGGCTAGGCTTGAGCCTGATGGACTGCAACATCCGGAACCGATCTCGTGCCGTCGAAATCGTCAGTGCAGAAGGCCGTAAACGTCGAGTTCCGTCTGTGTGCCGACGTAAACATGGCCATTAGCAACGGTCGGAACCGAAAACTTCACGGCTGATCCGGCTGCATCGCCCGGGACCTGGGCGCTATCGTACAGCTCTTTGAGATCCGTCGCTCGGAAGGCGTACAGCACGGCCGGCGCTCCGGCACCATTGTCGGTGAGCAATATCCACGCAATTCCGTTTGTGGAGCCATTCGATGAGATGACAGGCGTGGAACCGTGAAAGGTGAAAATCACCGATGTTTGGGCGGGCGAAGCGGTCGAGATCTTGCCGTTGACCAGGCTAAACGCCAGCAGCGGGCCACCGCTTGACGATTGATAGACCCAACCGTTCCAATATGCCGGTGCGGAGAACATGTTGCTGAGCTCCGGCGAAGTGACCGTTTGAACGACCTGCGGATCGGTCGGGTTGCATCCATTGCAGTATTTCCCGAGGTTCGCCCGATTGAGCACATACAGGACGGGGAGCTTTCCAGCAGCTATCAACTCGTACGGCACCGGCCCTGATTGAAACGGGAGTATAAGCGGCCCTGCCGTCCCGAAATCCAGATCATTGCCCTGCAAAAACGACTGATCCGTGGGAGTAAAGTAATCGAGCACCTTGAGAGTGCGCGCCGCCAGTTTGACAAGGCTATCGCCGTAGTTGTTGCTGCTCGCGTCAAAAGTGCCGTTTCCAATGCCGACGAAAATGCTGCCGGAAGGCGTTGCCGCAGGCCCATTCCCGCTTTGCCAGATCCCCCCCTCCTGTCCGTTCGGAGTCGAATTGAACGCGCCAACCTGTGTGAGCGTGGTGGCGTCATAGGCGAGCACCCATCCGTGGTATTCGTCGATGTCGCAATGCGACGAAAACGCAACGTAGAGAAATCCGCCGCTCAGCAGGAGCGCGGCTCGTTGATTCTCCATTTTGGCGTCAAAGATCACATGACCCTTGCCATCCGTATCGCCGCCATCGCCGTACCCGGTGCCTGGCACAGCGGCGGCTATTTTCACTGGTCCCCCGAATTTCTCGGCACCGGTGCGGATATCCAGTGCATGCAAGTGCTGATTGAACGTCGAAGAATTGGAATTGAAAGTAGCTGCAACGACATAGAGCGTCCCGGTAGTCAGATCGATGACCGGAGTTCCCGTAATCCCGACCTCAGGCACCAAATCCGTGCAGCCCAACTGAGTGGATGAGATGGTGGTGATCCCACCCGCCGGATTAGTGAGGCTCTTCTTCCACAATATCTTGCCGCGATTCGGTCCGCCTCCCGCTATCGCATACACGCTATCGTGCTCGGTCGCGACAAATACAGTGTTAAAGAAACCTTGTCCCGGAATGTTCAGATTGGATACGAAGAGCGGCTCCGCGTACACGTAACCATCGACGGGCACGGAAAACAGCTTTCCGAAATTTCCGGGAGCGACGTTGGAGGGCGTCAGGATCGTTTCATTCCAGTTCAGGCCGTTGCGGTTTACATGGTTATGATAGGTGAGAACATTGACCGGCGTCGACGTGGCTCCCGCAGTCCGCGCGAACAATGACACGGCGAAAATTGCCATGGCGCAGAAGTAAGCGGAAGAGTTGAATCCATTGCGTCCCATAGCGTTCTTGTACACTAAAGCGACTTAACTGCTGCCATATATTAGCTTCGACGCACGTCATTTCCGTCAAAATCGTACTCTCTCAATCGGGCCTGCGAATTACTGGTTAGCGGAGCGGGGATGGAGGGGAAGCGCCAGGCGAGATCTGTAGCGACTGATGAGGAGTTGCGGAAACCGCAACCCGGCTCGCGGCCCGGCTCAGTCGGTCGGCATCCAGTTGCTGCCGCGGTCGAAGGTGCTGAAACGCGAGCCATCCGCGCCCACGATATCAGCGACGTCGGCACTGAGCGCGGTCACTCGCACGATATCTACGTTCAGCGGGGACTTGATGTGGTCCCAATGTGTACCATCTGTGGTGAGCAGAATCGTGCCCTTGCGGCCAACGACCCAGCAAACGGTATTCGTCGGCGCCTCACCCGCCAGCAGATCGACCTGGACGCCGCTCTTCTCCGGTTGCCAGGCCTTTCCCTCAACAGATCGCAGGATCGTGCCTGCGGGTTCCAGAGCCCAATAGACCGAATGGTCCGGCGACGAAATCATGATGGGACGCCGCGCGGGAGTACTGTCAGCCGCCGAAGATTGATTCTCGGCCGTATCGGCGGACGGACCGCTGGAGGAAACACCTATCGCGGCATGTTGCTCGGCCGTCGGCGTTGCCTGCGGCGAAGCAGCAAATCCCTCGATTGTAAGTGACGCTGAGGCGGTCGCGTGCGGCATCGGCATACCTACCGGAACCCTGGCGATGCGAGGCGGAGGCGTGACCGCGGGCGAGGATGACAAACGACGGCGCAGCCCGACCAAAGCGTCAGTTTTTCCGGGCGCGCGAGGTTGCTCCGTCAACGACGGCGGAGTAGGTGCCGGCGATGGCGCTGCCGAAGGAAATGGTGCGCCGGTTGCGCTCGTATCGCCTGGAACTTCTGGCCGTGCACTCGCTCCTCCCATTGAAGCAGTACTGGAGGCGGCTGCGGCAGGAGTTGGCGCGGCGGGGGCACCCGGCGTGTTTGATACCGCGGCCGGCGACGCGCTGGCGACGGCTCCGGACGAAGACGCGGGCGTGGCAGCCGGCTCGGTCGTCTGCGCAGCCGGCGCCGCCGAAGCGCCCATGCCCGGTTCCATCGGGGATGGAGACCCCGGCTCTTCGTTCGCGACCGATGGAGACGGTTCGGGCCTGACCGGTCGATGCTCGATGTAATTACGCCGAACCTGCAGCAGAGCGACACCGACGACCGACACTGCGATTGCCAGGACCAGGATCAGCAGCACGAACGCCCATCTGCGCGGCTGCTTTGGACCGGCGCCTTGCGCCGCCGCACCAGTCGTGGAGGCCGGCGGTGCAGTCGCGCCGCTCGAGGCTTCAACTGCGGCTTTTACCGCGCGGGCGAACCGATCTTCGATGTCGCTGCCTGGAGTCATGCCCTATCTCGACCGGCCTGGCGTTGCCGGAGACGGCGTACCTCGCCCGCGCGAAGTCCTGCATGACATCAAAACGCGCACGGCACAACCTGCAAGGCCAAGTCGAGCGGGAGTGCGCGGATCCGTCAACTGCTGCGCTGTGCGCTCTCGGGACCGGCCGCTGCGAAGGCTTGGGATAGTTCGCGAAAACGGCGCTGCAGAGACTTGGCGGGCTCGAAGGTCTTGACCAGATTCTGCAATTGGTCCTGGAAGCTCGTGGCCGGTTCCATCGCGTTCGCCAGCTGCAGAAGTTGCTCGTGAAAAGCTTCCGCGACCTGCTCGAGCTGCTTCTGAAAGGCGCGCATCGGCTCGAACCGGTTGGCCAGATTCTGCAGCGGGGCTTGGAATCCCTTGATCGGCTCGAACGCCGCAGCAACATCGGCCAGCTCATCCTGGAATTTTCTAATTGGCTCGAAAACGTCGGCAAGTTGCGCCAGCTGACTCATCGGTTCAAGTACTTTGGCGAGCCGGTCGAGCGTTTCGCGGGCAGGCTTCATCGGATCGAAAACCTTGGCCACGGCTTCGTCGGGTCGAAGGTTGAGCAATGACTGTTCCAAATTCAGCGCCTCTTTATTCTGTGCCTGTAAATGCCCGCGATCATCGTCACCCGCGGCGGCCGCATTGCAACAATTTGCCTTCTCAATGAAGAAGCGCCGCCACAATCATGATCGCAACGGTCGCGGTCAATGCCACGTAGATCAGAGCCGTGCGCAGCCGCCGCGTTCGGCCATTTCCCGGCCGCGCATTGCGCCGCGTTGCCACGAAGCCTGCATCGGCCGACGGCTGACCGCCCGCGTTCACGGCCAATCTTGCGGCTCTTATGAATTCATCCTCTACGTGATGTTCCGACGCCACGATTAAGGCTCCACGTCGCCGACCGAGCTTCATCCTGCTCGATCTTCCGGGCGGCATGCAAGTTCAGAGCAGAATTGTGCTTCCGTCGCGCATGGTGACCGCCAGTGCAGGATCGCGCGCGCCGTTTGCCGCGCCGGCGCGACCCGTGCGTTCCGCATCGCGCACACGATCCTCGCCGAAAGCCCGCGAGAGTTGAACGAAGCGATGCTGAAGGGAGCGCGCCGGCTCGAATACCTTGATCAGATTTTGCAGCTCTTTCTGAAATGCAGTAGCGGGCTCCATTGCTTCGGCCAAGCTTACGAGTTGCTGCTGAAATCCGGCCGCCAGTCTCTCGAGGTTTTGCTGAAAGGCGCGCATCGGCTCGAAGCGGCTCGCCAGATGCTCGAGATGGCTGTGGAAGCCCTTGAGCGGTTCGAAGGCCGCAGCCAACTCGGCCAACTCCTGCTGAAATTTTGCAATCGGCTCGAACACGTCGGCCAGCTGCACGAGCTGGCCCAGTGGTTCCAGCACCTTCGCCAGCCGAGCGAGCGAGTCGCGCGCCGTTTTCATCGAATCGAACACCTGGCCGACAGCCTCTTCCGGCCGAAGCGAGGGAACTGGATGATTCATCCGCCTGATCCTTTTACCGAGCTGTGCTTGCCGCTTGAATCTACGAATGTACGACTGACAAACGCAGCGTCCGCTAAACCGCGCAGGCTGAAGCCAAGGTCAATATATTACTCAGCCTTCACTGTTCCCTGTTCGTGATTAACTGCATGCGACGACCGGCGCCCGCCGGCGGTTTTGACCGGCTACGGCGCAGGCGGTGGGATGTCGTCCGGCGCGAGCGCCGGAGGATGCAACCGAGCGTCGGGGCAACAAATGAAATAATGAAACTCCGTAAAGGCGTGCTCAATTTGGTATATCCGGAGCGGACGATCGCCTGGCACTGCACAACCCAATCAGAGTTTCGCACAATCGCGGCGGATCGATGGGCTTGGTCAGATGACAATCGCAACCCGCCTTCGACGCGCGCTCCTGATCCTGCTTTCGACCATAACCCGAGGCGGCAACTATAATCAGTTGTTCACCGTTCGGCTGCTCTCGCAATCGGCGAGCAATCTCGTAGCCATCCATTCCGGGCATGCCAATATCGAGAACTATGGCATCGGGCGCAAATTCCAACGCTAATCGCAATGCCTCGTTGCCTTCATAGGCGATCCGAACCTTGAACCCGGACCACTCGAGCCACAACGCCAGCGAATCCGCCACATCCTGATTGTCGTCAACCACCAACACGCGAAGACCATGCGCCTTCGGCTGCCCATGCTCCTCGTTCGAAACTGATGCCGCGGGTGGCTCCTCGCGCAACAACGGCAATTTGACCACGAACTCGCTTCCCTGGCCGGACCCGCGACTCATTGCGTGCACGCTTCCGCCATGCAGGTCCACCAGGTAGCGAACAAGCGTCAGGCCAATTCCAAGTCCGCCGTGCACGGCACTGGGCGGGCGCTCGCCCTGAGCAAAGGCGTCAAAGATGTTGGGCAGCATTTTGCTCGGGATTCCGACACCGTTGTCAGCCACTCGAAAGACTACTTGATGCTGTTCGACGCCGGCCTTGAGCGAAATCGTGCCGCTCTCGGGTGTGTACTTCGCAGCATTGTCGAGCAAATTACCAAGGACCTGGGATATGCGACTCAAGTCCCCGTTCAACCAGACCGGATGACACGGCATCGAAACCGTGAAACGATGCTTGCGTGCTTCGATGAACGGTTGGCTGATTTCCACTGCCGCACGCACGACCTCGGAGACTTCAAGCGCCTGAAGATGCAATTCGATTTTGCCCCGGGTTATGCGCGAAACATCCAGCAGATCGTCCACCAAGCGGGTGAGATGCTCGATCTGCCTCTGAATAACCCCTTGCGCCCATTGCAGCCGCTCGGGCTCCAGCCGATCGCGGCGCAAGAGCTCGGCCGCGTTTCTGATCGGCGTCAGCGGATTGCGCAACTCATGCCCGAGCATCGCCAGGAAGTGGTCCTTGTTGCGGTCAGCATCCTCCAGCCGTCGGTAAAGCTGCGCGTTGTCCAGCGCGATCGCGGCACGGCTCGCGAGATCCTCAAGAAAGAGAGCGTCGGAGGCGCTGAACGTCCGCGCCGCAGAAGTCTGAGCGAAGCACGCAACGCCCACTACGCGGCCTCTCGCCACCAGCGGAAACGCCGCTCCCGTCAAAAGCGTGGGCAACTGCGACTCGAAATCGCACAGGCTCCCGCCGTCGCACTGTTCAGCCGTTTGCGTGCGACCGACTTCGTCCTCGGACAGGTTTGAATAGTCATTCGAGAAGAAATGGGGCTTGCGGCTCACTAGTGCCACCTTGACCGCCGACACCAGCGGCGCAGGAACCGCAACGCTCGAACGCAAGGCGTTCTCACCGGTAGCTGCCACCCACGCGAGATCGGTCCTCGCAAACCCCTCGGTATCTCTCAGCATGGTGAAAGAGCAGAAATCCGCAAGCGATGGAAGCACCACGGAAAACAACGAATGAACCGTGGTCCAGAAATCCAGGGAACCGAACAGCAGTCGAGTAGCATCGGCAAGCAGCGTCGAGCGCCGGCTTGCCTCTTCCGCGGCGGCGCGCGCCGCCTGCTCCCTGGCCAGAGCTATTCGCTCATTGGCCTGCCGCTGAGCACGCTCGGTCAGACAGAACAGATCGACGAATACCTTGACTTTACTGCGTAAAATCTCCGGGCTCACCGGAGACATGATGTAATCGACCGCGCCGAGCGAATATCCCTGCATGGTCATCATTTCGTCGGGATAGGCAGTGACGAAAATGATCGGCGTATGCGCGGTCTTGCGGCGTCTGCGTATCAGAGCCGCGGTTTCGAGACCGTCGAGCCGCGGCATGTTCACGTCCAGGAGAATCACCGCGAACTCGTGCTCGAGCAGCAGTTTGAGCGCCTCTTCACCGGAGGCCGCGGTGAATATCTCCTGCTGCAGCTCCTGCAGAATCGACTCGAACGCGACGAGCTTGTCCGGGCGATCGTCAACCACCAGTATTTTGGCGGTTCCGGAGTCCGTGGCCTCATAACCCCCGTTCATCGCTCCCATGTGCCGATCCTCTGCAGAAGGCTTTGCGGATGCCTTCCTCACCTATGCAGCCACGAGCGCAGAACGGAGAGCAAAATATCGGTATCCACCGGCTTGGACAAGTAATCCCACGCCCCGGCCTCCATGCACTTCTCGCGATCTCCTTTCATCGCCTTGGCCGTGACCGCGACGATCGGCAGGTCCTGGCAATGGGGCAATTTGCGTATTTCCAGCATCGTGTCTATTCCATCCATCTCGGGCATCATTATGTCCATGAGCACGATGTCGACCGCTCGTTTCTCGGACAGCACCCGGATCGCATCGCGCCCATTGTCGCAGGAAATGACATTCATGCCCTGTTCTTCAAGCACCGAGGAAAGCGCGAAAATATTGCGCATATCGTCGTCGACGATCAGCACGTTTCTGCCGGCGAGAATATCCGGAGAATGATACAGCGAGTCCAGCACTCGGTGCTGGTTCTCCGGCAGCTTGTCGACGCTGCGGTGCAGGAAGAGGCTGATCTGGTCCAGCAGACGTTCTCTGGAATGGATGGGCCGGATGGTGGTGACGCTGTTGGGAACGTGGAGCGTCGCGTCGTGCTGATCATGGTCCCGTTCGTCGGATTCGCTATAGACAATGATCGGAAGATTCGAGACCAGCGACTCCGATTCCGACGATTGCATCAGCGCCGCCAGTCCCGAGGCGCGCGGGTTAACAATGATGCAGTCGACGACTCTTTCGCGCAGCATCTCCAGCGCGCTCGCTCCGTCAGCCACGCTGGTTATCTGCATATCGTCCGCTTTAAGATAGTGAACCGTACGTTCCAGGCTCGGTTCGCTCGGCTCCACCAGCAGCACGCTCTTGAACTGACGCATCAGGTAGTCTTTCAACCGGGCGAGAAAAGCATCCAATATATCCTTGCTGTGCACCGGCTTGGAAAGAAAAGCCAGCGCGCCGCTTCTGAGCGCACGCTCGCGCGAGTCGTCGGTTGAAATCACGCATACCGGAATATGGCGCGTGTTCAAATCGCTCTTGATCCGATCCAACACGCGCCATCCGTCGATATCCGGCAGGTAGATATCCAACGTGATCGCCGACGGCTTGTGTTCCGCTACCAGAGCCAGCGCCGACGCGCCGAGCGAGGTGACGATTCCCTTGAAGCCCTTCTCGCGCGCCGCATCCAGCAACAGGCGCGCGAACGCGAGATCGTTTTCGACAATCAGCAGCACCCGATCGTTGGGTCGAATGCTCGCGCGGTCGTCGCCGACCTCGTCGATCGGAGTGAAGCTGCCGTTCGCGGCCGCGGACACCGCCGGGGTCTCATAGGATGCGGGCATCGAGCCTGCGCCCATCACGGCCTGCTCGCCGCCGTAGCCAAGCGCCGCACCGCCGTTGGAGATTGTCTTGCGTGCCGCTGACGGTCCCGCGGCGGGATCGTGGCCGTTGCCATAGCCCTCCGCGGAACTCGACAACGGCTTGCGCACGGCCCTCTGCGGCGAATAGACGTGCGGCAGATACAGGGTGAAGGTGCTCCCTCGAGCGGGCGCGCTGGTCAGCCGGATTTCTCCGCCCAACAGCCGCGACAGTTCACGGCTTATCGCCAACCCCAGGCCGGTGCCGCCATACTTGCGGCTGGTACTACCGTCCGCCTGCTGAAAGGCTTCAAAGATGATCTGCTGCTTGTCAGGCGCGATGCCGATTCCGGTGTCGGCCACCGAAAATGCGATTACATTTCCGGCGCGGTTCAGCTCTTCGTTATCGGGATTCCAACCAGCTTGAGCAACCTCGATCGACAGGTTTACCTGCCCGCTTTGGGTGAACTTGAATGCGTTCGACAGCAGATTCTTGATTATCTGCTGCAGCTTCTTCGAATCCGTCAGCATCGAATCGGGCAGGCGCGAATCCAGACGGGTCAGGAAGTCGACATTCTTCGCCTCGGCGACGTGGCGGAAGGTGCGTTCGACATACTGCTGCAGTTCGTGGAACTCGACCTCGCTCGGATCGACCACCACGGTGCCCGACTCGATCTTCGACAGGTCGAGAATGTCGTTGATCAGCATCAGCAGCTCGTTGCCGGAAGAATGTATGGTTTTGGCGAAGCCAATCTGCTTGCCGCTGAGATTGCCCTCCGGGTTTTTGCAGAGCTGATCCGAGAGTATCAACAGGCTATTGAGCGGCGTGCGCAGCTCGTGTGACATGTTGGCCAGAAACTCGGATTTATACTTGGAGGTGAGCGCCAACTGTTCGGCCTTCTCCTCGAGAGCCTGGCGCGCCTGCTCCACCTCCTGGTTTTTACGTTCGACCTCTTCGTTCTGATGAACCAACAGGCGCGCTTTCTCCTGGAGCTCCTGATTGGTCTGCTGCAACTCCTGCTGGCGGCTCTGCAGCTCCTGCGCCAGTGACTGCGACTGCTTGAGCAGGTCTTCAGTCCGCGTATTCGCTTCGATGGTGTTGATGACGATGCCGATGCTTTCAGTCAGCTGATCCAGAAACGCCTGATGGCTCGAGTTGAAACCCTCGAGCGACGCCAGTTCCAGCACTCCCCTGACCTGGTCCTCGAATATGACGGGCAGGATCAGGATGCTCTCCGGCAATGATTCGCCGAGCCCGGAAGAGATTTTCAGATGACCCGGCGGAACCTTGGAGAGCATGATCTTGTCCTTCTCCAGTGCACACTGGCCGACGAGACCCTCGCCCAGTTCGATCTCCTTGCGCGTCCGATTCTGCCCCTCCGCGGCGTAGCTCGCGAGCAGCGTCAGGCGTTGCGTGTCCTTGATCGAATCGAGCACGTAGAAGACCGCATACTGGGCTTTGACCACCGGTGCCAGTTCCGACAGGATCAGGCGTCCGACCGTGTTCAGATCCTTCTGTCCCTGGAGCATGCGGCTGAATTTGGCGAGGTTGGTCTTGAGCCAGTCCTGCTCGGTATTCTTCTGCGTGGTGTCCCTGAGATTGCGGATCATCTCGTTGATGGTGTCCTTGAGCGCCGCCACCTCGCCCTCGGCCTGCACCGTGATGGAACGTGTCAGATCGCCCTGGGTAACGGCGGTCGCAACCTCCGCGATGGCACGAACCTGGGTGGTAAGGTTTGCGGCGAGCTGATTGACGTTCTCCGTCAGACCCTTCCACGTACCCGCCGCGCCCGGCACTTTCGCCTGGCCGCCGAGCTTGCCCTCAACGCCGACTTCGCGCGCGACAGTGGTGACCTGTTCGGCGAACGTCGCCAGCGTGTCGATCATGCTGTTGATCGTGTCCGAGAGCGCGGCAATTTCGCCCATCGCTTCCAGGTTCAGCTTGCGCTTGAGATCGCCGTTGGCGACCGCCGTAACAACCTTGGCGATACCGCGGACCTGGCTGGTGAGATTTCCGGCCATGAAGTTGACGCTGTCGGTCAGGTCTTTCCAGGTGCCGGAGACGCCTTGCACGCGAGCCTGGCCGCCGAGGATGCCTTCGGTGCCGACCTCGCGCGCCACGCGCGTCACCTCGGAGGCGAACGAGCCGAGCTGATCGACCATGGTGTTGATGGTGTTCTTCAGCTCCAGAATCTCGCCCTTCACGTCCACCGTGAT
>DATGIT010000005.1:0-160202 GCA_035295545.1 Binataceae bacterium (SeqCode)
ATTCCAGCACCTGCTGCGCGTGGCCGCGCGGCTTGACCTGATCGAAGCGGCGGCGCACACGCAGGTCGCGGTCGAGCACGAAGGTGGTCCGCTGCGCGACGCCCTCGCGCAGCACGCCGAAGGTCCGCGCCATCTCGCCCCGGGCGTCGGAGAGTAAGGGAAACGGCAGCGCATGCTTCTCGGCAAATTTCGCATGCGACTCGACTGAATCCACGCTGACGCCGAGCACAATGCAGTCGATTGCCGCGAACTGATCGTGCAGATCGCGGAACTCCTTGCCTTCAACCGTGCATCCGGGCGTGTCGTCGGCCGGATAGAAGTAGAGCACCACCTGGCAGCCGCGGAAATCCCCCAGCCGCACCGGGGCGCCGCGCTGGTCGCGCAGTTCCATTTCGGCCGGAGCGGCGGCGCCTATATCGAGTCCCTCAAGAGGCGGCATGAGCCTGCTCTAGCGCCGCGGCGGCCTGCTTGCGCACGAACTTGATCGACGCGTTGTCGACGTTAATCGAGCACAGCGATCCGCACATGGTGCAGACGTTGGAACCGGCGGCTTCGCTTTCTTCCTTGTAGCGGCGCGCCTTGTCCGGATCCATCGCCATCGCGTACATCCCCTCCCAGTTAAGCGCCTTGCGGAAACGCGACATCTGGTCGTTCCACACCTTGGCCGCGCGCACGCCCTTGACCAGGTCGCCCGAGTGCGCGGCGATCCGCGTCGCGATCACGCCTTCGCGGACGTCATCGATGTCGGGCAGGCGCAGATGCTCGGCCGGGGTGACGTAACACAGGAAATCGGTGCCGGCGGCGGAGGCGATCGCGCCGCCGATCGCGCCGGTGATGTGGTCGTAGCCGGGGGCGACGTCGCAGGTCAGCGGGCCGAGCACGTAGAACGGGGCGCCGGCGCAGACGCGCTTTTCGAGCTGCACGTTGGCCTCGATCTGATCGAGCGGCACGTGGCCCGGCCCCTCGATCATCACCTGCACGCCGGCGTTGCGCGCGCGTTCGGTCAGCTCGCCGAGCACCAGCAGCTCGGCGATCTGGCCGCGGTCGGTCGCATCGCCGGTGGCGCCCGGGCGCAGGCCGTCGCCGAGGGAAATCGTGACGTCATGCTCGCGCAGGATCGCGCACACGTCGTCGAAGTATTCGTAGAGCGGGTTTTCGCGCCCGGTCCGTTCCATCCACGCCGCCAGCAGCGCTCCGCCGCGCGACACGATGCCCTCGATGCGCTGATGGCGGCGCAGGCGCGCGACGCTCTCGCGCGTCACTCCGCAATGCAGCGTCATGTAATCGACACCCTGTCGCGCCTGGCGCTCGATCACCTCGAAGAAGAAATCCCGCTCCAGCTCCATGATCGAATGCTCGGAGGCGACCTGGTAAATCGGCACCGTCCCGAGGATGACCGGGCATCGCGACAGCAACTCCTCGCGAATCTTGTCGAGATCGGTTCCGGTCGAGAGATCCATCACCGAGTCGGCGCCGAAGCGCACCGCCGTATACAGCTTCTCGACCTCCTCTTCGAGCAACTGATGGAAGTTCGAGGCGCCGATATTCGCGTTGACCTTGGTGCGCAGCCGCTTGCCGATGCCGATCGCGCGGAAGCGGTGATGCAGGTTGTGCGGGATGACCGCCTCGCCGGCGGCGACGAGCGCGCGAATTTCCTCCGGCGCCAGGCCCTCGTCCTCGGCAACTTCGATCATCTGCTGCGTGACGATCCCCTTACGCGCCGCTTCAATCTGAGTCATGACAGGAATTACCTCTATCGAGCTTATACCCCATGCTGACGCCGTTCGTCACGGGCGGCAAGCTGATAAGACGGGTGGCGCAACGCGCGCTTCTCCCATCTTTCGCGGCTCCGTGATTTCACGATGGATGATGCGATCCTAGGTGGGTGCCGGATTCACGGTCAAGCCGGGCGATCGAGGAACTCGAGCTCCTCGCGCGTCGAGGCGCGGCCGAGCACGCCATTGCGATGTGGAAAGCGGCCGAAGCGCTTCACGATCTCCCGATGCTCTTCGGCATAGCCGACATAGTCGGCAAGCTCGGGATGCTCGCGGGCGAGCGCGCGAAACAGACGAACCGACTCGTCCTGAGCGGCGGGATTTTCGCTGTGCTCGAACGGCATATAGACGAAGGCGCGCCGCTCGGCGGGGAGCGCGCGATCGAAGCCGCGCGCGATGGCCGCTCTGGCGGCCGCGAGTGCGCGGGAGTCGGTGGCGAAGGCCCGCGCGGAATTGCGGAACATGTTGCGCGGGAACTGGTCCAGCAGCAGGATGAGCGCGAGCGCGCCGGCCGCGGTCGCCCGCCATTCGTCGAGCTCGCCCGCCGCAGCGCGCTCATAGTCGGCGAGAAATCCGCCACGGCAGTCCCGGTCGAAGGCGGCATCGGCCGCAAACCAACGCCGCGCACGCTCGGGTTCGCTTCCGTCGCCGAACCAGAACTCGAGAACCTCGCCGATCCTGTCCTTGACCCTGCCGCTCATCTTGCCACGATCGTCTGGCCGCTATGGTCTTGCCGCTCGCCGCTGTCCCCCGCTGCGGCGTCGCTCGCCTAAGCGGTGCGATTTAAGGAATATTCTCCATCAAGTGCCGGGCAGGATGCCACGGTCCTATTATGGCAAAGCTTATCCATCTCAACGCGTTCACCCAATGTGCCGCGGCGCTGCAATCGTTCGGCCAGTTCCGCAATCCGCGCGACCGCACCTCGCGCGGATACACCTCGACCGCCTTCTGGGTCGAACTCGCGCGCGCCCTGGAGGGCGGATGTTTCGATTCGCTGTTCTTCGCCGACGTGCACGGCGTGTACGACGTCTATCGCGGCAGCGCCGAAGCCGGCATCCGTCACGCAGTGCAGTTTCCGGGAAACGATCCGACCCTGCTGTTCCCGGCGATGGCCGAGGCGACGCGCCATCTCGGCTTCATCTCGACCTACAGCACGACCTACTACCCGCCGTTCCATACCGCCAAGCTGTTTTCCTCGCTGGATCATTTCACCGGCGGCCGCGTCGGATGGAACATCGTGACTTCGTACCTCGAAAGCGCGTGCCGCAACGGGCTGGGCGAAATGCTCCCGCACGACCAGCGCTACGAGCGCGCCGAGGAATACATGGAGGCGGTGTACAAGCTGTGGGAGGCAAGCTGGGAGGAGGACGCCATCGTGCGCGACGCCGCGCGCGACATGCATACCGACCCCGCGCGCGTCCATGCGATCGACCATCGCGGCCGCTATTTCCAGGTCGCCGGTCCGCACATGTGCGAACCCTCGCCCCAGCGCACGCCGCTGCTGTTGCAGGCGGGCCAGTCCAGCCGGGGCATCGCCTTCGGCGCGCGCCATGGCGAGGCGCTGTTCGTCGTCTATCCGACGATCGAGGTTACGCGCGCACGCGTCGCGCGGATTCGCCAGGCCGTGCGCGAGCAGGGGCGCAACTCCGACCACGCGAAGATCGTGCTGGCACTGTCGGTAATCGTGGCCGAGACCGAAGAGGAAGCGCGCGCCAAGGAGCGCCGGTTGCGCTCGTACGCGAGCCCGGAGGGCGCCTTCGCGCTGTTCGGCGGATGGACGGGCGTCGATCTGGCGCAGTATCGCGACGAGCAGGTGCTCGACCGGCTCCCCTCCGAGGGTATCAAGTCGGCGGCGCGCTGGTTCTCGACGGTTTATCCCGACCGTCCGCCGCTCACGCTCGCGGAGGCGCGCGAGGAGATGAAGCTCGCGAGCCTCATGCCCGTGATCGTGGGCACGCCGGGCCGCGTGGCGGACGAGCTCGAGCGCTGGGTCGATGAAACGGGCATCGACGGCCTCAACCTGGTTCCGATCTATCAGCCCGGCAGCTTCACCGAGTTCATCGAGCTCGTAGTGCCGGAGCTGCAGCGGCGCGGGCGGATGCGCACCGGGTACGACGGAGACACGCTGCGCGAGAACCTGTTCGGCGCAGGCCATCGCCGGCTGCCGCCGGACCATCCGGCGTACCGCATCGCCGGCGTCAACCCCGAGCACGGTTTACGCAGGCCACCCGGTTAGCAGCGGCGCAGCCAGATCTCGCGCCAGTAGTGATAGTTGGAGCGGGCGCAGAACGAACGCTGGCCCTGGCAGTGCACGCCGGCCAGCAGGATGCATTCGTTTTTAAACTCGCGCATCAGGCCGGTGCGTTCGTCGATGCGCTTTTCCATGCGCGCCAGCACCGGAAACCTGCGCCCGCAGAACTGGAACATCTCCGCCTTGAATTCCATTCCGCGGTTGCATCCGTTGCGGTCGAGCGTGCGCAGTATGTCGCGCGCGCTCCGCACCTCGACCCATTCGCCGGTGCGCAGGTCGAGGCGCTCCGCCGGCGTCTTGCGGTAGCGACTGCTGTTCCACGGAGCGCGCGTCCACATTCTGAACGTCGCCAGGATCAGTTTGCCTCGCAGGTATCTGATGAGGACTCGGAGGTCGTCGAAGCCGATCCTGGCCGAGCGATACTCGCGGAGCACTCGGGCCAGGTAGAGCGCCGGATTGCCGAGGTCGAGCGGGCAGGTCGCGGAACTCAACTCCGTCGCCTGGCAAACGAGCGTGCCCTTGGGGTACGCCGGACTGGCCTGCGGCTCGGGCTTCCCGGGAACCTCGCCGCGCTTCGCGGCATGGCCATTTAAGAGCGGATGCGCCGATCCGTTGACCGCCGCGGCCGGCTGCCCTGGCAGCATCCGATGCGACGGGACCCCTTTGGCCCGCCCGTTTTCACCGCTGTCGCTGACGCGCTGCAGCCACGACTCTTTCCAAAGCAGCAGACACGCGGCGCCGCAACCATAATGGGCTGAGCCGTCGCACCGCAGCGCCTCGAGATGGACCGCATTCTCCATCCGCCGCGGGCGACCCGCGACGCAGGTACTGTCCGCGCGCCGCACAACGCGGAAATGCCCGCCGCAGTACTGGTGCATCTCGGGCATGAACGGCAGACCGTCGAGCTTCCCCTCGCTGTCGAGGGTCGCGAGGATCTGTTCCACGCTTCTGATTTGGATCAATTCGCCGGTTTTAAGTTCCAGCTTGGGGGATGGACGCGGTGATACCGCTGTAGTGCTGCGTGAGAGCGGCAGCGCGTCCTGTTTTTCGATATCGCCTGTCGTACTAATTGCAGCCCTGTCCATCTGATTCTGATCGCTGCCAGCAATAATCGTACCTCAGAATCAACGAGAGGATACTTGTTGATAACGCCTTGTGTTCTGCTCTTTCGAGCGTTGCGCAAAATTTCGATGCCCGAAAGCTGACCAATTATGATTTAACTCTGTTACAAAATGTGAAAAGAAAATGCAGATGTTCTTTCAAAGAGAACAATGTTCTTCGATCACGAAAAGTTCCTGCCGATTAAACCGTTCCCGAAACTCGCATCGCGCGGGAGTTGAGATCGGCGTAGTCGCCTGGAAGAGTGTGAAAGAGCGCTTTGCAGTCGCGTAGATTTGCAGTAGTGGCCGCCACCGCGTTGCTGGCCGGCGGATGCATGCTGGGGCCGAATTTCAAACCTCCGCCGGCGCCAGTGGCATCCACGTGGATTGAATCGGGCGCTCCTGCGCTCGATCGGCAACGCGAATATCCCAAGTGGTGGGCCGTATTCAACGACCCGGCGCTGAGCCGCCTGGTCGATCGAGCCTATCGGCAGAATCTCACGCTGCGCATGGCGGGCGTGCGCGTATTGGAGGCGCGAGCGCAGCTCGGAGTGGCGATCGGGGAGCTCTATCCCCAGCAGCAGGGTGTGGGCGCCTCCCTGACCTACAATCGCCTGCCGATTTCGCTGCCGTACAATCTGAGCCACAACACCTACTGGTCGGATATCTTTTCGGCGCAGGCGGGCTGGGAACTCGACATGTGGGGCAAGTTCCGGCGCGCGGTCGAATCGGCCGACGACGCCTTTCTCGCCTCGGTCGCTGATTACGACGACGTGCTGGTCTCGCTTATCGGTGACGTGGCCTCGGACTACGTGCAACTACGCACCGCGCAGGCGCAGATCGCAATTGCCCGCGACAACACCCAGCGCCAGCGCGCGGCGCTTAAAATCGCCCGCGCCAAGTTCGAGGGCGGCACCGCCACCAAGCGTGACGTCTATCAGGCCGAAGACGTGCTGGGCGCGACCGAGGCCGCCATCCCGCAGCTGACGATCCAGATCGCAGAGACCAAAGATGCGCTCGCCGTGCTGCTGGGGCTGCCGCCGGGACAGATCGATCGGTTGCTCGACGGCGCCGCAGGAATCCCGAGCGCGCCGACGACGGTTGCCGCGGGCATTCCGGCGGATTTGCTGCGGCGCCGGCCCGACGTGCGCAGGGCTGAACTCCAGGCTGCGGCGCAATGCGCGCAAATCGGTTTTGCCAAGGCCGACCTTTTTCCCATGTTCAGCCTGACCGGGAATGTCGGCTGGCTGGGCAGCAACGTGAGCCGCGGACTGGATAACGTGTTCACCGCGCAGAGCCTCTACTATTCGACCGGCCCGGCAGTGCAATGGAATGTGCTGAACTATGGGCAGATTACCAACAACGTGCGCGTGCAGGACGCGAAATTCCAGGAGCTGCTAGTCAACTATCAAAACACCGTGCTCAAGGCGCAGCAGGAGGTCGAAAATGGAGTCGCGGGCTTCATCAACTCGCGCCAGGCCGCAACATATCTTCAGCAGAGCGTCGACGCGGCGAGCGGCGCCCTGCGCATCGCGATGATTCAGTATCGCGAAGGCACCGCGGACTTCACCACCGTCCTGACCGCCGAGCAGAACCTCTACCAGGCGCAGAACAACCTGGCGGAGGCCCAGGGCGCGGTGCCGCTTGCGCTGATCGCGACCTATCGCGCGCTGGGCGGCGGATGGCAGATTCGCGAGGGGCATGATTTCGTGCCGGCGCCCACGCGCGAGGAGATGGAGCGACGCACCAACTGGGGCCGCCTGCTGACGCCCGACCTGATGCAGCCCAAAGCGCCGGGACTGCCGTCGCCGAGCGACCGCGAATGGCCGGTGCAGCGGCCGCAATGGTGAGTCGGATGGGTTTTCGGCGCGCAACAAAATCGATGCTCGCCGCAGCCGCGCTGGCGGTGCTGCTGGCGCAGCCAGGATGCGGACGCGGCGCGGGCGAGCAGGCGCCGGCGCCGCCGGCGGTCACGGTCGCGCGGCCGATAGCGCGCGCGGTCGCCGATTACCTCGATTTCACGGGCAACACGGCGGCGATCGATTCGGTCACGCTGGTGGCGCGAGTCGAAGGCTACCTCGAGCAGATCCATTTTGCCGACGGCGCGATGGTGAAGAAGGGCCAGCTCCTGTTCACCATCCAGCAGGATCAGTATAAGGCGCAATTGCAGCAAGCGCTGGCCAACCTCGCCGCGCAAAAGGCGGCGCTGTGGCACGCCAAGGTCGAGTTCGCCCGTTACTCGCATCTGCTGACTGAGGACGCAGCCACGCAAACCGAGGTCGATCAGTGGCACTTCAAGCGCGATGCCGCGCAGGCCGACCTGCTCGCAGCCCAGGCGCAGGTCGAGCTGGCGCGGCTCAACCTGGGCTATACGACCATCCGCGCGCCTTTCGACGGGCGCATCGGCCGCCACCTGGTCAATCCCGGCAACCTGGTCGGGTCGATGGGCCAGCAGACCGCGCTTGCCGAGATCAACCAGATCAACCCGCTGTATGTCTATTTCACGATCAACGAGCGCGACCTGCTGCGCATCATCCGGCGCACCAGGGCCTCGCCGGGCCAGATCGAGGCGCATTCGCAGAACATCCCGGTGTCCTTCGGACTTTCCGACGAGAGCGGCTTTCCGCATCGCGGCCGGCTGGACTTCGCCTCGATCAGCGTCGCTCCGACCACCGGGACGCTGCAGGTGCGCGCGGTCTTCGCCAACCCCGATCTGACTATCCTGCCCGGACTGTTCGTGCGCGTGCGGGTCAAGGCGCAGCAGAAACGCGAGGCTCTGCTGGTGCCCGGCGACGCCCTGAGCTTCGACCAGCAGGGCGAATATGTGCTGGTGGTGGACGAGAAGAACACGGTCGAGCGCAAAAGCGTGAAAACCAGTTTCCAGGTCGGCGACATGATAGTGGTCGAGGGCGGGCTGGATGCCGATGACTGGGTAATTACCGACGGCCTGCTGCAAGCGATTCCGGGACGTCAAGTGCGGCCCGAGCGCGCCACGATGCGGCCGCCCGCCGGCAACCCGGCCGGCACTTGATCGAGCGGGTCGGGGCGCGTGTCCAAGTTCTTCATCGAACGTCCGATCCTGGCCAACGTCATCGCGATCGTGACGATTCTGCTGGGCGCGGTCTGCCTGTTCAATCTGCCGGTCTCGCAATACCCCGACATCGTCCCGCCGACCATCCTGGTCAGCACCAATTATCCCGGAGCCAATGCGCAGGTGGTGGCGACCACCGTCGGCATCCCGATCGAGCAGGGCGTCAACGGCGTCGAAGGCTCGCTCTACATGCAGTCGACCGCCGGCAGCGACGGCAGCTACACGCTGACCGTGACCTTCGCCGTCGGCACCGACCTCAATGCCGCGATCGCGCTGGTCCAGAACGCCGTCAGCGGCGCGATCGCCCAACTGCCGCAGGCGGTGCAGACCCAGGGCGTCAGCGTGCAGAAGGTGAGCACCAACGTGCTCCTGATCGCGAGCCTGTACTCGGACAACAACCGGTACGACGAAACGTTTCTGAGCAACTACGCGATCATCAATCTGCAGAGCCCGCTCGCCCGCCTGCCCGGCGTCGGACAGGTGCAGGTGCTCGGCGCGGGCCCTTACGGCATGCGCATCTGGCTCGACCCGGTGAAGCTCAAAGCCTACGGCCTGACCGTGCTCGACGTGCAGCGCGCGATCCAGAACCAGAACGTGCAGGTGGCGGCGGGACAACTGGGCGGGCCGCCGGTTCCGGCGAATCAGATTTTTCAATTCACCGTGAAAACGCTCGGCCGCCTCTCCGACGTCGGACAATTCGAGGACATCATCGTCAAGACCGTGCCGCCCGAGACTGCGCAGGCCGAGACCACGCATACGGTCGAGGGCAGCCAGGCACCCGCCGTGGTCCGCATCAAGGATATCGCCCGGGTCGAATTGAGCCAGGAGGTTTATTCGACCTTCTCCGGCCTTTCCGGCAAGCCCGCGGCCCAGATGAACGTGTACACGCTGCCGGGAGCCAACGCGCTTAAGGTGGCGCAGGAAGTCCGCGAGCAGATGGCCCGGATGAGCGAAAAATTCCCGCCCGGCCTGAAGTACGTCGCGCTGCTCGACACCTCGACCTTCATCAAGGACTCGATTCACGGCGTTTACGAGGCGCTGCTCGAGGCCGGGGTGCTGGTGTTGATCGTGATCATGCTGTTTCTGCAGAACTACCGGGCGATGCTGGTGCCGGCGACCACCGTGCCGGTGACCATCATCGGCGCCTTCGCCGCGATGGCGCTGCTCGGCTTCACCGTCAACCTGATGACCCTGTTCGCGCTCATCCTGGCCATCGGCATCGTGGTCGATGACGCGATCGTGATCGTCGAGAACGCCTCGCATTACATCGAAACCGGACTCAGCCCCAAGGACGCCGCGATCAAGGCGATGAGCGAGCTGACCGGCCCGGTGCTCGGCATCACCCTGGTCCTGACCTCGGTGTTTCTGCCGGCCTCGTTTCTGCCCGGCATCACCGGCCAGATGTTCCGCCAGTTCGCGCTGGTGATCGCGGCGACCGCGATCATCAGCGCGCTCAACGCATTGACGCTGAAGCCCGCACAATGCGCGCTCTATCTGCGCCGGCGGCCCGCGAATCACCGGCCCAACCGCTTCTACCGCGTCTTCAACGCGGCCTACCAGGCGGTCGAAGACGCCTACATCGGACTGGTCAGCCGCATGGCCCATCGCCCCGCCGCGATGGCCGCCCTGTTCCTCGTCGTCGTCGCCACAGCCGGCTTCCTCTTCGCGCGTCATCCGACCGCCTTTCTCCCCAACGAAGATCAGGGATACTGCCTGCTTGTGGCTCGCCTGCCCCCGGGTGCGTCGCAACCGCGAGTGCGCGAGGTTGCGCGAACCCTCGATTCCCTGCTCAAGGCAACGCCCGGCGTTAAAGGATGGGTGACCAGCGGCGGATTCTCGGCGCTGGACTCGGCCAATTTGTCCAACGTGATCACCGACTACGTAATGTACCAGCCGTGGGACGAGCGACCCGACCTGCCACAGGAGAAAATCGTCTCGGATTTGCGTTCGCGGCTGCGCGCGATAGGCAAGGCGGACTGTTCGGTACTCATTCCTCCGCCGATTCCGGGGCTCGGGCAGGCCGGCGGCTTTCAGATGATGATCGAGGACCGCGCGGGCGTGGGCTTACACGAGTTGGATAAGGCCTCGGAGCAGGTGATCCGCGCAGCCAACCGGGAACCGGACCTGCGCGGCGTCAGCACCACGTTCAGCGCATCCAGTCCGCAACTGGACCTCGAGATCAACCGGACGATGGCCGAATCGCTGGGCGTCAGCATCAACGACGTTTTCGAGACGCTGCAGACCTACCTGGGATCGACCTACGTCAACCAGTTCAACAAGTACAATCAGAGCTTCCAGGTGCGGGTGCAGGCCGCCGCCGACTACCGCCGCGAGCTGCAGGACATCTCCAATCTCTATGTCGCTAATCGTACCGGACAGATGGTGCCGCTCGGCGCGCTGCTGAGCGTGCGCCGCATGCTCGGGTCGGACCTGCTCACGCGCTACAACATGTACCCGGCGGTGCCGGTCGTCGGCAGTGCGGGGGCGGGCTACAGCTCGGGACAGGCGCTGAACACGATGGAGCGCACGGCACAACGCAATCTGCCGCTGACGATGGACTATGACTGGACCGGGCTCTCGTACCAGGAAAAACTCATCGGCAGCCAGGCCTATTTCATCTTTGCGCTGTCGATCACGCTGGTATTCCTGGTGCTCGCGGGCCAGTACGAAAGCTGGACCGATCCGGCGGCGGTGATCCTGACTGTGCCGATGTCGTTGCTGGGCGTGCTCGCCGCGTTGATCGTGCGCGCCTTTCCCGCCGATTTGTACACACAGATCGGTCTGGTGCTGATGATCGCGCTGGCGGCCAAGAACGCCATCCTTATCGTCGAGTTCGCGCGCGAGATCAAGGCCTCAGGGGCGTCGGCCGTCGATGCGGCGGTCGAGGCCACGCGCCGCCGCTTCCGGCCGATCGTGATGACCTCGATCGCGTTCATCCTGGGCGTGGTGCCGTTGCTGACGGCGACCGGGGCCGGAGCGGCCAGTCAGCGCGCGCTCGGCACGGTGGTTTTCGGCGGCATGTTCGCCTCAACCCTGGTCGCAATTCCGTTTGTCTCGGTCTTCTATATCGAAATGCAGCGCGTCGACGAGTGGCGCAAGCGGCGCAAAGCATCCGCGTATGCCGGAACGAGCGTCGCGCCAGCGAAGAGCGGAGCAGGTAAGTGAATGGCCTCGGACGCGGGCGGAGCAATCGCGCCGGCGCAGAGGATTGCGCGCGCGGCCGGCCGTCGCCGCTCGGCGAAAGGCCGAGGTCCACCTGAGGCCCGCGGTCGATGTCTAAGTTCTTCATCGAACGGCCCATCCTCGCCAACGTGATCGCGATCGTGACGATCCTGCTGGGCGCGGTGTGCCTTTATGGCCTGCCGGTCGCGCAGTACCCGCAAATCGTGCCGCCCACGCTCCAGGTGAGCTGCACCTACGCCGGCGCAAGCGCGGAAACCATCGCCGACACGGTCGGCATTCCCATCGAGCGCGCGGTCAACGGGGTCGAGAACTCGATCTACATGCAGTCGACCAGCGGCAGCGACGGCAGCTACGCGCTGACGGTGACCTTCGCCGTCGGCACCGATCTCGGCCGATCGCTGGTGCTGGTGCAGAACGCGGTCAACAGCGCGTTGCCGCAATTGCCGTCCGAGGTCCGGGCGCAAGGCGTCAACGTGCGCAAGGTCAGCACCAACATTCTCCTGATCGAAAGCCTGTACTCCGACGACAACCGGTTCAGCGATTCGTTCCTCGCCAACTACGCGATTATCAATCTGCAGAATCCGCTGGCGCGCGTTCCCGGAGTCGGCCAGGTGAGCATCTTCGGCGCCGGGCCCTACAGCATGCGCGTATGGCTCGATCCCGACAAGCTCAAAGCCTACGGCCTGACCGTGCTCGACGTGCAGCGCGCGATCCAGGCGCAGAACACGCAAGTGGTCGCCGGACAGCTCGGCGGTCCGCCCGCGCGCGCCAGTCAGCTCTTCCAATTCACGGTGAACTCGTTGGGCCGCCTGTCCGACGTTGAGGAGTTCGAAAACATCATCGTCAAGGCCGTGCCGCCGGGTGCTACCGGCGACCGGGCGACGGAGGACCGGACCGCTGCGCTGGTGCGCGTCAAGGATATCGCCCGGGTCGATCTGAGCCAGCAGGTCTACACGGTCTTCTCGTCGCTCAGTCACAGACCGGCGGCGAACGTGGCAATCTACGCGCTGCCCACCGCCAACGCGCTCACCGTGGCCAATGAAACGCGCGCGCTGATGGCGCAGATGGCGCGCAAGTTCCCCGCGGGCCTCAAGTACTCGACGCTCTACGACACCACCGGGTTCATCAACCAGTCCATCCATGCGGTGTACGAGGCGCTGCTCGAGGCCGGGGTGCTGGTGCTGATCGTGATCATGCTGTTTCTGCAGAACTACCGGGCGATGCTGGTGCCGGCGACCACCGTGCCGGTCACCATCATCGGCGCCTTCGCCGCGATGGCGCTGCTCGGCTTCACCGTCAACCTGATGACCCTGTTCGCCCTCATCCTGGCCATCGGCATCGTGGTCGATGACGCGATCGTGATCGTCGAAAACGCCTCGCATTACATCGAAACCGGACTCAGCCCCAGGGACGCCGCCATCAAGGCGATGAGCGAGCTGACCGGCCCGGTGCTCGGCATCACCCTGGTCCTGACCTCGGTGTTTCTGCCGGCCTCGTTTCTGCCCGGCATCACCGGCCAGATGTTCCGCCAGTTCGCGCTGGTGATTGCGGCGACCGCGATCATCAGCGCGCTCAACGCATTGACGCTGAAGCCCGCACAATGCGCGCTCTATCTGCGCCGGCGGCCCGAGAATCACCAGCCCAACCGCTTCTACCGCGCCTTCAATGCAGCCTACCAGGTGGTCGAAGACGCCTATATCGGACTGGTCAGCCGCATGGCCCATCGCCCCGCCGCGATGGCCGTCCTGTTCCTCGCCGTCGTCGCTACAGCGGCGTTCCTCTTCGCGCATTATCCGACCACGCTGATGCCGCTCGAGGACCAGGGCTATTGCATCGTGGTGGCGAAGCTTCCAGAGGGCGCCTCGCAACCGCGTGCGCGGCAGGTGGCGGGAGAGATCGATCGCGTTCTGGGGGGCACGGCGGGCATCAAGGGATGGGTGACGATCGGCGGATTTTCGGCGCTCGATCGGGCGAAAGTGTCGAACATGATCACGGTCTTCGGGGTATTCGACGACTGGGGCAAGCGACCGGCGGGCTTCTCGCAGATGAAGCTGCTCGCGGAGCTGAATCGCAAATTCAGCGACATACATTCGGCGACCTTCGCCGTGCTGCCGCCATCGCCGATTCCCGGGCTGGGCAACGCCTTCGGCTTCCAGATGATGGTCGAAGACCGGCGCGATATCGGGCTGCGCGAGCTGCAGAAATCGACCCAGTCGATAATGGCTGCGGCCCAGGACAAGCGCGGCTTCCTGCGCACCGGCTTCATCACCTTCAGCGACAACAGCCCGCAGATTTACATCGATATCAACCGGACCATGGTCAGTTCGCTCGGCGTCACGCTTAAAGACGTCTTCCAGACGCTGCAGACCTACCTCGGGTCGACCTACATCAACCTGTTCAACAAGTTCAATCAGAGCTTCCAGGTCCGCGTCCAGGCCGGGGCGGATTATCGGCGCGAGCTGCAGGACGTGTCGCGCCTGTACGTCCGCAACCGCGACTATCAAATGGTGCCGCTCGGGGCGGTGGCCGGTCTCCGCCGCACGCTCGGCAGCGAGCTGGTTACGCGCTACAACCTGTATCCCGCCGCGACCATCACCGGCATCGCGAATCCCGGCTACAGCTCGGGGCAGGCGATGGACGTGATGGAGCGGATGGCCGGTCGAATCCTGCCACCGGGCATGGATTACGAATGGACCGGGCTCTCATACCAGGAAAAACTGGTCGGCAAGCAGGCTTACCTGATTTTCGCGCTATCGATCACTCTGGTGTTCCTGGTCCTCGCCGGCCAGTACGAAAGCTGGCTCGACCCGGCCGCCGTGATACTGACCGTCCCGATGGCGCTGGTGGGAATCGTGATTGCGCTTGCGGTGCGGCGCTTCCCGGCGGATCTCTACACCCAGATCGGGCTGGTGCTGATGATTGCGCTCGCGGCCAAGAACGCGATCCTGATCGTCGAGTTCGCCCGCGAACTCGTGGCCGAGGGCCGGTCCGCGACGGACGCGGCGATCGAAGCCACGCGCCGCCGCTTCCGACCGATCGTGATGACCTCGATCGCGTTCATCCTGGGCGTGGTGCCGCTGATGACCGCGGAGGGCGCGGGTTCGGCCAGTCAGCAGTCGCTCGGCACGGTCGTATTCGGCGGCATGCTCGCCTCGACGCTCGCGGCGATCCCGTTCGTGCCGGTCTTCTACATATTGATGCAGCGATTGGCCGAGCGTTTCGGGAAGCGCAGGCTCGCCGCACAAGCCGGAACGGGCCGAACCCAACCTATCCAGGAAATCGAGTGAGGCTCGCGGTGGAGCGATTCTAAGCCCCGCCGATTTCTATCCAGCCCTCATTTTGCTAGAAGTCGCGGATTCGAAAACCCGGCCGCACCGGGCGTTGGATGGAGTGCAGCATATGAAAGTGAGATTGCAGAGCCAGACAACACTGATTCTCGTGACGGTGCTGGCCACGGTCATGGCCGCGCAGATCTGGGCCGCGCGCCTCTGCCTTGCGCAAGCTGAATCGGCGCAGAAACGGGACGAGATAGCGCGCCTTGCCATCGATGTTAAGACGGCGATGGATCGCTCCACGCTCACCGAGACGCAAAAGGCCCAATTCCGCGACGACTTGCGCGAACTGCGCCGGGCGCACGAGAATCACGAGACATTTGCCGCGTTGCGCGCCGCGCGCAGCATTCGCACCGTGCTCGACAGCGGCGCCTTCAAGCCCGAGGATTCGAAAAGGATCAAGGAAGACCTGCAGGCGGTAAGAGAAACCCGCGAAAGCGAGCCGGGCGGCCGCATGTAAGCGGCCCGCGTGCGGTCGCACTTCGCGGCAATGCGAAGCGGTACAATTTTTATCGCCACTGTGACTGTCCGGACGGGATCGCAGGAAAAAGGCCGCAAGGCGCCTAACGTGACGGCGCGGCATTGTCTCGGCGAATCCGCGGTTTGCGTTTGCCCCAAATGGGCCCGCGGGACTTGCAACTATCCGGCTGCGCGCGAAACGGCTGATGAAGATCCCTTGCGGGTCTTGCACGCCGTGAACCTGGGTAGCCTTGCCCGACGAGTTGGAGGCTCGGACGTCGAAAAAGACTGGCCTCACTTCCTTCGTCCGGCGAGCAGCAGCGACTTGCGTTTGCGCGATTGCTGCTGCGGCCGCCGCGCTCTGCGTTTTTGGACGAGGCGACCAGCGCGCTCGACTTCAGTCAACGAAATGCTACTGTATAGTCAGTTGGCAAAAACCTCCATCCTCTACGCAAGCAACGGTCATCGACCAAGCATCGATCAATACCATGATCAGGTGCTCAAACTGCGCGGCAACGGCGAGTGGGAGACCACCAGGGTCGAACAATCGAGAACCGCTTCCGTAGCATCCGAGGTCGCCTCTATCCGTCCGTGGTCTTCGTTGTAGACGATCAAAGTTGCTGCATTCTCGCCCGCCACTTGACATCGCCTCTAACACATCGCCGGGAAACCCATCATCCCGCCCGTTCCGCGAACAGACGGTGCTTGATCATCCAATCCTGCGTCTGCGCAAAAGCCGCATCGCTGTATGGTAGAAAGACTATCCGTTCACCAGTGCCAAACAGGCGCACGTCCACCATATCCTTGAAGCGTTCGGGGATCTCCTTGAGGTAGTGCTTCTTGTGGCGCTCCGGGCGAAGGTCAATTTCCATCTGGGCGCGTTTGAGGCCACGCATATATTTTTCCACGTCCAAAGGGTCAGTATCCATTGGAAACATGAAAGTAATTGTGAAAGTGGCGTCAGCGACCCGCCGATATCCGAGTTGCTCGAGGATCTGATACGACAGCCCCCACACGGTTACCGCTTCGACATCGCGATCGAAGATCGCGTCCAATCGCGCCATCGGCGCGCCCATGAACACCAGCTTTATCCGATCCGGGCCGAGAAATGGCTCGAGCGCCTGGATCGTCGTGAAATGGCTGCCCGAATGGTAGCCGACCGCGATAGGTACGTTCTCCAACTGCTCCGGTTTTCGGATATCCGAGTCTGGCCGCACCATCACCGCAGCCGGGGTTACCACGTAAGCATCGCGGTACAAGTGCCCTGCCTTCTCGGATGCGGCCCGGCTTACCGCCCAATGACAGGCGCAACTTATGTCGGAACGGATCGGCCCTTTGCTTCCATCGTTTTCCTTGTAACTCTCGAACGCGCCGTGCTTCACCTGGAGCGCGCCTTTGGCGCGCTTTTCCACTCCCATGTCGAAGCCGCTGGTAAAAACATAGACCAGCCCTTCGTCCCTGAAGTATCCGTTTTCGTCAGCAACCCATTCCTGCAGACGTCCGTGCGGCTGAATATGAAAAACCGCCATAGCATTGGCTCCTGCTGATGATGGTCGCCCGAGGGCTTCGAGGAAGCGCGCAAAATAACCTGCACGATAGCGATCATGCCGCAACGCTGCTTCCGGAGAGAGATTCGTAAAAGTCCAATCTCAGTTACGGCGCGATTCCAGGGTCTTGCGGATCGCGCAGGACCCTGAAATCGCCGACTTATACCGCAAATCTACATTGGCCCCGATCTCCAGGCATCATCGCATCAATGCTTAGGTATCCTGTCCTCCTCGAGGATTGTCGATCACAAACAACCATGTGCCGTCCGCCTGCCGCCGTACCACCTCCGCGCTGCGACCCGACATTGTTACTGGTTTTCCCTCCGCGTCGGTGCCGCTGACACTCCATTTTGCCTGGGTCAACGCGATGTTCCCGTCCGCGCTTTGCACACCGGTCACTTTGATGTTGAATTTTGGCTTAATAGCCAGGAAGCCCTTCATCTGCTCCCGGATAGCGGCATGGCCGGTCACCACCTCACCGGAATCCTGAACGAATCGGGCGTTCGGCTCGTACAGCGCCACGGCCGCCTCCAGATCACCTTTATTGATTGCTTCGACTAAAATCGTGTCGCACTCTTCGGGTTTGCGTGCGGGCATATCGACAGGCCTCCTCGATAAAGATTATTTCGACATATGCGCCGCGGACCTGGATATGTCCAGCGACTTGGGCGCGCGTGCTGTGCGCAATGCCTTTTGACAGTTGCAACTTTCGCATACAAAGCGAGGGTGGAGAATGCGAGTTCCAGGGTCAGCTCCAATTGAGCTTGCGCAGGAGGCGCCACACGTATTTTTTGGAAAGTGGGATGAGATGGTGTTTCAGCCGCTGCGAGAGACTGGACATTTTGGCTTGATTATAAGGTTCGAAAATCGAGACTGAACGTCCCCGCCGAATATACGGAGAACACTCTCCGCCGTTCGTCGCGAAATCGGAAAATCGAAACCAGCACGGCTGCATGAAGACAGTGCTGCCGGAAGGCGAACCCGCGATTCGCTTCAACGGCCGGCTCGCCAGAGCCTTTCAGATCGTGCGGAACCCGCGCAGTCGGGGCGATTGCGCTGAAGATGCTGGAGAACCCGCATTCGTCCGAAACTGGCTGGCGGAGAGGGGGGGATTTGAACCCCCGAAACCCTTCCGAGTTTACACGCTCTCCAGGCGTGCGCCTTAAACCGGGCTCGGCCACCTCTCCGCGCGAGGACGTTCAGTATGCCATTTGTGCGCCTCGGCCCGCCATCGGCGACTGTCACCAGCCGCGGTCTCCGCGCATTCGGCGCAGCACCTTGGGCGCCTTGCACGCTCTTCAGGGGAACGTCTGCGGCCCGACGCTACCGCGTACCGGCACGCCCGCAATGCGGCCGGCCGGCGAATTCGCCCGCGCAAAAAGCAGCGCGTTCGCGTCGCTGTAGATGAGCTTCCAGTCCGGCCGGCGCTCGAGCAGCTCGCGCACCGGCGACTGCGGCGTCAGCAGCACGTAGTCGTGCGGCCATCCGTCCAGCACCGCCGGCGCCCGCGGAGTGTCGAACTTGAAATCGAAGTAATCCGTGATTACCCGCATCGGGTACGCGAAATCATAGCGGCCGTCGATGAATACGCGCGAGCCGGGCGCAGTGCGCCAGATCAGGTAGTCGCCCCATGCGAAATCGGCCAGCAGATTGCCTCGGAGCCCGTGCGCCTGCATAAAGTCCACCGCGCCTTTGGGCACGCCGAACTGCACGGCGAGCGTGCGCGAGCAGAGGCCGGTTGAAATCAGAATGAACAGTGCCAGGGTCCCGACGACACCCTCGGCGACGGGGGCGCGCGGCGCCACGGCGGCGGGATCGCCAAAACGCGTGCGCTCGAGCACGAGACCCAGGTGGCGGCACAGCGGAGCGACCGTCACGATGACCGCGAGCGCGATGTTGCGTAGTGACAGCCATGCGCCGACCGCCATCAACGCCGCGATCGCGACGAGCGCGAAATCGTGACCGCGCGGCCGGAACGCGAAGCAGATCGCCAGGCCCACCGGCATCACGATCACCAGCGCGTAATTGAGCATGGCGGCGGGGGCCTGATGCCACTGCTCGGCCATCTTGAACATCAGCGGCTGCCATTCGCTGATAATCGCGCGCGTCATCGGATTGCGAATCGCCTGCGCCACGGCAAACCAGTTGCCGATGCCGTACGGGTTGATCAGCGTCGCCGCCGCGCACGCAACCGTCACCGCGCCGAGCCGAAGTGCCATACCGTGGCCATGGCCGGCGGCGAGGTCCTCGAGACCGCGCACCGCGGCATACAGCGCGAGCGCGCAGATTCCCGCGGCTACCCCGCCATGCGTGTTGGCCCACACCACGAACAGGAGCGGCGCGAGCCACAGCGAAGCGCCACCGGATCGATAGCTGTCACGCGCCAGAAGCGCCATCAAGGCGCCCAGCAGCATGAAGGTGAAAAGCTGTGGGCGAAATTGCATCACTGGAATCAGCGCCAGGCCGGCGACGGTCAACACGACGAGCTGAATCCGCGCCGATACGCGAGTCTCGGCCGCCGCGATCGCCATCATCAGGACGGTCACCGCGGTCGCGGCCAGCTTGAACAGCTTCAAGCCGACCACGCCGCCTTCGTTCCAGGCGAGCGCCATCAGAGTTTCGGCGAACCATTCGGGGTCGCGCCACGGATAGCCGGGCGCGCTGTAGGTCCACGAGTTGCGCTCCGGCGCGTGACCGAGCGCGAGGATCATTTGCCCGAATCGGACGTGCCCCCATAAGTCCGGGTCCGCCCAGCGGCCAACGTCCGCGATCGCGATGATGAACGCGATGAAAGCCGGTGAATAGACCAGAAGCGAGCGCGACACGCTTGGCGCTGCTGCGCCGGTTTCGCGCGCGGCACTTTCCTTCGCCGCCTCGGCCTCCGTCCTCACCTCGCGCATCATGCTAGCCGCGCGGAAGAGTTTCTCAAAGTCCCCGGCGGCGAACGGTTTTATGGAAAGGACCCGGTGTTGCGACCGACGGCGACTCGGTCGAGCCGTGCGATCGGCGAGCCGGCGCGGGCAAACAGCGTCGCCGTCTCGTCGCTATAGATCCGGCGCCACCCGAATTGCGACGCCACGAAGCGGCACACGGGCGAGCGCGTCGGCATCAACACGAAGTCGTGCGGATAGGCCGCGAGCACTCGGCCGGCGCGCGGCCGAACCAGCGCGAAATCCAGATAGTCCGCGAGCACGCTCGGCGGATAGATCATGTCGAAACGGCTGTCGATGAAGACGCGCGACTGCGGCGCGAGGTGAAAGATCAGGAACTCGCCCCAGGCGAAATCGCAGAGCACGTTGCCGCGCAGACTACGCCCGCGCATGAATGTGACCGCGCCGTGCGGCTGCGGATAACCGTCGGGCAGCCGGCGCGAGAAGAGCCCGGTGGCGAGCAAAAGCGCAATCGCCACCGCGGCGACCGCCGTCTCGTGCCGCCATCCGCGGCGCTCCGAAGATTGACGCGCGAAGCGCGTGTCGGCGAGAACCATCGCGCCATGGCGGCAGAGCGGGACTGTCGATGCGATCACCATCAGCGCCAGGTTGCGCACCGCGAGAAAGGCGGCCGCGGCGGTCAGCGCCGCGACAACCACCAGCGCGAGATCGTCGCCGCCGCGCGGTCGAATCAGCAGGCTCGCCGCGAGCGCGACCGTCGGCGCAATCGCGAGGGCGAAATTGATCGCGGTCAGAGGCGACCTTTGCCATTCTTCGGCGATTTTGAAGCCGAGCGGCTGCCATTCGCTGACCATCGCACGGGTCAGCGGATTGCCGAGCGTATGCATCACGACGGACCAATCGCCGATGCCGTATGGGTTGAGCAGCGTGACGAGCGTGCCGGCCGCAGTGAACAGAGCCAGATAGCCCGCGCGAACGAACGAACGATTCCCGAGCGCGTCCCCGACCGCCACGGTCGCGGTGTAAAGCGCGAGGACGGCCAGGCCCATGATGAAGCCGCCATGGAGATTGGCCCACAGCACGAATATCGGCATGGCGATCCATTGGCCGCCGGCGCGCCGGTAGGTGTCGCGGGCCAGCAGCAGCAGCAATGCGCTCAGAGCGAAGAAATCGAAGAGCTGCGGGCGGAACTGAAGCATCGGCCCGAGCGCGAGCGCGTCGATGGTCAGCACGACGAACTGCAGCATCACCGGCGCGCCGGTTTCCGCCGCGCCCATCGCGAGCAACGTCATGGTTGCCGCGCTCAGCGCGAACTTCATCAGCTTGAGCCCGATGACCCCGAGGCTGCTCCAGCAGAGCGTGAGCACGACCTCGGAAAGCCATTCATGGTCGCGCCACGGCATTCCGGCGGCGGTATACGAATAGATGTCGCGCACAGGCAGGCCGTGCTCGAGAATCAGGCGGCCGAAAGTCAGATGACCCCACAGATCGGGATCAGCCCATCGTCCAGCATCGGCGATCGCGATCGTGAAAAGCAGCAGCGCGGGCGAATAGCGCACCAGCGACTGGCGCATCCGCGCCGCCGGCTGCGTGCCGCTCTCGCTCGATGCCTGCAGCGCTTCCATCGCTCCTCAGCGCGTTGGATGAGCCTAAGGAAACCCGGTTGTGCGGGCGACGCCGCCGACGGGCAGGCCGTGCAACCGGGCCGCAGGAGCGTTCGCGCGCGAATAGAGCAGCGCGTCGGCGTCGCGGTAGATCAGCTTCCAATCGCGTCGCCGATCCATCAGGGCGCGCGCGGGCGAATGCGCCGCGATCAGGACGAAATCATGCGGCCACGAGTCGAGCACGATGCCGGCGCGCGGCCGATCGAAATGAAAATCCAGATAGTCGCGGATGACCGACAGAGAATACACGGTGTCGTAACGGCCATCGATGAAGACCTTGTCATCGGGCGCCGCGTGCCAGATGAGATATTCGCCCCATCCGAAATCGGCGAGCACATGGCCGCGCAACTCATGCTGCCGCATGAAGGCCAACGCGCCGGCCGGATAGGCGCGATCGGGCGCAAGCCGAGACGACAGCAAACCCCCGCCGAGCGCCATGGCAACTGCCAATGCGAGCGCAGCCAGCGTTGCCGATAATCGCCAGCGCGTCGCGGCCGGCGTCGCGGGCTCCGCAGGCGAGCGACGAACGAACGCGGCCCAATGGCGCGCGAGCGGCGCGCACGCCGCGATCGCGACCAGCGCCAGATTGCGCGCGGAGAGCAGCGTAGCCACCGCCATCGCCGCGACGACCGCCACCAGCGGCAGATCCTCGCGCGAAGGAGCGGCTGTGAACGACGCAGCCAACGCAAGCACCGTCGCGAGCACCGCCGCATACAGGATGACCCCGGCGGGCGCGCTCCGCCACTGGCCGGCGACCGCCCAGGCCAGCGGCTGCCAGTCTCGAATCGCGATCCTCGTGTATGGATTGGCGAGCGCGTGCGCGACCGTTTGCCACATCCCGATGCCGTACGGGTTGAGCAGAGTGGCCGCCGCGGCGGCAAGCGTCAACAATACGAATCGTGTGCCGCGACGCCATCCCGCACCCGCCACCACGTCGCCAATCGCAGCCGTTGCGCCATAGAGTGCCAGTATTGCGATACCGATGAAGAAACCGCCGTGCAGGTTTGCCCACAGTGCGGCGAACGGAACCGCGAGCCAAAGCGGCGCCCGATGACGATAGGTGTCGCGCGCAAGCAACGCCATCAGCGCGCTCATCAGCACGAAGGTGAACATCTGCGGACGAAACTGGCTCTGCAGGATGAGACCGAGGGCGGCAGCGACCAGCACGCACAGCTGAATCGTCGCGGGCGCCCCGGTCGAAGCCTCTGCATCGGCGAGGAAGAAAACGATGAGCGCCGAGCAGCTGAATTTCCAGAGCTTGAGACCGATCACGCCACCCGCATTGTAGATCGAGGCCATCGCGACTTCGGCGAGCCATTCGTGGTCGCGCCATTGCGCATGCGCCGCCGAATAGGAATATGTGTCGCGATCGAGCAAATGGCGCGTTGCGATGAACGTCTGGCCGAAGCGGAGATGGCCCCACAGATCCGGATCCGTGTGGCGGTTGGAATCCGCGACCAGGATGATGACCAGCAAGGCGGCGGGCGCGTAGCGGAGCAACGAAATCGACGGCGGCGAATCATCGATTCCGGCGACAGGCGAAGCGATCGTGGATTGGAGCGGTGCGCCCGATGCTGCCATACGCGATTGCGCGTTCAATACGCTACCGCGCAATTGCGGCGGGACCAAGCTGCCGCTAGGGAAAACCTTGGTCCAGGTTGGAGCCGAAGACCGCGCGATCGGTCAGCTTTGACGCCGACGCGTTCGCGCGCGCGTACAGGAGCGCGTCGTTGTCGCGGTAAAGCAATTTCCAGGCATGATTGCCTGTCATCAGGCGGCGCGCCGGGCTCGAGGTGGCGATAAGCACATAGTCGTGCGGATAACTGTCCAGAACGCGCGCGCCGCCGGGAAGATCGAATCGAAAGAGCAAAAAATCGCGGATAACGGCAAGCGGATACACGCTATCCGATCGACCGTCCACGAATACTTTGCTCCGCGGCGCCTGGTGCCAGATGATATAGCCTCCCCATCCCCATTCCGAAAGCACGTTGCCGTAAAGTCCGCGATCGCGCATGAATTCCATTGCGCCCGCCGGGTACGGTGCATCGAGCGCCAGCCGCCCGGAGAAGAGTCCGCCCTGGATAGCCACAAACGCGCACAGCACGATCAGAACCCATCGATTCGTCGTGCTTTCCGGCGCGGGCGAAGCTTTGCCGCGACGACGTTGCGCGAGCAGATTGAGGTGCGCGACCAGAGGCGCGGGAACTGCGATGACCGCGAGTGCCATGTTGCGCGCGGACAGCCATCCTCCGATCGACATCACTGCCGCAACCGCAACCAAGGGCAGATCGCGCAGCGATGGGCTCATAACGAATGCGATCGCCAGTCCCGCCACCAGCAGCACAAAAGCGAGATAGACAAAGATTCCCGACGGCCCGTGGCGCCATTGCGAGATGAGCGCCGTGAGGGTCGGCTGCCACTCTTCAATTGCACCGCGCGTGTATGGCTGGACAAGGGTCCGCGCGACCGCCCGCCACATGGCGACGCCGAATGGGTTCACCAGGGTGACGGCGCCGGCGGCGATCGTAATCGCCGCGCGCCCTGCCCCGCGTTTCCATCCTTCGTCCGAGGCTATCTCGCGCACCGTCGCCGTCAGCGAGTAAACGACGAGCGCGATCACGCCGACAAAGAATCCCGCGTGCAGGTTCACCCATAGCAGCATGAGCGGAATCGCCAGCCAAAGCGGAGCGCCGCGCGGACGACAGTTGTCGCGCGTCAGGAGTGCGAGCAATGCCGCCAGCAGTGCAAATGTGAACATCTGCGGTCGGAACTGCATCTGCAGCAGCAGGCCCAACGACGCCAGGAGCAGCACCGGCAATTGCAGAGCGAACGAAGCCCCGGTTTCGGCCTCCGCGTCGACAATGAAGGTCACGGTTATCGCCGTACAGACGAACTTCCACAGCTTCAATCCGAGTACACCGCCGAGGTTATACACCGCCGCCATGACCACTTCGGCGAGCCATTCATAGTCATGCCATGCAATTCCAGGAGCGGAGTAGCTGTAAGGATCGCGATCGATCAGATGGCGCCGGACGATAAACTCCTGACCGAAGCGTAAGTGGCCCCACAAATCGGGATCAGTGCGGCGGTTGGAATCGGCGATCAGAATCGCCAGCAGGACAAGCCAGGGCGAATGACGAAGGAGCGATTTGCGCTCGTCACGGCGCTCTTGCAGCACATAAAGCGAAGCGCGCGCGCTGCCCGGCGATTCGAGAGCTGCCGCGACGCACGTGTCGCCGTCGGCCTCGGTCGCCAATGGCTGACCCTCCCCGCTACTCCCCGTCATGGCCACGCTGCGCGAGGGCCATTCATCCCGCGCGCGAGCGTGTTGAAGTTAGCAGATTAGGCGCGTCATCGCGATTCAGGCGCGGGCGGCAATGCAGATGCTCAGGTTCGCGAGCCGCAGCGAGCCGTCCGCGCGACGGTACGGCGCCGCCGCCTCGGCCGTCGCGCGCATGATCTGCTCGCGCATCGCCGGCGTGCATCGCTCGAGCACCGCGCGCAGCGGCGAGGAAACGTCGGCGCGAAACTGCGTGAACTCGTCCGCCGAGACGAACTCGAACACCACTTCGACCGGCTCGCTGCGCACCTCGGCGAAGCCCGCGCCCTCGAGCGCGCGGTTCAGGATCGATACGTCGGCGAGCCGGAACGGATCCAGCGCGCCCGGCTGGCGCGGCGGCAGTCCGGCAATCGCGCGCACCGCGTCGCCGCCGAGGCTGATCATCGGGACCTTGTCGGGCGAAGACCAGACGGCGGTGGCGAAGCGCGCGCCCGGCTTGAGCGCGCGGCGTATTCCGCGCGCGGCCGCGTCGAGGTCGGGCACGAACATCAGGCCCCACCGGCATAGCCCGGAATCGAAGCCGTGCTCCTCGGCCTCGAGCGATTCGATATCGCCCACTCGAAATTCGAGATTGCCCAGCCCGAGCGCCGCCGCGCGTTCGCGCGCGACCGCCAGCATCCCGGGCGACTGGTCGATTGCAACCACGCGGCCCGCTGTGCCGACGCGGCGCGCGGCGGTAATCGCCGGCTCGCCGATTCCGGTTGCGAGGTCGACCACGCGAGCGCCGGGGACGACCGCGGCGAGCTCGACCAGGCGGTCGCTCACGTGCTGCGCGGCGCGCTCGAACACGCTCCACCACCGCTTCCATCCCGCGGCTGCGCAATCCCAGTCAAGGCGCTGCTGCTGCTTGAGTTCGCTCGACGTCCCGCTGTTATCAGTCATGACCGAGTCTCCTGTTGACGGTTCCACGCGCAGGGCGCGCGCTTCAGCGCGCGAGCGGAGCGCGACCGTATACCCGCACGCCGCGGAAAGCGCACAGCAGCCGCGGATAACGCGCCGCCAGCTTGGCAGCTTCGCCGCGCACGTTCCATCCCTGACCGGCGATCAACAGTTCCGCTTCCGACGCGCTCCCCTCGGCCGGCATCGCGGTTTCCGCCGCGCGATCGGCGCGCAGATAATAGCGCACGACGTTCACCGCGAAGGGCGGCGCGACCGCCACTTTCGCGCCCGGAGCGAGCGCACCGGCGGCCGCGCGCGCCGCCTCGCGCCATTGCACGTCATGCGCGCGTCGTCGATAGGCGTGGAGATGCCCGAGCGCGAAGAGCAGCGCCGCCGCGACCGCGGTCGCGCGCAGCGGCGCGCCTGGGGTCTCCCATGCGCCGATCGCGGCAAGGATGAAAAACGGGACGAAGCACCAGAGCGCGTAGCGCTCGACGAACATCGGGGCGAAAACGTACGACGCCGCCAGCATCATCACGGGCGGCAGCCACATCCATGCCAGCGCGAAGCTGACCGCTTCGCGCGCGCGGCGGCGCGCCCGCCACGCACCCCAGGCCGCGAGCACCGCCAGCAGCGGGAAGGCGAACGTGCCGATGCCCTTGTTGAACAGCGCGACCGGCGCCCACCATCGCGGCCGTTCGATCCACGCGGTCGCGCCATGCGCGAAAGCGCTCGCGCCAGTGCGCAGCGAGGGCAGCGCGACGACGAAGAACAGCGCCGCGCCGCCCGCCAGAGCAGCCGCTGCGGCGAGCAGCGAGCTCCCGGCCGAGATGCGCGGCAAAATCAGCAGCAGCCACGCCATTTCGGCCGCGACCACGAAGCCAGCGCTGAAGTGCGCGGCCGCGGCGAGCGCGGTAAGCAGGACCAGCAGCGCCAGGTCCAGGCGCCGGCCGTAGCGCGCGGCGCGGATGAACGTCCGCACCTGCAGCAGAACGATGAGCAGCGCGAGCGGATACATGCGCAGCTCGCGCGCGTACTTGATCGACACCAGGTTGACCGCGAACAGCAGCGCGGCGAGCGCCGCCGCCGCGTCGGCGTCGTCCAGGCCCGCGAGCAGCTCGCGCGTGAGCGCGAAGACCGCGACAATGCTCAGCGTATCGAGCGCCGCGGACAGCGAGCGCATCGCGGCAATGCCGTCGCCGAACAGCCCCATCCAGCCGTGCAACGCGACCTCGTAGAGCGCAAGCTTGCCCGGATTGAGAATCGCCTGAGTGCGCACGGCCGCCGACAGGCTGGGCGCGGCGGCGGCGGCCCACGAGGCGCCCTCATCCGCGGACATTTCACGCGCGCCGAGTCCCGCAAAGCGCAGCCATGCGCCCAGCGCGACGGCGATTGCGAGCGACGCCGCTACGCCCAGGCGCACGTTGGCAAAAGCCTAAAGCCCCTTCTTGAGCTTGGGCGCGGGACGAAAACCGATGGTGCGCGCGGCAGGAATTGTCATCGGGCTTTGCGTGCGCGGATTATAACCCGGGCGGGCGCGACGGCGGCGGACCGAAAAGGTGCCGAATCCCGGAACCCAGAAGCGCTTGTCCTTGCGAATCGCGCGCGCGATATGATCGAAAGTCAGCTCGATCGCGCGCGCCGCGGTTTTCTTCTCCAGGCGGGCGGCCCGCGCGATGTTCTCGATCAGCTCGGCCTTGGTCATGGCTCGTCGCCTCCCCGCTGGTACCCTTTATAGCGCGGGCGCAAGCTGCGGCAAGAGCACACGGCGGCGGACGGGGCTGCGGAGACGGAGGCTCACGATGGCTTGGGCGGCGCCGCGGCACCAAAGCCCAGCTCGCGCCAGACCAGGCCCCAGCGCACGCCCTGGTCGCTTACCGTGACGCTGTTCACGTCGGCCTCGCTCATCACGCGTTCAAGGATCGCCGCACCCGCAAAGATGACGTCGGCGCGCGCGGGATCGAGCCCCTTGAGCCGGCGCCGCTCGGCAATCGGCAGCGAACCGAGCAGCTCGATCACGCGTTCGACGTCTGCCCGCGACAGCTCGTATCCGTGCACGCGCTGCGAATCGTACGGATCCAGTTCCAAGGCGATCGCGCATACTGTGGTGACCGTGCCCGCGATGCCCACCAGCACGTCGGCCGCGAACGTCCAGCCGAGCCGCTGCAGTTCGGTATCGATGGCCAGGCGCAGATCGGCGGCCTCGCGCACGGTCGGGGGATCGTGCCGGATGAGGCGCTCGGTCAGACGCACCGAACCGATCTGCAAACTTGCCACTTCGAGCTTGCCGGCGGACTGAGCGTTGATGAACTCGGTCGCGGCGCCGCCGGCGCGGATGAATTCCGTCGAACCGCCGCCGATATCGATGATCAGCAGACGCTGCGAGCCGTCGAAGCTGAGCCCGCGCAGCACCGCGAGATAGGAGAGCCAGGCCTCGGTCTCGCCCGAGATGATTTCCAGCTCGATTCCCGCGCGCTCGCGCACCCGACGGATAAAATCCGCGCCGTCGGCGACGTCGCGCAGGGTGGCCGTGCCGGCGGCGGCAATCTTCTCGACGCCGGCGGCGCGGGCCTGTCCGGCGAATTCGACGATCGCATCGATCGTGCGCGCCGCGGCCTGCGGATCGAGCCGTCGCGTCCGGTCAACCCCCTGCCCCAGGCGCGTAATGCGCGCAAGGTCCATCACCCGGCGCACAGCGCCCGCGGGCGTGGTCTCCGCCACCAGCATCAGCACGGTGTTGGTGCCGACATCGAGCGCTCCGATCCTCATGCGGTCTCCTCGAGCGGCAGCGGCGATTGCGCGACCGCGCACCGAGCGGCGAATTCGTCGATTGCGCTGAGCGCGCGCGCCGCGAAATCGAGCTTGCGCTGGCGCCCGCGTGCGCGATGCGCCAGTTCCGGCATCAGGCCGTAATTCGCGTTCATGGGCTGGAAATCGCGGCGCTCGGGGTCGGTGATATACGCGATCAGCGAGCCTAGCGCGCTGACCGGCGGCGGCACCAGCAACGGACGGCCGCTGAGCAGGTTGGATGCGTTGATTCCGGCGAGCAGCCCGGCCGCCGCCGATTCAACGTAGCCCTCGACACCGATCATCTGCCCGGCAATGAACAGGTCGTCGCGCCCGGCGAACTGCAGCGTCGGGCGCAAGAGGCGCGGCGAATCGATGAAGGTGTTGCGATGGAGCGAGCCCAGGCGCACGAACTCGGCGCGTTCGAGTCCCGGGATCATGCGCAGCACGCGGCGCTGCTCGGGATAGGTCATCTTGGTCTGGAACCCGACCATGTTGTAGAGGCGCGCGGCGCGATCGTCCTGGCGGAGCTGCACCACCGCGAACGGCCTGCGGCCGGTGCGCCGGTCCTCGAGCCCGACCGGCCGCATCGGCCCGAAGGCGAGCGTGCGCGGACCGCGCCGCGCCATCTCCTCGATCGGCATGCAGCCCTCGAAGTACACCGGGCGCTCGAACGGATGCGCCGCGACCTTGTCGGCACCGAGCAGCGCGCCGACGAAAGCCTCATATTCGTCCTCGCTCAATGGGCAGTTGATATAGTCGTCGCCGCCGCGGCCCCAGCGCGAGGCGCGAAAGGCGATCGACATGTCGATCGAGTCGGCGGTCACCACCGGCGCGATCGCATCGTAGAAATACAGGTGGCGCGCGCCGATCAGTTGATTAAGCGCGGCCTCCAGTGCCGGGCTGGTCAGCGGACCGGTGGCCAGCACGGTTACGCCGGCCGGAATCGCGGTCGCCTCCTCGCGCACCACCTCGACCAGCGGATGAGACGTCAGAGCGTGAGTGAGCGCGGCGGCGAATTCCTCGCGATCCACGGCGAGCGCCGACCCCGCGGGCACGCGCGCCCGATCCGCCGCGCCGATCGCGAGCGAACCGAGCCGGCGCATCTCCTCCTTGAGCACGCCGACCGCCGAATCGAGCGAATCGCTGCGCAGCGAATTCGAGCAGACCAACTCGCCAAAGAGCGCGGTCCGATGCGCCTCGGTCATGCGCACCGGGCGCATCTCAACCAGGCGCACGCGCACGCCGCGGCGCGCGAGCTGCCATGCGGCTTCGCTGCCGGCGAGACCCGCGCCGATCACGTTGACGATCGGAGAAACCATCGCGCAAAAGGCTATCGTGCGCGCGGACGCAACGGCAAGCTGAACCGCGAGGTTCAGCGAGTACATCGCCCTCCGGAGCTCAGGCTGGAGCGGCGCCGTCAGGCGCTGGCAGGCGCGGGCGCCGACGAGCCGCGATCGGCAACTTCGGCGGCGGGCACGGGCACGCGATGCCCGCATTCCTTGTTGGGACACTGCCATCGCGCGCCCTCGCGCTTGGTCACCTTCTCGACCAGGTAGGGCGACGCGCATTGCGGACAGGGATGCGCCACGACCTTGTCCCAGCTCGCGAACTTGCACTTGGGATAGCGCGCGCATCCATAGAACAGCTTGCCGCGCCGGCTGCGCCGCTCGAGCACCTCGCCCTCCTGGCAGTCCGGGCAGGCGACGCCGGTGCTCACCGGATCGGACTTGAGTCGCTTGATGCCGTCGCAGTCCGGATAGCCCGAGCATCCGAGAAACTCGCCGAAGCGCGAGCGCCTGCGCACCATCGGTTTGCCGCATTTCTCGCACGTCTCGTCGGTCGGCTCGGTCGAAACGGGCGGGCGTTCCTGCGGCACGATGTTGCCCTGCTCATCGCGGGCGAATTCCTTGGTGTTGGTGCACTTGGGATAATTGGAGCAGGCCAGGAACTCGCCATTGCGCCCCCACTTGATCACCATCTCGCCGCCGTCGAGCTCGCACTTGAGGCCGGTGGGCAGGCCCTTGCGCTTGACCGTCGGCATCTTCTTCTTGGCCTCGCCCAGCGATTTCTTGAACGGCCCGTAGAAACGGCGCAGCGTCTTGACCCAGTTCTCCTTGCCGTTCTCGACCTCGTCGAGTTCTTCCTCGAGCTGGGCCGTGAAGCCGACCTCGAGGATGTCCGGGAACGCCTTCACCAGCAGTTCCGCAACCACCCGACCGAGCGAGGTCGGGCGCAGGCGTTTGCTTTGATCCTCTTCGACGTACTCGCGGTTGAGGATCGAGGTCATGATCGCGGCGTAGGTCGAAGGACGCCCGATGCCCTTGTCCTCGAGTTCCTTGATGAGCGTCGCCTGGGTGAAGCGCGGGGGCGGCTGTGTGAAATGCTGTTCCGGATCGAAGCCCAGAAGCTTGAGCGTCTCGCCTTCGTTCATCGCGGGCAGCGTCGCCGACTCGTCGTCCTCCGCGGCTTCGTCCTGACCCTCGGTATATACGCGCATGAAGCCGTCGAACTTGACCACCTGGCCGGTGGCGCGGAATACGGCTTCGCCCGCCTCGATATCCACCGTGGTGCGGTCATACACCGCCGGATTCATCTGGCTCGAGACAAAGCGGTTGAAGATAAGCGTGTAGAGCGCAAGCTCGTCCTTGTCGAGGTAGCGCGCGATCGACTCCGGATCGCGCTCGACCGCGGTCGGCCGGATCGCTTCATGCGCGTCCTGGGCGGATTTGGCGGACCGATAGAGGATCGGCCGGTCGGGCAGATAGTTCGCGCCGTAGCGGTTCGCGATGTACTCGCGGACCGAAGCCAGCGCCTGATCCGAGACGCGCGAAGAGTCGGTCCGCATGTAGGTGATGAGGCCCACCGCGCCCTGATCGCCAAGCTCGACGCCCTCGTAGAGGCGCTGCGCGATCTTCATCGTGCGCGAGGGCGAAAAGTAAAGCTTGCGCGAGGCCTCCTGCTGCAGACGCGAGGTGATGAAGGGCGGCGTCGGCGTGCGCCGCACCTCCTTGCGTTCGACCTTGCGCACCACGAAGGGCCGATGCTCGCAGGCGGCGATGATTGCGCGCGCCTCGGCCTCCGGCAGCTTGTAGGCCTTGTTGTCGATTCGCTGGTCGCGATTGCTGTACAGGCGCGCCTTGAATGCCGGCGGATTCGCCGCCTGCAGGCGCGCGTCGAGGGTCCAGTATTCCTCGGCACGGAAAGCCTCGCGCTCCTTCTCGCGCTCGACGATTATCCTGAGTGCCACCGACTGCACGCGGCCGGCGCTGATTCCGCGCTTGACCTTGTCCCACAGCAGCGGGCTTATCTGGTATCCGACCAGGCGATCGAGCACCCGGCGCGCCTGCTGCGCGTCGAACAGGTCATGATTGAGCTGCTCGGGATTGGCCACTGCCTGGCGAACCGCCGACTGGGTGATCTCGTGCAGCAGTACCCGCCCCACGCTCGCCTTGACCTTTCCGAGCTGGTCCGCGATATGCCACGCGATAGCTTCGCCCTCGCGGTCCGGGTCGGTCGCCAGGTAAATCGCATCGGCCTTCTTCGCCTGGGCCTGGATTTCCTTCAGCACTTTGGCCTTGCCGGCGATTACGTGATATTCGGGCTTGAAGTCGTCCTCGATCGCGACGCCCAGCGTGCTCTTGGGCAGATCCATCACGTGACCGACCGACGGGATGACCTGAAAGTCGGCCCCCAGGTAGCGCTTGATTGTTTTCGCCTTCGCCGGCGATTCAACTATTACGAGGTTCTTTGCCACCCTTCCTCGCAGCCTCCGGATTCGAGTCCCCAAAAGCAACGCCCCGGGCAACCAAGGACCGGGACTAGGGGAGTGTGAAGAGCTTTCCGGGATGCTGTACGACCATCCCCCTTAGCTCAAGCTCCAACAACAAGTTAAGCACAGTTTGCGGTGGAAGCTGGCACGATTCAATGATCGCATCAATATGGAGCGATTGAGCATTTTTTAGACTATTTAAAATAGTTTGAATCTCAATAATCCTATCTTGAGCGATATCTTTAAGCGACGGCTCCTTCTTTACCGCTCCGTCCTGTCTGCCCGTCTTGGACACGAGGAGAGACCCGGATGGCGATGGCTGCGATGACATTTGCGGTGCCAGCTCCTCGATCACGTCTTCGACGCACTCGACCAGGACCGCGCCCTCTTTGATGAGACGATTGCTGCCGCGCGTTTTGCCGCTCAAGGGGCTGCCGGGCACGGCGAAAACCTGGCGATCCTGCTCCAGCGCCATCCTCGCGGTGATGAGCGAGCCGCTCTTCTCGGCCGCCTCGACAATCACCACGCCCAGCGAGAGTCCGGACAGGATACGGTTGCGGCCCGGGAAATTCTCCGGCAGAGGTGCGGTGCCCACCGGCAGTTCGCTCAGGATCGCACCGCGGTTCTGAGCGATGTTGTCGGCCAATTCGCGATGCTCGGGCGGATAAATGACGTCGATACCGCAACCGAGCACCGCGATAGTGCGGCCGCCCGCGTTGAGCGCTCCGCGATGGGCCGCGCCGTCGATGCCGCGGGCGAGGCCACTGACGACAATAAACCCGCGCATGGCGAGCTCGAAGCCAAGCCGCTCGGCCATCTTGAGCCCAGCCTCGCTCGCCGCGCGCGCGCCGACGACGGCGATACAGGTGCTATCGCCCGGCTCGAGCAGCCCGCGTGCCGCCAGATATGGCGGCGGGTCCGCAATCTGCTTCAAGTTGGGCGGGTAGTCGGGATCGTTCCATCGCACCAGGCGGGCACCTAACCGCGCCAGTTCGCAAAGTTCCTTCTCTAAAGGCGCGAAGGCATCGAATGAAACGAAAGCACGGGCCAGATTGCGCCCGACCCCGACCGACGCGATCTCCTCCTCGGTCGTCTTAAAGATGCGCTCGGCGGTCCCGAATCGCTCGAGCAGCAATCGACAGGTTCGCGGCCCCGCTCCACGGACATGCCGCAATGCCAACCAGTATGCGTCTGCGCTCACGGACATTGTGCAAGCGTGCTCCGCTTACCCATGAGACGGACCGCCCGACGGGCGCCGAATGACGTAACGCCGCGCCTCCAGGAGCGTAGTTGTAGCATTTGGAGCATGTTTCAGGGCGAAGCGGCGATCGATGCGGCCGAAGCGCTGACTTGACCGCGCACGTTCGATCAAATAGTTAAGAGCGAACCGCTTTGTTTGCCGCCCGTCGCGCTATTTGTCTGCTAATGGTTTTGAATAATATTGCGCCCTCGCGGCGGCTGCGCGAGCGAGGAAGAAAGCGGGCTGTGGGTGGAGGGTCTAGATCATAATGGATGCGACTGAGACGACCGAAACCGGCCGCATGTCCGCGGTCGATAAGCAGATTCTGATCTTCAGCGTCTATCGGGACGCCGAACTGCGGGGCGCGCGCCTGCTGTTCAATCTGATCGGCCATATGAAGGACGGCGACTCACAGCTCAAGATGGCCAAGCATCTGTCGGACGAAACCCGCCATGCGTGGCTATGGACCCGCCGGATCGCGGACCTGGGCGGGACGCCCCTGCTGCTCTCGGACGGCTATCAGCGCCGGCTTGGCACGCGTCTGGGCGTGCCCAAATCGGTGGTCGAGCTGCTCGCACTCACCGTGGTGGTCGAAGAACGCGCACAGAGCCGTTACATGGCTCACGCGGCGCTTCCCGACGTGGACGAGGAGACCCGCGAGGTCCTTAAGGCGGTCACCGAGGACGAAAACTGGCACCTCTCCTGGATCGAGAAGAAGATGCGCGAAATCGCCCGCGAAGAGGGCTGCGAGGCCAAGGCCGACGAGGCGTTGGAACGTTATCGCGCGATCGAGCGCGACGTCTACGCGACGCTCGCCGCTGATGAAGTCGAGTTGATGCGCAGTTAGGCGGGCAGCCTGTCCGCTTTTCCATCTGAAATCAAAAGAACCCTGGGCGCGGCCAAAGATTGGCGCCGCCGGAGCCGCTAGGCTTTCGCGCCGACGGGCGTGCCGCCTGCCGCGAGCGCCGCGTTCAGCTCCGCGCGCATCGCGGCGGCCGCCCGCGCGGCCCCCTCGCCCGGTGCGCATCCCTGCTTGAGGTACGCGTACATCAGGCTCCGGCTGGCGTTGACGACGATCCCGCTGCCGTCAGGGCGCGCCGCGCGCACCGCGTCGGCCGCGCTGGCACCCTGGGCTCCGTAACCTGGAACCAGCAGCGTGGCGTGCGGCATCAGCTCACGCGCGCGCGCGGCATGCTGCGGATAGGTCGCTCCGACCACGGCGCCGACCGGACTGAGCCCGCTCGGCCCGACGAAGTCGCTGCCCCACCCTTCGACCCGGCGGGCCACGCGCTCCCATATCGCGGCGCCGTCGGCGATCGCGTCCTGAAATTCGCCCGATGACGGATTGGAGGTCTTGACCAGCACGAACAGGCCGCGGCCGCGCCGCACGCGGGTCACGAATGGCGCGATCGCGTCGCTGCCGAGGTAAGGATTCACGGTTACGGCGTCGCATCCGAAGTCGCCGTCACCGAGGAAGGCCTCGGCATACGCCGCCGAGGTCGATCCGATATCGCCGCGCTTGGCATCGGCCACCGCGATCAGGTCGAGCCGGCGCGCAAGCGCGATCACTTCGGCCAGCGCCTTCATCCCGTCGATCCCGCGCGCCTCGAAGAACGCCAGTTGCGGCTTGACCGCGCAGACATCGGACGCGCACGCCTCGACGATCTCGCAACAGAAGCGCGCCAGCGTGTATCCGGCCGGAACGCCGGGTGCGCCGGGCGCGTCGAACTGCGGATCAATTCCCAGCATCGCCACGCTGCGCTTGCGCCGTTGTGCCTCGAGCAGCCGCTCGCAGAAGTAATCCATCGAAGCCTCATCATTTCACGAGCGGTTCCAATGCCGCAACGCGCGCGGATCGACTGGATGGCGCCGCGTATTCGCGATAGCGTTTGCGCAACGGCAGGAGTTTCGATGCAACCCGGAAAATACGCGGTTTTCTCCTATCTCGACACGCTCACCGGCGGTGAGGTCGCCGCGTTCGCGCGCAAGCTCGAACGCCTCGGGTACAGCGCGCTGTGGTTTCCCGAGACTTTCGGCCGCGACCCATTCGTCTGCGCCGCCCATGTGCTCGGCGCAACCGAGCGCCTCCATGCGGGCGCGGCCGTGGCGGTAATCTGGAAACGCACGGCGGCCGCGATGGCCGGCGCCTCGCGCACTATCGGCGAACTATTTCCCGGCCGCTTCGTGCTCGGCATGGGCGTAAGCGGCGGCCCGTTCATGCAGCGTCACGGCCTCGATTACGGCAAACCGCTGAGCCACATGCGCGAGTACCTGCCGCGGATGCGCGAAGCGCCCTATTATGGCCCGCGGCCCACGGTCGAACCGCCCATCATGCTTGCCGCGCTCAGGCCAAAAATGCTCGAGCTTGCCGGCCGCGAGACGATGGGCACCATCACGGCGCTCACGCCGCCCGAGGGAATCGCGCCGATCCGGGCGGCACTTGGAGACGACAAATGGATCTGCGCCCAGCAGGTGGTGATGCTCGAGAGCGACGCGTCGCGGGCCCGCGCGGCCGCGCGCAAGTTCATGCATTTCTACCTGGGTTCGCCGACCTACCATACGCATCTGCGCGCGCTCGGCTTTGGCGATCGCGACCTCGCCGGCGACGGCAGCGACCGGCTGATCGACGCGATGGTCGTATGGGGCGACGAAGCCCGGCTGCGCCAATGCCTCGAGGCGCATCTGCGCGCGGGAGCGAACCAGGTCGTGATCTCGCCTCTGAGCTCAGCCGGCGGTCATCGCCCCGACGAACGCGCGCTCGAAGCTCTCGCCCCGCCGCGTTAGCCGGGCGCATCGCGGCCATGCGGCCTAAAAGCAGTAACCGAGACGGCTTCGGCACCTCGTCGCGATGCCGCTCGCACGCTACGCCGATTGCGCTGCGCTGATCGTTGCGCGCAGGTGGCAATGCACGGGCCAACGATGAGCGTTCCCGGCTCAGGCTGGCCGTCAGGCATCAGACGCGCCGATGTGCTCTTTCGTTCAGCATCGCGAAAAAGACCGGCACGAGGATGAGCACGTGAATCGACGAGGTGATCATGCCGCCGACGATCGGAGCGGCGATCGGCTTCATCACGTCCGAGCCAATCCCCGACTCCCACAAGATTGGCGCCAGACTCAGCATCACGACCGCCACGGTCATCAGTTTGGGCCGCAAGCGCTGCACTGCACCTTCAATCGCGGCGGCCTCGATGTCCTCGGGGCGCAGCGGCACGGCCGCCCGCCTCCGGTCCAGCGCTTCGTGCAGATAGATGACCATCACCACACCCGTCTCGACCGCGATGCCGAACAGAGCGATGTAGCCCACCCATACCGCGACGCTGAAGTTGAAACCCATCAGGTATTGCAGGATGAGTCCGCCGGTCATCGCGTACAGCGTGGGGAAGATCAGTACCGCGGCCTCGAGCGTAGAGCGGAACAACAGGTAGAGCAGAACGAAGATGGTCACGAACACGATTGGAAGAATGACGGCGAGGCGCTTGCGCGCGCGCAGCTCGAATTCATACTCGCCCGACCATTTGAGCAAATAGCCGGAGGGCAGACGGAGCCGGCGGTCCAGCGCGGCTTGCGCGCGCCGGACGTAGCCGCCGTAGTCGGAAGTCGCGAGATCGACGTAGACATAGCCGGTCAGTTGTCCGTCCTCGTCGCGGATCATCGTCGGCCCTGACGCGATCTGAAGATGCGCGACTTCGCCGAGCGGCACTTGCGCGCCCGATGGTGTCATAATCAGCACGCGCCTCAAGGCGTCGAGGTTATCGCGGTAGTCCTGCAGATAGCGCACGTTTATCGGATAGCGCTCGCGACCTTCGATCGCGGTCGCGATATTCTCGCCGCCGATCCCGGAGCGAATCGCATTCTGCACGTCGCCCACAGTCAGGCCGTACTGCGCCGCGGTTCCGCGGTTGACTTCGACATCGATGTAGAAGCCCTGCGAAACGCGTTCGGCGAAGACGCCGCGCGTGCCGCGAACCGTGGCGAGGATCTCCTCAACCCGGCTGCCGATTCGCTGAATCTCGCGCAGCGACGGTCCTTGGATTTTCAGGCCGAGGGGGGTCTTGATACCGGTCAGCTCCATGTCGAGCCGGTTTTCGACCGGCATCGTCCACGAGTTCGACAGGCCCGCAAATGCGAGCTTCGCGTCCATGCGCGCGATGAGTTCGTCGTAGGTCATCGCGGAGGGCCACGCGCTTCGCGGCTTCAGCATGATGGTCGTGTCGTACATGTCCATCGGCGCATTGTCCGTGGCGCTGTTCGAGCGTCCGACCGTGCCGAAGACGCTTGCGACCTCGGGGAAGCTTTTGATGATTCGATCCTGCTTCTGCAGCAAATCGGTCGCGGCGGTGATCGAGAGCCCGGGCAGCGCGGTGGGCATATACAGGGCGGAGCCCTCGTACAAAGGCGGCATGAATTGGCTGCCTAGCTTCAGCGCAAGCGGCAGCGTCACCAGCAGAAAAAGCACGTTCGCCGCGATGGTGATTTTCCGATGGCCCAGGCACCAGCGAATCACCGGCAGATAGAGCCCCTGAAACAGGCGGCTCGTCGGATTGGCGTTCTCGGCCCGCAGCCGGCCCCGGATCAGGACCAGCATCAGGACCGGAACCACCGTGATCGCCAGGATCGATGAGCAGGTGATCGCAAAGGTCTTGGTGTCGGCCAGCGGCCGGAACATCCGCCCTTCCTGCGCCTCGAGCAGAAAGACCGGCAGGAATGAGACCACGATTATCACCAGCGAGAAAAACAGCGGTCGCCCGACCTGTGCGGCCGCGTCCAGCAGGATGCGCCGCCGCTCAGCCGCATCGAGGGCGGCGCCGCGCACGGCCGCCGCCGCCTGGGCTTCGGCGAGATGCCGGTAACCGTTCTCGACCATCACGATCGACGCGTCGACCAGCACACCAATCGCCAGCGCGAGTCCGCCGAGCGACATGACGTTCGAGCTGACCTGCAGGTAGTACATGGGGATGAAGGTCGCAAGCACGGCGAGCGGCAGCGTCAGGATCGGAATTAACGCGGAACGAAAATGAAACAGGAAGACCATGATGACCAGACTGACGATCGCCGCTTCCTCGATCAAATCGCGCTCCAGCGTTCGCATCGATGCCCGGATCAGTCCGGAGCGATCATAGCCCGCGACGATTTCGATGCCGGGCGGAAGGCTCTTCTTCAATTCCGAAATTTTGCGCTTGACGCCGTCGATGACGTTGAGCGCGTTCTGCCCGTAGCGCATCACGACGACGCCGCCCACCGCCTCGCCCTGACCGTTCCATTCGGCAACGCCCTCGCGAATGTCCGGCCCAAGACTCACCACGCCGAGGTCGCGAATCAGCACGGGCGTGCCGTCGCGCTCGGCCACCGGGATGTCTTCGAGATCGGCGACCGATTTTACGTAGCCGAGTCCGAGGATGTTGTAGGATGCGGATGACATCTCGAGCACGCGCCCGCCTGCCTCGCTGTTGCTCTCCTGGATTCGTTCGATGACCGTGCGCAGAGGAACGCCGAGCGCGAACAGGCGATTGGGATCGAGCTTGACTTGGTACTGCTTGACGAATCCTCCGATCGAGGCGACCTCGGCGACGCCGGGTACTGTCTCGAGCGCATAGCGGATACGCCAGTCCTGCAGGCTGCGCAACTGGGCAAGGTCGTGCGTATGGCTGCGGTCCAGGAGGACATATTCGAAGACCCACCCCGCGCCGGTCGCGTCGGGGCCGAGCACGGGGATCACGCCGGGTGGCAGTTGAGTGCTGAGCTGCTGCAGATATTCCAGAACGCGGCTGCGCGCCCAGTACATGTCGGTACCGTCCTCGAAGACCACGAACACGTACGAATCGTTGGGCATGGTCTGGGCGCGCACCGCCTTGACCCGCGGCGCCGCCAGCATCGCGGTGACAATCGGATAGGTCACCTGGTCCTCGATCAGATTAGGCGGCTGGCCCATCCACTGCGTATGGACGATCACCTGCACATCGGAAATGTCGGGGAGGGCATCGAGCGGAATACGCTTGATCGACCAGATTCCGGCCGCCACCAGGGCGAGGACGCCAAGGAAGACGAGCAGACGATTGCGCTCGCACCATTCGATGGTTCGTTCGATCATGGGCCGCGCTCCTCACATTCCGCCGGCCGCCGACAAATTGAATTGTCTGGCGGCGAGCGTGCGGCCGTTCTTGGCCGCGACCGCCGTCACTTGCCAGGTGCCCCCGCTTGCGAGCGTGAACGCGCCCTCGTAAACGCCGCCCCCCCGATTCGTCAGGGCGGCCGTCTCGCGCATCGCCGACATACCCATCGCCGGCATCGCGGCCATATGGAAGGTGACCGATACCCGCGCGCCGTCGATTGGATGCCCGTCGCGGTCCTTCAGCGTCACCCGCAGCCGGTTGTTGCCGCGCGCGGGCGGATTGGGAGTCGTAAGCACGTCGAGCGTGGCGGCGGGCTGCGACTGGGACGATGCGGCTGGGGCGCTCGTGGCCTGCGGCGGCGGAGCAAAACCGCCGATCGCCGCCTGAAGCTGGCTTTCCGAATCGACCAAGAAGTTCGCTGAAGCTACGATTCTCTGGCCGGCCGCGAGGCCTTGCAGCACCACCAGGTCGTCGCCGACCCGCGGGCCGAGCTCGACGTATGCGGGAAGCAGATAGCCGTCGCCGCGATCGATAAAGACGACGTTGTGCGCGCCCGTTCTGAGCACCCCGCTTGCCGGGACAACCGTTTGCGCGCCCAATTCGACGTGCAGCTCGATACGGCCGTACATGCCGGGCTTCAATCGCCCGTCGCGATTGCCAAGTGCGACCCGCACCCGGGCCGTGCGCGTGGCCGTGTCGATCTGCGGCCAGATGTAGTCCACGCGTCCGACGAAGCGCTCGCCCGGGTAGGTATCGACGATGAAGTCCGCGCGGTCGCCTGCGCGGATCGCGCCGATTTCGTCCTGGAAAACGGCGGCGTAGACCCAGACGATGGAGAAATCCGTGATGGTGTAGAGCCTGGTCTCCGGTTGCACGTACATGTTCGCTACCGCGCCTCGCTCGACTGCATAGCCGGAAGCCGGCGAAACGACGGTCAGCGTGTTGCGCGGCGGACCGCCGCGCGCGAGCCGGGCAACCTCCGCGCGCGGGACGCCCATCAGGGACAGTCGCTCAGCGGCGGCCCGCGCCAGCGAATCCGCGCCCGCGGACACGCCCTCGATCGAGCTGTCCGCAACGCGCTCACGGGCGCGCAGCGCCAGCACGTACTCCTGCTCGGTGGCGGCGAGGTCGGGACTATAGACCGTGAACAGCGGCTGGCCGCGGCGCACGCGCTGAAACCTCTGGTTCACGAATACCCGCTCGATCCATCCGGCGAAGCGCGTCTGAACGTAGGACTCCAGTTGTTCATCCGGCACGACATTGCCGACGGCTTCGATTCGCCGGCTGACCTCGCGGCGCTCGGCCGTCGCGAAGGTCACGCCAATGAGCTGGCGGCGTTCGGGCGTGAGCTGGACAGGCGCAAGTTCCGTCGCCGGGGCCGGCCGCGCGAAGCCGGCCAGCAGCGTGATCGCGGCGCCGGCGGCAAACGTGAGGCGCACAAGTGACGGCTTCATTTCATTTCTCCGACGATCTGTTCGAGCCTGGCGACGGCGATCTCGCGGTCGGCAAGCTCGCGGTAGTACTCCTGGCGAAGGTTGAGCAGGTCGACAAAGGCGGAGAGCAGCGTCTGAAAGTCGGCCTTTGACACGCGATAGGCCGCGAGCGCCGCCTGCATCGAATTTTCCGCCTGCGGGATCAGCCCCTGGTCATAGACCTTGAGGATGCGGTCGGAAGCGCGGATCGCGACGAGCTGATCTTCGGCGGATGCCGCGGCATCGAGCTCGTGCGCGCGAAGCCGCGATCGCGCGGCGGAGAGTTCGAGCGCGGCCTGTTCGATCGCCGGCGTCTGCTTGCGCCAGAAATAGAGCGGGATCTTCGCTCCCAGCGTGAGCATGTAATAGTCGCGCAGGCCGGGGCCGGTCTTTTCGTACTCGTAACCGAGCGTAAAGTCCGGCAGGTAGGCTCTGCGCGCCAGGTCAAGCGCCTTTTCGCTCCGACCTCGCGCCGCCCGATCCATCATCAGGTCGGTCGAATGCTCGCTGACGGCCCCCGCGAGCTGCGCCTGGTTCAAATCGACTCGCGTAGGTTCGACATCGCCGACGGCGATGTTCGCCGAGTCGAGATCACGGCCCAGCGCCGCCTTGAGGTCGGCCTGACGCTGCTGCATCTCGCGACGGCGGCGCTCGATCTCGTCGAGCATCCGGGTCGCCTGCAACTGGGCCTTGAGGACATCCTGGGCCAGCCCTTCGCCGACCCGGTAGCGCGCTTCGGCGATCCGTTCGATTTGCGCCAGTTGGCCGCGCTCGCGCGCGAGCAGAGCGGCGGTCTTCGTTAGATAGAACAGCTCGAAATAGCCTTCGCGGATCTTCTCCGCGGCCTGCCGCTGCGCCGCTTGGTACTGGTGCCGCGCAATCTCAGCGTCCTGTTCGGCAATCTCGCCCTGCAAGCGAAGTTTGCCGGGACCCGGGATGTCCTGGGCGGCGCCGAAGCCGGTGTAGTAGAAATCGCTGGTTTCATAGCCGGCGGAAGGTTTCGGGCTGCCGACCGTGAACTCCTGCAATTGAAGCTGCGGATCAGGCAACGTCCGCATCTGGATGGGCGCGCGCCTGAGCGCCTGCCAATGCTCCCGCGCGGCGACAACATCCGGATTGCGTTCCATACCCTCGCGAACCAACGAAGCCAGATCGGATGAAGCGTCGTGGGAGCGAGCGACGGCGCCCTGAGCGCCTGCCCGCGACGCCGAAAGCAGAGTCATCGCCGTCAGAACCGCTATCGCAGCGCGCAGTCCGGAGGCGCGCCGAACAGTCGTTTCCATAAAAACCACCGAGGTCGTAGGAAGCGTCGGATCGGGCACTCGCAGAGCGAGACTCCGATCGGTTCGAAGCGAGCGGACGCGCCGCTAGCGGACGGCGTCGCGCGCGCTTCGGCTTCAGTCTGCGAATTCGATGGCGATCAGATTTGTCGCGAACAGAGTAGCGAGAGCGGACTGGACCTGGTCCGGGATTCGAAACGGCGATGAGCCGCGCGGGACACGATCCGTTCAGTGATGAAAACCCGATGCGCCGCGCGAGCGAAGTCCAACGCCCCGCTCGCGCTCGAGGCCGGGACCGCGGGTTGAAAACTCGCACGGTTGTCGGAGAACCGGCAGCAACTGAGCGCTACCTGGGCCGGCGACGCCGCCGAGCATCCGGCTGAACAGCAGTCCGGCGAAGTCGATGCGACACTTACGCAGGCCGCGGCCGTTCCCGCGACCTGCAGCAGGATAACGAAGCCGGCCATCAAGCATGCCACGGCGCGCATGGAGAGACGCTAGACGATCGTTCGGATGCGGGCAAGCGGCACGGCTTCGCTCGCGCCAGTCGGACAAAAGCCAATTAAATCAGCGCTTCCCGGCAGAGCGCGACCGACGGACGCCGTCCTTTGCGGCATCGCTCACGAGCACAATCTCGCCGCTGCGCCACAGGTACCATGAGGCTGCCGACCGATACGGACGCCAGCGCTCGCCCAGCGCGCGCAGGCGTTTGCTGTCGGGCATCTTGCGCATCCGGTAGAGCTTGCGCACTGCGTTGCGCACGCCGAGGTCGTCCACCGGCAGCACGTCGGGGCGGCCCAGGTTGAACATCAGGAACATCTCGGCGGTCCATCTTCCGATCCCGTGCACGCGCGTCAGGTCGGCGATGATCTCCTCGTCGCTCATCTTTGCGAATCGCTGAAAGTTGAGCGTGCCATTCTCGACGTGCGTCGCCAGGTCTCTGAGATAGAGGCTCTTCTGGCGCGAAAGCCCGACCCGGCGCAGATCTTCCATCGGGGCCTCGAGCAGCTGTCGCGGAGTGGGAAAGCGCCGCCCCGGGAAAAGCCTGACGAAGCGATCGTGAATTGTGCGAGCGGCAGCGCCGGCCAGTTGCTGAAAGATGATCGCGCGGCCGAGCGCCGCGAAGCGCTCGCGCCTGAGCGCCAGCTTGATCGGGCCGACCGAATCGATGACGCGCGCGAGTATCGGATCGGCGAGCAGCAGATGCGCCTCGGCCTCGCGGGCATAGGATACGTTGTTATCCGGCATCGGGCGCGGATTATAGCGAATTGCGCGCCCGGCGCATCAGGCTGGGCGCGGTTCGCGGGCGTTTTCGCGCTCAGGAAGGGATGGAGGTCTGGGTGGATGCCGCGGACAATTCGACCCACACCGGCGCGTGATCGCTGGATTTGTCCCAGCCGCGAACCTCTCGATTCACGCCCGCGTCGACCAGGCGCGGCGCAATCGCGGGGCTGAGCAGCAGATGGTCGATACGCAATCCGGCGTCCCGTCCGTAGGAGTCGCGAAAGTAATCCCAGAAGGTGTAGACGCGCTCGTCGGGATGCTTTGCGCGCAAGGCGTCGATCCATCCGCGGGCCAACAGCCGCGCATAAGCATCGCGCACCTCGGGCAGGAACAGCGCGTCTTTCGTCCATCGCTCCGGTTTGTACACGTCAAGCTCGGTGGGAATGATGTTGTAATCGCCCGCGAGCACCGCCGGCGCGCCGCTCGTGATTAGAGTTTCGGCGTGCTCCGCAAAGCGCGCGAGCCATCGCATCTTGTAGTCGAACTTGATCCCCGGCGCCGGGTTGCCGTTCGGCAGGTACAGACAGCCCACCGTCACGTCGTTCACCCTGGCCTCGATGTAACGGCTGTGGAGATCCTCGGGGTCGCCCGGAAGGGCTCGACGGCGCTCGACCGGGTCAGAGCCGCGCGCCAGGATGGCGACGCCGTTCCAGCTTTTCTGGCCATGCCAGACGGCCCTGTATCCGGCGGCGCGAATCGCGAGCTCGGGGAACCGCTCCTGCGGCGCCTTCAATTCCTGCAGACAGGCGACGTCAGGCTTGCTCTCCTGCAGCCATCTCAGCAGCACAGGCAGCCGGCTGCCGATACCGTTTACGTTGTACGTCGCAATCTTCACAAAAGCATCCGCTCGATGAGCCCGCCGGCACAGCCGTCACCCGCGCCTGGTCCTCCATTTTATTTTCGAGCGCCGCGAGGCGAGAGCCAGACGCGTTCGAGACGCGCCGGGCGCATCGGGTTGAGCACGTAATCGTGCACCCATGGCTGGCGGATCATGTAGGCGACCGGGTTGTACAGGAACACCCACGGAGCGTCGGCGACAATGATATCCTCGGCGCGATTGTAAAGCGCGTAGCGCTGTTTGGAGTCGGCGAGCGGCGTGGCCTCGGCGAGCAGCCGTTCCACCCCGGGATTGAAATAGAAGGTATCGTTATTGCCGCCCCATTGCTTGCGCGAAAACAACACCTCGAGAAAGTTCTGCGGGTCGGAAAAATCAGCCTCCCATGCGAGTTCCACCAGCGCGACCGTATCGGGTTGGCGGATTGCCTCGAGCAGCGGGGCCCATGCCACCGGCTTGAGCTGGACGTGCACGCCGACCATCGCCAGGTCCTGCTGGATCGACTGGCCGAGCATCATCTCGGTCCGATCGGCGCGCATCCAGAGCGTCGGGGCAAAATCCTTGCTCACGCCGGCCCGCTCGAGCAACGTGCGCGCCATCGCCGGATCGTAAGGATAACCGCGCAGCCCTGGATTGTAGCCCGGCAGGCCGGGCGGCAGCACGCCGCGCGCGACCACTCCGCGGCCATTGAGCAGCGCGATCAGCTTCTGTTTGTCGATTGCGTAATTGAAGGCGCGCCGCACGCGGACGTCGTCGAACGGCTTCATCCGGCAATTCATGCCGAGATAGTCCGTGGCGAGGTCCACGATATGCAGGGTGAGCGCCCTGAGCCGCGGCGTCTTCATCACGTAGAGAAATTCCGCCGGTGGAATTCGCGCGACGTCGATCGCGCCGGCCTCGAACTTGAGCCACTGCAAATCGTCGCTGACGCCTATTTCCTCGACCACGCCGTCGAGTCGCGGCAGCCCCTTGATGAAATAATCGGGGTTCCTCGTCAGCACCAAACGCTGACCGCCGATCCATTGAACCAGCTTGAACGCCCCGCTGCCGACGGCATGGGCCGAGAAATCTTCGCCCCACCGCGCGACCTCCTCGCTCGGAACCGCCGCCGCGAACGGCATGGCGAGCTTCTGCACGAAAATCGGATCCGGAGCCGTCAGATGAAAAACGATCGTCCACGGATCCGGCGTGACGATTCCGCTCACCGCGCGCGCGCGGCCGTCCTGGAAATCCACGGCCCCGGCAATTTCGCGAAAATACTCCATCCCCTTCGAGCGGGTCGCCGGATCGAGCACGCGCTCGATCTCGTACCTGAAGTCGGCTGCCGTCACCGGACGACCGTTGGTGAAGCGCACGTCGCGGCGCAAATGAAACGTGAACTGTTTTGCATCGGGCGCCACTTCCCACGATTGCGCGACGTCGGGCACTAGATCGACCCCGGCGTCGCTGTAGCGCACGAGCGTGTCGAATATCATCTGCTCGAAAGTCCATGAGGCGGTATCGTACCCGGCAGCCGGATCGAGCGTCGGCACGTCGTCCTGCTCGGCGAGGCGCAGCACCTGCGCGCCGGGCGGAAAGACCGGCGCCGCGGGTGCTGCGCCCGGTCCGCCGCCGCCGCGGCATCCGGCGCCGAGCACGGCGCCGGATGCCGCGGCGAGCCACAACGCTGCGGCCGGAAGCCCGCTGTCGTGGCGCACGCCGGTATGACCGGCGTGCGCCACGGCAGCCGCGACGCCGGCAGCGACCTCGATCCAACGTCGCGCGCGGGCGATGAGCCGGCGGCGAGCATCGCGCCGCCGGCTCATCGCCCGACCCTCGTGCCGCGCGCGCGCAGGTAGCCGTAGCCCAATAAATTGAAGCCCAGCACCGCGTAGAAGATCGCCATCCCCGGAAACGCGATCAGCCAGGGCGCGGTTCTGAAGTAGATGAGCGCCTCTTCAACCATCCGGCCCCAGCTCGGCGTCGGCGGCGGCACACCCAGGCTGAGAAAGCTCAACCCGGCATCGAGCAGCAGCGTGCCCGAAGTCCCCAGCACGGCCATGACCACGATAATCGGCATCACGTTCGGAAGCACATGACGCACGATCAGCCGGGCGGGCGAGCCGCCGAGTGCGCGCGCGCCGATGACGAAGTCGCGGCTCGCGATCGACATGGTTTCGGCGCGCACCACGCGCGCGATCTGGGTCCACGAAACCAGCCCGATAACCAACAGCACGTTGAGCAGGCTCGGATGGAGCACGGCGACGAAGGCCATCGCGAGCAGCAGCGCTGGCAGCGTAAGCATCACGTCGGTGAACCTCATCAGCGCGAAATCGACCGAGCCGCCGAAGAATCCTGCGAGCAACCCGATTGCAACACCGATGGTCATAGTAATGGCCATCGCGGCAACGCCGACAATCAGCGAGACGCGCGCACCCCAGATGATGCGCGAGAGCACGTCGCGCCCAAGTTCGTCGGTGCCCAGCGGAAATGCAAACGAGGGCGCGCCCGGGTCGCCAAAGGTAGCAGCCACCGCACGCGTCGGATCGTGCGGCGCCAGTTGTGCGGCGAACATCGCGGTCAGCACCAGACTCAGCACCATCGCGGCTCCCGCGATTTCCAGGACATTGAATCGCCGCGTCATTTGACCAGCCCGGTCACCTTCAGGCGCTCCGTCATGGTGCCTCGCCGAGCCGAATGCGTGGATCGAGCCACGCGTAGAGCAGGTCCACGATAAGGTTGGCAACGACCACCAGGAAGGCGGAGAACAGCACTGTGCCCATGATCAGCGGGATGTCGAGGTTGAACACGGCCTCGTACGCCAGGCGCCCGATTCCCGGCCAGTCGAATACGGTCTCGGTCAGCACCACGCCCGAGAGCAGTCCAGCGAGGTCGAGGCCGGCCAGCGTGACCAACGGCAGCATCGCATTGGCCATCGCATGGCGCGCCAGCACGCGAGCCGCCGAGAGGCCCTTGCCGCGCGCGGTCCGGATATAATCCTGCTCCAACGCTTCAACCAGGTTGGTGTGCAGAATGCGCGAGTAGTAGCCGGCCGACCCCAGCGCGAGCGTGAGCGTCGGCAGCGCGAGGCTGCGCAATTCATCGAAGCCGCCCAGCGGAAATGAATGCAGATACAGGCCGCCCGCGATGAGCAGCATCGTGCCCAGCCAGAACACCGGGATTGAAATCAGCGCGAGCGAAACGATCAGCAGCAGATTGTCGGCGATGCGTCCCCGGCGTGCGGCGGCGATCATCCCCATCGGGATGCCGAGCCCGAGCGACAAGATTATCGCCGAGGCCGCGAGCAGCGCGGTTGCGGGAAAGCGGCTCAAGATAAGCTGCGTCACGCTGGAGCGCCGGATGTACGAGCGGCCGAGATCGCCGTGCAATGCGCGCCCGAGGTAATGCGCGTACTGCAGATAGAGCGGCAGGTCCAGGCCGAGCTGATGGCGGATGGTGGCGAGCGTATGTGGATCGGCCTTCGCCCCGGCCATCGCCACCGCCGGGTCGGCAGGGATCACGAAAGCGATGATGAACGTGATGATCGAGGTGCCGAGCAGCACCGCTGCGCCATAGACGATCCGCCGAATCAGATAGGCGATCATGATGCTTGCGGTGCGGCTTCCGGTCGCAGACCGCCTCCCACCCCGTCTTCTCAGTCCGCCAGCAAAGCGCGCGCGCGGAGTTCGCGCGCGAGGTTCAGTTCGGCGCGTTCGCGCCTGCGGCGGGCCGCGCCGGTGATCTGCTCGTCCGCCGCAAGCGCCAACGCGGCGCGCTCCTCGGCGCGCAACGACGCGACGATCGCATCCATAGCCTCCGCGCAAGCGCGATCCTCGGCCGAAAGCGAGTGCGCAGACGCATGCTTGAGCGCGCGCCAGAGCGCGAGAAAGGCTGCCAGCGACGCGTAGGTCTGCGATTTCACGGCGCGACCGGAATCGAGCCGCCGCCGCCGCCAAGCGGCGCGATGGCGAGGCCGATCAGGTAGCCGGCAACCGCGGCGCCCATCGCGACCGCCAGAAAATGCAGCCCCGAAAGCCATCGCCGCCTGCGTTCCGCGAGCCATCCCTGGAAATAGCCGATGGCGAACAGCGCGAGCGCCGTCGTTGCCATCGCTGCGATCAGTCCGCGGTAATCCGATGGCCCGGCGGACGGCACCAGGATGAACGGCAGGAGCGGCACTACTGCACCGATCAGGAACGCCACCCCCATCGTCAGGCCGTCAACCGCCGCGCTGCCCAGCGCCTGGCGGCTGAGACCGTACATTTTGACTTCGGCGGTGGAGAGCAATGCCTGCGGCGCGGAACTCAGCAACTGCACGACGCGGTAAGAGGATTCGCGGCTGAGCCCTTCATGCTCGAGTTCGTGCAGCAGGCGTTCCCGCAGCATGTAGGGTTCCGCGGCTGCCCGCTCGCGCGTGCGCTCGAGCTCGGTGCTCAGCACCTCGGTTTCAGCGCGCGTGCCGAGGTAGGCGCCGGCACCCATCGAGAGCGCGCCGGCCGCGGTCGAGGCCAGCGCGGCGAGGACGACCTGGCGATGGATCGAGACTGCACCGCTCAGTCCAGCGAGCACCCCTGCGGTGGTCAGGATCCCGTCCTGCATCCCGAACACCACCTCGCGGATGCTGGAGAGACGCTCGATGACGCGCTTTTTATCGGATGAATCGAAGACCGCCACGCGCGCTCAGTTTCAGCCGGCAGTGTCGGACCGGGCCGGCGGCGGCGAATCCGGCTGCCAATCCGCCGGGCACATTCGTCCCGAGCGCAGAGCGCGCACGACGCGCAGCGTCTCGCTGACGCTGCGGCCGATATTGATCGGGCAGGCGACGGCGTATGCGATCATGCGGCCGGCATCGAGAATAAACGTGGCGCGCATCGCCAATCCCTCGCGTTCGTCCAGCACGCCGTAGGCGCGGGCGAGTTCTCCACCCGCGTCGGCCAGCAGCGGATAGCCGATTCCGCCCAGTTCGCGCGCCCAGCGCACATGGGTTGCGGCGTCATCGACACTCGCCGCGACGATGCTCGCACGCTCGGCGGCGAAGGCGTCGCGCGACTTGTTGAATGCCACCACCTCGGTCGGGCAAACGAACGAGAAGTCGTGCGGATAGAAGAACAGCACCACCCAATCCGAGTCGATTTGTGCAAGGCGCAGCCGCCCCTCGCGGCCGTCGATGGCGCAGGGCAGGTCGAAGGCGGGCGCGGTGTCTCCGGGTTTCAGCATCTCCGCAAACTCGTTACGGAGATGAGGCTACTCGATCTGATAGCTGATCGAAACGATCGCCAGGATGGCGACCTCGGCCGCGCGCCACGGTGCCGCGACCGCATCCGGCGGCGCGGGCGCGCGCGCGGGAGTTTCGCTAACCGCGCGCAGCACGCGCGCCAGGCGCACCCCGAGCGAGTGTGAAAGCGATACGGCCTGCAACTGCGCATCCAATGCCGCGCGCGTGATCGCCTCGCTGCGGGCACGGCTCTCGTTCTCGAGCGCGAAGTCGAGGTAGTTAATCCTGCTCGCGCCGGCGCTCAGCGCGGTATCGATCAACGCGCCGACGGTGGCGATCGCGGCGGTGTCGACCGTGACCGAATTTTGGGCGCGGTAACCGGTCACCACCGGCTTCTCGCGGCCTCGCGGATGCTCGTATTCCGGGTAGAGCGAGCAACTGCCGAGGCTCAGCCGGCCGCGGCCGCGAAGCTGCTGTGTGAGCACGTCGATCACGCGCACGGCGAGCGCCGTATTCTCGACCGCGCTCTGATGGGCGGACAGCGCGTGGGTCTCGATCATGAGACTGAGCAGCGCGCGATCGGGCGTGGTGCGCCATTCGGCAGTGCCGACCACGTCAAGCGTGCGCAGCGGCCGCGCGGCCATGGCCGATGAACGGAACTCGGCTCCCAGCCCGCCCGCTAACGCGGTGATTCGTCCGGTCGGTAGGTCTGCGACGCCGCCGGGCGCGGTCCCGATCGCCAACTCCACTGGAACTGTCATCGCGCTGACAGATTACATTGTGCGACGTAATGAATCGCGCCCCGCCGAACCGCGTCGGGTCAAAATTGTGCCGCCGTACGGGATCGCAATGCGGCAAATTGCCGCGCCCGACGCGGGCTTTGGTGCATTGCCCGCGGGGCGAGGCTGCGGCCGCCATCTGGCGCGCGCGATTATTCGATTTGATAGGTGATCGAAACTGTCGCCGGCACCGTAACCTCGTTCGGCTGCACCGGCGTGGGCGCCGCCGCCACCGCACTCATCGCCACGCCACTTGCGCGCATCACCGGGAACGGTCGCGCCTCAGCCTCGGTGGTTGCCTTGATCACCGGGCCGAGCCTGACGCCGAGCGATTTGGCCAGCGAATCGGCCTGAGTCTGGGCGTCCTTGGCCGCGAGCGCGATCGCCTGGCTGCGGGCCTGGCTTTCGTCGCGCAGCGTGAAATTCAGGAAATTAATCCGGTTCGCCCCAGCCTCGATCGCGGTATCGATGAGTCCGCCGAGCATGCCGATCTCGCCGGTCTCAACCGTGATCGAGTTTTCAGCGCGGTAGCCGGTGACGGTCGGCTTCTGGTTGGGCTGCGGCTCGCTGTACTCGGGGTAAAGCGAATAGCCGCCAGTCCATACTTTGCCTTTGCCCTGCAACCTGGTGGTCAGCGCATCGACCACCTTCTGCGCCAGAGCGGCATTCTGTCCCGCACTCTGTTGAGCGGTTGCGGCGTGCGTCTCGATCGCGAGATTCAGCGTCGCGACGTCCGGGGCGACGTGGGCCTCACCGTTGCCGGTGACCTCGATCGTGCGCGCAGACTGTGCCTGTGCGACCGCGACCGGTGCGGAATTCAGCGGAGCCGGCAGACTTCCCGCCGCAACCCTCGCCGGCACCAATGCGATCGCAAGGCAGGCAACTTGCCCGACCAGCGAGCGCAGATGCGCGCGCCGGACGAAGTACGGCGATCGCAGTCCCGGGTTCGCACCACGAACAATCTTCATTCGCGCTTACTCCTCGAGGGCGTGCACCGACTCCCACCCAGGTTCCGCCCGCAAGGCGCCAACCGTTGCCAAGTGCACGCGCCGGCGCCTAAGCTGCGGGCCATCGGATTTGCCACAGCGCAATAGTTGAGGAGCCCGCGCGGAAAGGCAAGGCCGCCCGGCCCACGCGGCGGCGCCGATGCTTTGGGGACGCGGGCAGTGTATTGTTTGGATTGAATCAAGGAGCGCATGGCCGAGAAGCAGGACGAAAAGAAAGTCACCCCGCGCAGCGTCGACTTCGCCGCCTGGTACAACGAAATCATCGCGCGCGCCGAGCTGGCCGACTATTCGCCGGTGCGCGGATGTATCGTCTTCCGCCCCGACGGGTTCGCCATCTGGGAAGCGCTGCGCGACGAGCTGGATCGCCGAATCAAGAAGACCGGCGCGCGCAACGCATACTTCCCGCTGTTCATTCCGCAGAGCTTCCTGCAGAAGGAGGCTCAGCACGTCGAGGGCTTCGCGCCCGAGGTCGCAGTGGTCACGCACGGCGGGGGCAAGGAGCTCGAGGAACCGCTGATCGTGCGGCCGACCTCGGAAACGATCATCAATCATATGTTCGCGCAGTGGATCCATTCGCATCGCGATCTGCCGCTGATGATCAATCAATGGTGCAACGTGGTGCGCTGGGAAATGCGCACGCGTCCGTTTCTCCGCACCGCCGAGTTTCTGTGGCAGGAGGGCCATACCGCGCATGCCACGAAAGCGGAGGCGGAAAGCGAGGCGCTGACGATGCTCGAAGTCTATCGCGCGTTCGTCGAGGACTTTCTCGCGGTGCCGCTGGTGACCGGACGCAAAAGCGCGGCCGAACGCTTTCCGGGAGCCGAGGAAACCTATTCGATCGAGAGTCTGATGGCTGATGGACGCGCGCTCCAATGCGGCACCTCGCACTATCTCGGCGATAACTTCGCGCGCGCCTTCGAAATCCGTTTTCTCGATACGCAGAATCAGCTCCAGTTCCCGCATCAGACCAGTTGGGGCGTATCGACCCGGCTGCTTGGCGCGATCATCATGACCCACGGCGACGACCAGGGCCTCAGGCTGCCGCCCTCGGTCGCCCCCTTCCAGGCGGTGATCGTGCCGATATGGCGCAAGCCCGAGGAGGCCGCAGCGGTGATGGCGGCGGCGCGCACGGCGCTCGATGCGCTCGACGCGGCGGGCGTGCGCGCGCGCCTGGACGATCGCGACGGGTTGACCCCGGGATTCAAGTTCAACGACTGGGAAATGCGCGGCGTGCCGGTGCGGGTGGAGATCGGCCCGCGCGACGTGGCTGGGCGAAGCGCGGTGATGGCGCGGCGGGATCGCACGGGCAAAGAGGCGAAGGCCGGCGCATCGCTTGACGGCATCGCGGCGCACGTGCGAGCGCTGCTCGACGATGTGCAGCGGAGCCTTTATGCGCAGGCGCGCGACGCGATGCGTGCCAACACGCGTGAGTTGGAGGACTACGAGAAGTTCCGCGCGCAGATGGAAGGCGAAGGCGGCGGCGGATTCGCCGTCATCCACTGGTGCGGTCGAGCGCGGTGCGAAACCCGCATCCGCGAAGAGACGCGCGCGACCTGCAGAGCGATACCGCTTGGGCAGAGCGACGGCGGCGGACGATGCCTGGTCTGCGGCGAACCGGCGCACGATCGGGCCTGGTTCGCAAAAGCATACTGAGGGCTGATGAATGCGCGCCGAGGCGGCACGCGCGCGCGAGATGGAAGAGAAAATCTTAAGAAAGGCGAACTCCCGATATGGCTGCATCCAAACCCCGGCATGTGCTCGACGGTTACAAGGTTCTCGACTTCACCCAGGCCCTCGCCGGCCCGACCGTGACGCGGCTGATGGCCGAGCTGGGCGCCGACGTCATCAAGGTCGAGATTCCGCCCAAGGGTGACTTCTCGCGCTCGTTTCCGTTCATTAAGGACGGCCGCAGCGCGTATTTCGTGCAGCAGAATCGAGGCAAAAAAAGCCTCTGCCTCGATCCCAAGAAGCCCGCAGGGCTCGAGGTACTGAAAAAACTGCTGCCGAAGATCGATATCCTGGTCGAGAACTATTCGCCGGGCGCGATCGCCCGGATGGGGCTCGGTTGGGAGGCGATCAGCACGATCAATCCGAAAATCATCATGTGCTCGGTTTCCGGCTTCGGACAGACCGGGCCGCTCGCCAACCGTCCCGGCTACGACTACATCGGGATGAGCTACGCGGCGGTGACCTATATGATCGGCGACCCCAACGGACCGCCGTCGTTCCCGATGCTCGGGCTGGGCGACGTCTCCACCGGCGTGCATGCGCTGGCCTCGATCGCCTGCGCGCTGCTCTATCGCGACAAAACCGGCCGCGGGCAGCACCTCGACGTTTCGCTGCTCGACAGCTACTTCCATTGCCACGAACTGAACGTGCAGATGTACAGCGCGAGCGGCGGCAAGGTGAAACCCAAGCGCGCGGGTTCGAACCACACGGCGGTACCAATCATCGGCATTTTCCGCGGCCGCGGGCCGGAAAGCTACCTTTTCATCATGGCGCCGGTGGATCATCAGTTCGCGGCGCTATGCCGTGCAATGGGCCGGCCGGAACTGGCGCAGGACCCCAAGTTCACAACGGTTGGCGCGCGCGCCGCCAACCTGGCCGAGATAACCGGCATCGTGCAGGCGTGGCTGGACTCTCAGCCCGACGACGCGACCATCCTGCGCACGCTCGAGGAGCATCGCATTCCAGTCGCTCCGATCCTGTCGATCGAGGAGGCCGTGAATCATCCGCACTTGCGCCAGCGGCGCACGGTGCGCAAGATCCGCGATCGGTTCATCGGCGAGTATGACATTCCGGGTGTGCCGCTGCGGTTCTCCGATTTCCCGACCGAGCTGGATCTGACGGCGCCGCTGCTCGGCGAGCATAACGCTGAAATCCTGGGCAGCCTTGGTTACTCACCGAGCCAGATCGGCGAAATGGAGAAGTCGGGCGTCCTGATGCGCGGCGATCGATAAGCGGCGCGGCTCAGGCCGGGGGCGCGTGGAGCATCAGGTATCCGAGCACGCTCAGGTCGGCGATCACGTGTGCCAGGATCGATGTCTCCAGCCCCCAGCGCCAATACACATAGCCGAGCACGACACCGGCGAACGCGCGCGGCTCGAGCATCATCTGCACCCCGCGCGGCTCCCACCATAGCGTGCCCTCGCCCGTCGCGGCGTGGATCGCGCCGAACATCAGAGCCTGAATCGCGATTGCCGCCCACCAGCCGCGGGCTCCGAGCTTTTCCGCCGGCGCGCGTCTCAGCCTGGCGATCGTCCATGCCAGCGCGGTCAGCAGAAAGAGCCGGAAATGAATCTCCTCGATTACGGGGAATCCGATGCCGACCGCTATCGGATGCGATCTGAAGAGTTCGAATGCCTTGCGCCCGGCCTCCTTCACCGCGGTCGGCGCTTTGGCCGCGAGCGCGGGCGACCAGGTGGCCTTGACCACGATCGCCTGGAGTACCCGCGTGCCCAGAATCGAGACCGCCGCGGCGCCGATAGCGGCGTAAAGCAGCTCTATCGTCCGTAGCTGAGGTTCCCTGCGTTCGAGCAGTCGCCGCAGGGCAGTCGGGGCGAGGCGGGGCAGGCGCGCCGCGCGGCATCCCACGCCCACCAGGAACAGCATTTCTCCCGATGCGATCAGGAAAGCGCGCAGATGCGCGTTCGATGGAAGCGGCAGGACCGGCGCGCACACGAACCATGCGGCGATCCCCAATCCCAGCAATGCGATAAATTCGATCGAGCCGTAGTTCCGGAGCTTTTCATCGGGCGTGCGAGCTTCATCACGAGCAGACGCCGCAATTTCCGGATTTCCCAGGATGCTCTCCCCCATCTAATGGGCTGACCGCAGCAGTCCACGCGAGCAGCCTTGATAATCGTGAACCCGCGCGCGCGATTTGTTAAGTCAGCATTCGCCGCATGGCAAACGCTGCTACGACGGACCGCAGATAAGTTGTCGCTGAATGGGCGCGCACAGCCAGGCACGCACAGGATAACCGCCTCAGCGATCGCGCGGAACTATGCGGCCCGACTGGCTAAGCTCAGCGTCTAGGTCAAATCGTAATTGAGCTTCATCGCGGCGCGCACATCGTCCATCGTTGCCTGCGCGACTGTGCGCCCTTTGCGCGTGCCTTCGACGATGATCTCGCGCACGCGTTTGGGTTGCGCCGCATATTCGGCGCGCCGCTCGCGAATCGGACGCAAAAATGCGTCGAGCGCGGCGAACAGCTTCTGCTTTACCTCGACATCGCCGACCTGGCCTTTGCGATAGCGATCCTTCAGTTCTTCGACCTCCGCCTTATCCGGGTTGAACACGTCGTGATATGTGAATACCGGATTGCCTTCCACGTGGCCGGGATCGGTCGGATGAATGCGCGTCGGGTCGGTAAACATCGACATCACGCGCTTGCGCACGGTCTCCTGGGGATCGCCGAGGAAGATGCAGTTGCCGAGCGATTTCGACATCTTCGCGCCGCCGTCCGTACCCGGCAGACGCGCCATCTGGCCGAGCATCGCGCGCGGTTCGATCAGCACCTTTTCGTAGAGCGAATTGAAACGGCGCACGATCTCGCGCGCCTGCTCGATCATCGGCAACTGGTCCTCGCCCACGGGCACCAGCTCGGCCTTGAAAATCGTGATGTCGGCGGCCTGCGAGATCGGGTAGGACCAGAAGCCCACCGGCACGCCGCGTTTGAAGTTGCGCTGCTTGATTTCGTCCTTGACCGTGGGATTGCGCTCGAGCGTCGCCACCGTCACCAGGTTCATGAAATAGGTCGCAAGCTCGGTCAGCTCGGGCACCATCGATTGCACGACGATCTTGACCCGCTCCGGATCGAGACCGACCGCGAGATAATCGAGCGCGACCTCGAAGACATTTGCTTGGAGCTTTTCCGGATGCTCGAAATTGTCGGTCAGCGCCTGGATGTCGGCGATCAGGATGTAGGTGTCGTAGTCGTGCTGCAGGCGCACACGGTTCTGCAGCGAACCGACGTAGTGCCCGAGATGCAGCGGACCGGTCGGGCGATCGCCGGTCAGAATTCGTTTCTCCATCGCTCGGTCTTTCGTCTCAGTTTGGCTGTTCCATCAGCTTGCGCAGGGTGACCAGATCTTTCGCGATATCCTTCATGTCCTCGCCCGGCTCGGTCTCCAGACACATCGGGAGGCCGAAAAAACGCGGATCGTGCAGCAGCCGTTTGAACGGTTCGGCGCCGAGATGGCCTTGGCCGATGTGCTCATGGCGATCGACGCGCGAGTTGAGCGGCTTGAGCGAGTCGTTCAGATGGAACGCGACCAGGCGCTTGAGTCCGATGTGCCGGTCGAGTTCGGCGAACGCGCGCTCGTAGCCTTCCTGGCTGCGCAAATCGTAACCCGCGGCGAACGCGTGCTCGGTATCGAAACACAGCCGCAGCCGATCGTTCTGCTTCACCGCGTCGAAAATGCGTCCCATCTGGGCGAATGAACAGCCGAGATTGCTCCCCTGCCCCGCCGTGATCTCGAGCGCGAGCCTGGTTTCGAAGCCCGAGCAGGATTTGTGCGCTTCGTCGATCGAGCGCGCGATCGTCGCAATGCCTGCCGCTTCGCCCGCGCCAACGTGCGAACCCGGATGCGCGATCAGGTACGGCACTCCCAACGCTTCGCATCGCTCGAGCTCGTCGATGAGGCCCTCGACCGAGCGCTTGCGCAGCGTCTCGTCCGGCGCGCCGAGGTTCAGGAGATAGGAGTCATGCGCCACGACCGTTTTTATTCCGGACTCGGCCAGGGCTTTCTTGAAGGCCGCTATCTCTTCGGTCGGGTACGGCTTGGCGGCCCATTGACGCGAACTCTTGGTGAAAATCTGGATGCAGTCGCATCCGATCTGTTGCCCGCGCGCGGGTGATTGGCTGACGCCGCCTGCGATCGAGACGTGCGCGCCGACCAGGGGCCGCTTGGCATGTGCTCGGGAAGTCATTGCGCGGTTTTGTTCGGGCGGCGGCGCGCTTTGTGCGCGCCGCCGCCCGAGCGATCATATATCAAACCCGCGCGAAAGCGAGGCTCGGTCGGCGCGGCACGCTCCGGCGCGAGCGCCGGAAAGGCGGTGCGCCGATGCCGCTTGCCCACGCATCGCCGACGCGGATACTGGTGATGTGCGGCGGATGGCGGAGATCATCGCGATTGCGTGCGCGCTGTGCGGGGGAGCGGCATCGGCGTCGGCCGCATCGACCCCGACCCCGCCCGCCGCAACGGCGGTATCTGTCTCTGAATCGCCTGGCGTCGATCCGGCTGCGCCAGTGCAGCAGGATATGCGGGCGGACTCACTCGCAAACCCGGTTGCGGAGACTTCTTCCTCCGATACTGGCGCGACCGGTTCGGGCTCGACCGGTGACGCGCAACCGTCGGTACCCGCTGTTTTCGGCGAAACATCGTCCGCGCCGACCTTCAGGACTGAAGCCATCATCGGCACGGCCGCGAAACCCGCGCCGGTGCCCGCGCCCGTGGCTCCGGGGTTGCACCGCATCCCGCAGCGGTTTGGCGGCTTGCCGGATGCCGGCAGCACGCCCGATGCGCCTCGCCGGCCTCGTCTCAGCGTCGGCGAGCCGATCGCCGTCACAACGATGCACGTCGTGCGCGACAACGGAACCTCGAGCGCGATGCGCGACGCGGATTGCGCCGTGCAGGTGCTGCATGCGCAACCGGCGGAAAAAGCGCGCGAGGTCGGCACGCTCAGCGTCGACGGCGCACCGGCGCAACACGAGGACATCCTGTCGCTGGTGCGGCACAGGGCTTGTGAAGCGGGCGCCAATGCCGTGCTGATCAAGAGCACGGACAAAAAACAGGTCGACGGCGTGCGCGTGGACCACGTCGAGGCGGTCGCGCTTGTGCTTGGCACGCCGGCGCCGCCCGCCGACCCGGCGCCGGTGCCCAAGACGATAACCGTCACGCCCGATGGGCCCGCTGTGCCCAAAATCATCACGGTTGATCCGGGCCCATCGCGATAGCTAACTTGATGCGGAAATCCGCGGCCGCGATTCGCGGCGCGGCGGTTCGAAGACGGCGGTCCGACGCGTTGAACGCAAGCTCATCCTCGCCGCGCAAGCGACCTAATTCATCGGAAGCGCGCTCGCGCGCGGGCCGACTGGCCGCGAGGCTCACGCCGCCCGATCCGGCGGGGAAATCCCGGTGAAGCCGGCTGGCCCCAGGGCAACAAAGCACTCTTTGAAGACGGTCGGGATGGTCGTGCGGCGCGAGCGTCCGCGCGCGATCGCGATCGCGCACGAACTGGCGGGATGGCTTCACGCGCGCCGTCTGACGACGCTGGCCGAGCCCGAGGTCGCTGACCAACTCGGCGCCGAGCCGACGGAACGCGAGCAGTTGGCGCATCGCGCGGACCTGATCGTCGTGCTGGGAGGCGACGGCACTCTGCTCAGCATCGCGCGCCTGGTCGGCGAGCGCGAAACCCCGATTCTCGGTATCAATCTGGGCGGCCTCGGCTTTCTCACCGAGATCACGACTGAAGAAGCGCAGGACAGCCTGGCGCGCGTCCTCGCCGGCGATTACGAGGTCGATCGCCGCATCACCCTGGAAGCGACGGTCGAGAGCCGTCCGGCGCCGGAACCGGCGGCCGAGCGCGAGAGCTTCCGCGCGCTCAACGACGTGGTCATCAACAAGCGCGCGCTCGGCCGCATGCTCGAGCTGAGCGTCACCGCGAACGGCGAGCGCTTCTGTTCGTACCGCGCCGACGGCCTGATCATCGCGACGCCGACCGGCTCGACCGCATACGCGCTGAGCGCCGGCGGACCGATAGTGTTCCCCTCGCTCGACGTTGTGGTGCTGGCGCCGATCTGTCCTCACACCTTGAGCAATCGACCGGTGGTGCTGCCCGATTCCTTCGAGATCGAAGTGCGCGTCAGGAGCGACGAAGGCGGCGCGATGCTCACGGTGGACGGGCAACAGACGGCGCGCGTGGCCAGCAACGACACGCTGCGCGTGCGGCGCTGCCAGAACCCGGTCGCGCTGGTGCGCTCATCGCACTCGTACTTCGAGATCTGGCGCAACAAGCTGCGTTGGGGCTGAGGCATGGGAGGCAGCGGCGGCGATGCTGGTCGAACTCAGGATTCGCAATTTCGCGATCATTGAAGGCGCGACGCTCTACTTCGGCCCCGGCTTCAACGTGCTCTCGGGCGAAACCGGCGCCGGCAAAACCATCATCATGAGCGCGCTCGGCCTGCTGCTCGGCGAGCGTGCGGCCTCCGACATGATCCGCGCCGGCCAGGGCGAGGCCGTGGTCGAGGGCATGTTCGAGCTCGAAGGCGAGGCGCCGCTGCCCGAAGGCCTCGAGCGCCTGGCCGACGCGGACCATCGCGAGCTGGTGATCCGGCGCACCATCGCCGCCGACGGCGGCCGCTCGCGCGCGTGGCTCAACGGCGAGATGGCCACCGTGCAGACGCTCGCGCGCCTGGGCCAGAACCTGGTGCAGGTCTATGGCCAGCACGAGCATCAGACGCTGCTGCGCGCGGACAATCACCTCGAGCTGCTCGATCGCCATGCGGGGCTGGAGGCGGCGATCGAACACTACGCGACCGCTTATCGGGCGGCGCTCGACTCCCGCGCGCGCGCGACCGAATTGCGCGAGCGCGAGCGCACGCGCGCCGAGCAGCTCGAGCTCGCCCGCTTCCGCATCGCCGAGCTCGAGCGCGCCGCGCTAGAGCCGGGCGAAGACGATCGGCTCGCGGCCGAGCGCACGGTGCTGGCCAACGCCGCGCGGCTGGGGACCGCCGCCGGTGAGGCCGAACAGATGCTCGCCGGCGACGGCGCCGCCGCGGTTGACGCGGTCGCGTCGGCCGAGGCGCGCGTCGCCGAAGCGGCCGCCATCGACGCCAAACTCGCCGACGCGCTCGGCATGATCGCGTCGGCGCGGGTCAACCTGCAGGAGGCGGCGCACGCGCTGCGCGACTATGCCGCGCGGATCGAAGCCGACCCGGCGCGCCTGGAGGCGATCGAGGCGCGGATGGCCGAGCTCACGCGGCTCAAGCGCAAGTACGGCGGCACGCTCGAGAGCGCCCTCGAGACGCTCGCGCGCTCGCGCGCGGAAGCCGCAGAGCTGGAGAAAATTGCCGACTCGCGCTCGGCGGCGGAGCGCGCGCTCGTCGAGGCGCTCGACGAGCTGGCGCGCCGGGGCGCCGAGCTGAGCGCGCGCCGCCAGAGCGCTGCGCTCGAACTGAAGCGTCGGATGGAAGCCGAGCTCAAGACGCTGGGAATTCGCGCGCCGGTGTTTGAGGCGCGCTTCTCACCGCTCGAAAAATCCGAGACCGCCTTCGAGCACAACCGCATGACGCTCGGGCCGGGCGGCGCCGACGCGGTCGAATTCATGCTCTCGCCCAACCTGGGGCAGCCGCCGATGCCGCTTGCGCGCATCGCCTCGGGCGGCGAGCTGTCGCGGGTGATGCTCGCGCTCAAGCGGCTCGAAGCGCAGCGCCGCGGCGTCGCCACGATGATCTTCGACGAGGTGGACGCAGGCGTCGGCGGCGCAGTGGCGCAGGTGGTCGGGCGCAAGCTCAAGGAGCTCGCGCGCTTTCACCAGGTGCTGTGCGTGACCCATCTGCCGCAGGTGGCTGCCTTCGCCGATACCCATTTCCTGGTCGAAAAGGAGGAGCGGCGCGGCGCCACGCGCAGCCGCGTGAGCGCGCTCGCCGAGGCCGAACGCGTCCAGGAGATCGCGCGGATGCTGGGCGGGGCCGAGGTGACCGAGAAATTCCGCCGCGCCGCGCGCGAACTCATCGAGCGCGCCGGCGGCTGAGCCGCGGCATCGGCTCAGCGACGTGCATCAGATTGACGCGTTGGAGCGCTTGGGATTAACTGATTCGAGTCTCTTCCGGCCGGTGGGGCTGTAGCTCAGTTTGGGAGAGCGCCTGAATGGCATTCAGGAGGTCGGCGGTTCGATCCCGCTCAGCTCCACCAATAAAATCAAGGCTTTTTCGGTTCACGGACATAACGGACAAGGCGGATTGTCCGCATTCTGTCCGCATTTGTCAAGAGAAGCGGATGGCGATCCCACCCCGCAGCTTCTAGCCCTACCGCGGGCCCGAACGCGTGTGCTACCGTAAACGTTCGAATGGAATTTCCAATCATATTGCTACCCGGAGACGACGGTTACTTGGTCGCGGAGTGCCCCGTGATTCCAGGTTGTATCAGTCAGGGTAGGACTCGTGAGGAGGCGTTGCGGAACATCCGAGAGGCGATCGAACTCTGTCTGGAAAACCGAGCGAGCGAAGGTTGGGAGCTGCCCGATGGCTATGAGATTGTGCAAATCTCCGTCGGTGCATAGAAAAAGCGTGCGATACCGGGAGACACTTGAGACTCCGGGAATGCGATCCATCAGTCGCCGGGGACAGGTCGCTGCTGTCCTGCTAAACATACCCGTGTAAACACACCCCTACACGAGCCAGTACACAGCACAGAGGTAATATCCCCCTAGTCCCTCGGGTCTCCCGGGGATATTTGCGCGCAACGTTTGCCGACCTTATTGTTGAGGCATGGCAAGCGCACAGACCTCTAAGGAACCGGGAGTTGATGTAGGCAAGCTTGAGCACCGCTGGGGGAAGTCCGTAATTGACGCTGGCTGGGTAGCCTTCCCATCGGTTTTTCTGCAGCGTCAGCAGGCGTTGGGACTTGACCCACTGGACGTCAACATTCTGTTGCAGTTGGCAGACCATTGGTGGGAACGTGACAACCTGCCCTTCCCCTCAAAGAAAACGCTAGCGGATCGGATCGGGGTTAAGCCGCGGACGATTCAACGTCACATCGCGCGCATGGAGAGTGCCGGTTTCGTCAGACGCATAGAGCGGCGCCATCGCAACGGCGGCAACAAAACCAACCGGTACAGCTTTGATGGGCTGATCAGGGAGGCCGAGCCGTTCGCGCAGGAGGTGCTGAAGGAGCGCGAGAAGCGGAAGCACGAGGAGTCGACGCGCGACACGAGGAAGGGGCGGCACCTACGCGCGGTTTAACGGGAGCGCCGCGATGTCCGTGCCACTTCCAATAATCTCCGGCGACGACTGCGTCCGGGCGTTGATAAAGTTGGGATATCGCGACGCCCGACAGAAGGGGAGCCACGTGCGACTGGTTTGTCAGGGCCGAAACCCTGTAACAGTCCCGATGCACAATACCCTCGACCGCGGTACCTTGCGAAGCATAATCCGGACAGTGGACATCACGGTGGAAGACTTTGTGAAGCTACTCCAATAGTGGGGTGGGGCGAGGGAGTTGGCATTCTAAGGGTAGTCGAGTCACGTGAGACGAGCGAGGAAGATTGCATGAGCGTCGAACGCATTGGTAGTCTCGTGGCCAAGCTACCTACCTCTTGATGTTTCTCCGCCGTTGGACTGATGGATCCCCGGCACCGCCCCCTTTTCGTTGACGCTCGTCTCGCGGATAAAGACATGTGCGTCTACTGCGGTGCCGACTATGCCGACACACGGGATCACGTTCCATCAAAGGTGCTGCTCGACGAGCCATACCCAGAGGCACTGCCGGCTGTGGCTGCATGTGCAGCATGCAATTGGTCCTTCTCGTTGGACGAGCAATACCTCGCCTGCTTCATCGAGTGTGTCGTACGAGGCACTGCTCAGCCGTGCGGTCTCCAGCGTGCGAAAGTCCAGCGAGTTTTGTGCGACAATCCCAGCTTGCAGCAGCTGATCGAAAGGTGCCAGAAGACGCTCGGCGGCGATCTGATTTGGTTCCCCGATCTGGATCGTGTTCGGAACGTTGTCTTGAAACTTGCGCGAGGGCACGCTGCGTACGAGCTCTACCCACAACTCGAAGATCCAAATGCAGTTTGGTTCACGCCTCTCCTAACCTTTGATCAAGCCGAGCGGCGTGAATTTGAGAACGTGATCAGCTCGGGACCGCTCGGGTGGCCGGAGATCGGAACGCGCGCGTTCTACCGCGCGTCCGGCGACTTGCCCGACAAATTTCAACAATCCGGGGACTGGGTGCTGGTTCAGCCTGGCCGCTACAGATATGCGGTGTATGACGCCCACGGCGTTTCCGTGAAAATGGTGCTTAGCGAATATCTCGCATGCGAAATTATTTGGGAATAACCGGGTGACCGTGGTCGTCCCTAGCTTATCGAGGTGACCTTCGGCGCCTTCGGTTGCGTTCCCAGATGCCCTTGGAGTCTTTCTGTGGCCGCTGCCAGATCCTCACTGCTAACAATGTTGTACCGGTCGAAGATCCGCCGTGTCTTGTGGCCGCTGAGTTCCATCGCGACGCGTTCGGGGATCCCGGCGCGGACCATGTTCCGCACGGCGGTGCGGCGAAGATCGTGCACTATGATTCCAGAGATACCAGCCTTCTTGCAGGCGGTTTTCCAAGCCTTACGGAAGTCGCCAATAGGCTCGCCCTGTTCGTGAAACACAAACGGGCAATCTGGCCGGCGTTTTTCGCGAGCTCGCTCGAGCACCTCGAGAAGCTCGCCCCGTAAAGGCAGCACGCGGCCGTCCTTGTTCTTGCTCTCCTCGGGGCGGAGCCGCACTTCATGCCCCCCGAGATCAACGTCGCGCCATTCCAGCGTGCGCATCTCGCTGACGCGCCAACCGGAGAGATAAAGGAAGGTGACGGGGTCTTTCAGATGGGCGGGCAAGCCGTCGCGGAGCGCTAGAAAACTGCCGTGATCCAGAAATCCGCAGCGTGAGTTGTTTTCCTCAAGCAGGCGAATGTAAGGCGCCGAATTCAGCTTGCCTGCGCGTGTCGCCAGCGTGAAGGCGCGCTTCAGCGCAGCAAGCTCGCGGTTGATGCTCCCGTTGGCGGCGCCATCGTGCTGCCGTGCCAGAACATAGGCGCAGATTCGGTCTGGCGTGATGTCGATGGCGCGGTACAATCCGAAGAACTCGCGCAGATGCCGGATCGACAGCAGAGCGGAGTCCACTGACCGCTTGCCATTGATCTCGTAATCGGTGATCAGCATCTTCGCGAGGTCCTCGAAGCTCAACCGCTCCTCGCTCGGGCCGATCAAGTGCCCGTTTGCAACTTCGCCGATCCGCTTCTTCAGTAGTTTGCGTGCCTGGCTTTCGTTGCTGGACCGCGAGCTCTCCCTGTACTCCTTGCCGCGATAACAGTACGCGATCCAGTAAATCGAGCCGCGCTTGAAGATGCGGCCCATGCCTCTTCCCCGCTTTCTCATGTTTCCAGCCCCAAAGTGCGCTCGCGAAGAAAACCGGGGCGCATGTTTCTTGCCGCGGAGTAGCCCCTGATTCGGCATCCTCAGCGCTTCGCCGTTGACACTTGCGCCCCCATGGCGATGTGATCGACAGTGGCGTATAGGGACAGTGACGCATGTTCACCGGCAGAGGTAGGCAGCTTACCATATTCGTCTCCGAAACCGACCGCTACCAGCATCGCGCTCTCTACATGGCGATCATCGAGATGCTCCGGCGGGAAGGATGCAGCGGCGCCACCGCCACTCGCGGCATCGCCGGCTTCGGCGCCTCTTCGCTGATTCATACCTCCGCCATCCTGCGGCTCTCGCTCGATCAGGCGGTGGTAATCACCGTCGTGGATCGGCCGCAACGAATCGACCGTCTGCTCGAGCCGCTGCGCGCGATGGCGCCCAACGCGCTTATCACGGTCCACGAGCTCGAGGTGATCCAATCAGGAGCGCCCTCCAGGGAGGGCTTGCCCAACGTCAAAGTATCCGAGGTCATGCGCCGCGACGTGGCCAGCGTGCATCCGGAGAGCCCGCTGACGTCGGTTATCGAACTGCTCCTGGACAAGGACTATACGGCCGTGCCGGTGATCGACAACGACGGCAAAGTGATGGGCGTCGTGAGCGACAGCGACCTCCTCACACGCGGCGGCATGAAAGTCACGCTCAGTCTGAAACGCGCGACCGACCTGGAATATGTTCGCGAGCTTCATCAGTCGCTTGAAAATCCGCATCGCACCGTATCCGAAGTGATGACGCGGCCTGCAATAACCGTCACGCCGGACACCGACCTCGTTCAGGCGGCGCGTTTGATGACCGAGAAGCGCGTGAAACGGCTGCCGGTCGTGGATACGGCGGGCAAGTTGGTCGGGATTCTGGGACGGCTCGATATTTTGAATCTTGTTGCCGCGGTTCATCTGCCCGAGTGGCATCCCGAGGCCCACCCTGCGGACGAGCAGGCAACGGTTGAGGACGTGATGACGCGCGAGGTCCCGGTAGTGCGCGAGGACGCAACGGTCGAGGCGATCTTCGATCTTCTGGTAGCATCGTCGCACAAGCGCGTGGTGGTCATCGACGCACAACGGCACGTGGTCGGCATAGTCGCGGACTCCGACCTCATTTCACGGGTCAGCCGCGAGAGCTGGCCGGGAATAATCGAGGTGCTCATCTCCAAGGTGCCGATCGCCAGGGTCGGCGGCGAAGCTCGCAAGCACATTCAAAAACTCCGCGCGCGCTCGGTCAGGGATTTCATGACACGCGAAGTGATCACGGTGCGCGACAAGATGCCGGTCGCGAGCGCGCTGGCGCTCTCGGCGGAAAAGCGCGTGAAACGCCTGCCGGTCGTGGACGCTCGAGGCGTCCTGGTCGGGATCGTCGGACGTACGGAGATGATGCGGGCGTTGCTCGGCCGCCGCGAACGGGAGAAAGGCGCCTAGAGCGGTGGCGGTTCTTCTGGTTGCGTTGGGCGGCGGGATCGGCTCCGCGGTTCGTTACCTGGTCGGCGGCTGGTTTGCGAGCCGTTTCGGCCCCGCGTTTCCGTACGGGACCTTGTTCATCAACGTCAGCGGAAGCTTCATCATCGGCTTTTTCCTGGCACTCGCCGAGGAGCGTCTATCGCTGGGCCCCCACTGGCGCCTGTTCTTCGCCGTCGGCTTCGTTGGCGGCTACACGACCTTTTCGACCTTCGAATACGAATCGATCCGTCTGCTTCAGGATCGAGAGCTGCTGCTCTGCGCGCTGTACATGGTTGGAAGCGTCATCACCGGAGCCTTCGCCGCAATAGCAGGAGTAGTACTCGGCAACTGGCTCTGACCTTGCGTCGAAATCAGCTCGCCGTCCGCAACGCGATGCCTTGCCCTTCCCGTCACGAATCGGCTGGAGAAACAACATGAAAGCATGGCCCGATCGACGTGTACTTGATCTGTTCGGAATCGAATTGCCGATCGTCCTCGCGCCGATGGCCGGGCCGGGAACGGCGGCGCTGGCAATCGCGGTCAGTGAGGCCGGCGGCCTGGGCTCGCTGCCGTGCGCGCAGTTGAAAGCCGAAGAGATCCGGTCGGCACTGCAAACGATTCGAAGCAGGACCTCGCGGCCGATTAATGTAAATTTCTTCTGCCACACGCCGCCGGCCCATGACGAAGCACGCGATCGCGCGTGGCGCGCAGCGCTTAGGCCGTACTACGTCGAGCTGGGATTGGATCCGCAGGCTCCGCTGGCTCCGCCTTCGCGCAAGCCCTTCGACTCCGAAGCCTGCGCTTTGCTCGAGCAGTTCAAGCCCGAAGTGGTCAGCTTTCATTTCGGCCTCCCTGCGCAAGAGTTGCTCGATCGCGTCAAGGCGACCAGGGCTTGCGTGATTGGTTCGGCTACCACGGTTCGAGAAGCGCGATGGCTCGAGGCGCACGGCTGCGACGCTGTAGTCGCGATGGGCCTCGAAGCGGGCGGCCATCGCGGCAATTTTCTTTCCGATGATATGGCGCGTCAGGTCGGAACTTTTGCCCTGGTGCCGCAGGTCGTGGACGCGATAAAAATTCCGGTCATCGCAGCCGGCGGGATCGCTGACGAACGTGGAATCGTCGCCGCGCTCGCGCTGGGAGCTTCGGCCGTCCAAATCGGCACCGCGTACCTGTTCTGTCCCGAGGCTCGCGTGCCGCCGCTTCATCTGGAGGCGCTCACCCATGCCGCCGATGACGACACCATGGTCACCAACGTGTTCACCGGCAGGCCGGCGCGCGGCATTGTCAATCGGCTGATGTCGGAAATCGGTCCGATCTCCTCGGCCGCGCCGCGCTTTCCCCTGGCGAGCAGCGCGCTCGCTCCGCTTCGAGCGAAGACCGAGCCCGCCGGTTCGAACGACTTCATGAACTTATGGTCCGGCCAGGCGGTGAGCCTCGCGCGGCGCGGCGTGCCGGCGGGCGAACTGACCCGCATGCTCGCCTTCGCGGCGCTCGCGCGCCTGAGAGGAGAAGCGCCCCCGCGCAACGGCTGAGGCAGACGGCCGCGGCCGCGAACGCGCCGCCTCTCGACATCACCATTTCTCGCCGAACGGACGAATCTCCTGCTCGAAGGTCCATGCGTCGCGGGGCTGACGGTAGAGCTGCCAGTACGCTTCAGCCACGGACTCGGGACGCATCAGGCGATCGGGTTCCAGGCGCGCGATCGCATCCTCGCCCTCGCGTTCGCGAATGCGATCCCGCACCCACGCGGTATCCACACCGGCGTCGATCACCAGGTGCGCGACATGGATATTGCGCGGCCCCAGTTCGCGCGCGGCGCTCTGCGCGACCGCGCGCAGGGCGAACTTCGCGCCGGCGAAGGCCGCGTATCCGACCCCGCCGCGCAGGCTTGCCGTGGCGCCGGTCAGGAAAATACATCCGCGCCCGCGCGGCAACATCAGGCGCGCCGCCTCGCGGGCGGCGATGAATCCCGCGAAGCAACCCATCTCCCAGACCTTGCGGAACACCCGCTCGGTCGTGTCGAGCAGCGGAAAATTCACGTTGGCGCCGACGTTGAAGATGCAGACCTCCAGCGGCGCATGCCGGTCGGCCTCGCGCAGAAAGGCCGTGAGGCCGTCTTCTTTGCGTGCGTCCAATGCGCGAGCGACGATGCGGCCGCCGGAGACCTCCGCCGCGGCGGCCAGCGCGGCCAGCTTTTCCACGTGGCGCCGGCCGGCAAACACGGTGAACCCTTCAGCCGCGAACTTCTTGGCGATCGCTCCGCCGATGTAGTCGCCGGCTCCGATCACGGCGGCCGTTGCGTTTCTCTGCTCCACGATAAACCCTCCTCGTTCGGGTCCTGCGCGCGTGGGCGATTCCATGGGCGCGCCCGGCGTCGGCGGCGATATGGCTTGCGGCGTCCCGCATGATTTCGCCCGACAGCCGCGGTTTGTCCACCGCGCGCGCGATTATCAGCGCGCCCAACATGCAGGCAAAAGCGGCAGCCGCAGCGGCGCGGCGGCGGGCACGCGTGCGCCCGGGCATCAGCGCCGCCAGCAAATCGAATATGCCTTCGACCTCGGCCGTGAAGGCGCGTCGGACGGCGGCGGACTGCCTCGCCATATCGCAACCGAGCGCGGCAACCAGGCATCCGCTGCCCGGCCGGTCGCGATGCGCGCGGGACAAGTAGCCTTCCACGATCCTGCGCACAGCGCGCGCCGGCGCTCGGTCGATGCCGCTTTCCCATCGGCGGCGGGACTGCGCGAGCGCGAAGCGAATCGCCTCGATCAGAATCGCGCGCTTCGAGCCGAAATGACTGTACAGGCCGCCGTGGGTCAGACCGGCGGCGGCGGTAATCGAATCGACACCGGTACCCTCGATTCCCCGCTCGCGGAACAGCCGCGCTGCCGCGATCAGTATCTGTTCGCGATTACGCGCGGCTGTCTGTTTCGACACTCTCATCCTGACTCCAGCGCCTCCGCACCCGGCATGCTGTTTTTGATTACGTACGTCACTAATATGGCAGCCCTGCCCATCATCATCAATCCGGTTTTGCTGGCACGATGCTTGTACATGCAAGCGTCGAGGTCGCTGAAATGGACGCCGCACTTCGAAGAACGGGTGGGAAGAATTTCGCGGATGGCCAAACGTCTCGCGATTTGCGACAAAACGCCGGACCGGATGCTCCGCACGCCGCAGCGCGCGGCCATGCGGACGATGCAGGCGACTGCCGCCGCGCATTGGAAATCGACGGCGCGAACGAGCGCTGGCGACGAATCGAATTGCCGCCGGCGCCGGATGCAAGGCGTGGAGCACAGCGGCGATGGCGGGGCCGCAGGCCGGGCCGCCGCACGCTGGCGGCCGCGACGGTGCTGATAGCGCTCGGCGCGGTCGCACCCGTTGTTTGGAATTATCTCCAATCCTACGAATCAACCGATGACGCGCAGATCGACGGCCATATAGATCCGATCGGCTCGCGCATCTACGGTACGGTAATCCGCGTTCACGTCGAAGATAACGACCGCGTCAAGGCCGGCGACCTGCTGGTCGAGATTGACCCTCGCGACTACGAGGTCGCCGTGGCGCAGGCGCGGGCGCGGGTGGAACTGGCGATCGCGCAACTCGCAGGCGCACGGCAGGACTATGCGGCCGCGCTGGCTAACGTGCGCGAGAGCGCCGCCGCCGATTTCAAGGCGCAGCGAGACGCGCAGCGCTTCTCCGTGCTGCTCGCCCGTCAGGTCGTGGCGCAGGATGAATACGATCGCTACATCGCCGCGGCGCGCGTGGACGCGGCCAAGGTTGACGCGGCCGGCGAAGCCGCCGGCGCCGCGCAAAAGGCGATTGCGGCGCGCGAGGCCGACGTCCACGCCGCTCGCGCCGCGCTCGAGCAGGCTCTGCTCAACCTCAGCTACACGGCGATTCGCGCACCGGCCAACGGCATCGTCGGCAAGCGCAGCGTCGAGTTGGGTTCGCGCATCGAACCCGGCCAGACGCTGATGTTCGTAACGGAAACCGACGAGATCTGGGTGACCGCAAACTTCAAGGAGACACAGCTCGCCCGCATGCATCGCGGCGAGAAGGTCTCCATCCACGTCGATACGTTCGGCCGCGACTACAGCGGCTACGTTAGACACCTGCCTGGCGCGAGCGGCGATCGGTTCAGTCTGCTGCCCGCAGAAAACGCGACCGGCAATTATGTCAAGGTGGTGCAGCGTCTGCCGGTGCGCATCGAATTCAACCCCGGTCAGGATACCGAACATCGCCTGCATCCCGGAATGTCAGTGGAACCGACGGTATGGCTGCGTCAGGAACGATAAGCAGCGCAGCGCGCAGCGCGGTTGGCGGCGGCGAAGCAGCGCAGCGGGCGCACAACCCTTGGGCAATCGCGCTGACGGTAACGATAGCGACCTTCATGGAGCTGCTCGATACGAGCATCTCGAACGTCGCGCTACCGCATATCGCCGGAGGCCTTGGCACCAGCTACGACGAAAGCACCTGGGTGCTGACCAGCTACCTGGTCGCCAACGCGATCATTCTGCCGATGAGCGCATGGCTGAGCCGCGCATTCGGCCGCAAGCGCTACTACATGATGTGCGTCGCAATCTTTACCGCCGCTTCGCTTCTGTGCGGCCTGGCGCCAAGCCTCGCGGTGCTGATTTGCCTTCGCGTCGTGCAGGGCATCGGCGGCGGCGGACTCGCACCGGTAGAGCAGGCGATATTGGTTGATACCTTCCCCAAGGAGAAACTCGGCGCAGCATTCGCGCTTTACAGCATGGCGATCGTCACCGCCCCGGCTGTCGGTCCGCCGCTCGGCGGATGGATCACCGATAGTTTTTCCTGGCGATGGGTCTTCTTCATCAATGTTCCGATCGGAGTGCTGTCGCTGCTGCTGTCGAGCCGGCTCGTGCACGATCCGCCGGAATTCGCCGAAGAGCGCAGGCAGGCGCGCAAGCGCGGGCGGATGCGAATCGACTATGCGGGTATAGCGCTGATCGCCGTCGGCTTCGCCTGCCTCGAGGTGGTGCTGGATCGGGGCGAACGCGACGACTGGCTCGAGAGCCATTTCATTGCAACGTTTCTCGTGATTGGCGTGGCGGTGATCGCCATCGCAATACTATGGGAGTGGCACCACGAGGATCCGGTGGTCGAGCTGACGCTACTGCGCGAGCGCAACTTCGCGCTGGCGAACATTTACTACTTCGTCTTCGCTTTCGGCCTCTTCGGCAGCACGGTCCTGATCCCGGAAATGTTGCAGACGCTGTTCGGCTATACCGCAACCGACGCGGGCCTGGTGCTGGGCCCGGGCGCGGCAGTAATCACCCTGATGGCTCCGCTGGTGGCACGCGTCGTCCCGCGCATCGGCCCCCGGCGCCTGCTCGGCTTAAGCTTCGTCATCGCCGCCCTCTCCTTCTTCTATTACAGCGGCATGACAACCTCGACCGACTACTATCATTTCGCCCTGGCGCGATGCTTCCAGGGATTCGGCTATGCTTTCATGTTCGTGCCTGTGAGCCAACTCGCTTACTCGTACCTGCCGAAAAATAAGAACAACAAGGGCTCGAGCCTGACCAATCTCTGCCGCAACTGGGGCGGCAGCTTCGGGATAGCCTTCGTGACCACGATGCTCGAGCGGCGCACCCAGTATCATCAGAGCGTGCTGGTGGGCGATCTCACTTCGGCCGGCGAAGACCTGCGCCGATTCGTCCGCACTTCGAGCCATTATTTGATAACTCGCGGCGCGAGCACGCCCGACGCTATCCATCGGAGTTACGGCCTGGCCGCGAAGCTGATGACGCAGCAGGCGACGATGCTCGCGTTCATGGACTGCTTTCATCTGCTCGCGATTGTGGTGGCGGTAGGCCTGCCGCTGGCATTGTTCGTCCGTCCCTTCGCGATCGACAAAGCGGCGGACGGTACGCACTGAAACCGGAGCGTTAAGACCATGTTAAATTTCCCATCCGAAGCACGGGAAGGACAGTCGAGGGCGGTGCATGGAGAGGAATTTCCTGCTCCGATAGGCAGGCTCCTCGGACTTAAAATCGATCGTCTGGGTAGCGGCGTCGCCGAAATCGGATTAGAGGCTGACGAGCGTTTCGCCAACCCGATGGGCACGCTGCACGGCGGAGTATTGTGCGATCTCGCGGACGCGGCCATGGGCGCGGCTTACCGGAGCACGCTGGCCGAGGGCGAGAGTTTCACCACGCTGGAGTTGAAGATCAATTTTCTACGGCCGGTATGGAGAGCGACTCTGCGTGCCGAGGCGAACGTGGTGCGTGCCGGCCAAGTCGTTGGCCTCGTGGAATGCAATGTACTGGACGAACGCGGCCGGCTGATCGCGCGCGCCACCAGTACCTGCATGACGCTCCGCGGACGAGCGGCGGAGGGTCGCTGAGCCGCGCGATGAATATTCATTCGACACCGGAAATCCGCAAGGCTTGTGCAATAGGGTCGAGCATTCGAACAAGTCATTGATTCAGTGCGCCCCGCTCGTAGTTGCGGAGACAATCCGGCGGCGCAGCTGCGGGCGAGTGAGTTGACGATCTCAAGGAGAGCGGCGGTGAAAAAAGCACGCATCAATCGTATCGGCGGCGATTTCGAACTGGTCGAGGAGCGCACGCGCGAACTCAAACCGGGATACGTAAGGGTTCGGGTGCAAGCCTGTGGCGTCTGCCACAGTGACGCAATGACCAAGGACGGCGCATGGCCGGGTATCGCCTATCCGCGTTCTCCCGGCCACGAAATCGTCGGGGTCATCGATGCCCTGGGGGAAACCGCCGACTCCTGGAAAGTCGGCGAGCGGGTCGGGATCGGCTGGTTCGGCGGACATTGCGGCAAATGCGATGCGTGCCGGCGCGGCGACTTTATTCTGTGCGTTAAGCTGGAGGTTCCAGGAATCAGTTACGATGGCGGCTACGCCGAGTTCGTCGACGCCCCAATTGCTGCGCTCGCACGCGTGCCGAGCGAGCTGACGCCAGAAGAGGCTGCGCCGCTCATGTGCGCGGGTGTCACCACGTTCAACGCATTGCGCAACAGCGGGGCGCGACCGGGCGACCTCGTCGCTGTCCAGGGAATTGGAGGGCTGGGCCACCTGGGCGTCCAGTTTGCGAGCAAGTCGGGCTTGCTCACGGCAGCCATTGGGCGCGGCGAAGACAAGCAGCCTCTCGCTCGCCAGCTCGGCGCTGCCGTTTACATCGACACCAAGGCACAGGATGCTGCCAGGGAACTGCAGAAGCTTGGCGGGGCGCGCGTGATCCTCGCGACCGCACCGGATGGCCGCGCAATGGGAAGCCTGGTTGACGGCCTTGGCCCTGGCGGCAAGCTGGTGATCGTCGGCGCAAGCGCGGAGCCATTTTCGGTTACGTCGCTGCAGCTGATAGCGGGCCGCAAAACGATTGTGGGCTGGCCCTCCGGGACGTCGATCGATTCCGAAGATACACTCAGGTTCGCCGCCGCGACCGGAGTGCGGCCTATGATTGAGACGTTTCCGCTGGAGCGCGCGGCGGATGCCTACGATCGCATGATTACCGGAAAGGTACGATTCAGGTCAGTGCTCAAAATGTAAGCAGTCGGATCTTAGGCCGCGCAAAGCCATGCGCTCCAATTATCGGAGGGCGCGAAACGGCAACCGGGTTGCACAGGTTGCTCGTGACCGCAGCGTGACACTCATCGCGGACCGCTTGCGTTGCGAGCGGCAACACTGCCCACGACGACCCATCGTCACCATGTGTTCGTGGCGCTGAGCGCGGAAGCGTGACGAGCGCGCGGGCGAGCGCCTATTGACCCAGCAGGAACCGGCTGAAGATGAAGGCAGCTATCAGCGCGAGACCGAATTCGAACTGCAATTGTCCCGAGCGCGCCATCGCGCGATTGTGCGCCTCGGCGCCGGCATCGCCCGCGACCAGCCGTATCTGATCTATTGCTCTCGGCAGTACGGCGAGCACGAGCAGCGACGGCCATGGCAACAGTCGAACGGCCACACAGATCAGAACGATTGCGTATGCCAGCGCATCGCACGTAACCAACTCGGCCATCGCGACTCGTCGGCCGACGATCGCGGCCATGGTCCATTTGCCGTGCTTGCGGTCGTTTTCGATATCGCGCAGGTTATTGACCTGCAGCAGGCTCGAACATAGCAGTCCCATCGAGGTTCCCACCAGGAGCGCCGGCCAGGAGAATCCAAGCGCCAGCACGTAATAGCCGCCGAGCACGTAGCCGGGCCCCATCAACGCGAAAACCATGAAGTCGCCGAGCCCGTGATAGGCGAGACTCAGCGGCGCGGCGGTATAGAAGTACGCGCCCAATGCTCCGACCAGTCCAAGCGCAAGCACCGGCCATCCGCATACATATGCCAGCACGAGACCAAGCGCGCACCCGGCAACAAACGTTGCGAGCCCGGCAATATGGATCTGCTCGGCGGTCAGCAGCCCCTGCTGAATGACGAGCCCGGGTCCGAACGCGTCAGGCGATTCCCAGTTATCGCGGTCGGTACCCTTGATAAAGTCATAGTAATCGTTGATTAGGTTTGCGGCCGCCTGCAGTAGCATCGCAGCCGCGACCGCCGCGAGGTACGTCGGGATGCTGAAGGGCGCGCCAACATAATAGGCAAGGAACGCGCCAACCGATACGCTCATAAATGGCATGCCGAGCGTGAAAGCGCGGCTTGCCTGCAGCCAAATCTGAATCCGCCCCGGGCGCGCGTTGCCCGGTGATGCCATTACTCCCGCCGAATCCATCAGAGCACCTGCCTCTTTTGGCTTGGGGCGAACCGGAGGCTCACCCGACGCTTGATGTTGCAGTGGTCGATCCTAATTGGAGCGAAGCTCTAATGCCATCGCGGCGGTCGCGAAACGGCCGAGCATCGTACGCGCATGCGGGCGGACTCTGAACGCAAGATCCGGATCAGGATGACACGGGCTTCAGGACGGGCGTGCGGGAGCGCCGTTCCGACGTGCCGTGATACCGTTCGCGACTGCGGGATCGGTTCGTCCTGGCAGCGGCACGAATCTTTCGGAATCACCGGAGGCCAGCAGGATGTAGTGCTTGCCCTCCCGTGCCAGTATCCGATTGCGCACCATGTCCGCGATGAGCCTGCTGACCATAGGCCGCGAACTGCCGATCATGTCGGCCCAATCGTCGTGTCCCAGTTCGAGCGTCACAAGCGTGCCGCGCGTCTCCTTGACGCCGTACCTGGCGGCCACTTCGGCCAGCATCGCTTCCAATCGCTCGCGATAGGACAGCGTCATCATCAGGGTGTAGCGATGCACTACCGAGCCCCAGAACGTATTGAGGCGCTCGAACATATCGATCAGCGTAGCATTATCGGCATCGCTGAGCAGCTTCAGAATGCGCTGACGGCTGACCAGCGCAACGGCACAGTTAGTGAGCGCCTGCGCTTCGAACGCCTGGCAGTGCCGTCCGCGCGCGTCAAGCCGATCGACGTAGCCGATAATATCGCCTGGGCCCGCCAACTCCACCAGGAATCGGCGACCGTCGGGCTGCGCGCAGTAAACCTTTACCACGCCGTTAATGATGATCATGAGCATGTCGGCCGGCGCCCCTTGTACAAACAGGCGAAAGCGGCGGGCATAACGAGCGACGATGTTATCGTTGATCAGTTCGTCGATGATCTCACCTGGCACACCGGACTGACGCACCCTCCACGCCAGCCGGCTACGGTCATCGTTCATCGCGTACATACCCCCTGTCATATGACGCACCTCATCGGGCGGATGCCGAGCGACGGCGTTCCGCCAGAAAATGGTCCGTATCGGCCATGTGTCAGCCGCTCGTCGTAGATGCGGATCACCGGGAGATCCACAGTGGTTTGTCCGTTTCCGCATGCGCCTCGCGATAGCCGATACAAGAACATCGATTTTGGAGCCGCTATTGCTGCGCGTGGCGAGCTTCGAATGAGGGTTGAATCGATCGCCTGACTCGCCTGCATTGCGCCTGACCTTGCTGAATCCCCAGCAGTCATTAGTGGCGTTTAGTCTAGGTTTATTTATCCAACTTTGGTAGAGGAGACAGCGTCGCTTTTGGACAAGGATGTTCGACGCTTGAAAAATCAGAGTTTTGCCGAATTTAGCCCTTAATTGGTGTTTTTTGATAGATTTCGAGAGTATAAACACGAAATACGACTTGTTTTTTTGAAACGCTTATTTGGTCCATAATCGTGAATTAAATACGATGGACGAGCAAAAATATGTGAATTTTAACCAATTTAGAACGAGCAATTTTTCTCAACCGACGTTGAGAGATCGCGGATGGGGCCGGCTTTCAGAGTTCGCGCGTGCTCACCTTTCGGCGAGATGTCGCGCGGTGCGCTGCAATAATTCCCAGGTCTTCTGAACATCGTCGAAGGCCGTGCGCGCGTTGCCGATCGCAAAGCGGATCGCCACGCGCTCGTGCAGGCGCGTGGTGGAGAGAAAGGCAAAGCCTGCGCGATTTATCTCATCAACGACTCGCTGGTTGTGTTCGTCGAGCGTAGCGTCATCTTTCCCTAGCTTCTGCGGCGCATGACGAAAACAGACCACGGACAGCGGATGTGGTGCTAGCAGCTCGAAGTCTTCGGTCGCGGCAATCCATCGCGCCAGTTCCTGCGCCCATGCGACGTGATTGCGGATGATCGCGACGATTCTCTGCCGACCGAATGCACGTAGCACGAACCATAGTTTAAGTCCGCGGAATCGCCGGCCTAATTGCACGCCGTAATCCATATAATTACGCACTTCGCTTTCGGGCGTCTCGAGATATGCCGGAATCAGGCTGAATGCGCGCCGCAACAGCGGCTCGTGAGGTGTGTATAGTATCGACAGGTCCACCGGCACGAACATCCATTTGTGGGGGTTGACGACCAACGAGTCGGCAGCGCCGGCGCCGTCGAGGAGCCAGCGCAATTCAGGCACGATTGCCGCCGGTCCCGCATAAGCCGCATCGACGTGCAGCCACACGCGACGCGAGCGGCAAACTTCCGCGATAGCGGGGACGGGATCCACCGATGTTGTCGAAGTAGTGCCCACTGTCGCCGCGACCGCCATCGGCAGATAGCCGCGATCGCGATCTTCGAGAATTGCCCGCTCCAGCGCCGCGGGATCCATCCTGAACGCGTCATCGGTCGCGACTTTGACCACGTTTTCACGCCCGATGCCAAGCAGGATCGCGTCCTTTTCGACGTGCGAGTGGGTCTGACCCGTGCAGTACAGGCGAAGAGGCGGAAGATCGCGGCCTGCTGTGCCGCGATTGCGCACGTCGAGCTCGAGCGACTCGCGCGCGGCCGCCAGCGCATGCAGGCCGGAGACGCTCGCGGTGTCATAGACCACGCCAAAGAATCGGGATGGAAGACCTAGCGCATCGCGCAACCACTTGAGAGCGACCTCCTCGATCTCCGTGGCGGCGGGCGAGGTCCGCCAGAGCATCGCATTGACGTTAAGCGCTGCCGCGAGCAACTCGGCCAGCACGGCAGGCTCCGAACCCGTGATCGAGAAGTAGGCGAAAAAGCGCGGATGGTTCCAGTGCGTGATGCCCGGAAGGACGATGCGTTCGAAGTCGTCGAGCAGCGCATCGAAGTCCTCCCCTTCCTCGGGCATCGCTGAGGGCAGCGCGCGCGCGACATCGCCCGGACGCACCTGCGAGAGAACGGGATGGTCACGCGTATGCTCGAAATAGCGCACGACCCACGCGCAGGCGCGCTCCAGCGCTTTGGCGAATTCCCGTTCGTTCATAGCGTATGGATCTGTGCGACGCCGGACGGCGAAAGTATAAACGCTCGCGATGCGCGGCGTCACGCCATCAGTGCTGCGTTAGCGGCGTCGCGAGCGCCTCTCCGGCTATGCGATCGTCGGGGATAGTTATGCCCCTGGCCTTCAGCCGCTTAACCAGCTCATCACGCGTCTCGGTGATCTTGACGAGCTGATGCGGCCGATATTCCGCAACCTCGGCCGCGGTGTAGGGTTTGAAGCCGGCCGGTAGCTCCGGCTCGTTGAACGTATAGAGCAGCCAGTTCAACACCTCGGCGACTTCCGCGTCGGTCAATGACGAGGCGGCGACGCCGGGCACTTCGACCAGGTATTCACGCCCTCCGGGCACTTTGAGAAAGTCGCCCATTGAGTGTGCCAGGCGCGGCACGGTTCCAGGAATGCCCTCGGCGTGCGGCTTGTGGCATCCCCAGCAGTTGAGCGTATAGAGCTCCGCCGGCGGTCCGCCGGCGAAAGCGCAGCGTAGGACGGAAAACGCGGAGATTGGCGCGAGCGCGGCAATCAGAATGACGATGGCGCGCAGCTTCATTGCGATGGTGCGCTCTTATTTAGCCGCCTTGCTTCCCAATTGCTTCAGCAGCGCATCGCGTTCGGCGTGAGTAGCGGCGGCAGTAAGCGACCTGGCGCGTTCGGTTTTGACTTCCTCGGGCGTAATCGGCTTGAAATCGGCGGGCAGCATCTTGGCGTTGAGCCCGGTCAGCACGTACGTGAGCACGTCTGCGACGTCCTGATCGCTGAGTTGCGGCCAAGGCGGCATATCGCCTTCGAAACTATCGCCGGCGGATTCAATCTTGCCGCCCATGCCGAACGACACCACGTCGATGAGGTAGGCGCGCCCACCCTTGATACCGACGTAGCGGCCCACTGTATCCGCGAGCGGCGGATATACCGATGGGGCCCCCTTGCCGTCGGGCTGATGACAAACCGCGCAATTCGAGATGAAGACACCGTGGCCGTCGGCGCGTGCAGCACCCGCCGCCAGGATCAGCGCCATTGCGCATACGGCGGCGATAGTCCACGCCCGCATGCTCAGGTTTTGAGCCCGAGACGGACAGCCGTAGTGCAATTGACGACGTATGAAGAAGGCTTGGTTCCGAAACACCAGATGACTCCGTTATCGAGCTGAGTCCGGTAGATAGGCATATCGCCCTTGTTGTTCTCGCAGAAGCAACGCCCGCAAACGTCTTTGCCGCAGCAGTCGCGATAACCGATGATGTATTCCTTGCCGTCGCTAGGATCCCGGCAGGTGCCGACCCATGAAGTTGGCGACATGATCGTACCGGCCGGGCATTCAGTGTGACTGCCGCCGCAGCATCCGCACAGGTTGCCGTCGAAGCCGCAATAGCGCCAGTAATCGCAGGTCGAGGGATCGTCGGTCCGGCCCGTGCCGGTCGGCCCCATCGTCATCTGCGCCCGCGCGGTTCCCATCACCCGATCGACCGGCAGCAGTGGCAACACCATCCCGCCGAGCATCAGCTTGCCCATGCGGGCAAGAAAACCGCGGCGCGACGTGCGCTGCGCGACCGTCCGGGTAAGCTGTTCCACCAGGGAGTCCATGCCGAGCCTCCTCGCCTATTCGCGGCCGCGCTTGCCGGCTGCGGCTCGCGGAGCCAGCGGATCGTGACCGTTGGCCTGGTCCTCGCCCTGAGCATCCTCACGCTCATGCTCGTGACCATCCTCGCGATCATGGGGATGCGAACCGCCGGCTTCGGCCTGCCGCGATTGCAAATACTGCTGGATCGATGGCACGCCCATCTGCTTCGCCTCGATCAGGCTCTCGAGATGTTCGCGCGTATTGATCAGGCCCTTGGCGCGAATCACGCCCTCGTCGTCGATCATCACTCCGTACGGAAGCTTGCCGATGCGGTAGGTCATCCCGACGTCGGCCGAGAGCAGATAGGGGAATTCCTCGAGATGCTGCATGCGGATGAAACGTTCGTGCTCGGCAGGTTCACCGTCGCTCGCCAGAATTACCTCGAGCCACGAGCTTTCCGACTGACGAATCGATTTCACGATCGGAAGCAGCTTCTTGCATACCGGGCAGGTGGGCGAGAGGAAGAAGAGAAGCGTGCTGCGCGCGCGGGCCCCGCCGAGCCGCAGGGGCGCGCCGTTGCGCAGGTCCTTGACTTCGAACAGCGGCGCGGCTTCGCCCTCTTTTGGGCCGCGATCCAGCGTGAGCGCGCCCATCGGGGCGATACGCTCGTGCAGCACGCCGACCTGGCGCAGCAGTGCGAGCATCATCAGCGCCATCGCCAGAACCAACACCCACAACAGAACCTGCGATATGACCAAAGCCTCAAGCATTAAGCGCACCCAGCGCGCGAAGCCCCGGGGCATTCGCGATCAGATAGTTGGCAGCGGTGTAGAGCACTATCACTGTCGCCGCCGCCATAATCGCGGTGGCCAAATCGAGGAGCCCCATCGTGCGCGGTCCCATCGGCAGCAGCGCGATCGCGAGCAGAACGAAAAGCGCCGCGTTGCGGAGCAGGAGCCACCAGCTGAGTCGCTGGCGCAGCGCCGGGCCGAAGCAGCCGCAATCTATATCGGTACGCCCGCGCGCCAGATTTATCGCGATCGCTCCGCTGAACACCGTGAGCATCGCGATCAGCGCCAGCGCCGCGGAGCCGCGAATCGGCGTCAACAGCAGGCCGAGCGCGGCTGCACACTCGATCACCGGCGCTGTCCAGGCAAAGGGCGTCGCGAGCGGTTCCGGCAACAGTCGATAGTTGAGCACCGCGCCGCGAAACGTCTCGAGATCGTAGAACTTGAGCCCGCCCGAAGCGGCAAAAATGGCCGCGGCCGCGCCCGCAGCCATCCATCCAACCACTGGGTCTATTTGCGGCATCACTGGGCCTGGTGCGCTTCGCGACGCGAGCGTCAGAGTCCGAACATCTCCCACGGCACTCCGGACAGGCCCGAGATCGTGCCGAGATATCTGCCATCGAGTGCCGAGAACGACTGCATCATGGCCGGCATCGCGCTCAGCGCAAACAGCGTCGGCGCATTGTCCTGGCTGACCAGGATCGAATTGGCTGCCTGGGGCAGCACGATGCGGTCAATGCGCTTGTGCTGTTTGAGGTCGTAAACCCACACTTCGGTCCCGGGATTCTTGTGCGTCCATTCGCCGCCGCCCTGGTGCATCAGAACGAACAGCAGACCTTTTGCGGCATTACCCCACAACGGCTGATAGCCGCCGGGCAGCCATCCCGCCTGCCTCTCGGCATCGCTGAACAACGACCACGCGCTCCCGGGAGTAGCGGGATTGGATGCAAAATTCATCGGATACACCATCCCGTGATAGCTCACGAAATACGCGTCCTCGCCGACCCGTGCCGGCACGCCGAAAACGGGATCCTTTTCGATGTCGAAGAAGGGTTTGTCCGTGCGCTTTTGCGCCGTGACCTTGCCGTCATCGTTGAACTCTGTGGTCAGCATCGCGCCGTCGCTGCACACGGAGACGAAGCGTCGCGCTCCGGCGATCAGCGTTTCAGCGCAGCCGGAAGTCTCGATTTCGCCGGCCACGCTGCGGTTGACCATATCGACCACCGAAACCGAAGTCGCCGGAGTCACGTTGGCGACCAGCACGAAGCGTCCGTCGGGGGTTACCGCCATCTGTGAACTGTCGGGAATCGACAATTGGCGCTTCGTCGGCAGGATCACCTCGCCTACCGGCGCCAGGTGACGCGCATCGTAGATCGTCAGCACGTCAGTGCGCTCTCCGCGCGAACCGCGCGAATAAAAGGTATCCGCCATATAGATCTGTTTGCGATCTGGCGATACTGCGAAGGCGCTTGTGATCCCGCCCGTCATCTGCCCCATTATCTGAAGAGAGTCGCCGTCGACGACGAATACGCTGGTCACCTGCAGCGTTCCGCTGAACGGGTTCATGATGAACACCCAGTGCGGTCCGGCGAGCGGCAGCTCGCGCACCTTGACGCCCTCCTCGGGAGGCATCTGCGCCCGCGCGCCGCACCAGGTCAACAGGCCGCACACGATTGCCACGATATAAACGGCCCGTTTTGTCACTGCGCTACTCCTTTCCAACTCCAGGCTGACGATTTCAGTCGCTCAGGTACGTCCTTTGATTGCCTGAAAGTTGTACTGGAATTGCAAATAAAGCAGGCTCTTCCCCTTGAAAACGCCGCCGGCAAAAGAGTTGAACTTGTCGTTGCCAAGTATGCCGACATAACCGAGGGTCGCAAAATACTTGTTGGTCCACGGTGGGGTTACGGTCAGCGTCGGGAACAGGAGCGTGGTGTTACCCGATGGATTCCAGATCATGGTGTAGGTCGGCAGAATCGCGCCCCACCACCAACTGGTGTTCGTACTGACCAGGAGTTGTTCTTCATTGTGACGCCAGCGCTCGGCGTAAAAACTGTAAACCAGGTTTTTTCCATAACCGATGATTGTAAACTGATTCCATTCAAGATTGGCGCTGAGCGTGCCCGTGCTCGTCAACCACGGAGCGTATAGCCCGTCAAGATCGAGCGCTACCAGGGTGTTCAGTGTGGATTTGTCAACTACGCCATTGCGAACTGCCACGTCCGTCGTGTTCAGCGGCGTGCGATCCTGGAACATTCCTTCCGTCCTCAGGACCAGCGGTATCGCCGAGAGAGTTGAGCCTGGCAGATAGATGGGCCGATTAAGCGTCGCGCCGATATCGTTGAATTGAGGGAAGTAAGCCTGAAGGTACTGGCCGGTCGAAGGACTGCCTTGCACGTAAAATGGCGCGCCAGGGGTGCCGCCTTCGTTGAACTGATGGCCGTGCCAATAGATCATCGTGATCTCGGCATTCTTTACCAGAGTGTGCAGACGGAAACCTTCGGTCGAACTCCCCAGGTTGCTCGCCGGGAGATGATAAGCGAAAAACGGCGGCGCGAAGGTGGCGAATGCGGGCGAAGTACAATGGCGTCCGGAAAAGCTGCCGCACAGTTGCGGAAATGCGCTGAGCGCGGCCGGCACTCCCGCGGCCCCCGTCAGTATCGGATACGGCTGAACCTGGAAACGACCCTCGGAACTGGTATAGGGAACGAAGGGCGCCAGCAGCGAAACCGAGCCCGCAACGTCATGCTGGCCGTCGTACCAGTTGCTGTGCGGGTTGGTCAGGTCCTGATTCGGAGTATCGACCGACGGGTTGTACATCGGCTGCCACACCGGCGTCCAGATGCCCTCGACGAAGTTGTTGGTGAATGGGCCCCAGGTCGGGAGACTGAAGATAGGATGCACCATCCATAACGGAAGGCGCGACTGCTCAAGATTGGCAAAGCCGAAATTCCAGGTGAAATCCTGCGGATTGATTACGTCGCCGACACGAAAAGCCAGCGATTCGCCCCAGGTCACGATCTGACGCCCGAGGAAAAGCGTGACCGGTCCCATGATGCTCTTCCAGTACGCGTCGCGCACGTTGTACTGGTTATAGTAGTCGGACATGTCCTGGATGCCGCCGCGCCCATACTCGAACCGATAGGCCGGCTCGTACACCACCCATCCGCGGACGAAAAACCTGTTATCGCCGTTGAGGATGTAGTTGATGTCCAACTGCAACCAGCTTCGTTCTGCGGCAACCGAGTTCTTGCTCCGCTGATAGCGGATCGCCGAAGAATCGATCCACATACCGTTCAACTGGTTCACGAATCCGGATACCGAGAGGCCCTGCAGGTAGCCCGGCTGTTCGCTCACATCGATGAGCGGAGCGCTGCTGCCGAACAGGGCGCTGCGCCACATCGGGGCCTCAGCCGTCTGCGAGCCACCCGGCGCCTGCGCCAGAGCGGAGCGCGCATTGGCCGCGAGCGCGGCCAGCGCAATACTTACGACCAACAAGAGCAAACCGGAAAGTTTAGTTCGAACGGGTTTCATGCCTACCCCTCCCGAGGCTCGTGGCCGCATGCCGTGCCGAAACGCCCGCATTATGCAGCGCGCCGGCGGCGGCTTCCCCGATTCAATTTGATGCTGCGGCCACCGTTTCCTTGTGTAGCTCTTCCTCCGCAACGCCGCCGAAAATAAAGCGTGGACGCGCCCACGCTATGTACGCGGGTAATATCAGCAATCCCACGATTACATTGGTGGACATCAGGATGATTAGCAATACGCTCATCTCATTATGGAACAGCACAGGAGAGAATACCCACGGTGCAAGGCCGCCGACGATGACCGAAAAAGTCGCGAGCACCGCGGCCCCCGTGCCGCGCAAGGCCGTGGTAATCGCTTCTTCCAGACGTCTACCCTCGGCACACTCATCGCAGATGCGCGAAACCGCATAGATCCCGTAATCCACGCCCAGTCCTATCCCTAGCGATATGACGGGTATGGTATCGATGGTGATACCGATGTCCGCCAGACGCATATAGATGAACGCGGCGAAGTTCGCGGCGATGCACGAGACGACAAACAGCACGCCGGCCACCAGCGATCGGTAAACCACCGCGCAGAACAGAAAGACCACGCCGAGAACGAACGTGATGTTGATGAAGTCGAGCTGGTAGAGCACGTCATTGGCGGCGGCGTAGAGGCCGGCCACTCCGCCCATGTACAGGATCTCCACCTTCTTGTACGCGGGATCCCAACTGGCCCGGCGGCGAACGAATTCCGCCAGCCGTGTCTGTATATTGTTCAGCGTCTGGTACGTGTGATCGGCAAGCAGCACGCGCAGGATGCCGTCGTTAGTGTTCAGATTGATCCACTGCTCGGACTCCCCGGGCGCCGTCCCCTGCATGAAAAGAAAATACAGGCCCATCGTATCGTCCGCGGTGCGCGGCACAGCGAGGAATTTCGGATTGCCGTAGTGAAACATCTGGTTGTACGGCTCGATGATATCGGGCGCGATCGAAATAACACTGGTGACCGCGGGATCGTGCAGCAGGTAACGCCCTAGATCCCGTTGCAACCGGATCACTTCGGGCGACAGCATGTCAGGCGTGTAGGCCGCGCTTACCGTCGTGGTTGCGCGCGCGCGAATTATCAACCAGCCCTCATCGAGCGGGAACACCCGCCGCACCGCGTTGATGTCCTGGTTCACCTTGGCATTATGCCGATATAGAGGCGTGCCCGGCTCCGTATAACCGATCTTGGCGCGCACTCCGGCGATGAAGCCGACTACGATCAGAATGCCGACTCCAACCAGCGCGCCCTCGCGCGCATAGCCGGGTATGGTCGGAAATTCGACCAGCTTGTCGACGACGGATGCGAACCACTTCCGCCGCGACGGCGCGCGCGCCGGTAGAGGCTTCGGCGTCGGCAGGTAGCTCATCATGATCGGCTGGAATATGAAAACCATCGTCAGACTGCCGCCAAGCCATACCGCGCCCGAGGATGCTACGTGCTGCAGCGACGGAATGCCGCCGAAGGAAATAAAGACGATACCGGCAATGTCGGCCAGGATCGCGAGTAATCCCGGCGGCAGCATCAGCGTGGTCGTCACTTCGCAGGCCACCATCTTGTTGTGGCCGTGCGTTTCCAGTTCGTCGTAGTACCGGCCCTGCCATTGGATGCCATGACTCATGTCACGGGCAGTCAATATAAACCGGATCACCAGCATCACGGGATCGAATTCATAGCCCTGCATCCCGATGAAACCGACACCCCAGATCGTGGACAGCAGGCCGGTGATAATCGGCGCCCACCATGTGCTGCGTCCTTTGAAGAACGCGTACAGAATGAGAATCATGATGGCGTCAGAGAGAAAAAAGATAATGACCAGGACCGGCAGGTAGTAATATCCGTAGCCGCGAATCATCGGCTCGCCCGCGGCATAGATGACCGTGTTGTCGTCCTGATACTTCCTGATCAGATCCTGAACCCGGTAAAACACGTCGTGATAGTTGAGCCGGCCTTCATAAAACGAAGCGGTGATCGCGGCGCTGCGCCCGTCGTCGCTCACCAGGCTGCGCATCTCGAGCCGATGAATGAAGATCTGGCGCTTGATTTCCTGTATCCCCTCCTCCGACTTGGGGACGTCCGGATACATGTATGCCTTGTAGACCAGATTGCCGGGCAGTGCGACCGCGTAGCGCACGCGGTAGGAACCCAGCGAACGAATCGACTGGTGGTTGACGTCGGGCAGCAGATCGACGTCATAGGTGAGGTCCTGGATCTTTCTGAGCGTTTTATAGTTGTAGATGTCGCCGCGCTTGACCTGAACCATCAGGGTCAAGCGCTGCGCGCCGCCATAGCGCTCATACTCGTGATAGAGCTTCACGTATGGATGATCACGCGGGAAGAAATCGGTGAAGCTGGTGCCGATGGTCATCTTGCTCGCGTAATAGCCGAACACCGCCGTGATCAGCAGCAGGAGGATGCCGATCGGCGCACGGAAGCGCAGTATGAAGCGGCCCATCATTTGCCCGTCACAACCATCCAGTGAGCACCGCCATCGGAAGTGTGGACGATGGTTCCGCCGAGGCCGACCGCAACCCCGTTGTTCCCATTGAATGCCACGTCCGAGAGGCTAAAAACCGTGGGCGTCTGGACCGCAGGGGCCCCACCATTCAACTCGACGTGGAGTAGTGCGCCGCCGTCGCCTGAGCCCCATAGTTCCTGAGACGCGGAGTTGGCTGCGCCGCCGAAATAGACGACGCTGTACATCGGCGAGGCTGACGGTGTGTTGACTGTCTGCCACGTCGATCCGCCATTTTCTGTTCGCAGCAGGGTGCCACCCTGCCCAGCGGCCCATCCATGTTGTGCGTCCCTGAAACTAATCGCGAACAAAGCCGGCAGCTTGAAATTTGCCCGCTTGCCGCCCATTTGCGGATTCCAGGTCTTGCCGCCGTCAGCCGTATGCAAGATCGTCTCAAACTCGCCTACGGCCCATCCGTCATTTGCGTCGGTGAAACTGAGGTCGAAAAAGATCAACCCGCTCTTTTGAGTCTGCATCTGCCAGTGCTGGCCACCGTCGGTGGTGCCCATCAAGAGCCCGCCGGTTCCGGAAGCGAAGGCGGTTTTCGAGTCGACAACGGCAATGCGAAAAATATTTTCGTTGGTGCCGCTGGTTTGCGCATTCCAGGTCTGACCGCCGTCGGTGCTCTTGAGAATCAGTCCGTTCTCGCCGCCGATCCATCCGCTCAGCCCGTCAGGAGCGAAGCGAATGCTGTGCAGATCCCACCACGAAAGATCGCCGCGCTCCGCGATTGCGCTTCGTTTCCAATGCCGACCGCCGTCGGTCGAGGTAAGCATCGCTCCCTCGGCCCCGACGACGTAGCACCTGCCTGAAGGGGTGAACGCCACACTGAAGAACGAGTCCCAGGGCTCGACCACGCTCACCGGGACATTCGCGACGGGCGCTGCGCGGGCCAACGGCGATGCGAACAACGCGGCCATCACTGCAACCAATGCGACGGCGGACTCGCAAAGCTGGACGCGCCGACTGCGCTCACGCGAGGCGCTCCGATGCAGGTGCGGCGGGATCGCGCTTAGGCTCGCTGCCCAGCTCATCGACAAGTTCGCCTCGCTCGACTGCGTCACGTTGCGCCGTAAGCAGCGTGGGGCCCTATTGCATGATTTTCATCAGGCCGTCGGGCTGAGCGTAGCGGCCGATATTAGAGAATCCCTGAGCGTCGCATTCGTGATCGACGCAAACATGCAGACCGATGAAGACGGTCGCGTGCTCGTCCTGAAAATTGACGACATACCCGGTGTTGGGGCCGGTGATGGTGACCTCCTGTCCCTCGATACCCAAACCCGGAAGAATCGCCGGATAGGCGAACACGACAATCCACTTGTACAGGTTGCCCGCGCGGTCCCATACCTCGGTGTGATCGGGGAAATAGTTCTCCTTGTCGAGGTACAGCAGGCGCTTGCCGTAGCAATACCCCCGCGATTGCGATGGCAGACGCGTCATTTGCACGAGGTAGACGTCGCGAACCTCCCATGGCCCGGAGCCCGGGTTCGGGAATGGCACTACGCCCTTCAGGCCGAAGTAGTAATAACGCGGATCGAGTGAAGTCGGCGTGCCGCACGTGTCGAAGCTTTGGGGCGCTCCGTGCATCAAAGTCAGAACCTTCTTCTGTCCGACATAAACATTGTCGAACAGGTTGCCCATCCGCGGGGCGCCTTCCTGAGCATCCTCATAGACAAAATCAGTGCCGAAGATCGGGGCGCAGCGCGCCGCCTGCGATACGCGCAGTGAGCGGCGGAGGCTTGGAATGTATTCGTACAGTTCGTCGAGCACCGACGGATCGTTCCAGGTCATATCAAGCGATGCGAAATATTTACCCTGCTCGGGAGCGGTCTGCTCGAAGTAAGAGGCGAAGAAGTAACCATTGTTGCCGGGCAGCTCGCGCGGATATCCGGGTTCACTCAAATGAGTAAGTTGCGAGAAAACTATGTTGGAGTCGGCTGTACGAGTGAAGTTGGCGTACTTGTCCAGAGTGTAAGAGCAGTTCGGAGCCTCCTCTACCACCGGTGCGGGTCGATAGTAGTTGTTGTAATACATTTTGGCACCGACTTCGGCCTTATCGCCGGCGAACGGATCGGCGAAAGGAAAACCGGCGACGTATCCTGTAGGCACATAGCCACCGTCCGCATTCTTCGTGAGCCGCGTCTGGCTGCCGTACTTCTCCGTATCTTCTTTGAACGGTTTGGGCGGATAGATATGCCGTGTCGGGCCGACGTCGATCTCGATATTCGAGGGCATGTGCCAGAAGAGGTCGCCCTTGAAGAGATGGATCATGCTCTCGGGCATGAACTGCTGATACTGCTGCCAGTTGGCCTGGGTAATCTTGGTGCCAATCGGAATGCCGTTGGCGTACCCCTTGTCCGCCTGCCACGGCGTCGGCTGAGCACTTGCGGTCGAGCAAAGCCCTCCCAGCGCCAGCGCGATTGCTAATGTTGCAGCGACTCCGGATAAACGTCGATCCATGGCTGTAACCCCTTTCCCGTCCAGAGGTTTCTCGTCACGGGAGTCCAACGAAGACCCTGGCCTGTCGAATTCGCCAGTCGCAAAGCAACGGCGATGCCAAAACCGAAGATCCCCAAAAATTGAACCAACTGCCCCAAGCCCTGCTCCAAGCCCTCGTTCCTGCGCGCCAAGCTCTCGGTCCGACTGCACGGAACCCGAGCGCATGCCTGACACTCAGGCAGCTTACTTCAAACACTCACCGTTCTGCGCGAAACGGCTAAGTTCAGGCCGAAGCACAATCGTTCACCCGGCTGCAATGCGCAATGCTCACAGACGTAATATTTTTGTCAAGCGAAACCTACCGTACGGTCGCTAAACAAGCAAACATCGAATTTCCGAACCGCTCGCGCACTTACCTCCCGGCACGCGGGCCTCCGGCTTCGTGAGGTCCGAATCTTTAGCTCATCCGTCCGAGGACGCCAAGGCCCATGCATTCCGGCTGAGCGCCATGCCGCCGGGCTCTCCGAAGAGGGCGGATGTGCCCGCCTCACCGGGTAGTTGACGGGCGCGCCCAAAGCAGTCACAAGGGCGTGTTACGCAATCGCGCATGAGCGTTGTCGAGCGGTCGGGCAATGAAGCGAGTTTGCCTTGGCACGAATGTGGTCCGCGCTGTTCACATAGGAGCTGCGGTAGCAGGCCTCTTCCTGGCGGTGGGATTGAGCACCTGCGGTTCTGCAATCGCCTCGCCCGACTCGCTATCCCAATCGGCGGCGAGCGGCGCCGGCACGACGGCACGGCGCAGCCCGCATTACGTCGGTACGGTGTACTGTTACGCATGTCATCAGGAGCTCGCCCTGGAATTTGCCAAGACCAAAATGGGCAAGCTTTTCCTGATCCGGCCTGAGAACGCGGTCGAGCGCCTGGGATGCGAGGGCTGTCACGGACCCGCGAGCGACCATGCGGAATCCGGCGGCGGACTCGGCGTCGGGGGAATGGCGGAATTCCGTATCGACCGCGGCCAAACCATCGAGCGCAATAATCGCGCATGCCTCGAATGCCACGATGAGGCTTTCTGGCACGGCGGCAAAACCCATCCGATGCGCCGGATGGCATGTTTCGATTGCCACGTCGTGATGGTGCGGATGAGCCCGACTTTCCAGCTCGCGCCGGCCGCAGCCGGCCAGGAATGGAATCGGGCGCGCACCTGGCGCGGCGCGGCGCTTATCGGCCTGCTGGCGGGCGCGGCATTCGGTGGCTGGCGGCGGCTTAGGATTGCGCGGCGGCGCCAGAGCTAAGCGGCACGATGGACTGGGTGGAGTTCGCACGCGGGCCGGCGCTGCACTGGGCGCTAGCGATCATGCTCGGCGGCATATGCTGGCGGGTGGCGGTATTTGTCTTCAGCCCGCCGGATTACGATCTCTATTGGGCACGCAAACAGTTCTGGCTGGGTCGCGGCCACTGGCAAATTGAAAGCTACGTGATGCACGTTGGCCTTTTCGTCGTACTGTTCGGCTTCGCTCCGCACATCCTGCTGATCAGCGACCTGACCGGTCTGAGCTGGCGCGGCCTGCCCGTGGGCCTGGTATGGTTTGCGGGATCGGTAACGCTCGTGGCGATCGTCGCCGTGCTGCTCCATCGGCCACCCGACGAAACACGAGCCACGTGGCGCGCACATGCGGACGAATACTTCAGTTGCGTACTGGTAATGCTGGCGCTGGTGACCGGGCTGCTGGCCTTTCCGCACCTGGGCGGCGCCGCGCTGATGCGACCATACGCCGCGCTGCTGACGGCGCATCTTTTCAGTGTCGAGTTGCTGATGGTCTGGCTGCCCTTCGGGCGACTGGCGCACCTGCTGCTGATGCCGCTGTTGCGCGGCACCGCGCGCGCGCTACAACTATGCGGTGTCTGGAAGTAAGTTCACTGACTCCCGCGGTTGCGATCGGGACCCGCGCCAGCTAGCCAGAAGATACCGTGCGTCGGGCCGCAACCCGACCGTAAAGCCGGCAAGCTTGTTCGCTCCAGGCAAATCATCCGCCTCTCTTGCAGAGCACCCCACAGGCGCCCGGCTTCGCGCCACCGCACGTTGGCAATTGTGGGCGACGATCGCAATGTTGGCGATGATTAGCGGATGCACCGCCGGCGGGGCGCAAGAAACCGCATCAGCTTCGAGCACCGCAAACGTTCAACACGCTACCCTGCCATCGGGCGCGGCGGCAGAGCAGACCGCGGCAGATCAGTCCGGCTATACGGGCCTGTGGGCGGGAACGTCGGTAACCAACTGCATGCCGCTTCAGCCCGAAGCGCGGCGATGCAACGCCGTGGTGAAAATCACGTTGCAGATTTTTCAACAGGGCTCGACGCTGACCGGCCATTACACCTGCGCGATGGGCACGATGGTCTGTCGTGATTCCAACAACACCGGCACGATCGCCAACGGGACGGTACGCGGCAGAAGCGTCGGCATGCGCGTCATGATGCCCGACGGATCGAGCTGCCTGTTCAACGGCCGTCCTGCATCAGACAATTCCAACCGGCTCACCGGCAGCTACTTCTGCATGCAAGGCGGCGGTTACATCGAGCAGGGCCGATTCCAGGTGGACCGCAGTTACTGAGCGGCGATCGTGCGGCCATTACGGGATAAGCACCGCCCGGCCCTTGACCCTGCCCGCGGCCAGATCGTGCAAGGCGGCATTCGCGTCGCTCAGCCGGTATTCGCGCGTCGCGAGCTTAACTTTGCCGCGATCGGCGAGCGCCATCAGCTCCACCAGGTCGGGATAGGTGCCGACCAGGTTGCCGACGATGGTCTTCTCCGTCGCAACCATCTCCATGGTCGGAATCTCGATCTTGCCGCCGTACCCTACAACGTAATAATAGCCGGCGTTCGCGGTCATCTTGAGGCCGTTGGCAACCGCGTCGCCTTCGCCCACGAAATCGATCACGGCCTGCGCACCGCCGCCGCCGGTCAGCGCGCGCACCGCCTCAACCTCATTGCCGTCGGCCTTGACCGTGTGATCTGCGCCGCATTCGCGCGCCAGGCCCAGCGCGAGATCCGAGCGATCCACGACGACGATCGACGCCGCGCAAAGCTCGCGCAGGACCTGGATGCCGATATGGCCGAGCCCGCCCGCACCGATGACCACTGCCCATTCGCCGGGTAACAGATGGCGCGAGGCTTTCTTGGCAGCGTGATAGGCGGTGATGCCCGCATCAGCATGCGGCGCAACATCTTTAGGTGCGAGCGTCTGCGGCAGCCTGATCAGAGAGCGCATGCTGGTTTTGAGCAACTCCGAGTAGCCGCCGTTGGAGTCCAGACCCGGGAATGCGCCGCCGCCATGCATATCGTTGCCGCGGCGGGCCGCGAGCGTTTCGCCGCTGCCGGCGAGCGGATGGCAGATTACCGGGTCCCCGCGCTTGACGATCTCGACCGCGCTGCCGACCTCCTCGATCCATCCGGCATTCTCGTGGCCCATGATGTAAGGCAGTTTGACCGGGACCATGCTGCGCCATAGCCCCTCGATAACGTGCAGGTCGGTGCGGCACACTCCGGCGCCGCCAATGCGCACGATGACGTCAGTGGGTTTTTCGATTTTCGGCTCGGCTACGTCCTCGTAGCGCACGAAATCGGGCCGCTTCAGAGTCTCGTCGTAATTGTGGAGAACCGCTGCCTTCATCGCCTGAAACCGCCTTTCGCCTTGGGCTGACGTGAGGAAAGCGCCAAAGCAAAGATTGGGCATCCCGCCAGATGCCATCTATAGCGCGCGCGCCGCGGGGTCAAACGCAACACGTCGGAAGCGCAGCGAGCGTCTACAACGCCATCTCCTCGAGCGTCTTGCCGCGCGTTTCGGGCGCATAAAGCAGGATCAGCACTGTGCCGACGAACGGACCTACCGCGCACAGCGCGGCCGCATTACCCAGGCCCCCGACCACGAGCGACAGCTCACCAACCAGCACCGGGCTGATGAACCAGGCGAGTTGCCCAAGGGTCTGGATGGTCCCGCTGTAGCCGGCAGCGCGAATCTCGGTCGGGAACAACTCGGCCGACAATGCCGCGGTCGCCGCGCGCGCGCCCTGGTAAGCAAACATCGTCGCCATGAACCCAAACAGAATCGCGTGATGCACCGACGATTGAAACAGCGCGATCATCGAAAGGGCCGCAATCAGGTAAAACGCGCTGGTCGTCAGTCTGCGTCCCACCAGGTCGAGCAGGTATCCGCAAATTATGGTTCCCACCGTCGCCATCAGGTAGGCGAGCACGATCGCGGTCCCGATCTGAGAAGAGGTCCAGTGATGATCGCGTTTGGCGTACAGGCTGAAGAACGTGATCGTGGGACCGCCGACGAAGCCAACGCTGTTCGCGAGCACCGCGACAAGGATGAGGCGTCCGCGGTAAGGCCCGCGAAAGAGCCGCACATGAGAGCGCAGCGTCTCGCGCCAGTCGCGATGCGCGTTGATGGATGCATGGTGCGCCAGGAAGCGCGCGGTCTCGCGCACGTACTGCCGCAGAAAGGCAACCAGTAGCAGCGGCGCGATCCCGAGCAGATACATCCCACGCCAGCCCCACGACGATTCCGCAACGCGGCCGTACAGGGAACCCGCGATCGCTACCCCGATGAACGCGGCCATGTGAAAGCCGGCGATTGCGCGGCCGCGCAGCTCGTCGGGAAATTCTTCACTGATTATGATGATCGCCATGCCGAACTCGCTGGCCAGGAAAACCTGCGAGCAGGTCTGAAAAATCGTGAAGGTGGCGAGCCCGCGCGACAATCCCGTGAGCAACGTGAACACCCCGTAGCCCAGCACCGTGACCGAGATCACCGGCTTGCGCCCGACGCGATCGGAGCAGGCGATCACCATAAACGACATCACCGTGCCCAGGCGGACGATCGAAGCGATCACACCGATCGCCTGGTTTCCCAGGTGAAACGTCGCAGCGATGTCCGGCGTGCAGAGATGAAAAATCGTGATGTCGTAGCCTTCGAAGATGGTCGCCGGCACGAGGAGGCCGAGCAGTAGCCACAGGTACGAGCGGGGCTGTCGCGCGGCCGCAGCGGCGGTGAATACCGGAGCGGTCTGGCGATGCGCCTGCGCGTCATCCATCGCTGGTCACCCGCGCGCCCGACATGTCGGCACTCGCGGCGGCGCCAACTGTAAAGTGCGGCATCACTTTCGACGCAAACAGGTCGAGCGAACCTTCAGATTGCGCCTGGGTCAATCCGCCCCAGGCGAACGACAGCACCAGGTAGTTGCAGCCGCTCTGCTCGAAGAAACGCGCGATTTCATCGGCCACCGCGGCCGGCGATCCCACGATCGCCGCCTGATGCCGACGGGCAATGTCCAGATCGTCGGTGAAGTGCGTCTCGACGGTGTAGAAGTCGCGCCACAGCTTCTGGATGTTATTGAAGTAGACCTTGTAGGCGGGGCGCGCGACCGCAAGCGCGTCGGCGTCGTTCACGGACACATAACAGTGGCGCACCGCGCCAACCTTCGGCTCCGCACTCCGCGGATTAATGCTTGTCGCGCAGCGATGGTGTTCTTGCCAGGCAGCGCGAAACGTCTGGGCCGCCCGGCTCAGCACGCCGGCGGGACCGACGCCGACCAGGTGCATACCGCGCCGCCCCGCGTAGGCAACGTGCTCGATGTTTGAGCTCGCATACCAAAAGGGCGGATTCGGCTGTTGCATCGGTCGCACGGCGATCGGATAGTCGCGGACACGATAACGATCGCCGCGATGCGATACGCGCTCGTTGCGCAGCGCGGCGACTATCAGGTCGAGCGCTTCCTCGAATATCTCGCGCGATTCCAGGAACGGCACGTTGAAGTGCGCCAACTCGAATGGGGATACGCCCCGCCCAACTCCCACCTCCAGCCTGCCGCCGCTCAGGTGATCGAGCATGCAGATTTCCTCGGCCAGGCGCAGCGGATTGTACAGCGGCAGCAGGTAAACCAGCGGGCCGAGATGAATGCGGCGCGTGCGCGCGGCTGCGGCGGCGATAAAGATGCCTGGCGACGGCGCCATGCCCAGCGGCGTCCCGTGATGCTCCGCCAAGTGGTAACAAAAAAAGCCGGCGGCGTCGGCGGCTTCGAGCAGGCGCAGGCGGCCCTCGTACAGTTCACTCAACCGTTCGTCGCGTCGCTCTATATGATCGAATATTCCGAAGGCCACTTCGGCCATCGAACAGTCCTCCCACCCGCGAACGGTGCCAATCCCGCACGGCGGTCAGTCCATTAGCATGCACCCGCGCGTGAACCGTTCCTAGCCCGCCCGCTGAAGAAAACGCGCGGGGCCAGATTGCGCAGCCTCCTGCGCCTGACCATGGACCGCGCGGTTCAGCTCTCACGCACAGCCGTAACGATCATCCGCTTGCCGAACAACAGGGCCGGCGAAAAGACGTGACCGAGCATTTCCCCGGTGAGTTCCGGGGATGCGATTGCGCGCCGACGCTGCCGCGCTTTGCGCGCGAAGGCAGCGACGGATAAGCGCGACGCTGCGTACATCAGCGGGGTCACCGGAGCGAGCGCGAGCGAAGACGGGCTGAATCGATCGGTCCGGATTTGGATCGCGCCGAAACCGGCCAGACGCATCAGGTAGCGCAAGCGGAAGTAGTCGATGAGAAAAACGTGCCCGTGATAAAAGCGGCCGCAGGCCCGCGCGCGCAGCGTCTCGACCTCGTTGACCAGTCCGCGCCGCATCGTGCGCTGTCCGGTAAGCATCGCGCTCAGCCGCGCGGTCAGATGCATCACGTTGGGCGTGGTGATCACGATTCGGCCGCCCGGCCGCAGCACCCGCGCGCACTCGCGCACGAAACCCGCCTGGTTCTCGAAATGCTCGATGCCCTCGCGCGACAACACCGCGTCGAAGGCGCCGGTGCGAAACGGCAGCGCCGCGTTGCAATCGGCGCGGACCCATCGCTTTGCCGAAACGTCTGCGGCAGGCGGGTACAGGTCAACCGAAAAGACCCGAAAACCCATCCGCGCAAGCCGCACGGATTCGCCTCCCACGCCGGCCGGGATGTCGAGCACGAGGCCGCGCTCCATTCGCTCGAATAGCGCAAAAACATCAATCCGCGCGCGCCGCTCCTCGTTCACAAGGGACTAGGCTTTATCGAAGCGGCTGCGGATGCGCAATCGTGATCCGCGGCGGGCGAGGCGCTACAAGCCGTGCCGATCCCATTTGCGATTGCCACGTTCGACCGCAAGCGGAATAATCGACGTTTGAGCCCTTGCAGATGAGTGCCCTGTCAGCATCGGGTGCGCCCCTGGCCGTGCGCACCATGGAGAGTTCCGCCGAAAGCGCAATCGAGGTCACGGATCTCGGTTTCAGCTACGCGGATCGGCAGGCGCTGGATGCGATCAGTTTCACCATCGCGCGCGGCGAGATCTTCGGCTTTCTCGGCCCCAACGGCGGTGGCAAGAGCACCCTCTTTCGTCTGCTCTCGACGCTCGTGCCGGTCCAATCGGGGGTCGCGCGCATTCTCGGCTTCGACCTGCGCAGCCCATCGCATGCCCTCAGGCGCAAGCTCGGAGTGGTATTCCAGAATCCCAGTCTGGACGGCAAACTTAGGGTCGCCGAAAACCTGGCGATTCACGGCAACCTCTACGGGCTGCGCGGCGCGCGTTTGCGGGAACGGGCGCAGGCGGTGTTGCGGCGATTGGATGTCGCCGAGCGCGCGGGCGATTTGGCCGAAACGCTTTCCGGCGGCCTGCGCCGGCGCGTCGAACTGGCCAAGGCGCTGCTTCACGAACCCGAACTGCTGCTGCTCGACGAACCGAGTACGGGCCTCGATCCGGCGGCGCGGCGCGACTTTTTCAACCTGCTCTCGCGGTTGCGCGAAACCGACGGGGCTACCATCGTGCTGACCACCCATTACATGGAAGAAGCCGAGCGCTGCGATCGTATCGCTGTACTTGACCAGGGGCGGCTCGTCGCGCTGGCGCAGCCGACGGAACTCAAACAGCGCGTGGGCGGCGACGTGATGGTAATAAACTCGGCCGCCCCTCAGGCTCTCGCGCAGAAGATTGCGCAGCGCCTCGGCGTGCGCGCCGCACTGGTGGACGGCACGCTCAGGATCGAACGGCCGCGCGGTCATGAACTGGTCGCCCAACTGGTGGATGAATTCGGCGGCGAAATAGAATCGATCACTTTCGGCCGTCCGACCCTCGAAGACGTCTTCGTGCACCTGACCGGCCATCGATTCGTCGCGGGCCGTGACGAATCCGCGCGCGAGGCGCGCTGAATGGACGGCGTGGCGCTCCAGGTATGCACGCTCTGGTGGCGCGAGCTCGTGCGCTTTCGGCGCCAGCGCAGCGTGATCGTCGGATCGCTGGTGCAACCGCTGATCTTCTGGGTGCTGATCGGATGGGGTTTCCGCGCGTCGTTCAAGCCCAGCGGCATGCCGGTGGGAATTGACTACGTGCAGTATTTCTACCCCGGGGTCATCATGCTGGTTCTGCTGTTCACGGCGATTTTCGCCACCATCGCGACCGTGGATGATCGTCGCCAGGGCTTTCTGCAGGGCGTGCTGGTAGCGCCCGTGGCGCGCGCGACGGTAGTTGCCGGCCAGGCTCTGGGCGGCACGACCCTCGCTCTGTTACAGGGATGCGTGTTCCTGGTACTGGCACCGCTGGCCGGAGTGCAGCTGGGAGCGCCGGCGATCGCCGCCTCGATCGGCGTAATGATCGTGATCGCGTTCGCGTTCAATTGCATCGGACTGCTGATCGCATGGCGCATCGAGTCCACACGCGGCTTCCACCTGATCATGAACTCGATCCTGGTGCCGATCTGGTTTCTCTCCGGCGCGTTCTTTCCGGCGGCCGGCGCGCCGCTGTGGCTGCGCTGGGTCATGCGCGTCAATCCGCTGACCTATGGAATGGCCGCGCTCAGACGCGCGCTTTACCTGGACCAACCCCACGTTCTCGGGGCGCTTCCGGGCGCCGCGCCGTCGCTTGCGATCAGCCTTGCCTTCGCCGCGATCGCGATGTGGTTGGCAACGCGTGTCGCCCGGCACAGCCGGGTCATCAGCACTTAGACGCCCACCTTCCGCTGCCCCTGACTCACCGGCCGCGGGGAGGGGCCGGAGTGAGTTCGCGGTCAAGCCGGCTATTCGTGCGAATCGAAATACGCCTCGCGCCGGCCTTCGAAGTGAAACTCGCGCGCGAGCGCGATCCATTTGCGGTCCACGCCGTGCAGTGGCTCAGGCAGCCGCTCGAGCGGAAAGAAGGCGGCCTCGCGCGCCTCGAGCGGATGGGGCCTGAGCTCGCCGCCTTCGATCCTGCAATAGAACAGTTGCGAATAGATGTGGCGATGGACCGAACCGGCCTTGCGGCTGTCGATGATGGCCATCAGGCGCAGCGGGCGCACCACCAGCCCGGTCTCTTCCAGCGCCTCGCGGGCCGCGTTCTCCGCCGGCGACATCCCCACCTCGCAGAATCCGGTCGGGTACCACCAGCGGCCGTTCGGCCGCAGGATCATCAGCACCTCGTCGTGATCGTTGAACGCGATTACGCCGCAACCCACCGCCGCGGTGACATACCCGTCGTACCCTTCACGCACCTCCGCGCGCCATCGCTCGAGCATCATGGCGGCCTCGGCGGAGTCGGCGCCGTCAAGCGCGGCGCGCATAGCCGCGGCCTCGCGCAACAGCTCCTCGTAGCGCTCGGCGTCAAATCCGTGGGGATTGAATGCGAGTCCTGTCCGCGCGATCGCGGCAGTGCGCTCGACGAAATGAACGATCGCCGCCAGCAGGTTGTCCATGGATTCGATTATAAGCCATCGGAGGCATCGGCCAACGATTCGAATTTTGGTTCACCGCCGCGCGGCGCACACGAGCGCAGCCGAACGCGCGCGGAAGATTTCCGTTTCCGAAGACGATGCCTCGCCGGCCGAAATCGGTTGAACGAAACAGCCCGCGAGAACTACGCTGCAGCTTCAGGAAACAGCCCGCGCCGACCCTGGCGCTTGAGAAAGTACGGATAGATCTCGCCTACCAGATAGACCGAACCGGTGATCACGATCACCTCGTCCGCCGCGCTCTCGGCTATCACCTGCTCGACCGCGCGCTCTGGCTCGCGAATGACGCGCGCCGGAGCCCGCGCCGCGAACAGCGGCAGCAGCCGCTCGGGCTCGAGCGGACGCTTGGGCTGTGCGCGCGTTAAGGTCACCTCGCGCACCCGCGGCGCGAGCATTGCCGCCATCCGCGCCCACTGTTTATCCTCGAGGCAGCCGAAAATCAGACGCGGCCGGACCCGTGGTCCGAGTTCGACGGCGATCGTTTCGAGCAGTGCGCCGACGCTCAATTCGTTATGGGCGCAATCCAGAATGACCAAGGGTTTGCGCGATACCACGTCGAAGCGCCCCGGCCATTGTAAATCCTTGAGCCCCTTCCGGATCGCCCGCTCATCCACGCGCCAGCCCTGCGCCCGGAGAGCTTCCACTGCCGCCAGGGCGATCGCCGCGTTTTCATGCTGGAACGGCCCGGCGACTCCCAACTGCACACGCTTGAGCGCGAGGCCCGTTCCGAAAAAATCGAGCGCATGCGCCGGCGCCAGCGAGCGAAAAGAAAAATCCCGATCCATAAGGCTGATCGCGCTGCTGCGCTGCGAGGCGATGGACGTCAGCACGCCGCGCGCCTCGGCATCGCGCGCGCCAATCACCACCGGCACCCCGGGTTTGATGATGCCGCCCTTTTCAGCCGCGATCGCGGCAATCGTGTGACCGAGGCGATCCATGTGATCGAAGCCAATGGGCGTAATCACGCTGAGCAGGGGCGTCACCACATTGGTCGAATCGAGGCGGCCGCCCAGCCCGGTTTCGATTATCGCGAGATCGACGCCCGCCTCCGCGAAGTAGAGGAACATCAGGGCCACTGTGAATTCGAAGAAAGTCAGGGCGAGACCGGCGCGATCGTAAACCGCCCGCAGCCGTTCGATGTACTCGAGCATCAGATCCGCCGCCATCTCGGCGCCGTCGATCCGCGTGCGTTCCGTCAGGTGGACCAGGTGCGGTTTCGTGTACAGGCCGCAGCGCAATCCCGCGGCGCGCGCGATCGCGTCGAGCATCGCCGCGACCGAGCCTTTGCCCTTGGTACCCGCTATATGCACGGCGCGGAGCCGGCGATGCGGGTCGCCGATAAGCGCGAGCGCCTGGTCCATGCGCTCGAGCTTGTAGATCTCGCCTCGCCCCTCGAGCGAATACAGCCAGTCGAGGGTCTTGGATATCCGCGCCATCGCGTCTGAATTGTATCGCGCGGCAGCCTCGCGATCTAAGCCTGCCGTCAGGTCTGCGGCGTGCCGCCGCGGGACTCACATTGACGATGGTCTGGAACGCCGGCGCCTGCCATTCCCGGTCATCATCACCAGCAGCCGCGCCAGCGTGGCGCGCATCTGCGCACGCGGAACGATCGCGTCGAGCATTCCGTGCGCGAGCAGAAACTCGGCGCTCTGGAAGCCCTCGGGCAGCACCTGGTTGGTGGTCTGCTCGATGACTCGGCGGCCGGCGAACCCGATCAGCGCGCCGGGTTCGGCCAAATTCAAATCACCCAGCATCGCAAAGGACGCGGCGACGCCGCCGGTGGTCGGATCGCAGAGCACCGCCAAATAGGGCAGCCGGGCGTCGCGCAGGCGTCCGATAGCGCCCGCCACCTTCGCCATCTGCATCAACGACAGCACCCCTTCCTGCATCCGCGCGCCGCCCGACGCGCAGAACGCGACAACGCCGAGGCCGCGTGCAACGGCGTGATCGAACAGCCGGGCCAGTTTTTCGCCCACCACGGTGCCCATGCTGCCGCCCATGAACGCGAAGTCCATTATGGCAAGCGCGGCCGGATGGCCCTCGATTTTTCCCACGCCGGTCAACACCGCGTCATTGCGGCCTGACGCACGGCGCGCCTGATCCAGCCGCTGGGGATAAGGTTTCGAGTCGTTGAACTCGAGCGGATCGCCGGCAGCGAGGTCGGCAAACAGTTCGCGCCAGGTCCCGCGATCGAGCGTGATCGTCAGGCGCTGTTCGACCGTCACGCGATGGTGATAGCCGCACTTGGGACAAACGTTGAGATTGCGCTCGACTTCCTTGCGGAAGACGATTTCGCGGCATCCGGGACATTTCACCCAGATGTTATCGTCCGCCGCGTTGTTCGACGCCTGCGACGCTGCGAGCAATTCGCGCCCCTGCTCCCCCATCTCTCAACCTCCGTTCGCGGCCTGGTCAACGCAGCGCGCCGCGCGCATCGCATCCTTCATCGCGCCCACTGCGCCGCCGACAGCCTCGAGCAGGCGTGGTCCCGCACCTTCGCGTTCGATGATGAGCGACAGTGCGCTGCCCACCGCAACGCCGTCGGCGTAGCGGGCAACCTCCGCCGCCTGCGCGGGAGTCGAAATGCCAAATCCCACGGCTATCGGGAGGGTGGTCACGGCACGGAGCGCCGCTATGCGTCCCTCGAGACCCGTGGCAAGGGCGGAACGGGCGCCGGTGACGCCGGTGACCGCGACGTAATAGAGAAATCCGCTGCCTGTGCGAGCGATTCTGCGAGCGCGCTCGATCGGGGTCGTCGGCGCGAGCAAATGAATTAGATCGAGCCCGTCAGCTCGCGCCGGACACGCCAGCTCCTCGGCTTCCTCGGGCGGCAGATCGACCACAAGCATGCCGTCGACGCCGGCGCGCGCCGCATCCGCGCTGAAGCGCTCGCATCCATAGTGCAGAATCGGATTGAAGTAGCCGAAGAGCACGATCGGAATCGCAGTCTCACGGCGAAGTTCGCCCACCATCGCAAGTATCGCCGGCAGCGAAGCGCCCGAGGCGAGGCCGCGCGCGAGCGCGCGCTGGTTCGCGGGCCCGTCGGCCGCAGGATCTGAAAACGGCACTCCCAGCTCGATCAGGTCGGCGCCGCGCGCCGCCAGCTCGAGCACCAACGCCCGCGTCGACCCAAGGTTCGGATCGCCGGCGACGATAAACGGAATCAGCGCCGCCTCTCCACGCGACCGCAGTGCTTCGAATTTCGCCCGGATGCGGCCCGTCATTTTCATTTCTGCCGCGGGATCGCTCACAACGTCACTCCCAGGGCGCGCGCGACCGTTTGCATGTCCTTGTCGCCGCGCCCGGACAAGTTCACGATTATCACCCGGTCTTTGGCCATCGATGGCGCAAGCCGCGCGGCATACGCGACCGCGTGCGCGCTCTCCAGCGCCGGGATAATGCCCTCGGCCTCGGAGAGCAGGCGCAGACCGTCGAGCGCCTCGCTATCGGTGACCGCGGCGTACTCGGCGCGTCCGCTGTGCTTGAGCCAGGCCAACTCCGGGCCGACGCCCGGATAATCCAGGCCGGCGGCAATCGAGTGAGTCTCGCGAATCTGGCCGAGTTCGTCCTGCAGCAGGTAGGTGCGGTTTCCGTGGAGCACGCCGACGCTGCCGGCCGATATTGTGGCCGCATGCGCGGAGCCGTTGAGCCCCAACCCGCCGGCCTCAACGCCGTACATGCGCACGCCGCGGTCGTTTATGAACGGATGGAAAAGCCCAATCGCATTGGATCCGCCATTGACGCAGGCAATCAGGACGTCGGGCAAGCGGCCTTCGAGCTTGACGATCTGACGGCGCGCCTCGCGCCCGATGACCGATTGAAAGTCGCGCACGATCATCGGGTACGGATGCGGTCCGGCGGCGGTTCCGATCAGGTAATAGGTGTTGGCGACCGTGGCAATCCAGTCGCGCAACGCTTCGTTGAGCGCGTCCTTCAGACCGCGGCTGCCGGAATCGACCGCAGTGACTTTTGCGCCGAGGAGCTTCATGCGAAATACGTTGAGCGACTGGCGCTCGACATCGGTGCGACCCATGAAAACTTCGCATTCGCGCCGCAACAGCGCCGCCATCGTCGCGGTCGCGACGCCATGCTGGCCCGCCCCGGTCTCGGCGGTGATTCGCGTCTTGCCCATCCGCATCGCGAGCAGCGCCTGTCCCAGCGTGTTGTTCACCTTGTGCGCGCCCGTGTGACAGAGGTCCTCGCGTTTGAGATAGATCCTGGCGCCGCCGAGTTTCGCGCTCAGGTTGGCGGCAGAATAAAGCGGCGTCGGACGGCCGACGTAATCGCGCGCGTAGCGCTCGAGTTCGCGCCGAAATGCCGGGTCGCGGCGCGCCGCACGATACGCGCGCTCGAGCTCGAGCAGCGCCGGCATCAGGGTCTCCGCGACGTAGCGGCCGCCGAACTCGCCGAAGTGACCGCGTTTATCGGGATAACTTTGCATCAATTCGGATCCCTCACCGATCCTTCGACCGCGGATCTGGCGCTCGCGATGAAGCTGCGCAGCAGGCTGCGGTCTTTGATGCCTGGCGCGGCCTCGACCCCGCTCGCGACATCCAGCGCGTATGGCTTGAGCGCCGCGGCCTGAGCCGCGTTCCCAGGCGTCAGTCCGCCTGAGACGAAAATGCGGCTCAAATCCAAGGCGCGCAACGCTGCGAGCGAACGCGCCTGACCGGTGCCTCCGAAAAGCCGCGGATGAAACGTGTCGATGAGGACAAAATCAGCGCGGATTTTGGCTACATCGATCGCCTCGACCGCAGCATCGGCAGGCAATCGAACCGCGCGGATCACCGGCACGGGCCATCCGGTAAGCGCGGCGTCGTCTTCGTCACCATGGAACTGAAGCAGGTCGAGCTCGAGCGCGGTCAGGCGCTCTTCAACGTGTGCGCGCGCAGCATTGACGAACACGCCGACCAGCAGCGCTCGTCCCCTGATTGCGCGAGCGATCCGGTGGGCGGCATCCAGCGCGACGCATCGCGGACTCGGCGGGTAAAAATTTAGGCCCACGAAATCCGCGCCGAACGCGGCCGCGCACTCGGCGTCCTCGGGCCGGGTCACGCCGCAGACCTTTATCTTCACCGTCACGACCCGCTCTCCGCGTCGGCCAGGGCCGCGCGCAGCGATCGGAGTTTGCCGCGTGGATTCCCGCCGCGCAGCAGACTCTCTCCGATGAGGAAGGCGCGCGCGCCGGCCCGGTCCAGGCGGCGAATGTCATCGGGCGTCTCGATGCCGCTCTCGGCGACAATCAGAGCATTTCCGCGATAGCCCTCGAGCAGGCGCTCAGTAGTTGCGATATCGGTTGCGAAAGTGTGGAGGTCGCGGTTATTGATGCCGATGATCTCCGCTCCGACCTCGATTGCCGTGCGCATTTCGGCCTCGTTATGAACTTCAACCAACGCTTGAAGACCCGTCTCGCGCGCGCATCCCGTGAGAAGCGCCAGGTCTTCCTTCGCCAGCATCGCGGCAATCAACAGGATACAGTCGGCGCCCGCCGCGCGCGCCTGGTAAACCTGGTAGCGATCGAAGAAAAAATCCTTGCGCAGCAACGGCAGATCGACCGCTGACCGCACCGCCTCCAGGTCTTGAAGTGAACCTTTAAAATGACGATCGGTGAGCACCGATATAGCCGCCGCGCCCGAATCGGCATAATCGCGCGCCACTGTCACCGGGTCGAGGCCGGCCAGAATATCGCCCTTGCTCGGCGAAGCGCGCTTGATCTCCGCCACAATGGCTGGTCGGCGGCGGCGCAACTCAGCCGCGAAGTCGCGGGGCGCCGGCGCGCGCCGAGCGGCGTCGCGAACCGCTTCAAACGTGACCGAGGCTCGCTCTGCCTCAACCTCTCCGCGCTTGGCCGCAAAGATCCGTTCCAGGATCGAGGCGGTGCCGGAAATTGAAGCGGAACTTGAACTCACGGTATTTCTCCATGGCTCGCCAGCCGCATCCGCTCAATCACCTTTAGCGCGGCGCCCGCGCGAAGAACCTCGCGCGCAACAGCTGCGCCCTCTTTGAGCGAGGCGGCGCGGCCTCCCACGTAGAGCGCCGCTGCGGCATTCAGCGCGAGCACATCTTGCGCCGGTCCGTCCGCGCCCGCAAGCGTGCGTCGCAGAACCTCGCTCGCGTGGGCGGGATCGCTTACCGCCAACTCTTCGGTTCTAGCCGGTGCGAACCCAAGGTCGTGCGGCCGCACTTCGAACTCGGTGATGGCGCCGCTCCGCACTTCGGCGACACGCGTCGGCGCGGCGAGCGATATCTCATCCAGTCCGTCCTCGCCATGCACCACCATCGCATGCACGACGCCGAGCGCCGAGAGCGCTTCAGCCATGAGGCGAACCAGCCGCGGCTCGGCAACGCCCAGCAGTTGACGCCGGGGACGGGCCGGATTGCTGAGCGGCGCGATCAAATTGAACACACTGCGCACGCCGAGCGCGCGCCGCAATCCGGCCAGCCGGGCAAGCACCGGATGATACGCCGGGGCAAAGATGAAGCAGCATCCAGCCGCGCGCAGGCAGCGTCGCACTCCTTCGGGATCGAGCTCGATTTTGATCCCGAAATGCTCGAGCACGTCGGCCGCGCCGACGCGTCCACTGACCGCGCGATTGCCGTGCTTGGCGACCGGCACGCCCGCGGCCGCGGCCACGAATGCCGCGCCAGTGGAGATGTTGAACGTGCCCGCGCCGTCGCCCCCGGTCCCGGCCGTGTCGAGCACGTTGCCCTCATCGAGGTCGAGCGCGCGAGCGCGAGCGCGCATCGCTCGCGCTCCGCCGGTCAGCTCGGCGGCCGACTCGCCCTTGAGCTTGAGTGCGACGAGAAAACCCGCAACCAGAGCGTCCGGCGGTTCACCGTCGAGTATCTCGCCCATCACGCGCTCGGCGCCGGCGGCGTCAAGCGAGCGGCCGGCGAGCACGGCATCGAACGCTTCGCGCAATCTTTTCACGCCGCAACCATCCGCAGGAAATTAGCGAGCAGCCGCTTGCCCTCGGGCGTGCCGATGGATTCCGGATGGAACTGGATGCCTTCGACTGGAAGCGTACGATGCCGCAGCCCCATTACCTCGCCCTCGGCCGTGCGCGCGCTCACCTCCAGGCACGACGGGATCGAATCTGCGGCAACGAGCAACGAGTGGTAGCGCATCGCGTCGAACGGGTTGGGCAGCCCGGCAAAGATTCCGCGACCATCGTGCAGGATAGGCGACGTCTTGCCGTGCATCAGGCGCCCGGCGCGCACCACCCTGCCGCCGAAGGCCTCGCCGATACACTGATGACCGAGACACACGCCGAGCATCGGCACTTCGCCGGCCATCTCGCGCAGCATAGGAACCGAAATCCCAGCCTCCTTCGGAGTACACGGGCCGGGCGAGATGACGATCGCCCCAGGGGCCAGGGCCCGCGCGCCGGCGACGTCGATCGCGTCGTTGCGGCGAACCTCGAGTTCGGCGCCGAGTTCGCCCAGGTATTGCACGAGGTTGTAGGTGAACGAATCGTAGTTATCGATCATCAGAATGCGCGTCACGATCATTTGCTCCCGGCCGCAAGTTCAAACGAACGCGCTGCGCTCAGTGCGCGTACCATCGCCCGCGCCTTGTTGACCGATTCCTCGTACTCGGCGGCCGGATCCGAGTCCGCTACGACGCCGCCTCCGGCCTGGATGTACACGCGCCCGTTTTTCACCAGAATCGTGCGCAGTGCGATCGCGGTATCGGTGTTGCCGGTGTAGCTGAAGTAGCCGACGGCACCGGCGTACACGCCGCGGCGCGTCGGCTCGAGTTCGTCGATGATTTCCATCGCGCGGATTTTCGGCGCGCCTGAAACCGTCCCCTGCGGAAAGGTGGCGCGAAACGCATCGTAGGCGTCGCAACCTTCACGCAGCCGCCCGCGCACGTTCGAGACGATGTGCATCACGTGCGAATAGCGCTCGACCGTCATCAGCTCGGTCACTTCGACCGAGCCGATCTCGGCCACCCGCCCGACGTCGTTGCGTCCCAGATCGACCAGCATCACGTGCTCGGCACGTTCCTTTGGATCCGACAACAACTCGCGCTCGAGCGCGCGATCCTCAGCTTCGGTCGCGCCGCGTCGCCGCGTGCCGGCAATCGGCCTGAGCGTAATCTCGCGCCCCTCCACCCGCACCATGACTTCGGGCGATGCGCCGACCAGCGTATGGTCATCCAGCCGCAAGTAGAACATGTAGGGCGAGGGGTTGATGGCGCGCAGGCTGCGATACAGATTGAATGCGTGACTCGTCAGCGGCGCCTGGAAGCGCTGCGAAGGCACCACCTGGATAACGTCGCCGGCCGCGATATATTCCTTCGCCGCCTCGACCATCGCCATGTAGCCCTCTCGTGTCTGGTTGGAGACGAGGTTCACGGCATCGCCGTTCAAATGCGCGGCGTTCCCGAGACGCGGCACCTGCACCGGCGCATCCAGGCGTGCGATGAGTTCGTCGATCTTTGCAGTGGCGGCTCGGTAGGCGGAACGCGCGGATGAATGGTCTTCGAGCGAAACGTTCGCCACGATTTTGAGCGTCTGGCGCACGTTGTCGAAAATCAGCACCGCCTCGGTCAGCATCAGGTAAAGATCGGGGGTGCCGAGTTCGTCGTGGGCACGAGCGGGCAGACGCTCGAAATGACGCACTATGTCATAGGCCAGGAAGCCGACCGCGCCGCCGGAAAAGCGCGGCAACTCGGGCGACTGATGTGCGCGGAAGCGCCGCATCTCATCGCGCAGCCCGTCGAGCGGGTTCCTGACCGAGCGGACTTCGACGCTGCGCCCGGGGCGGGTGAGGTCCAGACGACTTCCGCGCCCGCGCATCACCATGGCGGGCTCCGAGCCAAGGAAGGTATAGCGCCCCCACTTTTCGCCCCCCTGCACGCTCTCGAGCAGGAAGGCATGGTCGCCGCGCGCGACCTTCAGAAAGGCGCTCACGGGTGTCTCCAGATCGGCCGCAATCTCGCGCCATACGGAAATCAGGTTGTAACCCTGCGTGGCAAGGGCCTCGAATTCGCGCTCGCTTGGCCTGAACATCGCTCTCCCCTGGTCGGCTTCACCTGCCCGCAAAAAATGGACACGCGCAAAAAACGAAAGGGCCGCGGACTTCTCGCCTGCGGCCCTTCGACAACTCGCTCGATCGTATGCTTACGATCCCGGAGCGCAGGCGAACGCGCAGGCGTGCCACCACCGGCGCGATCCAACCATGAGCTTCAGGATCTTGATTTCCATGACCATCAACAGTTAGCCAGTCGCTTCAAACAATGTCAACCGGTCGGTTGGCGCCGTTGGCTCGCGCCATATTCAGTCATCCCCTGCTATCCTCGACGCGTCTTCAGTCCGACGGCGCCGCATCCGCGCCACTGTCGTCGGAACCCGAATCTGAGTCCGAGGATGCCGAGTCGCTCGACTCGCCCGCTGCACTTGAGGCGGCGGCACCGGTCGCGCCAGCACGATTTACGTAGCGCGCGGTGTAGGCGGCACGCAATTGAGCTTGGGCCGCCCGTGCATCTTCCGACGTCGGATAGGGGCCGACCTGCACGCGATACCACGTCTGCCCGTTAATCTGGGTCGGCACGATGTGAGAGGTATAGCCGAGCGCCAACAACCGCGACGACATCCTGTATGCCGCCTGGCGGTCCATCGCGGCGTCTATCACGATGTTGTAGCCGTGATGCGCGCCCACGCCGGGCGGCGGTCTGGTCGCTGGCGTTTCTTCACCGCTGCCCGCCTCGTCGGATTCTGACGTGTCGGCGCTGGATTCACCCTCGGCCGATGGCGCGAGATGCGGCCGCGACGCGCTTGCGAGCGCCGGCCGAGCTGTCGGCTTGCGCTGAACCGATGCGACCTGTCGCGGCGGCTGCGCAGGATTCGCCGGCTGCGAAACGGCCGCCGTTTGCGGCGGCGGTTTGGGAGCTGCCGGTGCCGGTCCGGCCGCAGAAGGCATCGAAGCTTGTGCAGGAACGGCAGGAACAGGCTGCGGCGCGGCCGCGGAAGGCGCTCCCGCCGGCATCGGATAGACGCTGGCGAGCTGGGTCTGACTCTGCTCAGTCTCGGCCATCTCGCGCCCGGAAATCATTCCAAGAAAAAAGACCGCCGCCGAGAGTCCGAGCAAGCCGACCAAAATCACGAATCCGCCGCCCGGTCCGATTTCAAAGCGCATGCGTTCTGCTCACATAAGATTGTTTAATTGCCAACAGGAACAAATCGGGCAACCGCATTGCCCGCGGACCGCCTCCCTACATCCGATCGGGAGCGCCAACTCCCAAAAGCTCGAGCCCGCTCGCGACGCCCTCCATCAGCCGTCGCGCCAGAAACAGGCGCGCCATGCTCAGTCCGCGTTGCTCACTGATTATACGATTCGACGGCTTATTGTAGTAGCGGTGAAAATCGCCTGCCAATTCGAGCAGATAGAAGGGTATACGATGGGGCTCGAGAGCCTCAACCGCGCCGCGCACAATCTCGGGCAGCCAGAGCAGCTTGCGCGCCAGCGCGAGTTCCTCTTCGGAGAGCGGCGCCAGATCGGTGGCGGAAGGGTCGGCCGGCAGACCGATACCCTTCTTCTCCGCCTCACGAAAAACACTGGCGAGTCGCGCATGCGCGTACTGCACGTAAAACACGGGATTTTCCGGCGCCTGGCGCTTGGCCAGGTCGAGATCAAAGTCGAGATGGCTGTCGTGCTTGCGAAACAGAAAAAAGAACCGCACCACATCAGGGCCGACCTCGTCGATTAAATCGTCGAGCGTGATATAGGTCGCCTTGCGCGTTGACATCTTGACCTTCTCGCCGCCCCGGGTGAGGGTCACAAACTGGTAGATTATCGCGCGGATCCGCGCGACGTCGTAGCCGAGCGCCCTGATCGCCGCCATGACTCCCTGATGCTCGGCAATATGATCGGCGCCGAAGACGTCGATCACCAGGTCGAATCCGCGACCCAGCTTTTCGATGTGGTAGGCAATGTCGGGCGTCCGATAGGTTGGCTCGCGCGACGGTCCCGACCGCACCAGCACCAAGTCTTTCGGCAATCCCAGCGGCTCGCCCCTCAGCCACACCGCACCTTCATGTTCAGTTATCAGGCCGCGGGTGCGCAGCCCCTCGATGACCGAATCGACCTGGCCGCCGCGGATCAGGTCGAGCTCGTTGGTGAACACATCGAAGCGGATGTGCAGGCTGCGGCAGGTGTTCCGGATATCGGCGAATATCGCTTCTTCCGCCGCCGCCCGGAAAATCTCGAGCGCCTTGGATTCATCGCTCACGTCGGCCAACGTGTCGCCACGATGCGCGACCAGATCGCGCGCGATCTCGCGGATGTATTCGCCCTGGTAACCGTCTTCGGGCAGGCTCGCGGGACGGCCGAGCGCCTCAAGATAGCGCGCGCGCACCGACTCACCCAGCAGTTTCATCTGGCGCCCGCCGTTGTTGAAATAGTACTCGCGGGTCACGGCAAAGCCGCTCGCCTCGTGCATCCGGGCGAGCGTGTCTCCCAGCACGGCATTGCGGCCGTGTCCGACCGTCAGCGGTCCGGTGGGATTGGCCGAGAGAAATTCGATCTGCACCTTGCGTCCGCCGCCTATCTGCGGACGCCAGAAGCGGTCGCCTTCGCGGGCGGCGCGGCGCAATTCGCCATGCCAGAAGGCAGGCGCCATACGGAAGTTGATGAATCCGGCGCCGGCTACATTCGCCTCCGCGACATCGCCCGGCAGTTCCAGATTGGCCCGAATGATCTCGGCGATCGCGCGCGGCGGCTTCTTTTCGCCCTTGGCGATGGTGAGCGCTACGTTGCTCGCCATGTCGCCGTGAGCGGGATCCTTGGGCGTTTCGGCGCTTATCGGGGCATTCGGCGCGGTCGCGAGTTGCCCGGATGCGCGCGCGCGTTCGATCGCCGCGCTGAGGATGGATACGATCAGATCTCTCATTCGAGGAGGCGTTACCGGAAGTCGCTGTAGAACAATTTGTCAGATACCGGAGGCAAGTTGTAGGGGGTGCGCGACGCGCCGCCTGCCCTCGACCTGGCCTCGCATTTCCGTGCTAAAAAGGCCTCGAACCGGCATCAAGGAAGATGGAGGTGCCCCGATGGTAAAGGTCGCCGTGATCGTCAAGCGCAAGGCGGGGATGGACCTGCGGGAGTTTCATCGATACTGGAAGGACGTGCATGGGCCGCTGGTGCGGAGCGTTCCGGAATTCATCCGTCACTTTCGCAAATACGTCCAGAGCCACGCCATCGACGCCGCCCTGTCGGATACGCCAGGCGAAGCCGGACCATACGACGGAATCGCGGAGCTGTGGGCGGACAGCCTGGACGAAGTGAAAAAGGCGTTCGCCGAGCCCCGCTACCTGGAAATCGTGCGGCCCGACGAGCACAAGTTCGTCGACCTTGCGAACTGCGTGTTCATGGTAACAGAGGAAGTGGCGATTAAATCCTGAAGCTTCAGCCGGCGCGGGTTTCAAGATGAGCAAGCAACCGATCGGAACATTCGAACACATCGGCATCGCGGTCAAAAGCATCGCCGAGGCCCGCAAATTCTATGAAGATGCGCTCGGTGCGACCTTCATGTACGAGTACGAGCGCCCGGGCTTTCGTTTCGCCGAGTTCGACTTCGGCGGCACCATCATCGAACTGTTGGAGCCGCTCAACGAAGATTCGTTCGTGCACAAGTTTATCGCCGCTCATGGCGAGGGCGTCCATCACATAACGCTCGCGATACCCGACGCCCGGCAGCGCATCGCCGAGCTGAAGGCGGCAGGGGTGCGCGTGGTGGATGAAAGGGAGCATTCGCCGACCTCGCACGAGGCCTTCATCTCGCCGCGTTCGTCGCATGGCGTGCTGATCCAGATCGGTTCGGGGTATCCGGCGCTGGCCGCCGACCCGGAATGGGAAAAGCTGGTGCCCGGCCTGCGCCTGAAGAAAAAGTAGTCCGCCAATGCGACCCTGGAAGCTTCCGCCGCCGATCAAGGTTTATGAAGCGATGGGCGCGATCGGCGACGGGCGCGTGCGCGCGCTCGATGACGATGCGGCTCGATCGGCGTGGGAGGTGGTTTCCTCCGACGGCTCGAAGAGCTACAGCGTCGAGCTCTCGACGGACGGGCGCGAGGTCAGCTCGAACGACAACGCCTCTTACTGGCAGGGCTATCTCGGATATCCGGCGATCGCGGTACTGATCGCTCGCGGAACGCTGCGCGCCACGCCCATCGCGACGCATCTGCTAGCGGGGATTCCGTGGAAAGTGATTAATCGACGCCATAGAAACGCGTACGAACGGAGCGCGGCCGAAGTCGCGCGAATCGTCCGCGAGCGCGGCGGCGACCCGGACGCGATTGCCGCCGAAGCCGCCGCGATAATCGACACCCTGGCGGCCCTGGGCCTCCAACGCGGCGCGCGCCCTCGCCCGCCTGCTGCGGCAACGAGCCCGGTCAGTCGATCCGCAGTCGATCGGCGAGACGGCTGAAGCGGCGACGCTCATCGACATTGCGCACGGCCTGCATCAGCGCACTGCGCGTACCGACCAGCACACAGACCCGCTCAGCGCGTGTGATCGCGGTGTAGAGCAGGTTGCGCCGCAGCATCAGGTAATGGCTCGGATGCAGCGGAATCACTACCGCAGGATACTGGCTGCCCTGGCTCTTATGGACCGAAATCGCATAAGCCAGCGCGAGTTCATCCAGTTCGGCCAGATCGTACTCGGCGTGGGTATCTTCGAAGGCGACTCCGACCCGGCCGCGTTCGGAGTCGACCGCTATCACGCGGCCAATCTCGCCGTTGAAAATCAGCTTGTCGTAATTGTTGCGCAGCTGGATCACGCGGTCGCCGACCCGCAAGGCGCGATCGCCCGCACGAATTTCGCGCCCGGCCGGATTGAGCAGTGCCTGCAATTCATGGTTGAGCGCATGCGCTCCAAGCGGCCCGCGATTCATCGGCGCAAGCACCTGGATTTCCCGCGGATCGCGCAGCTCGAACCGGTCGCCCAGGAGCCGACGCTGCACGAGCTGCTTTATCGTCGCGACGATATCTTCGGGCGCGCTGCGCTCGAAGAAAAAGAAATCGCCGGCCGGATCGTTCGCGGTTTCGGGCATCTCGCCGCGGTTGAGACGATGGGCATTGGGTACGATGAGACTGGTGCGCGCCTGCCGATAGATACGCCTGAGCTCGACCACCGGCACGAGGCCCGACGCGATCACGTCCTTGAGCACGCTGCCGGGTCCGACCGAGGGCAGCTGATCGCGATCCCCGACCAGCAGCAGGGAACAATCCGCGGGGAGCGCCGCGAGCAGGCTCGCCGCAAGCTCGAGGTCCATCATTGACGCTTCGTCGATCACCAGCCACGAGGTGCGCAAAGGAAAGGCCGCGTCGCGCACGAAGCCGCCCGACTCGGGCGAATATTCGAGCAGTCGATGGATGGTCTTGGCCTCGCGTCCGCAGGCCTCGGCCAGGCGGCGCGCGGCGCGCCCGGTGGGCGCAGCCATCGTGGCCCTGACTCCGACACTCGAAAGCGCCGCCAGCAGCGAGCGCAAAAGGGTGGTTTTGCCGGTTCCCGGCCCGCCCGTGATTACCGTGACCTTGCTTTTGAGCGCGCACTCCAGAGCCGCGCGCTGCTCGGCCGAAAGATCGACACTGCCCGCCCCCGCCGCCGCCTCCATCGCGCGTTCGATGACTGTCCGGCCCATCGGCCGGCCCCGCGTTAGCTGCTGGATGCGCGCTGCCACGGCGGTCTCCGCCTCGTACAGACGGCGCAGGTAGATAGCGCGATTCCCGTCGTCGCCGAGCCCCTCGGCCGACAACTCGCCGCTTGCGGCCAATTCCTCGACGGCGGGCGCGGCGAGTTGCGGGTCCATTTCGAGTTCAGATGCAAACTGATGCTCGAGATAGCCGAACGGCGCGAAGACGTGCCCCTCGTCGGCCATCCGTTCGAGCAAATAGACAATCGCGGCTCGCGCACGCTCGATAGAATTCCTGGGGATGCCGAGCTTCTCGGCCACGGTATCGGCGGTGCGAAAGCCGATGCCCGCGATGGTGCGCGCGAGCACGTAAGGATCGCGGCGTACTACCTCGAGCGATTCGCGGCCATAGAGTTTGTGGATTCGACGCGCATGGCCGGCAGCGATTCCGTTGCCGCGCAGAAACACGGTCAGCTCGCGCAGCCCTGACGAGTCCCGCCATGCGGCGGCGATACGCGCCGCCACCACAGCGCCCAGGCCACGAACCTCGCGCAGCCGATGGGGCGCCTCGTCGAGCACGCTCGGCAGGGTCTCGCCAAACTTCTCGGCAATGCGCCGCGCCAGCGCAGTACCCACTCCCTTGATCTCGCTCGCCAGATACCGCTCGAGCGCGGCGACTGACGCGGGACGGATGGTTTCGAAATCCTCGACCCGGAATTGTTCGCCGTATTTCGGATGACGCTCGAAACGGCCGCGCAGACGCAGGCCTGCTCCGACGTCGAGGCCCGCCAGGTTGCCCACGACCGTAATACGCGGACGCGCGACTTCATCGCTGCGTTCGAGCACCGCGACCGCATAGCCGCTCTGCTCGTTGACGTATAGCAGCTGGTCGAGGGTTCCTTCTATATTGATTTCCGTACGCTCGACGGATTCAGCCACTGACCGCACCCGATTGTGAGCGCAACATGCCGCTGCGCCTCTGGCAGGCAAGCATTACTCCGCGATCGCCGGCCGCGTCCAGCCGGGCAGTTTCGCAACAGTCAAGAGTTCTCCGAAATCGCATCGATGATGTACGCGATCTGCGAATCCGATCGTCTCGAAGATTACGTAAGACGTAAAGTTACGAGGTCAAGACGCCCGAGTTCAGTCGATGCGGACGAGGGCAGGCGCGATAATGCGCGAGGTCGATGGGCGGTAACGGTTCAACGCGGCGATCGTAAGGAATCATCGGGCAGGCGTGAATCGAGCGCGATCGTTTTCGTTTTGCGTGTGATTCGCGCTTCGCAAAAATCGCATGCATCCCGGTGCATGCGCAGTAGTGCACGCCGCGCCGAATTTGGCCGGTAATTCAAGTCTTTTTTTCCTGCCTTCATTTCCGTCCGCGATGGCACGATCGGTGCTCCATGCTGTGCTCAGTCATTCGCGGAGAACACACGGACTTGGAACTCGGAACATTAGTTCAGATGGCTACTTTGGGTTTGATTCTGTTCGGAGCGGCCGTAGTGCTGTTCGGATCGACGGTCAATCCACGGCAGGCCGACCCGATGGGCATCTTCGGACTGCCAACGGTGTGCGCGATCGCATGCCGTCCGATGAAGGCGAGAAAGCGAACCACGGGTTCGATCTCGATAGCGCCGCACAAGGCGGAACGGGACGCGGCGTAGAGGCGCGGCGCAGTCACCGATGCGCCGATTGCGGGGATAGACAACAGGGAGGCGACTAAAATGATCAACTCAGTACCAGTGCTTCTGCTCGGCATCGTGATCATGACGATGATCGGCTCAGTGCTCGGCTATCTGCTCGAGCCCGGACGTTTCGTGAAGCGCGAGGCCTCCGCAGTCGAGGCGAATTCGGCCGGGGCGACCACCGAGGCTCAGCCGCCGCGTCTGGCCGCATAACTCAACCATCCAGGGTCGTCGGCTTTTCCGGCGATCGCGAGTCTCACCAGGCGGTTCATAACAGCGCCGGCACCGGTGGAGCGGTTCATAGCCGCTCGCCCGTGTCGGCGCTGATCTCTTCGGGCGGCCGCACCGCGCGGAAGAAGAAATAATAGAGCACTGCATTGACGGCCTGCAGCGCGGCGGCAATCTCTAGGGGCAATTCCAACGCGGCGTGTTGCATCAGATAGCCGGCGATGTACGGGCTGATGGACGAGCCGGCTTGCGCGGGAGCGCTGGTCATGCCGGCCGCACTGGAACGTTCACGCCCCGGGATTACGCCCATCAGGAAAGACTGCCGCACCGGAATCGACAGCGTGTTGAAGATCATCCGCAGGCCGTAAAAGAGCCCCGCCAGCCAGAACCGCGGCATCACGACCATCACGCCGAGCAAAACGGCAGCCACCGCCCGGCAGACGACTACCGCGTTGACCGATCCGAAACGCGAGGCCATCCGTCCCGCCAGGAGATAAGGCGCGGCGGCCAACAGGTTGAGCGCAAAATACAGCTTGCCAATCTCGGCGGCGTCGACGCCGTAGCGCCGATAAAACCAGTACACGAGCAGCGGTCCCAGCATGCCGATCGACAGCCCGTTGGTGAGCGCCGTGACCATGAAGCGCCATACCAGCCGCCATGATTCTCGCGAAAGACCGAGCCGCAATTCTCCGGTTTTCATTCGGCCGCGGCGGCGCACAGACGGGTCGCGCCTCGCGCGCAGGACCGGCGGCGCCGTATGATGAACCTCGCGCACCGGCAGCACCACCACCACCATTGCAACTCCGAGTACCGCGGTAAGGATGAAGAGCGCGCGATAGCCGTCGACAATCGGCAGGCCCAACCCGACCTGCATGAGCCGCGGCGCCCACGCGAGCAGCGACCCCACGGCGCCGCCCAGCACAGCCACGAAGGACAACGCTCCGAAGACGGTCGTGCGCTGCAGGTCGGAAACCTGCTCGGCAATCAGCGGCTGCTCGGCCGGATAGTAGGGACCGAATGCGCCGGCGCTGCCCGCCCCGCCGCCGCGGCCGATGGTTCCCGCCGCTGCGGCCGCGGTGAGCGCGACAAAGCCCGTCGCGTATGCGAACACGGCACCGCCCACCGCCGTCAGCAGCGAGATCGCGATCAGCATCGCCTTGCGGCCGAAGCGGTCGGACATGACGCCGGTGAACGCCGCCATCACCGCGCTTGCCACCGCGACGATCGCGAACATCACGCCGATATGCGTCGCGTCATAGCCGAGCTCGGCCAGGTAGAGCGGCGCGACGATCACGAGGTAGGCCTGCGTGGCGCTGCGCAGTGCGCGCCCGGCGAACAGGCATACCAGGTTTCGGTTAAGCCATCGCGGACGCCATAGGGACGATTCACGATCGAGCGTTTCTTCCTGAGCGGCGGTTTGGAATTCGGTCTCGGACACCAGTATGGGCTCGGCAAGCGCGGTTGATTACTTAGAGTTCATTGTTCAGGCGTGCCTGGCAAGCGGGTTGGGAAATATCGTCTCTTGAAACCGGCAGGCGGAGTTTCCAATCGCCGCGATTCGAACTTAGGATGACGGCGGATAGCCGATCATCGGCGTGCCGCAATCATGGACGCAAGCCGGAGATGACCATGCCATCAGCGCCGCATAATCCGCCGTTTCGCGCCGACCACGTCGGCAGCTTTCTGCGCCCGCCCCGTCTGCTGGGCGCGCGCGCCGATCGTGAGACCGGCAGGATCTCAGCCGAGGAGCTTCGCGCTATCGAGGATGAGGCGATTGCCGAGGTGGTGCGGTTCCAGGAAAGCCTCGGGCTGCAATCGATCACCGACGGCGAGTATCGGAGAGCGGTTTTCTACACCGCCTTCTATGCCGGACTGGGCGAGATATCCGCGGTCTACGACACGTCGGGTCAGGAATGGTCGTTTGTCGATCGCCAGGGTCATCGTCTGCCGCTGATCATACCTACGGTCACTTCGCGCCTGCGCTGGACTGCGCCGATTCACGCCGGCGATTTCGCTTTTGTGCGCTCACTAACCTCGCGCGTGCCCAAGATCACGATTCCGTCACCGACGATTCTGCACCTGCGCTCCGGACGCGAGCACATCAGCCGCGAAGCCTATCCCGACCTCGACCTCTTCTGGGAGGACATCGTCGATGCGTTCCGCAAAGAGCTGACCGCGCTGCATCAGGCCGGATGCGCCTACGTGCAGATCGATGAAACGACGCTCGCCTCGCTCAGCGATACTTCAAGCTGGAAATATCTGGCAGCTCGCGGCGACGACGGGCGTCGGCTCCTGCTCGAGACCTATCCGGAAATCATGAACGCCTCCTTTGCCGGGCGTCCGCCCGGCCTGCATCTCGCGATGCATATCTGCCGCGGCAACAACCAGAGCCATTGGAGCGCGGAGGGCGGCTACGACCTGGTGGCGGACACGCTGTTCAACCGGATCAACGTCGATTCATATTTCCTGGAGTACGACACGCCGCGGGCCGGAAGCTTCGAACCGCTGCGCCTGGTACCCAAAAACAAGACCGTGGTACTCGGGCTGGTCAGCTCCAAGTTCCCGGAACTCGAGCCGAAAGAGCAGCTCAAGATGCGCATCGATGAGGCTTCGAAGTACATCGATCTCGACCAATTGGCGATCAGCCCGCAATGCGGTTTTGCCAGCACGGCGCCGGGAAATCGAGTGACGGTCGAGGACGAGGCGGCGAAAATCCGCCTGTGCGTCGACGTCGCGCGCGAGGTGTGGGGATAGTCGCCCTGCCCGACATCCGCGCTATGCCTGGGGCGAACGGCTCTGCTAAGGTACGGACGAAGCGTGAATGTCGCGACTCTGAAGCGAGTGGCTTAACTGCAGCAACGGCAATGAGGGGACGACAATGATCCGACCCGACCGCATCGGACACATCGTGCTCAAGGTACGCAGCCTGGAGCGCTCGCGTCCGTTTTATACCCAGCTGCTGGGTCTCGAGGTGATGAAGGAGTTGCCCGAGGTAAAGATGCTGTTCCTGGCGAGCAACCGGCGCGACCACCATGAGATCGCTCTGGCCGAGGTCGGAGAGCACGCCGGCCAACCCGGCGCGCACGACGTCGGGCTCGCCCATTTCGCCTTCCGCCTGAGGAGTTTGGAGGATCTGCGCGACGCCTATCGCGAGCTGAAGGAACATAATGTGCCGATCAGCTTCACCGTGAATCATGGCGTCACCCGGAGCATCTATTTTCTCGATCCCGACGGCAATCAGCTCGAAGTTTACGCGGACAACTCGCCCGAGGAGATCGCGAGCATGAGCAACCCGTACTTCGGCCTGGACAAGCTCGAGTTTGCGCCTGACGCACCGAGCATGCGCGAGGCGTTCGAACCGATGCTCGCCCGCGCCGGCAAGCCCAACTAGCCCAACCGAACCGTCCGGCGCGGCGATGGGCATTCGCGACGGCAGCGAGTTCGTCGAAAGTCTTCGCGACGGCCGAACGGTATACGTCGCCGGCGAGCGCGTGGCCGATGTGACCGCGTATGCGCCGTTTAGCGGCATTGTCGCGACGCTCGCCTCGCTCTACGACCTGCAGCACGCGCATCCGGAGGAACTGACCTTTCGCTCGCCCACGAGCGGCGACCGGGTAGCGGCTAGCTTTCTGATGGCCGAAACGGTCGAACAGGTGCAGTTTCGTATTCGCGCGGAGCAAACGCGCGCCGACTTCACCTATGGCCTGATGGGCCGGATGCCGGATTTCTGCAACGCCCTCATCGCTGACCTGGCCAGCGGCGTCGCCGACCTGGGCGTGCGCGATCCGCGCTTTGCGGAAAACATGCGCCGCTATTACGAGGAGTGCCGCGAGCGGGACTGGTGTCTCACCCATACGCTGGTCGATCCGCAGGTCGATCGCTCGCGCGGACCCGCTGAGCAGTCGGACCCCTACCTGGCGCTGCGGACGGTGCGTGAAACCGACGCGGGCGTGGTGGTGCGCGGAGCCAAGATGCTCTCGACGCTGGCGCCGTTCGCCAATGAGCTGTGGGTGGGCCCGTTCTACCCGCGGCGCGAAGGCGAAGAGGATTACACGCTCTGCTTCGCCCTTCCATGCAACACGCCGGGACTCAAATTCGTCTGTCGTGAGCCGTACGACTGCGGACGCGGCGATTTCGATCGTCCTTTGACGTCGCGCTACGACGAAGAGGATGCGCTCGCGGTGTTCGACGACGTAACCGTGCCGTGGGAGCGGATGTTCATCTACCGCGATATCGCGATCTTCAACAGCATCCTGGTGCGCCGGCCCGGATACGCCCAGCTCCAGGCCTGCATCCGCGGCCTGGCCAAGCTGAAGCTGCTGGCGGGGCTCGCCTGTCAGATCGCGGAGACGATCGGGCGCACCGACGCGGTTCACGTGCAGGCGCAATTGGGCGAGCTGATCGCAAACGTCGAACTGGTCGGCGGCCTGGTGCGGGCGGCGGCCGAGGAGGTCGCGGCGGCAAGGCGCGCAAAACTCGCGCATCGCTCGGTCGCGGCCAATTTGTGGGTGCTGATCCCGCAATGCCAGGTGCGCGCGATCCAGGTTATCCGCGAGCTGAGCGGCAGCGGACTCATCATGACCCCGAGCGAGAAGGATTTCGCCAATCCCGAGATCGCCGCCTATCTCGAAAAGTACCTACGCGGCAAAGATACCGCGGCGCGCGATCGCGTGCGGCTGTTCAAGCTCGCGTGGGACATGATCGGCGAGCAATTCGGCAGCCGTCAGCTTCAGTACGAATGGTTCTACGCGGGCGATCCGTACTTCACGCGCCAGCGCTTCTATCGCTCGCCGATGGCGCGCGAGTACAAAGATATCGTGTCGCGGCTGTTGAAGGGTCGCGAATAAGCGCCCGCTTCACCTGCGCGCGAGCGCGGCCCGCGCGGCAGTAGCCCCCGCAATTCGTCCGAATACCGCGCCCGACATCAGCCCTGTGCCGCCCGGATAATTGAAGTAAAAGAGCCCGCCGACGAGTTCGCCCGCCGCGCTCAGGCCGCCGATCGGCTCGCCGTCCACATCGATCACGCGCGCCTGCTGATCGACGCGCAGCCCGCCAAACGTAAAGGTCACACCGCAGGTCACCGCATAGGCCTCGAACGGCGGCGTATCGATGGTGTTGGCCCAGTTGGTCTTGTCGATCGGCAGCCCGCGGGTGCGCCGCCCATCCTTGATATTCGGGTTGAACGCGACCCTTTGCTCGACCGCTTGGTTGTACGCACGCATCTCGTCGAGGAACGCCGCATGGTCCACGTCTTCGAGCTTGGCGGCGAGCGCCTCGAGCGTGTCGGCACTGACCTTGGTCACGCGCTTTATGCGGTATTCGTCGCGCAGAAGGTGGCTCACCTTGCGATCGAAAACCTGCCATGCGAACTGGCCCGGCTGCTCGAGGATCACGCGGCCGTATTTTGCGTACGTGTAGTTGCGGAAATCCGCGCCCTCGTCCAGGAACCGCCGGCCGCGAGCGTTGACCATCACGCCGAACGGGTAGCTATGCTTCTGGAAGGCGTCGCCCACGCTGAGGTCGCCGAACTCGGGCGCGTTGCGATCCCATCCCACGGCATGACAGCCCGACCAGTTGCCGTAAGGCATCGCTCCGATCTCGAGCGCCATCCGAATCCCGTCACCGGTGTTGAAGCGCGTGCCGCGCACCTTGGCGAGGTCCCATCCCGGACCCAGATAGCGCGTGCGCCATTCCGCATTGGCCTCGAAGCCGCCGGCGGCAAGCACCACCGCCCGCGCCGCAACAGTCTGCGTCGCTCCTTCGCGCCGGACGATGACTCCGCTAACGCCGCGATCGTCGCGCACGAGCTGCACCGCCCGGCTTCTGTACCAGGTTTCGATACCCTGGCGCGCCGCGCCCGCGTTCAATGCGTCGATGAGTCCCGGGCCGCCGCCCCACGCCTCCACCGTGAGCCCGCCCCAGAACTTGAAGCGGCCTCCGACATTGAACGCCTGCCTTCCGTAAATCGGCTGGAAGCGCACCCCCTTGGTGCGCATCCACATCATGGTTTCGAAGCTGCGCCGCACCAGCAGCTCGGCCAGTTCCGGCGTCGTCCGATACTGGGTGACGCGAGCAAGATCGTCGAAAAATTGATCCTCGGTATACGAGCCGAAATCGGTGCGAGCCTTGTCCTCTTCGCTCAGATCGGGCATCAGCCGCGCGAGATCTTCCACGCCGCCGTACGCGACGCGCATCGCGCCCGCTGTGAAGCGGGTGTTGCCTCCGCGTTCCGCCTCGGGTGCGCATTCGAGCACGAGCACGCTGACGCCGGCCTCGCACGCGGCCAGCGCCGCGCAAAGCGCGGCATTGCCCGCGCCGATCACGACCACATCATACGACGATGCCATCCGGGCCCACTCCTTTCGCCATCTGCTGCAGTATAGCGGGCGGACCTCGACGCGCGACGGTGGTTAACTATCCGCGAGCGCCGCGATCCGGCGGAAGGACACTCGCCGCGATCGAAGAATCGAGACTTTCGTACTCGCCATACCCGATCGCCGCGTATAGCTCGGCCCGCGTCTGCATCCGATCCAGGATGCCTTCGGCGCTGCCCCTGGTCTTGAGTTCCGCATATAGCTCGCCGATCGATTTCGCCGCGGCGCGCAGGGACGACACAGGCCAGATAACCATCTTGAAACCGAACTCTTCGAACTCGCGCGCAGTAAAATATGGAGTGCGGCCGAACTCGGTCATGTTCGCGAGCAGCGGCGCGCGAATCTCACTTGCGAAGCGGCGGAACATCGCGGCCTCGGTCAGCGCCTCGGGAAAGATCGCGTCCGCACCGGCTTCCAGGTACAGGCGCGCCCGCGCGAGCGCCCCCTCGATACCTTCGGCGGCGGCCGCATCGGTGCGCGCAATTATACGCAAGCTCCGGCGCGCGCGCCGCGCGGCCGCGATTCGCGCGGCGGCCTCCTGCGCCGGCGCGAGCAGCTTGTCGTTGAGATGGCCGCATTTCTTGGGCAGGAGCTGGTCTTCAATCTGGATCGCGGCCGCGCCAGCGTCTTCGAGCTCGCGCACCGCGCGCATCACGTTAAGCACTCCGCCGTATCCGGTGTCCGCATCGACGATGAGCGGCAGGCCGGCGGCGCGGCAGATGCTGCGCGTGGCCATCGCCAATTCCTCCGCGGTCATGATGCCGAGATCGGGCAGTCCCATGCTCGCGCTGAGCGCCGCGCCCGAAAGATAGAGCACCTCGAAACCCACCTGGCGCGCGAGTATCGCCGCGAGACCGTTGTGCGCGCCAGGGATCATCAGGATCCCGGGACGTTGCCATAGCTGCTCGAGGCGCTCTCCGGCGGGCGCCGTGCGGTCCGCATCGCTGAGCCAAATCATCCGCATACCCTCCGTCCGCATTATATTCATCGCGGGCGCTCCACGGCTGGCCTATTTCGCGCGACCGCGCGGCGGGTTTTCGCGACCGCGTTTCTTTGTGCCATGATCGTACCAGCAATAAAGACCGTCATGAACGACTACGATGTAATCGTTATCGGCGCCGGTAATGCAGCGCTGGCGGCCAGCGTCTCGGCGCACGCGGCAGGTGCCGCACGCGTGTTGGTGCTGGAGAAAGCGCCCGAGCCTGAGCGCGGCGGCAATACGCATTTCAGCGGCGGCCTCTTCCGCTTCGCCTTCAATCGCACTGACGACCTGCTTCGGCTGGTACCCAAGGCGCGCGAGGTCGCGGGCTTCATGGAAGGCGTGGAACCCTATCCAGCGGAGGCTTTCCGCGACGATCTCCTGCGTGTGACCGATAGCCGCACGGACGAGGACCTTTCGCAAATCCTCATTCGGAACTCGTACGAAACCGTGTGCTGGATGGCCGACCTGGGTGTCGGTTTCGAGCTCGCCCTGTCGCTCAGCGCAGTGCGGGTCGGCAGCGTAATCAAATGGCCGAGCGGCGCGATCGTTCGCGCGGCGCACGAGGGGGTGGGGCTCTCGCGCATGTGGTTCAACATCGCACGCCGCGCCGGCGTGGAGATCCGCTATAGCTCTCCGGCCCACGCATTATTGCAGGACCGCCGCGGCCGCATCCGCGGCGTCGCGGTCCGCGATCACGAGGGGATGCGCGAAATAAATGCGGGCGCGGTTGTGCTCGGATGCGGCGGTTTCGAGGCCAACATGGCGTGGCGCGCCCAGTATCTCGGCCGTCCCTGGGACCATGCGCGCGTACGCGGCACGCGTCACAACCAGGGAGACGGCCTGCGCATGGCGATGGAAATCGGCGCGATGCCGTGGGGCCAGTGGAGCGGATGCCACGCGACGCCGATCGATGCCGGCGCGCCGCCATACGGCGACCGCGAACTCACCGACAAAACCAATCGCCTGTCCTACGTGTATGGCGTGATGCTCAACCGCATGGGCCTGCGCTTCGTCGACGAGGGCGAAGATCAGAATCTCTACACCTACGCCAAATTCGGCGGCGCGATCCTCAACCAGCCGGGCGCAATCGCGTGGCAGATCTTCGACAGCAAGACCGTCGGCCTGCTCGAGCCGCGCTACTCGACCGGACGGCCAATCGTTGCGAAGACGCTACACGACCTGGTTGACCATCTGCCGATCGACCGCGCGGCTGCGCTGCGCACGCTCGACGAATACAACGCGGCGGCGGGACACGGGGCATTCAATCCCGGCGTGCGGGACGCAATGCATACCGAGGGATTGGCGCTGCCGAAGTCGAATTGGGCGCAGAAGCTGGACACCCCGCCCTTCCACGCCTATCCCGTGACCGGCGGCATCACTTTCTCTTTCGGCGGCGTCAAGGTCAGCGACGAGGCACAGGTGATCGGCACCGATTGGAAGCCGATCGCCGGGCTTTTCGCCTGCGGTGAAATGGTCGGGGGGCTGTTCCACAACAACTACCCGGGCGGATCGGGACTGATGTCGGGCGCGGTGTTCGGCCGCATAGCCGGCCGCAGCGCCAGTGCCGCGGCACGCGGCGCGACATAGGAGCCGCCGCCGTCGCGAAGTCGATGAAGCAATTCAGATTGCGTGCCGTGTTCATGCGCGGCGGCACCAGCAAGGCGCTGATGCTGCGCGCGAGCGATCTTCCCCGCGGACGCGAGCTGTGGACGCCGATTTTTCTCGCCGCGCTCGGCAGCCCCGACCCCAACGGACGGCAGCTCGACGGAATGGGCGGAGGCATTTCGTCACTCTCCAAGGTCTGCGTGATCGGGCCGCCAACCCGCCCCGACGCGGATCTTGATTACACCTTTGCTCAGGTGTCGGTGCGCGAGGCGACGGTCGATTACAGCGGGAACTGCGGCAACATGTCCTCCGCCGTGGGGCCATTTGCCATCGACGAGGGGCTCGTGCGCCCCGGCGTTCCGGACGGCGACGCGACCGTGCGCATCCACAACACCAACACCCGCAAACTGATAGTGGCGTACTTCCGCCTCGATGAAGGCTGCGCAGCGGTGGACGGAGATTTTCGGCTGCCGGGCGTCGCCGGAACCGGGTCGGCCGTGCGTCTTGAATTTCTCGATCCGGGCGGCGCGGGCACGGGAAAACTGCTGCCCACCGGCAGAGCGAGCGACGCGTTCGATGCCGCGGACCTCCGTGGAATCGAAGTTTCGATGGTGGATGCGGCGAATCCGTGCGTCTTCGTCGAAGCGTCCGCAGTGGGCGCCAGCGGATCCGAGACGCCAGAGGAACTCGAGGCGAATAGTCGGCTGCTCCAGCGCCTCGAAGCAATCCGGATATCCGCGAGCCTGCGGATGGGTATTGCAGGCGATATGGCGACCGCGGCCCGCATACCGAGCATCCCGAAGGTCGCCATCGTGGCGCCGGCGCGCGACGCGCGAACCCTCTCCGGTGAGAGCGTCGCGGCCGATGACGCCGATCTCGCGGTGCGCATGATCTCGATCGGCCAGCCGCATCGCGCCGTGCCGCTGACCGGTGCGATGTGCCTGGCGGTGGCCTCACGAATCGAGGGCACTGTCGCACACCGGCTTGCGCGGCGCGCGGCGCGCGGCGACGATCCGGTGCGCATCGCTCAGCCCTCGGGCATTACCGTGATCGGCGCCCGCGTGAAGCACGACCGCAATGGATGGCTCGCGGAAAGTGCGACTGTGTATCGCACGGCTCGGCGTCTGATGGAGGGATGGGTGCAGCTCCGCGCCTCGGCTCTTCCGGAGAACGTGCGCTCGGCGCTCGCGGCCATGGCGGGCTGAGTATTGCGCAATGTCCCGAAACCCGGACGAGATTGCGGCCGAAGCGCGCAACTACGCGGCGCACGAGGTGCTGCGCGACGGCGGCTCGATTCATATCCGCGCGATCCGCGCCGACGACAAGGCTCGCCTGCTCGATCATTTCCGGCACCTGAGCCAGGATTCGATCTACCATCGCTTCTTCGGCCTCAAGCATTCGCTGACCGACCAGGACCTGATGCGTTTCACCGAGGTCGATTTCATTAATCACGTCGCGCTGGTCGCGACCCTGCGCGAAGACGGTACTGAACGGTTTATCGGCGTGGGCCGCTATGTCACCAGCGGGCCGGGGCGCGCCGAGGTTGCCTTCGCGGTGCTCGACGAGCATCAGGGCCGAGGCATCGGTTCAATACTGCTCGAGCATCTGGGCCGTGTCGCGCGCGCGGCGGGGATCACGGAGTTTCAGGCCGACGTGCTTGGAGACAACAACCGGATGCTCGAGGTCTTCGCCAAAAGCGGCTTCCGCGTCAAACGCTCGACCGACGCCGGCATTGTCCATCTGAGCTTCCCGACCGGCGAGACCGAGACCTCGCGCGAGGCCAGCGAGATGCGCAACTGGAACGCTTCCGCCGAAAGCATTCGCAAGCTGCTCAATCCGCGCGCGGTGGCGGTGATCGGCGCGTCGCGCTCGCCGCATAAAATCGGCGGCGCGCTCGTTGCCAATCTTAAGCGTGCCGACCTTAACGGTCCGATCTATCCGGTGAATCCGGCGGCCGAGCAGGTGATGGGCCTGCGCTGTTACGCCAGCGTCGCGGCGATCGGCGCGCCGGTTGACCTCGCACTGATCGCGGTCCCGGCCGCAGAGGTCCATCGCGCGATCGAGGATTGCGCCCGCGCACGCGTGCATGGCGTGGTCGTAATCACGTCGGGCTTCGCAGAGGCCTCGGATGCCGGCCGCGCCGAAGAGCAGCGGCTGTTCGAGACCGTCCGCGCGTCGGGAATGCGTATGGTCGGGCCGAATTGCATGGGCGTGCTCAATACCGACCCGGCGGTGCGCCTCAATGCAACCTTCGCGCCGCCCGCGCCGCTCCCGGGCAACATCGGCATGTATTCGCAAAGCGGCGCGTTGGGAATTGCGATTCTCGATTACATGAACAGCCGGGGCATGGGACTCTCGACCTTCGTGTCAGCCGGAAACCGCTCGGATGTCTCCAACAACGACCTGCTCGCCTACTGGCTCGATGACCCGCGCACCGCTGTCGTCGCCCTGTACCTCGAAAGCGTCGGCAACCCGCGCAAGTTCGCGCGCCTCGCTCCTGAGCTGGCGCGGCGCCGCCCGATCGTGGCGGTCAAGTCCGGGCGCTCGACCGCCGGCCGCCGCGCCGCTTCGAGTCACAGCGCCGCGCTGGCCAATCTCGACGTCGCGGTGGAAGCGCTGTTCGAGCAGGCGGGCGTAATCCGCACCAACACCCTGATGGAGATGTTCGATGCGGTCGCGATGCTGTCGACGCAGCCGGTTCCCGCTGGTCCGCGCGTAGGCGTGGTCACCAACGCCGGCGGGCCCGGCATCCTGCTCGCCGACGCATGCGACGCGCACGGCCTGCTCCTTCCCGAGCCGGCCGGCTCGACGGCCGAGACCTTGCGAGAATTCCTCCCGCCACGAGCCGCTTTCGCCAACCCCGTCGATCTTACCGCGACCGCGGGCCCCGCCGAGTACGAGCGGGCGACCGCCGCAGTCGGCAATGACCCGAACGTCGATTCGCTGGTGGTGGTGTATGTTCCGGCGATCGAAGGGCCGCGCAGCGCCGTCGCCGACGCGATCGGCCGCGGCGCCGCCCGGGTGCCGCAACACAAGCCCGTACTGACCGTATTCCTGACTTCGCAATGGCCGACGCCGGTGATTGACGCGGGTCTGCGGGGCAAACTGCCGGCGTACGCATTTCCGGAAAACGCGGCGATGGTACTTGCGGCGGCCCATCGCTACGCCCGATGGCGCGAGCGGCCGCGCGGCACCGCTTTGGAGCTGAGCCCGTTCGCGATGAGTGCGGTGCGCGCGGTGGTGGATCGCGCGCTTGCGAACACGCAAGGCGCGGTCTGGCTCGCGCCCGAAGATATCGCGACCATCCTGCGCGCCGCGGGTATCGAAGTCGCACAGGCCGAGCGCGCGGCTGTCTCGAACGCGCCGGAAATCGCGGATCGCATCGGTTATCCGCTGGTCGCGAAAATGATCGCGCGCGAGCTGACGCACAAGAGCGACCTCGGCGGCGTAATCATGGGCCTGCAATCCCCGCGCGCCGTGCAAGAGGCGGCCGCCACCCTGGCGCATCGCGCGCGCAGCGCAGGGATTGAACTGGAAGGCGTGCTGCTGCAGCGCGAAGTGCCGGGCGGAATCGAGGCGCTGGTCGGCGTCACCAGCGATCCTACCTTCGGTCCGCTGGTGGTTTGCGGCCTCGGCGGCGTGATGGTCGAGCTGACGCGCGATGTCGCGTTCCGGCTGAGCCCCGTCACGGATGTCGACGCGAGGGAGATGCTTTCGACGCTCAGAACGTCTCGATTGCTGGATGGCTATCGCGGAGCGGCTCCGGGCGATCGCGACGCGCTGATTGCGGTGCTGCGGCGCGTATCCGCGCTCATCGAAGCGATACCCGAATTGTCGGAGATGGATCTGAACCCGGTAAAAGTCCTGGCACCGGGCAAGGGCGCGATCGTGGTTGACGCGCGTATCCGCCTGCACCCCGCCGCGCGACGCCTGTGAGCGGTGCGCAAGCTGGTCAGGCGATCGTTCTGGCCGCGCGCAGCGCGGCGAGCTCGCCGTCCGTGTAACCCGCCGCGCGCAGGACCTCGTCGGTATGTTCGCCCAGCCGCGGCGGCATCGATCGCAGCGCCGCCTTGGCGCCGTTGACGTTCACCGCGACGTCGACGATCTCGAAGCCGGGCACGCGAAAGTCGTCAATCCGCTTGATCATCCCCGTGGCCTTGACCTGCGGATCGTCGTGCACGCGATCGAGGCGGTTGATCGGGCTGCAGGGGACGCCGACCTCGCGCAAAGCGGCCACCCACTCCTCGGTCGGCCGCAACCGCGTGCGCTCCTCGATAAGCGCGTGCAGTTCCTCGCGCCTGGGCACACGCGCGGCATTGGTCCTGAAGCGATCGTCAAGCGCGATCTGCGGGATTCCCAGAAGCTCGCAGAGTTTGCCGAAGAGGCGGTCGTTGCCCGCCGCAATCATGATCCAGCCGTCGGCGGTCGCGAATGCCTCGTACGGTGCCGCCGCCGGCGAGGCCGACCCGGTGCGTTCCGGCACTTCACCGGTCGCGAGGTAGTTGCTCATGTGCAGCGTGGTCCATGCCACTCCGGTTTCGAGCAGGCTCACGCCGACCCTCGCACCCTTGCCGGTCTTCCCGCGCTCGATCACAGCGGCGAGTATCCCGGAGAAAAGCCACAGGCCCGAGCCCATGTCGATGATAGGCACGACCACACGCGCCGGCGGCGAGCCGGGATGACCGGTCACGCTGATTACGCCCGAATGCGCCTGACCCAGAGGATCGTAGCCGGGCAAAGTTCGCATCGGACCGGTCTCGCCGAAGCCGCTGATCGCCGCATAAATCAGCCTGGGGTTTTCCGCCTTCAGGTCGGCGTAGCCGAGCCCGCGTGCTTCGGCGCTGCCGGGCTTCAGCGAATGCACGAATATGTCGGCCTTGCCGGCGAGGCGGCGCACAATCTCCAGACCCGCGCGATGATCGAGATCGACGCATACGCTCTTTTTGTTGCGGTTGTAAGCGAGAAACGCGGTCGAATCTCCTCGCTCGGCCGCCCCGCCCTGCCAGGCGGGCGCGTAGCCGCGCGAATCGTCGCCGGTTCCCGGACGTTCGATCTTGATTATGGTGGCGCCGAAATCACCGAGAAGCTGAGTGCAGTACGGGCCGGCGACGTTTTGCGTCAGATCGACCGCGACCATCCCGTCGAGCGTGTTGGGCATCGGTTAATCGTCATCCGGAGCTTATCGGCCGGGCCGAAACGAATCGGCGATCCGCTCGGGCCGGGCCGGATGGGTCAGGAGATTTCCTTCAGGCATTTCTTGATCGCTTCGAGGTCCGGCACCTGGCGCGCATCCTCGAGCACTTCGCGATAGCGGACGACGCCTTTGCCGTCGATCACGAAGGCCGAGCGCTTGCACACGCCCTTGAACCCCAACAGTTCGGGGTAGAGCGAGTCGTAGGCCGGCGCCACTTCCTTGTTGTAATCGCTGAGCAGCGGGAACTGGTAGCTCTGCTCGCGCGCCCACGAGTCGAGCGCAAAGGGGCTGTCAGTCGAGATTCCGAACACCTTGCATCCGAGCTGCTCGAATTCATTGAGCGTGTCACGCACGCTGCAGAATTCCTTGGTTCAGGTGCCGGTGAACGCGAGCGGCACGAACAGCAGCAGCACTTTGCTGCCGCGCAATTCGGAGAGCTTCACGTCCTTCATCTTGTTTGACTTGAGCGCGAAATCGGGCGCCTGCTGTCCGACTTGTAAAGCCATCAGGTCCTCCTTGTTGCGTGTTCCATTCCCTCGAGCATGTTTTCGCCGCCCCGGCTAAAAGCGCGCCTGCGGCACTTGAACTCCCGGAACCTCGACCCGCGTGCGGAATATCGTTCCCTTGCGGCCGGCCTCTTGCGTGTTGTCGGCCGTCACGATGTACAGGTCCATCATGTCCGCGCCGCCGAAGCACAGGCTCGTGACCATTGTCGACGGCACCTTGCGGCGCCGGTCGAGCGTGCCGTCCGGTTTGAAGCGTACGACCTCGCCGTAACGCACAACCGCAACCCACACTCCGCCTTCGACATCCACCGCCATCCCGTCCGGCCATCCTTCGGGCACTTTGCCGAACACCCGGCGGTCCTTCACGCCGCGGTCGCTCGTGACATCGTAAACCCACACGGCCCTGGTGGTCGAATCGCAATGATACAGCAGGCGTCCGTCCGGACTGAAGCCCATCCCGTTCGTAACCTCGATACCTTCCCATAGCCGCGTGACCTTGTCAGGCGGATCAACGCGGAACAGGTTGCCCGGGATTGGCTTATCGTTGCTGAGCGCATCGAACTCGAGCGAGCCGACGAACACGCTTCCCTGCGCGTCCACGGTGAGATCGTTCAGCCCGCGCGTGGGCCGGCCTTCGAATTCGACGAAAATATCGTGGCTCTGACGGGTGGCTTCATCCCATCGAATCAGGCCGCGGCCGCCGCAGACGATTCCGCTGCTGGCGTTAAGCGCAATTCCTCCGACGCCGCGCCGGCGCGGGATGAGCGTTTCGACGCTCCCGTCCGGACTTCGCCGGAATACGCCGCCATTGATGACGTCGCTGAAGTAGAGCCGGCCGCGTTCGTCAACGCGCGGGCCCTCGATAAGACCATAGCCGTGGGCGAGCGTTTCGAGCTGCATGGCGGATCCTCCAGAGCCCGTTTAGCATGGCCTGCGGGCGCGCTGCGAGGATCGAAGGGGTGAAGCGGACGATCAGTCGAGCGTGAGCCGCAAGCTTCGCGCGCCGGCGCCGCTGACGACACGGGTGGCCGGCGCCTCGCGCCCGCGCACATGGCACTTTCCGCTCTTGCTTTCGTTCTTAAGTCGAAGGAACTACTTCTCAGCAGTTTTCTTCTCGCCTGGCGCCTGCGCCTGAAGCTGCCGCACGTACATCACGACGTCCCACCGCTCATCGGAATTCATCGCATCCGCGTACGAGGGCATGTGAATGCCGCCATCGCGGATGTAGCCGTAAATGTAACCGTCGGGAAGGTTCTTGCTGACGCCGGTCACGAGGTTTTTCGGATCGAAACCATGCGCGTGCAGCAGATGCGCCACCGGGCCGTCGCCATGACCGCCCTCGCCGTGACAGGGCGAGCAGGTATTGATGAACAGTTCCTTGCCGTGCGCGAGGTTCTCCGGGGTCGGTTTCAGCGGGTTGTGCGCCTTGATGGTCGCCTGTTCAAGATCCTGCGGCGGCGAGCCCGTGTTGGTGGGCAACGTGCCCTCCGGCATCACCCGCGGCGAAACCTCCTGCGGCTGCACCGCCGGGCCGCGGAACATATCGATACTCCACGGAAACGACCACGCCGCGCTCGCTCCCACGACCATGAATGCCGCGATCGACGCCACGCTTACGCAAAGCCGCGACCGGATTCCTTTTGCGCGCCGGCGCGAGACCTCCGCGCGCACGATCTTACTCGACACGATCACGATCGACTCCTTTTCGGCTGGGCACAATAGCCTAAGCCGCCCCTCCCAGCAACGCCTCGAGGACCGACCTCGCGTCGGCTATTTGACCACCACGATGCCCGTCATCTTGTCCTTCTCGTGCGGCAGGCACAGGTACTTGTACGTGCCCGGAACCGTGAACGTGTAGCTCCATTTCTGACCCGGCGGCATAAAACCCGAATCGAACGGCTTGGCTCCCGCAGGCAGCGAAACGTCCTTGGGATCCTGCGCCACTTCCTTGTTGGTGGTCACCGAATGGAGCGACTGCGCGCTGTTGACCCATTCGACCGTGTCGCCCTTGCTGATCGTCACCGATTCCGGCACGAACTTCGGCGGAGTATCGGTCATTTTGATTTCGACGGTCTTGGCGGAGGCGATCGAGGGCACAAGACCCCCGACCAGGAAGAGGGCAGCTAGCAGGGCGTTCCGCAACGCTTTTGCGTTTCGCATGGTTTTCTCGGACTCCTTAGCAGGTGCTGGACTGTCAGTGACATGTCTCAGAAATCTAATATTGCTTATCCGGATAATTTAGTCCAGCTAAAGCAATGGGTGCGCTTCCCCACCCACGGCTTGCCCATCGAATCATTTCGCCTGCATTGCATAGCTAAGATCCGCGCGTGCCGGCGCTACACAGAGGAACGCCGCGATCGCCCCGGTCATCCCCACCAGCGCGCATACCTCGAACGAGAGAACGTAGGTGCCGGTCAGGTCGGCCAGCTTGCCCACGATTGGAGGGCCGGCGATCGCGCCCAGCGTAAAGGAGATGGCAAGCAGCCCAGCGATCGATCCGTAGCGCTTCAGTCCGAGGGTCTCGACCTGCACCAGGGGGCCGAGCGCGATCGGCGCGGCGGTCGTGAGGCCGCCAACTATGGTAAAGATCACCAGCACCCACGGCATCCGAGCGAGCAGGAGGAATGCCGTGTTGAGCGCGCCGATCATGAGGCAAAGCGCGAGCGCGTTCTTGCCGCGGATCCGATCGCCCAAAGCTCCCATGGCCGGCTTGCCGATCAGCGCAAGACCGAGCGAAAAGCTGACGACCATCGTTCCTATCGTCGGCGCGTATCCGAGACCGATCAGGTACTGAACGAGATGAATAAAACTGCCGCCCACCGCGAACGTGTAACAGAATTGGAGCACGACCAGCATCCAGAACGCTCGCGTGCGGAGCGCCTCGTTGACGTCCAGACCCGGCAGCGTCGAAGCAGAGGCGTTATCGCCCGCCGCTCGGCCAGCCGGGCCGCGCGCATCCCGCGCCGCATCGTCAGGGCGTGCCCTGACGAACACCAGGAACAACGGCACCACCACAACCAGCAACGGAAGCGCGAGCACCGCGTACGCAAAGCGCCAGCCGTAGGCCAGGTCGAGATGTCCGGCGGCCAGCGCGATGACCATCCCGCCCAACTCCATCCCGGCCGTGGTTATCCCCAACGCGGTGCCGCGCCGTTCGCCAAACCAGTTCGAGATGACCATCGTCGACGGCAGGATCGTGCATCCAGTCATCCCTGCTCCGGATATGAATGAACCCACGATCACACCGTCGAGCGAGGCGGCACGCGCCATCATCAGGATTCCAATTGCGGTAAGAACCGCCCCCACACTCATCACCACTTGTGCCGCGATTCGATCAAGCACCCAGCCGACGACCGGAGCCGCGAGCAATGCTGCGAACGCCTGGGCGGCGGGAATTCCCCCGATTTGTTCTCTGGTGAGATGGAATTGCTTCAGGACCGAGGGCAGCAGGATCGGAAAACAATCGTAACCGATCCCCCAGATGAAGAAGAGCGCGAGGAACAATGCCGCGGCGAGCGTCCAGGCCCTGCGTTCCCGATCGGTCACGACGATTCTCCCTTCGCGCTATCGAATCAGATCTGGACCTCGCGCGACGCGCGGATTCTGCCGTATCGCCGGATGTAGTGCAAAGACGAGCGTTGAAGAAAAAAGGCGCAGCTGCCCGGCTGCGCCCGTTCTTTGCTCTCGCCAATGAGGGCCGGTGTTATGCGGCCGCCGCCTTTGCCGCGGGTTCCTTGACCTCGAATGACAGCCCGCGCGGCCCTGCGTCCACTGTGACGCGCGCTCCGTCACGGACTTCGCCGGCCAGAATTTTACGCGCCAGCGCCGTCTCGAGTTCGTGCTGCACCAGACGCTTGAGCGGCCGTGCACCGTAGGAAGGATCGTAGCCGCGCTCGGCGAAGTAGTCGGTCGCCTTGTCGGTCAGCTCGAGCTCGATCTTGCGCTCCTCGAGCCGCCGGCGCAGCCCGCGAATCTGGATGCTCACGATCTGGCGCAGCTCCTCGCGCGCCAGCGGATGGAAGACGACGATCTCGTCCACCCGGTTGAGGAATTCCGGACGAAAGTTGCGGCGCAGCACTTCCAGCGCCTCTGCTTTCATCTTGTCGTAGTCCTTGCCGCGATAGCCAAGGATCAGATCGCTCGCGATATTCGACGTCATGATCACGACCGTGTTCTTGAAATCCACGGTCCGCCCCTGCCCGTCGGTCAACCGCCCGTCATCCAGCAGTTGCAGCAGCACGTTGAAGACGTCGTGATGCGCCTTCTCGATCTCATCGAACAGGATGACCGAGTAGGGGCGTCGCCGCACCGCCTCGGTCAGCTGGCCACCCTCCTCGAAACCGACGTATCCCGGCGGCGCGCCGATGAGCCGCGAGACCGTGTGCTTCTCCATGTACTCGGACATGTCGATGCGCACCATCGCGGCTTCGTCGTCGAACAGAAACTCAGCCAGCGCGCGCGCGAGTTCCGTCTTTCCGACCCCGGTCGGACCGAGAAAAATGAACGATCCGATCGGGCGGTTGGGATCCTTCAGCCCGGCGCGCGCGCGCACCACCGCGTCGGCCACCGCGCGGACCGCTTCGTCCTGGCCGATTACGCGCTTGTGGAGCTGCTCCTCGAGATGCGTGAGCTTCTGGACCTCGCCTTCCATCAGGCGCGACACCGGGATTCCGGTCCATCGCGCCACCACCTCGGCGATATCCTCCTCGTCCACCTCTTCCTTGATGAGGCGCGCGCCGGTGGCCGGCGCGCTGCGCTTTTCGGCTTCCGCCAGCTCCTTCTCGAGCGCGGCCAGGCGGCCGTACTGCAGTTCGGCGACCTTGTTCAGATCGTATTCGCGCTTGGCCTTTTCGATCTCCAGCCGGGTCTGCTCGATCTGCGCCTTGACCGCGGCAAGCTTCTCGACCGCGCCCTTCTCGCTCTGCCACTGCGCCTGCAGCGAGTCGCGCCGGGCGCGCGCTTCGGCCAATTCCTTCTCCAGCCGCTCGAGCCGCTCGCGCGACGCGACGTCGGTCTCGCGCTTGAGAGCCTCGCGTTCGATCTCGAGCTGCATCACCCTGCGGTTGACCTCGTCGAGCTCGACCGGCATCGATTCCTTCTCGGTGCGCAGCTTCGCCGCCGCCTCATCCACCAGGTCGATCGCCTTGTCGGGCAAAAACCGGTCCGTGATGTAGCGCTTGGAGAGGATCGCCGCGGTCACCAGCGCCGCGTCCTTGATGCGAATACCGTGATGGACCTCGTAGCGCTCCTTGAGCCCGCGCAGGATGGAAATCGTGTCCTCGACGCTCGGCTCGTCCACCATCACCGGCTGGAAGCGGCGCTCCAGCGCCGCGTCCTTTTCGATATGCTTGCGATATTCATCGAGCGTGGTCGCTCCGATGCAATGCAGCTCACCCCGCGCCAGCATCGGCTTGAGCAGATTGGAGGCGTCCATCGCGCCTTCGGCCGCTCCCGCGCCGACCACCGTGTGCAGCTCGTCGATGAACAGGATTATCTGGCCCGACGCCTCCTGCACTTCCTTCAGCACGGCCTTGAGGCGCTCCTCGAACTCGCCGCGGAATTTCGCTCCCGCAACCAGCGCGCCCATGTCGAGTGCGACCAGGCGCCTATCCTTCAACCCCTCGGGCACGTCGCCCGCGACGATACGCTGCGCCAGCCCCTCGACGATCGCGGTCTTGCCTACGCCGGGCTCGCCGATCAGCACCGGATTGTTCTTGGTGCGCCGCGAGAGCACCTGGATGACCCGTCGGACCTCCTCGTCGCGTCCGATAACCGGGTCGAGCTTGCCCGACCCCGCCATCTTGGTGAGATCGCGTCCGTAGCGCTCGAGCGCCTGGTAGGTCGCCTCCGGGTTGGCCGAGGTGACGCGCTGGCTGCCGCGCACCTTCTGCAGCGTCGCCATCAGCTTGTCGTGCGTCAGACCGGCCTCGCGCAGGATGCGCGAGGCGGCGCCCGGCTCGTCGAGCATCGCGATCAGCACGTGCTCGACGGAAATGTAGTCGTCCTTGAGCTTGCCTGCCTCCTGCTCGGCGCGCGCCAGCACCCGACCCAACCGCTGGGTCGCGTACACCTGGCTGGAATCGGTGCCGCCGCCCGTGACCCGCGGAATTTTGGCCAATTCGTCGGCCACGCGGGCGCGCACCGCGGCGCGATCTGCGCCGGCGAGCTGCAGGACCGAGGATGCGAGGCCCTCGTTATCCTCGAGCAGGGCGGCGAGCAGATGCTCGACGTCAACGGCTTGATTGTGGGCGCTCAGAGCCGCATTCTGCGCGCGCCCGAGTGCCTCCTGAAGCTTTTCGGTAAATCGCGATGGACTGCTCATAAAAACCGGCCTTATACCTTGTCTCGACTAAAATTAACCACTTTTTATTCGCCGACAAGCGCGGCATACTGGCGCACGCCGCCGGGCGGAAAGACCAGTTTGGCCCGCCGCGCAGCTTTTTGCTAAGCGTTTGCCGATCACGGGAGGGAGCCTTATGCGTGTGAAGCTGACGGTCAACGGCCAGCAGCGCGAAGATGATGTCGAGCCGCGGATGCTGCTCGTCCACTATCTGCGCGACATCGCTGGACTCACGGGTACGCACGTTGGCTGCGAATCAACCTTGTGCGGCGCATGCACGGTGTTGCTCGATGGCAACGCGGTCAAGTCGTGCACGCTGCTTGCGGTGCAGGCGGATGGCTCCAATGTCACCACGGTCGAGGGATTGGCTAAGCCGGACGGCACGCTGCATCCGGTCCAAGAGGGCTTCTGGGAAGAGCACGGACTTCAATGCGGATACTGCACGCCGGGCATGATCATGGCCTCGGTCGATCTGCTTAGCCGCAATGCCAACCCATCAGAGGCCGAGATTCGCCACGCACTGGAAGGCAATCTCTGCCGATGCACCGGCTATCAGCACATCATCAAAGCCGTGCAGTACGCGGCCAACAAGATGCGCGAAAAAAAGGCGGCAGCCTGACCAACCGCCACTGCCGGCGCTCGCACGACACGCTCACGAATCGGGCTTAGGAGAACGCGATGGCGGTCATCCCGAAGTTTGTCGGAGAACGAATCAAGCGGCGCGAGGATCCGCGCCTCATTCAGGGCCAGGCCACTTACGCTGACGACGTGCGGCTGACCGGAATGCTGACGGCGGTGATTCTGCGCAGCCCGCACGCCCATGCCAAGATCAATTCGGTCGATCTGACCGCCGCGCGCAAAGCTCCCGGCGTCGTATGCGTACTCGCCGGCGAGGACGTAAGGGATTCAATCGCCACGCTGCCCTGCGTCGCTCCCGCCGAGCGTATTCCGTTCCATCCGACTCTGGCCGTGGGAAAAGTGCGCTACGTCGGCGAACCGGTCGCGGTCGCGGTCGCCGCCGACGCCTACCGCGCGCAGGACGCGCTGGACCTGGTCGAAGTCGACTACGATCCGCTCGACGCCGTGGTTGACCCGGAAAAAGCCATCGTCGACGGCGCCCCAATCCTGCACGAGGAGTTCGGCACCAATGTCGCGCTGAACATGTCGGTGCCCTCGCCGGCGATGGATGAAGCGATGCGCAATGCCGACAAGGTCGTGCGCTTCAGGATCGTCAACCAGCGCCTGGCGCCGATCCCGATGGAGCCGCGCGGCGTGGTCGCGCAATGGAACCCCGGCCAGCGCCATCTCACCGTGTGGTCCTCGACCCAGATTCCGCACATGCTGCGCTCGCGCCTGGCCGAGATGCTCAAGCTCGGTGAAAATCGCATCCGCGTGATCGCGCCCGAGGTGGGCGGCGGCTTCGGCTGCAAGCTCAACGTTTACGGGGAAGAGGCGCTGGTCGCGCATCTCTCGATGAGACTTGGCCGGCCGGTCAAATGGATCGAGCGCCGGCGCGAAAACATCGCCGGCACCACCCACGGCCGCGACCAGATTACCTACCTGGAAGTTCCAATCAAAAACGACGGCACCGTGCTGGGCATCAAGGGCCGCTTCATCTGCGACATGGGCGCTTACCTGCAGCTCCTGACGCCCGCGGTTCCCGGCTTCTCGGCCCTGATGATGACCGGATGCTACAAAATTCCGGCGATCAGCTTCGAGCAGGTGATGGCCTTCACCAACAAGATCGCGACCGACGCCTATCGCGGGGCCGGACGCCCCGAAGCCTGCTACATCGCCGAGCGCGTGATGGACGTCGTCGCCGGCGAGCTCGGGCTCGACCCGGCCGAGGTGCGGCGCAGGAACTTCATCCCCAAAAGCGCATTCCCCGCGACCACGGCCGCCGGGCTGGTTTACGACTCGGGCGATTACGAGCAGGCGCTCGACAAGGCGCTGGCGATGGTCGACTACAAGACGCTGCGGGCCGAGCAGGACGCCGCCCGCAAACAGGGCCGCTACATCGGCATCGGCCTCGCGTCCTACGTCGAGATCTGCGGCATCGGGCCGTCGGCGATGCTGCCTCCGAAGGTCCAGGGATGGGAAAGCGCGACCGTGCGGGTCGAGCCCGACTCCCGCGTCACCGTGCTCACCGGCGTATCGCCGCACGGCCAGGGCCAGGAGACAACTTTCGCGCAGCTCGTCGCCGACGCGCTCGGCATCGACATCGACGACGTCAGCGTCATCCACGGCGACACCGCGATCGTGCAGTACGGCGTGGGCACCTTCGGCAGCCGCGCAACCGCGCTGGGCGGAACGGCGCTGATGATGGCGGTCGGCAAGCTGCAGGAGAAGCTCAAGAAGATCGCTTCAACCATGATGGAAGCGCCGCCGGATCAACTCGTCTTCAACCAGCGCACCATCGCGCTTGCGAGCGACATCAGCAAATCGATCCCGCTGCAGCAGGTGGTGACCGCGGCCTACGACTTCAAGCAGCCGATTCCCGGGATGGAGCCCGGTCTCGACGCGACGAGCTTCTTCGAGCCGACCGGCTGCACTTTCCCGTTCGGCACCCACGTGGCCGTGGTCGAAATCGATCCGGAAACCGGGGTCGTGAAGTTTCTGCGCTACGTCGCGGTTGACGATTGCGGCAAAATAATCAGCCCGCTGCTGGTCGAAGGACAAATCCATGGCGGCATCGCGCAGGGCATCGCCCAGGCGCTCTACGAAGAAGTCGTGTATGACGAAAGCGGCCAGCTGGTCACCGCGACCCTGATGGATTACGCGGTGCCGCGCGCCGAGATGCTGCCGCACTACGAACTCGCTTCGACCGTGACGCCCTCGCCGCTTAATCCGCTCGGGGTCAAGGGCGTCGGCGAGGCCGGAACCATCGGTTCGACGCCGTGCGTGGTCAATGCGGTACTCGACGCGCTGCGCCCGCTGGGGGTCAAGCAGATCGATATGCCGCTTAAGCCGGAGAAGATTTGGCGCGCGATAAAGGCCGCGCACAAGGGCTAGCCCATGTATCCATCGGAGTTCGAATACCATCGCGCCGCCTCGATAAAGGAGGCGATCGGGCTGATTCAGCGCTACGGCGAAGACGCCAAGCTGCTCTCGGGCGGACACAGCCTGCTGCCGATTCTGAAGATGCGCCTGGCGCAGCCGCGCCATCTCGTGGACATCGCGCGCATCGCGGAACTCGGCCAGGTCACCGAGCAGGGCGGCAGAATCGTGGTGGGCGCCGCCGCGCGGCATCACCAGGTGCACACCTCCGAGCTCATACGGAGCAAGCTCGGACTGCTCGCCGAATGCGCCGGCAATATCGGCGACGTGCAGGTGCGCAACCGCGGCACCATCGGCGGCAGCCTCGCTCATTCGGACCCCGCCGCCGACTATCCCGCGGCGGTGCTCGCCCTTGAGGGTGAGGTCCGGCTGGAGGGCCCTGCGGGCGCGCGCTCAGTCAAAGCGAGCGACTTCTTCGTCGATCTCATGACCACGGCGATTCAGCCGGGCGAAATCCTCACGGCCGTCAGCTTTGCCCCGCTGCCCGCAGGCGCCGGCTACGCGTACCTGAAGCATCGCCAGCCCGCATCCGGCTTCGCGATGGTCGGCGTCGCAGCGCTGCTCACCCTCGACCAGGGCGGCAAGTGCCAGGGCGCGCGCGTCGGGATTACCGGTCTCGGAGCCAAGGCGTTTCGCGCCGCGGCGGTCGAAAGCGCGATCAACGGCAAGGCGCCTGACGGCAAAGCGCTGGCGGATGCGGCCGCGCACGCGGCGGACGGCGTCGACCCGCTCGGCGACATTCATGCCTCGCCCGACTTTCGCGCGGAGCTCGCGCGCGTTTACACGCGGCGCGCGCTCGAAGCCGCGGCCGCGCGGGCGCGGCGCTGATCGCGCAACCATAAACCTGGAAACCCGCAAAGATGAAAATTGCCGGAGAGCAACCGCTGTCGGCGCCGCGCGATCGGGTGTGGGCGCTTTTCAACGATCCCGCGCGGCTGTCGCGGCTCATCCCGGGATGCGAAAAGCTCGACGTGCTGAGCCCCACCGAATTCGCGGGCACGCTCAACGTCGGGATCGCGGCCGTTAAGGGCGTCTACACCGGCAAGCTGAAGCTCGAAGAGGTCCGACCGCCGGATCATTACAAGATGATTGTCGATGGCAAGGGCAAGCAGGGCTTCATGCGCGGGTCGGGCACGATCGACCTAGTGGCCAGCAGCGCGAAAGACACCCTGGTGCGCTACGGCGGCGACATTCAGATCGGCGGCCCGCTGATGCAGGTCGGCCAGCGCGTGATCGACAGCGCGGCCAAGATGATGATTGGGCAGTTTTTCGCCGCCGCCGAGGCCGAACTGAAAGCGGAGGCGGCCGGCACAGTCGCACGCCAGGGTTTTCTGCTTAATTTCTGGCGCTACCTGGTACGGCTCTTCCGCTCGCTCTTTGCGCGCGGCTGAGACGCACCCCGGCGGCCGTTCGCGGCTCGCTATTCGCCGGCGATCATCATTTCGGAAATTTTGATCGTCGGCGCGACCGTCGACGACCGCCACACCAGGTCATTTCCGATCATCTCGATCGACAGGTACATCTCCTTGAGATTGCCGGCGATCGTGATCTCCTGCACCGGGTAAGCAAACGCGCCGTCCTCGATCCAGATCCCGCTTGCGCCGCGCGAGTAGTCGCCGGTAACCGAATTGACGCCGAAACCGATCAGCTCGGTCACATAGAGCCCGCGCTTCACCGAACCGATTATCTCCTCGGGCGAATACGGACCCGGCTCGAGGTACAGATTTGTCGGACTCACCGAGGGCGCGTCTCCGGTCGAGCGCGCAGCATTGCCGGTTGACTTTAGTCCGAGCCGGCGCGCCGAGTACGTATCCAGCAGATAGGTCTTGAGCACACCGCGCTCGACCAGGTGCTTGCGCGTGATGGGCAGGCCTTCGCCGTCGAACGGTTTCGATCCGAGCCCCCGGCGCATCGTGCCGTCATCGACGATCGTCACATTGGACGCGGCGACTTCCGTTTCGAGCCGGCCGACCAGGAACGACGCGCTGCGATAGAGCGACGGCCCCGAGGCCGCACCGGCCAGCGAACGAATCAGCCCTGCGGCCATGTCGGGATCGAACACCACCGGCGCCCGCGTGGTCTTGATCTTGCGCGCGCCGAGCTTGCGCAGCGCGCGCCGGGCCGCGGTCGTTCCCACGGACTCGGCGTTGTCGAGCCCGCCGAAATAGCGGTTCTGCGTGTACCAATGCCCGGGCTGCATGGCGCCGTTCTCCTCCGCGATCGGCGCGACCGCCAGCCCATACGTGGTTCCCGCGTAATCGCCGGCGAAGCCCTGGCTGTTTGCAAACACCACATGGTAGCGGCCCGAGTCGAACTCGGCGCCCTCCGAATTCCTTATCCTGCCGTCGGCGCCGAGCGCGGCGCGCTCAGCCGCGCCGGCGAGCGCGAGCGCGCGGTCGGCGTCGATTATGCCGCTTGCCGGATCGGCCAAATCGAGTTCCGGCACGCCGTGCGGATGCATCGACGCGTCGGGCAGTCCCGACCACTGATCGGGCGCGGTCAAGCGGGCGAGGCGCACTGTATCGGCGAGAAACTCGCGCAATGATTTGCGCTCGAAATCGGCGGTCGACGCCGTGGCCGACGATTTTCCGACAAAGGCGCGCACGCCCAGCCGGCGCTCGCGCGAGCTTTTGAGCTTTTCGACCTCGCCCATGCGCACGCCCGCGCTCAGCGACTCGGCGCTCACGATGATGACTTCCGCGGCGTCAGCGCCCGCGGCGCGCACCTGCTCCAGTCCCCACTGGGCGAGATCGACGCCCGGTTCTAATGACGACATTTGCGCTATGTCTCCGGCTGCGAGCGCCTCGGCGCGTCAGGCGCGCGTGCCGCCCACCGTTATTCCATCGATACGGATCGTCGGCAGGCCGACGCCCACGGGCACGGATTGCCCGTCCTTGCCGCACACGCCGACACCGGGGTCGAGTTCGAGGTCGTTGCCCACCATGGTCACGCGCGTGAGCACGTCGGGGCCGTTGCCGATTAGCGTCGCGCCCTTGACCGGGCGAGTCACTTTGCCGTCCTCGATCAGATAGGCCTCGGAAGCCGAGAAGACGAACTTGCCATTGGTGATGTCGACCTGGCCGCCGCCGAAACTGACCGCGTAGAGTCCGTTGCGCACCGATCCGAGAATCTCCTCGGGCGTGGATTCGCCGGGCAGCATGAAGGTGTTGGTCATGCGCGGCATCGGGCTGTGAGCGAAACTCTCGCGCCGGCCGTTGCCGGTGGGCTCCATTTTCATCAGCCGCGCGTTGAGCCGATCCTGCAGATAGCCGCGCAGGATGCCCTTTTCGATCAACACGGTGCGCGAGGTCGGCGTGCCCTCGTCGTCGATATTGAGGCTGCCGCGGCGGTTGGGAATCGTGCCGTCGTCCACCACCGTGCAGAACTCGCTCGCCACGCGTTCGCCGATGCGGCCGGAAAAGGCGGAAGTGCGCTTGCGGTTGAAATCGCCCTCGAGCCCGTGCCCCACCGCCTCATGCAGCAGGATCCCGGGCCATCCCGGGCCCAGCACCACCACCATCTCGCCCGCAGGCGCGTCCTCGGCGTCGAGATTGACGATCGCCTGGCGCGCGGCCTTGAGCGCATGCTCGCGCCATCGCTCGCGCTCGAAGAAGAAGCTCCATTCGACGCGCCCGCCGCCGCCGGAACTGCCGGATTGGCGGCCGCGGCCGTCCTCCGCGATCACCATCACGTTGAGGCGGCAGAGCGGCTGCACGTCGGCCGCTATCCGCCCCTCGCTGTTCACCACCATCACGATCTTCTGCTCGGCGGCAAACGACGCCATCACGCTCTTCACGCGCGGATCGACTTCGCGCGCGACGCGATCGACCTCGCTCAGCAGTTTCGCGCGCTCCTCGAGCGGCACCTCGAGCGGCGTGCTTGCAAGCTCGTACAGCGCATGCCGCGCCGCAGGTGCGCCCACCTGCACCGCCGCAGGCGCCGACCCGCCGCCGTGCGCGATCGCGCGCGCGGTCTCGGCCGCAAGCCGCATGCGGTCGACAGTGACCTCGTCCGAGTAGGCATAGCCGGTGCGGTCTTCGGCGCACACGCGCACGCCCACCCCATGGCTCAGGCTTTTGCTGGTGCGGTTGACGATCGAGTCTTCGAGACTGAGTCCTTCGGCGCTGCGGTACTCGAAATAAAGGTCAGCATAGTCCGCCTTGCGCTCGAGCGCCGCGCCAAGCGCGCTTTCCAGCGCATTTTCGCTCATCCCGAAACGGCGCAGGAAGAATTTGTCCGGCTGAATCAATTCGCTGCTCATCGCTTACCTCTTCGACCGACGATCAAGTTTACCAGAGCGACCGCGGATCGGGGACGACCGTCGGCAAATAGCGCGCGGGAAGGCGCGCTTCGCCGCGTGCGGCGCATCGGCTTTGCGCCGTTTGCGCATGACGTCGCGGGTCTTGAGACGTTTTCCGGAGACTACGCGCCTGCAAAGAAAAGCCGTCCGAGGACGGGCGGAACACCATGGCCCGAGCGCGCGATCCCGCGCCCGGCGGAAAGCGGTGAGGTCGCCGATTGCGCCGGCGTCAGCCGGCGGCCGCCGCGGCGCGGCGCTCGCCGCGCTGTTGCTCGCGCGATTCGGTCTTGCGGCGCTTCTTGCGCGGCGGGACGGACTCCGAGGCCCCGGTGAACTCGATCACCGAGATCGGCGCGGCGTCGCCGCGCCGCACGCCGAATTTGACGATTCGCGTGTAACCGCCGGGACGCTCCTTGAACTGCGGCGCGATCTCGTCGAAGAGCTTCTTGACCGCGCCGTGCGACCCGAGAAAGGCATAGGCCCGCCGATGCGCCGCGAGGTCGCCGCGCTTGCCCAGCGTCACCATCCGATCCGCCCAGCGGCGCAGTTCCTTCGCCTTGGCATCGGTGGTCTTGAGACGCCCGTGCTGAATCAGGCTCAGCACCAGGTTGCGCATCAGGGCCTTGCGATGGGCCGAGGTGCGGTTGAGCTTGCGCCCTGAATTGAGATGACGCATCGAAGGATCGCTCCCGTATTCCGCCGCCGCCGGCGCTCAGGCCGACTCGCGCCGCTCCTGCTCGGCCCACATGCGGTCGAGTTCGCTGCGCGGCGGCAGATTGTCCAGGCGCATGCCCAGCGAGAGTCCCATGTCGGTGAGGACTTCCTTGATCTCGTTGAGCGACTTGCGGCCGAAGTTCTTGATCTTGAGCATGTCCTGCTCGGTGCGCTGGACCAGCTCGCCAATGTACTTGATGTCCGCGTTCTGCAGGCCGTTGAAGGCGCGCACTGAAATCGGCAGCCCTTCCACCGGCCGGTACAGATACTCGTTGAGCAGCGGGCGCTGCTCGGCACCCTCGATCGCGACCGGCGCCTCGGCCTCTTCTTCCACGCCCGCGAAGATGGTCATCTGGTCGCGCGCCACACGCGCCGCATAGGTCAGCGCGTCGCGCGGCGAGACCGATCCGTCGGTCCAGATTTCCAGGGCCAGGCGGTCGTAGTCGGTGCGCTGACCGACGCGCGCGTTGGTCACGGTGAAGTTGACCTTCTTGATCGGCGAATAGACCGCGTCGAGCCGGATCGTGCCGATCGGCTCCTCGTCCTCGGTGCGCTCGGCGGGCGCATAGCCGCGGCCGCGCCGGATCACCAGTTCCATCTCGAGCTCGGCGCCCTTCTCCAGCGTGGCGATATGCTGGTCTGGCGTGAGCACCTCGAGGCTGGGACCGCCGGTGATGTCGCGCGCCGACACCGTCCCCTCGCCGCGCGCCTTGAGCGTCGCGGTCAGATGCTCGCCCTCGTGCAGACGCAGGCGAACCTCCTTGAGGTTGAGGATGATGTCGGTCACGTCCTCTTTGACCCCGGGGATGGTCGAAAACTCGTGCAGCACGTTTTTGATCCGTACCGCGGTGATCGCAAAACCAGGCAGCGAGGACAACAGGATGCGGCGCAGGCCGTTGCCGATGGTGATGCCGTAGCCGCGCTCGAGCGGCTCGGCGAAGAACCGCCCGTAGGTCGGGGTCAGTTCCTTTTCGTCGAACTCGACAGCCTTGGGCTTGATTAAATCGCGCCAATCAGTATGCATGTCCGATCGCTCTTCTCCAAAAATTTTTCTGTTCCGCTGCGAACTCCCCGCCGGTCGCGCCGCGTCAGCGCGAGTAATGCTCGACGATCAGCTTCTCGCTCACCGGCATCGTCAGGTCGGCGCGCACCGGCAGCGAACGCAACGAGCCGCGGAACTGGTCGCGCTCGAGCGCGATCCAGCCCGGCGTCCCGCGCCGCTGCGACATCTCGATCGCTTCCGCGATCACTTTCTTGGTGCGGCTGCCCGCGGCCACGCTCACCATCTCGCCCACCTCGAGCAGGTAGGAGGGCACCGTCACCGTCCTGCCGTCCACCTGGATATGGCCGTGGCGCACGACCTGGCGCGCCTGGGCGAGCGAACTGGCGAAGCCCAGCCGATAGACCACGCTGTCCAGCCGCCGCTCGAGCAGCACCAGCAGGTTCTCGCCGGTGATTCCGGGCATCCGCTCCGCCATCTCGAAATAGTGCTTGAACTGCGTTTCCATCAGGCCGTAGATGCGCCTGACTTTCTGCTTCTCGCGCAGCCGGATCGCGAATTCGGAAAATCGCGTGCGCGCCTGTCCATGCGCCCCGGGCGGATAGTTGCGCCGCTCGATCGCGCACTTGTCAGTGTAGCAGCGCTCGCCCTTTAAAAAGAGCTTGAGCCCCTCGCGCCGGCACAGCCGGCATACCGGACCTAGATACCTTGCCACTCTTGTTCTGCGCTCCTAAACGCGGCGCCGCTTGGGCGGCCGGCATCCGTTGTGCGGAATCGGCGTTACATCCTTGATCGAAATCACCGACAGGCCCGCCGCCTGCAACGCGCGCACCGCCGACTCGCGTCCGCCGCCCGGCCCCTTGACGAACACGATCACCGCGCGCATCCCGACGTCGCTCACCTTGCGCGCCGCCGCCTCCGCCGCCATCTGCGCGGCGAACGGCGTGCCCTTGCGCGAGCCCTTGAAGCCCACCGAGCCTGCGCTCGACCACGCCACCACCAGCCCCTGAGGATCGGTGATGGTCACGATGGTGTTGTTGAAGGTCGCATGCACGTGCGCAACACCCTCAGGCACGGTGCGGCGCACGCGCCTGCGCCGGGGTGCCGGCGCGGCCGCACCCGCTGCGCCGGCCGGCGTCGCGCCGGGCGTGCCCGACACGGCGGCTCCGGCGGCGGGGGCGCCGGCAGCCGCGGCCTTATCGCCGCCGCCCTGGGCCTTGCCCGCGGCGGGCTTGGATTCCTTGTTCTCGTCAGCCATCAGGCTCGCCTTCTTTTCCGTCCTTCGGCGGCGGATTCATGCCGCCGACTCATCGACCTCGTAAATGAAATTCCCTCAAGCAGCCGCATCAGCCCTTGGGCGGCGCCTGCTTCTTGCCCGCCACCACCTTGCGCGGGCCCTTGCGCGTGCGCGCATTGGTATGCGTGCGCTGGCCGCGTACCGGAAGGCCGCGGCGATGGCGGATGCCGCGATAGCATCCGAGGTCCATCAGGCGCTTGATCGACTGCTGCACCTCGCGGCGCAAATCGCCCTCGACCTTGTACTTCTCGTCGATCACGTTGCGGATATGGACCTGCTCCTCGGCCGTCAGCTCGTCGCTGTTGCGCGCCGGATCGACCTTGGCCTCGGCAAGAATCTTCAGCGCCGCGCTGCGCCCGATTCCATAGATATAGGTCAGCGCGATTTCCATCCGCTTGTGATGCGGCAACTCGACTCCGGCGATACGTGCCATGCGGCGATTCTCCTGTTCTCGCGGCTCAACCCTGGCGCTGCTTGTGACGCGGATTGGAACACAGGATGCGCACCACGCCCTGGCGGCGCACAACCTTGCAGTTCTTGCAGATTTTCTTGACCGAAGCCCTGACCTTCATGGTATCCGCCCGTGTTCGTACTTGCGATTCCTGCCCATCGTCCGGCTAGCGCATCCTGTAAGTGATGCGGCCGCGCGTCAGATCGTACGGCGACAACTCGACCGTGACCCGATCGCCGGGCAGGATCTTGATGTAATGCATGCGCATTTTGCCCGAAATATGCGCAAGCACGCGATGACCGTTCTCCAGCGAGACCCGGAACATCGCGTTCGGCAGGGCCTCGAGCACCGTGCCCTGCACCTCGATTGCGTCACCCTTGGACATTTGCCACTTCGCTCAAAATCTTCGGCCCGCTGGACGTGATTGCGATCGAATGCTCGAAATGGGCCGACAGCTTGCCATCCGCGGTAACCGCGGTCCAGCCGTCGTCGAGGATCCTCAATTCCGGCATGCCCTCGTTGATCATCGGCTCGATCGCCAGCGCCATCCCCTCCTGCAGCCGCGGATTCGGCATCCCGCGCCTGACGTAATTGGGCACCTGCGGGTCCTCGTGCAGGCTGCGTCCGATGCCATGGCCGGCGAAATCGGTCACCACCGAAAAGCCCGCGTTCTCGGCCGTGCGCTGCACGGCGCCGGCGATGTCGCTGATGCGATTGCCGACCTGCGCCTGCTCGATTCCCGCGTAAAGCGCCTCGCGCGTGACGCGCAGCAGGCGCTCGGCATGCCCGGATATTTTACCGACCGGAACCGTCCGCGCGGCATCGCCGTAAAAGCCCTTGTACACCACGCCGAAATCGAGGCCCACGATATCGCCCGCCTTAAGCCGCCGCGCCGACGGAATCCCGTGCACGATTTCCTCGTTCACCGACACGCACAGGCTCTTCGGATAAACCACGTTGTGCGGCTTGTAGCCCTTGAACGCGGGACGCGCGCCCTTGCGATAGGTCAGCTCCTCGGCCAGCCGATCGAGCTCGTCGGTCGCGATCCCCGGCCTGACCGCGGCCGCCAGCTCGTCAAGGATCTCGGCCACGATGACGCTCGCCTTGCGCATCAGTTCAAGCTCTTCGGCGCTCTTGAGCAGGATCACGCGGGCTTATCCTTGGACGCCGGAGCCGCAATCGGCCCCAGCGCATTCAAGATGCGCCGCTGGATTTCCTCCGGGCGGCCGATGCCGTCGACCTCGCTGAGCACTCCCGCGCGTCCGTAATAGTCCAGCAACGGCCGCGTCGCCGCCGCATACACCTCCAGGCGCATGCGCACGGTATCCTCGGCGTCGTCGTCGCGCTGGTAGAGCTCGCCGTTGCAGTTGTTGCACAGGTTGTGGTTGCGCGGCGGATCGTAAATCAGATGGTACATCGCGCCGCAGTTCTTGCACGTGCGGCGCCCGGAAATGCGCTTCACGATCTCTTCGTCGGGAACGATTATAGCGATTACCTTCTCGAGCCGCCGCGCCTCGTCCAGCATCGCGCCCAGCGTCTCGGCCTGCGCCACCGTGCGCGGAAACCCGTCGAGGATAAATCCGCCGGCGGCATCGGGCTGCGCCAGCCGCTGCTCGATGAGCTTCAGCACGAGTTCGTCGGGCACCAGCGCGCCCTTGTCCATGTAGCGCTTGGCCTCGACGCCGAGCGCCGACCGATTACGCACGGCGGCGCGCAGCAGATCGCCGCTCGCCACCTGCGGCGCGCCCGTGCTCTTCTCGAGCATGCGCGCCTGCGTACCCTTGCCCGCGCCGGGCGGGCCCAGCAGAACCAGCCGCATCGGGCCTTCACCCTCCCCTGCGGGACTTGACGCGGCCGCGCCGCATGAAGCCCTCGTAGTTGCGGGTCAGCAGATGGGTCTCCATCTGCGCCACCGTGTCCAGCGCGACGCCGACCACGATGAGCAGCGCCGTGCCGCCGAAATAAAAGGGCACGTTGAAGCGCTGGATCAGAAGCGTCGGCAACACGCACACCAGGCTCACGTAGATCGCGCCGAACAGCGTGATCCGCGACAGCACCCGGTCGATATATTCGGCGGTGAAACGCCCGGGCCGGATGCCGGGAATGAACCCGCCGTACTTCTTGAGATTGTCGGCCACGTCGACCGGGTTGAACGTCACCGCGGTGTAGAAATAACAGAAAAACACGATGAGCCCGACGTACACCACGTCATAAACCCATCCGCCCGGCGTCAGCAGCGACGAGTAATTCTTGGCCGCGGGCAGAAACGTCGCCACGGTTGCCGGAAACACCAGGATCGAAGAGGCGAAGATCGGCGGGATCACCCCCGCTGTATTGATCTTGAGCGGCAGATGCGAACTCTGCCCGCCGTAAACCCGCCGCCCGACCACGCGCCGCGCGTACTGGATCGGAATCCGCCGCTGCCCGGTCTCGACATAGACGATCCCGCCGGTCACGGCGATCGCAATGATCAGGATCAGGATCAGCACGAACAGGCTCATTTCGCCCTCGCGCACGAACTGGAAGGTGGTCGACAGCGCGCTCGGCAGACGCGCCACGATGCCCGCCATGATGATCAGCGAAATGCCGTTGCCGATCCCGCGCTCGGTGATCTGCTCGCCGATCCACATCACGAACATCGAGCCCGCGGTCACCGTGACCACGGTGATGATGCGAAAGCTCCAGCCCGGCGCGTAAACCACCGAGCCGCCGCCCGGCGCCTGGATATGCTCGAGCGAAACCGCGATCATGAATCCCTGAACGATCGACAGACCCACCGTGCCGTAGCGCGTATACTGGCTGATCTTGCGCCGACCGGCCTCGCCCTCCTTGTAGAGTTCGTCCAGGTAGGGCCACGCGACCTTGAGCAAATCCAGGATGATCGCGACCGAGATGTACGGCATGATGCCGAGCGCAAAGACCGAAAACCGCTCCAGCGCACCGCCCGAGAACAGGTTGACCCATCCGAACAGCGTGCTCGAAGCCGCATCGAAGAAGGCGGCCAGCGCCTGCCCGTCGATTCCCGGCGTGGGCACGGCTACGCCCATGCGGTACACGACCAGCATCATGGCCGTGAACCACAGCCTGCGGCGCAACTCCGGGATGCGCGAGGCGTTTGAGAACCCGTCAAGCATTAAGCTTTGGGTTGTCCCTCGATTAGCTCAGCCACTCCTCCGGCCGCCGCGATCTTTTCCCGCGCGCGCGCCGAAAACGCGTGCGCCCGGATCGTGATCCGCCCGGCAAGCTCACCGTCGCCCAGCACCTTGACCTGGTCGGCGGCACGGATGATCCCGCGCGCCGCCATCAGCGCCGGATCGATGTTGTCCACGCCGAGCGCGGCCAGGCGCTTGAGATTCACCACTACGAATCCTTCGCGCCGATCGGCCGCTTTCTGCAAGCGCCGAAACCCGCGCTTGGGGACGCGCCGCTTGAGCGGCATCTGCCCGCCTTCATAACCCGGCGGCGTGTTGCCGCCCGAGCGCGAGCCCTTGCCCTTGTGGCCGCGGCCGGCGGTCTTGCCGCTGCCCGACCCGATTCCGCGTCCGACGCGGGCGGCGCGCCGCTTGGACCCGGGCGCCGGCTTGAGTGTGCCTAAATCCGCTGCCATTACTTCTTCACTTCGACCACCAGGTGCGATACCCGGCGCAACATGCCGTCGACCGATGGGGTGCGCGCGAGCTCGCGCTCGCTACCCACGCGGCGCAAACCCAGCCCTTTGAGCGTCTCGTGCACGCGCTGATTGGTGCCGATGGGACTGCGCACCAGCTTGATTCTGATTGATTCCGCCATCGCGTCTCCGTCCTAGGCCGCAGCCGGACGATTGGTTCCATTCTCGCGTGTGCGCGCGATCTCCTGCGGGCTGCGCAACTCGGCGAGCGCCTCGAGCGTGGCCTTGACCAGGTTGTGCGGATTGGACGAGCCCAGCCGCTTGGTCAGGATGTTTCGAATGCCCGCCAGCTCGACCACCGCGCGCACGCCGCCCGCCGCGATCACGCCCGTGCCCTCGGCCGCGGGTTTGAGGATGACCTTGCCCGCGCCGAAACGGCCCAGCACTTCATGCGGAATCGTTCCCTCGCGCAGCGGCACCCGCATCAGGCTCTTCTTGGCGCGCTCGACGCCCTTGCGAATCGCTTCCGGCACCTCGTTGGCCTTGCCCAGGCCGAAACCGACCAGGCCGTTCTGATCGCCCGCGACCACCAGCGCGCTGAAGCTGAAGCGCCGTCCACCCTTGACCACCTTGGCCACGCGGTTGATATGGACGACCTTCTCCTTGATATCCAGGCCCTGCGTTTCTATGCGTTGTGCCACGATTCTCCCGTTTGGATCCTAAAACTTGAGACCCGCCGCGCGCGCCGCATCCGCCAGCGCCTTGACGCGGCCATGGTAGAGGAAACCGTTGCGGTCGAAGATCACCTGGCTGATGCCCTTGCTGAGGCAGCGCTCGGCGATGGTTTTGCCGACCACCCTGGCCGCCTGCAGATTGCGCCGGCTCTTCAATTCCTCGCGCAGCTCGGCGGTCAGCGTGGACGCCGCCGCCAGCGTCCGGCCCGAATCGTCCGACACCACCTGCGCGTAAATATGGTTGAGCGAGCGGTAAACCGAGAGCCGCGGCCGCTGGTCGCTGCCCCTCACGCTCCGGCGCACGCGCCGGCGCCGCTCCGTCCGTTTTGCGAATCGATCCGCTGCCATCTGATACGTTCCCCGCCTTAACCCGCCGCCGCGCCGGCCGCCGCCTTGCCGGCCTTGCGGCGAATCTTTTCGGTCGCGTACTTGATGCCCTTGCCCTTGTACGGCTCGGGCGGCCGCAATTCGCGCACCTGCGCCGCCACCGATCCGATGAGCTGGCGATCCGCGCTCTCCAGCGTGATCGTCACCTGGCGATCGACCTTGGCCGTCACGCCCGGCGGCAACTGATAAACGATCGGATGCGAATAGCCGAGGCTCAGATGGATGTTGCTGCCGCGCACCTCGGCGCGGTAACCGACGCCGTTGATCTCGAGCACGCGGGTGAATCCCTTGCCCACGCCCTCGGCCATGTTGGCGATGAGCTTGCGCACCAGCCCATGGAGCGCGCGCTCGCGCTGCGAGTCCCCCGGCCGTTTTACTTCGATTCGCGAATCTTTCATTTCGATCGCGAACCCGTTTGGAATCTTCATCTCGAGCTTGCCCTTGGGACCCTCGACCTTGAGCAGGTCCCCCGCAAGCTGGGCCTTCACGCCCTTTTCCAGGGGAATCGGCAATTTGCCTATGCGCGACATCGCTCTCTTACCAGACCCTAAGCAGGACCTACCAAACTCTCAGCAGAACTTCGCCGCCGACCTTTTTGCGCCGCGCCTCGCGATCCGTCATCACGCCGAGCGGCGTGGTCACCACCTGCACGCCCATCCCGTGCGGCACGCGCGGCATCGTCTTGGCCCCCGCGTAGCGCCTGAGGCTCGGGCGGCTCACGCGCTCAAGACCACGGATGACCGGCTCACGCTCGCCCGCGTAGCGCAAGGCGATGAGCAGCCTCTTGCGCGGCGCTTCGCCCGCCACCTCGACGCCGCCCAGAAAACCCTCGGCCGCGAGCGTGCGGCAGATGGCCTCGCGCATGCGCGAGTGCGGAACCTCGACCTGGCTGAAACGCGCGTGCATCGCGTTGCGAATCCGGGTCAGCAACTCAGCGATAGGATCGGTCTGCGACATTCAGCCTCGTTTGATGCCTTTTCTCAGTGAATTAAACCGCTGTCTTGCGGGATGCGCCCGTCCTACCAGCTGGCCTTGACCACGCCCGGCAGCGCGCCGCGCAGCGCGTTCTTGCGCAGGCACAGCCGACACATCTTGAAGCGCCGATAATAGGCGCGCGCCCGGCCGCACAGCGGACATCGGTTATGCCGGCGCGTCTTGAACTTCGGCGTGCGCGCGGCCTTCACCCGCAGACAGGTCTTCGCCATCTCTCTCTCGCCTATGCCCTATGCGGCGCGCGCCGCGGCCTCGCGCTCGAGCGCGCCGCGGAACGGCATTCCCAGCGCGCGCAGCAGCGTGTAGCCCTCGAAGTCGCTGCGCGCCGTCGTGTTGATCGTCACCGTCAAACCCTTGACCCGCTCGACCTTGTCGAGGTTGAGCTCGGGGAAAATCGTATGCTCCCGCAGGCCGAGCGAATAGTTGCCGCGGCCGTCGAAGGCCTTGTCGCTGATACCGCGAAAGTCGCGCACGCGCGGCAGCGCGACGTTGACCAGCCGATCGAAGAACTCGTACATGCGCTCGCGCCGCAGCGTGACCATCACCCCGATCGGCATGCCTTCGCGCAGCTTGAAATTCGAGATCGCCTTGCGCGCCCGCGTGATTACCGGCTTCTGCCCGGTCACCACCTGCAGCTCCTCGATCGCCGCATCGAGGATCTTCGCGTTGTCCCGCGCCTCGTTGAGCGCCATGTTGATGACGATCTTCTCGAGCCGCGGCGCGCGCATCGGATTGTCGATCTTGAGCTCGCGCATCAGCGCGGGCCGGAGCTCCTGCTCGTAGCGCACCTTGAGGCGCGCCGGCACCTTGGGCTCGGGCTCGCGCGGTTTGGCCTCGGCCTTGGGCTCGGCTGCGGCCTGCGCCGGGCCGCTGCCCTTCCTGCCCTGGCCTTCGCCCTTGGGCTCTTTTTTCGGCCTCGCCGGTTTTTCCTTTTCGTCCGCCATTATTCGTTACCCAGCGCTTCTCCGCAGCGGCGGCAGACGCGCGTGCGCGCGCCGTCGGCGGCGAGCTTGGTGCCGACCCGCACCGGAGCGTTACACTTTTCGCAGAACACCATCACGTTGGAGATCGCGATCGGCGCCTCCTTTTCGACGATTCCGCCGGGACTGGCCGCGCCGCGCGGCTTGGAATGGCGCTTCACGATATTCATGCGCTCGACGATCACGCGCGCGCGGTCGGGAATCACCTTGAGCACCTTGCCGGTCTTGCCGCGCTCGCGCCCCGCGATCACCATGACCATGTCGTTCTTGCGAATCGGATACTTGACCGCACCGCCCCGCGAAGCCATCACAGCACCTCCGGCGCGAGCGAGATAATCTTGAGAAACCGCTTGGCGCGCAGCTCGCGCGCGACCGGGCCGAAAATGCGCGTGCCGATCGGCTCGTGTTGGTTGTCCACCAGCACCGCCGAGTTGTCGTCGAAGCGGATATAGCTGCCGTCGTTGCGGCTGATCTCCTTGCTCGTGCGCACGATCACCGCGCGCGCGACGTCGCCCTTTTTGACCTTGGCGTTGGGAATCGCCTCGCGCACCGCGACCACGATCACGTCGCCGATGGTGGCGTAGCGCCGCCGCGACCCGCCCAGCACCTTGATACACATAACCTTGCGCGCGCCCGAATTGTCGGCCACATCCAGCACCGTTCGCATCTGCACCATGACGCCCGCGCTCCTCTATCCCGCCGCGCGCGCCAGCACCTTGCTGACGCGCCAGCGCTTGCGTCGCGACAGCGGCGGCGATTCGATGATCAGCACGCGATCGCCCTCGCGGCACTCGCCGCGCTCGTCGTGCGCCATGAAACGCGCGCGCTGGCGCACCCGCTTGCCGTAGAGCGGGTGCTGCACCAGCCGGGCCACCCGCACCACGACCGTCTTGGCCGCCTTGGCCGAGACGACGATCCCCACGCGCTGTTTAACTCGCTCGCGCATTGCTCGCCTTCGTCTGCGCCGCGCGTCCGCGCGCCGGCGTTTCGCTCTTGTGCCGCAGTATGGTCATGATCCGCGCCAGCTCCTTGCGCGCGCGCCGATAGTTCGCCGGATTGTCGAGCTGATTGGTGCGCAGCTTGAGCCGCAGGCGGAAAATCTCCTCGCGCGCCTCGCGCTCCTTGACCCGCAGGTCACCGACGTTCATCTGCCTGAGTTCGTCAAGCTCCAAGGCCTTCGCCTCCCCGCTCGACCACGATCGTCTTGATCGGCAGCTTGTGCGACGCCAGACGCATCGCCTCCTGCGCGGTCGCCCGATCGACGCCTTCCATCTCGAACAAAATCCGTCCCGGCCGCACCACCGCGGTCCATCCCTCGGGTCCGCCCTTGCCCTTGCCCATGCGGGTCTCGGCCGGCTTCTTGGTGAACGGCTTGTCGGGGAACACGCGAATCCACACGCGTCCGCCGCGCTTGATATGGCGCGTGAGCGCGATACGAGCGGCCTCGAGCGCGCGCGTATCGACCCGCGCGGTCTCGACGCTCTTGAGCCCATAGTCGCCGAAGGCCAGCTCCAGTCCGCGCGATTCGGCGCCGCGCACGCGGCCCTTCTGAATCTTGCGATGTTTTACTTTTTTGGGCTGAAGCATCGTCAGCTATGCCGTTCCTACTGCTGATGCGCAGCGCTCATCCCCGCGCGACGCATATCCTCTTCGCGGCGCGTCAGCACTTCGCCGCGGAAAATCCATACCTTGACGCCGATCACGCCGTAAGTGGTCCGCGCTTCGGCAAAACCGTAAGCCACGTCGGCGCGCAGCGTCTGCAAGGGCACCCGGCCTTCGCGATACCATTCCACGCGCGCGATCTCGGCGCCGCCCAGGCGTCCGGCCACGTGCACCTTCACGCCCTGCGCGCCCATGCGCATCGCGCGCAGCACCGCCTCCTTCATCGCGCGGCGAAACGCCACGCGGCGTTCGAGCTGGAGCGCGATATTCTCGGCCACGAGCTGCGGATCGAGGTCGGGCCGGCGCACTTCGTGGATATTGATGAAGGCCTCTTTGCCCTTCATCAGCTTCTGGATGTCGCCCTTGAGCTTGTCGATCTCGGCACCCTTCTTGCCGATCACGATTCCGGGCCGCGCGGTGTGAATGTTAATCTTGGCCTTGTTGGCCATGCGCTCGATCTCGATGCGCGAGATGCCGGCGTGATAGAGGCGGCGCTTGATGAAGTCGCGCAGCTTCAAGTCCTCGTGCAGCAGCGCCGCGTAATTGTGCGCCGCGTACCATCGCGAGTCCCAACCCTCGATAATGCCCAGGCGCAGGCCGCGCGGATGCGATTTCTGTCCCATACTTCCTCTACGAAGCGCGCTCGTCCACGACCACCGTCAGATGGCTGGTGCGTTTGAGGATCGGCGTCGAATGCATGTGCGCGCGGGCGATCGAGCGCTTCCAGGTCGGCCCGGTATCGGCCGTCGCACGCTTCACATACAGGCGGTCTTCGTCCACGCTCTGTTGATCGCGCGCGTTGGCCACCGCCGCCAGCAGCGTCTTCGAAACCACCTTGGCGCCGCGTTTGGGCGTAAATTCCAGCACCGAGAGCGCGAGATCGATTTTCTTGCCCACGATCAGCTCGCACACCAGACGCAGCTTTTGCGGCGAGATACGCACGTGTCGAGTCCTGGCTACCGATTCCATCGCACGTCGCCCTCTTAACCGGCCGCCGGCTTGGGCGCCGCCGCCGCCGCAGCCGCCGCGGGCGCCGCCGCTGCCGGCGCCGCCGCGCTTTTGACCTCGCCCTTGCGATCGCCCGCATGCCCATGGAACGTGCGCGTCGGCGAGAACTCACCCAGCTTGTGACCGACCATGTTCTCCGTGCAATACACCGGCACGAACTTCTGGCCGTTATGCACCGCGAAGGTCATCCCGACCATGTCCGGCACGATCATCGAGCGGCGCGACCAGGTGCGGATGATCCGCTTGTCGCCCGAGGCAAGGGCCGCCGCCACCTTGCGCTCCAGATGATCGTCAATGAACGGACCCTTCTTAAGCGATCTCATCTTCTGCTCCGCCTAACGCTTGCCCTTGGGCCGCCGGCTCACGATGTAATGGTCGGATGGCTTCTTGCCGCGGGTCTTGTAGCCCTTGGCCGGCTGACCCCAGGGCGATTGCGGATGATTTCCCTTGGAGCGGCCCTCGCCGCCGCCGTGCGGATGGTCCACCGGGTTCATCGCCATTCCGCGCACGTGCGGCCGCTTGCCCAGATGACGCGTGCGGCCCGCCTTGCCGATCGAAATGTTCTCGTGCTCGAGGTTGCCGACCTGCCCGATGGTCGCGCGGCATTCGGCGAGCACCATGCGCTGTTCGCCCGAGGGCAGCTTGAGCAGCGCGAACTTGCCTTCCTTGGCCATCAACTGCGCCGCCGTTCCCGCGCCGCGCACCAGTTGCGCGCCGGCGCCCGGCTTGAGCTCGATCCCGTGCACCATCGTGCCCAGTGGGATGTTGCGCAGCGCGAGCGCGTTGCCCGGCTTGATGTCCGCCTGCGGGCCGGACTCGACCTTGTCGCCCGGCTTGAGCCCTTCGGGCGCGAGGATATAGCGCTTGGCGCCGTCGGCATAGCTGAGCAGCGCGATATTGGCCGAGCGATTGGGATCGTACTCGAGCGCGGCGACGGTCGCCGGCACGCCGTCATGGTTGCGCTTGAAATCGATCAGGCGCAGGCGGCGCTTATGGCCGCCGCCGCGATGGCGCGAGGTCATGCGCCCGCGGTTGTTGCGACCGCCGGAGTGCTTGAGCGGAGCGAGCAGGCCCTTCTCGGGCGGTTTCGCCGTCAGACCGGAGAAGTCCGCCACCTGCATGAAGCGCTGGCCCGGGGTCCGCGGATTGAGTTGAATTACCGCCATCGCAAATTCATTCGGCGTGCGAAAGCGCGCCGATCCCTACATGCCCTCGAAAAATTCGATGCGATCGCCCTGCTTGAGCGTGACGTAGGCCTTCTTCCAGTCCGGACGCGAGCCGACCACGCGCCCGCGCCGGCGTTTCTTGCCCAGCACGCGCAGCGTGCGCACGCGCAGCACCGTGACCTTAAACAGCCGCTCGACCACCTCGCGAATCGCGTCCTTGCTCGCCCCCGGGCGCACGCGGAAGATCACCTGGTTGGCTTTCTCTCCCGCCGCGGTGCCCTTTTCCGTGATCAGCGGCGCGAGGATGATATCGTCGGCGGTCATCGCCCGTCGCTCCCGAGCCGCGCTTCGATCGCCCGCGCGACCGGCTCGCTCATCAGCAGCTCGTCGTAATTCAGCACGTCGTAAACGTTGAGTCCCGCTAGCGGCAGCACCTTGTGTGCCGCAAGGTTGCGCGCCGCGCGGAAGAACTTCTCCTCGCCCTCGCCGATCAGGATCAGCGCATGCTTGAGCCCGAGCCCATCGAGCATCGCCTTGGCCGCCCTGGTCTTCGGCTCGGCCAGGTCGAGCGACTGCGCCACCACCAGCTTGCCGCTGGCCGCGCGGTCCGAAAGCGCCAGGCAGAGCGCGCGCCGCCACGCCCGCCGCGGCATCTGGTACGAATAGTCGCGCGGCTGCGGCCCGAAAATCGTGCCGCCGTGGCGCCACAGCGGCGAACGAATCGAGCCGGCGCGCGCGCGTCCGGTTCCCTTCTGCCGCCAGGGCTTCTTGCCGCCGCCCGAGATGAAGCCGCGGGTCTTGGTCGCGGCAGTACCGGCGCGCCGGTTCGCCATCTGCATCTTGACCGCCTCGTGCAGCAGCGAACGGTCGCCGGCGCGGCCGAAAACCGCGCCCGCCACCTCGATCTCGCCCACGCGCTCGCGCGCGCTCGAGAACAGCGGCACCTTGACCGGGGCCGTGGCCTCGGCCGCCGCGCGAAATTTCCGCTCAGCCATTGGCCGACTCCCGCTTCAGCCGCTCTTCCTTGGCCGAGTGGTACACGGTGACCAATCCGCCGTCGGCGCCCGGCACCGCGCCCGAGACCAGGATGGCGTTGTCGTCCGCCAGGATTTCGAGCACCCGCAAATTGAGCACGGTCGCCCCCTCGTTGCCCAGCTGCCCCGCCATCCGCATTCCCTTGCGCACGCGCCCGGGAAACGAGCGATTGCCGATCGAACCGCCGTGACGAAAGTACTCGTGGGTGCCGCGCGAGCCTGGGAAACCGGCGAAGTGATGGCGCTTGATCACGCCGGCGTAGCCGCGCCCCTTGGACGTGCCCGAGACGTCGACCAGGTCGCCCGGTTTGAACACGTCGGCGGCCGCGATGCTCTGGCCGAGCTTCAGCTCCGCCTCGCCGCGCCGCTCGAACTCGCCGAGCTTGAGCCCCGGGGCGACCTCGGCCTTGGCGTAATGGCCGCGCAATGCCGAGGACACGCGCGAGGCGCGCCGGCGTCCGAAGCCCACCTGGACCGCGTCGTAACCGTCACTTGCGGCGGTCTTCAACTGGGTCACCGCGCACGGGCCGAGCTGAATCACGGTCGCCGCGCGCACCTTGCCGGTGGCTTCGGTCACCTGGGTCATGCCCAGCTTTATTCCGATGAGTCCGCTAAGCACGACGCGCCTACTCGAGCTTGATCTCGACGTCGACGCCCGCGGCCAGGTCGAGCTTGCCGAGCGCGTCGATCGTCTGCTGGGTCGGTTCGAGCACGTCGAGCAACCGCTTGTGCGTGCGAATCTCGAAATGCTCGCGCGACTTCTTGTCCACGTGCGGCGAACGATTGACGGTGAAGCGCTCGACGCGCGTGGGCAGCGGGATCGGTCCCGCCACGCGCCCGCCGGTGCGCCGGATCGTATCCACGATTTCGCGCACCGACTGGTCGAGCAGCCGGTAATCGTACGCCTTGAGGCGTATGCGGATCTTCTCGTTCATCCCTGACCCGCCTTCACGTCAACCGTCGCAGCAGCATTCATCCCGGCCGATCCTACTTGAGCACCTTGGAGACCACGCCCGCGCCGACCGTGCGGCCGCCCTCGCGGATGGCAAACCGCAGGCCCTCGTCCATCGCCACCGGCGTGATCAGCTCGCCGGTGATCTTGATGTTGTCGCCGGGCATCACCATCTCGGTGCCCTGCGGCAGATTGAGCACGCCGGTCACGTCGGTGGTGCGGAAGTAGAACTGCGGGCGATAGCCGGTGAAGAACGGCGTATGCCGTCCGCCCTCTTCCTTGGTCAGGATGTAGGCCTCGGCCTCGAAGTTGGTGTGCGGCGTGATGCTGCCGGGCTTGGCCAGCACCTGTCCGCGCTCGACGTCCTCGCGCTTGAGTCCGCGCAGCAGCACTCCGATATTGTCGCCCGCCTGGCCCTCGTCGAGGATCTTGCGGAACATCTCGACGCCGGTGACCACGGTCTTGCTGGTGTCGCGGAAGCCGACGATCTCGACTTCCTCGCCGACCTTGACCTTGCCGCGCTCGACGCGTCCGGTCACCACCGTGCCGCGGCCGGAGATGGAGAACACGTCCTCGACCGGCATCAGGAAGGGCTTTTCGGTCTCGCGCGTGGGCTGCGGGATGTAGCTGTCCACCGCCGCCATCAGGTCGAGGATCGGCTTGCAGTTGGCGCAGTCGTCCTTGCCGCATCCGCAATTGAGCGCCTTGAGCGCGCTGCCGCGGATGACCGGAATGTCGTCGCCGGGGAATTCGTACTTCTTGAGCAGGTCGCGCACTTCCAGCTCGACCAGGTCGAGCAGCTCGGGATCGTCGACCATGTCGACCTTGTTCATGAAGACCACGATCGACGGCACGCCGACCTGGCGCGCGAGCAGGATGTGCTCGCGGGTCTGCGGCATCGGTCCGTCGTTGGCGCCGACCACCAGGATTGCGCCGTCCATCTGGGCGGCGCCGGTGATCATGTTCTTGATGTAGTCGGCGTGGCCCGGGCAATCGACGTGCGCGTAGTGGCGGTTGGCGGTCTCGTACTCGACGTGCGCGATCGCGATCGTGATGCCGCGCTCGCGCTCCTC
>DATGIT010000006.1:0-362898 GCA_035295545.1 Binataceae bacterium (SeqCode)
AAATCGCGCGCCCGCTGTACGAGCATTTCCTTTCGCTCGCACGCGCGCGCGGTGTTAAGGTTGAAACTGGCGAGTTCGGCGCGCACATGGAACTGGAACTGGTCAACGACGGTCCGGTGACCATCATTCTCGACAGCCGAAGTCGCTGAGCTATGGCGCGGGCGGGCTTTTACGCGGTCGAGTCGGGCAAAATCTCCTTTCGCCGCGACGGCAACTGGTACAGCGACGACGAGCGCATCGACAACCCGCGCATCGCGCTGCTCTTCAGCCGCAGCATCCGGCGCAATCCCGACGGCAGCTACTATCTGCAGGTGGCCGAGGAGCGCGCGGCGATCACGGTCGAGGACACGCCCTACGTCGTCAAGTCGGTCGCGGGCGATGCCGAGCGCGGCTTCACGCTGGTGCTTAACGACGAGGAGCGCGAAGAGCTCGACCCCGCAACGCTCGAGGTCGGCGCCGACAACGTTCTGTATTGCCGGGTAAAGGGCGGCGCCGAACGCGCGCGCTTTTTGCGCAACGCTTACTACCACCTTAGTTCAGGCTTCGAGGCCGACGACCGCGGCGGCTTCGCGATCGTGATGCGCGGCCGGCGCTATCCCCTGCGCCCGGCCCCAGGCGGCGGCTGAGGGCGGCGACCGCGGCATCGTTGAACGCGCCGAGTTTCCATATCGTGCTGGTGCGGCCCGAGATACCGCAGAACACGGGCTCGATCGCGCGCCTGGCGGCGGCCACGCGCGCGCGGCTGCACCTGGTTGCTCCGCTCGGCTTCTCGCTCGAGGACCGCTATCTAAAGCGCGCCGGTCTCGACTACTGGCCGTTGGTCGACCTGCGCACGCATGCGGGATGGGATGAGTTAGCGGCCGTCGAAGCGCGCCCGGACGTATCGTTCGACAATGCCGCGTGCCCGCGCGTCAAGTATTTCTCGGCGCGCGCGCGCCGCACCTATCTCGAGGCCGATTACGCCGTCGGCGACTTCCTGGTGTTCGGCAGCGAGACCAAAGGGCTGGGCGAGGCGTTCCTTGCCCCACGGATCGACGCCGCCTATCGGATTCCGATCTTCGAGCCCGGCGTTCGCAGCCTCAATCTCGCCAACGCGGTTTCGATTGTGCTGTACGAAGCGCTGCGCCGGATCGGTCGCCTTAGCGAACCTACGGATTAGACGCGGCCGGAACCGGGGTGCGGGTTTTGGCGCTGACGTGGCTGCCAAAAATCGCGGTTGCACCGAACAGCAGAACTCCGAGCGCGAGGAAGATGAGCACGTAATCGATCAGGTCAAGTTCGTTTGTGCCGCGCACCTCGAGCTCGGAGTCCTGGGCCGGAATTTCAGCTATCGAGCTCATTGTACTTCCTCTTTGGCCCAGACTTCTTTGGCCAATTCTTAAGATATTACAGCTATTATGACGTGTCCAGATATGATTTGAAGTGCATTTTAGTCTTAAATAGGCCAACGATAGCCAAGTGAATCGCTCGAGAAACTATGTGGATTTATCGCAACCGTGGCGGGCGCAAGACAAGCCTCACCCGCTCGTGCAGGACTCAAGCGAGCCCTGCGTTCGGCGCCACCGGCCGGATCGAGAGTCAGCCCTGAGACGGGCTCAGCTCGCCGCGGCGTATGAGACGGAATCAGTCGCCCGTCCGGTATTTTCGTGCTGGTAGACGGACACCGCGACCCAGGCAACTACGGCCACCAGTATCAGCGTCACCACCGTGCCGACAATGATGTCTCGCATGCGCATATGGGATTCTCCGCGCCTGCCGGGATTGTGAGACGATTCCTACCACAGCGGCATCGGTGCGGCGACCCGGCGCGATCGTCGAGGCGAGGCGGAAAATTCGCGAACGAGCTTGTCTTCGAAGGCCGGGAACTGAGCGTGCCGCGGGAGACTCAGTGGGCGCGTGTCCCGCACGTGCCGCATCCGCCGCTGCCGCATCCGCCACTCGCGCCGCCTTTCCCCGGCGGCGGGCCGAAGTAGTAGCCCTCGCGCTCGAGTTCGCCTGCGCCGATCCATCGGATCTCCGCGTCGACCGGCGCATCGCAATGCACGCAGCAGCGGCGCTCGCGGCCGGCGTCGTCGAGGGCCACGTGGAGCAGGACGACGCGGCCGCACGCCGGGCAATCGGCGACCGGAAAGGCGGAGGCGTTGAGCGACAAATCCTTCATGCCTGAAACCTTATTGCTCGCCGCAGTCTATAGCGGCGTTGCGCCGATTAGTCTAATCCTCAAGAAACGGCAGATCATCCATGCGAGATATGGAGCCTGAATCGTGATCGGCTGGACCGACCCGTGGTCATGGCTGGCGGTGATGCTCGGCATCGCAGGCGGCGTCGCGATGTTCATCCCGTTCGCGCGCGTGCTCAAGTGGCGGGCGCGGATGCTCGCGCGAATGGAGACGGCGCCCAACCGCACCGCGCTCTCGATCGGCATGGAGGCGGGGACCATCGGCTGGGCGATCGCGGGCGCGGTCGGATTCCTGTTTTTGCCGACGATGCTGCTGCCGCATGCGACCGGCATTATCTACATCGGCGGCTTCCTCGTCGGCACGATGTACAAGCGGCCGCGCTTCAATCGCGAGATGGAAGCGCTCGGGATCGCGCCTCACGCGACGCGCAGCCGCCCCGGCGGTCCCGAGCCGCACTGAAATCCTCGACACGGCGACACTTCCCGCTCAGTCGCGGAGGTACGGCGCGCCGAGCGCGCTCGGCGCGTCGGTCTGGCCGCCGACCAGCGCCAGCACCACGAGCGTGAGCGCATACGGCAACGCGAGGAACGCCTGGTAGGGAATCGCCGTGCCCAGCGCCTGCAAGCCGAACTGCAGCGCCATCGCCGCGCCGAACAGCAGCGCTGCCGCCGCGCATCCCCACGCCTTCCAGCGTCCCAGGATGACCACCGCCAGCGCGACGAAGCCGCGCCCGGCGGACATCCCCTCGACGAACGTGCCGGCGTAGCCGAGCGTAAGGAATGCGCCGCCAAGGCCGGTCAGCACGCCCGCGGCGAGCAGCGCCTCCCAGCGCAGGCGATAAACACCGAGCCCCAGCGCGTCGGCCGCCTCGGGCCGCTCGCCCGCAGCGCGGAGTCTGAGTCCGTAGCGCGTGCGCGCGATCCCGCGCGACATCAAGGGCACCATCGCGAACGCCAGGTACACGAGCGCGTTCTGCGTGAACAGCGCGCGGCCGACCAGCGGGAGATGCGCCAGCGGTCCGAGTGCAATCGCGCCCATCTGCCGCACCACGACGGCGCTGCCGGTCAGCCCGAACATCCGCCGGTAAAAGACGCCGGTCAGGCCGAGCGCGAGGATATCCAGCGCCGTGCCCGCTACCACCTGGTTGACGCCGAGGTTGACCACCATCAAGGCGAGCAGCGCGTTGAGCGCGACCGCCGCCGCAACCGCGGCGAGCAGGCCAAGCGCGAGGCTGCCGCTGACGTCAGCCGCCGCCAGGCCGGCGAACGCGCCCGCCAGCATCGCGCCCTCGATCCCGATATTGATCACGCCGCTCAACTCGACCAGCAACTCGCCGAGCGCGGCGAGCAGGATCGGCGTCGCCATCGCGATCGTCGAGGCGAGGAACAGCTCAAGCATCGCCGCCGCCTCCTCCCGCAACCGTTTCAGCTCCCACGGCCAGCGCGGGCGAACTCGCGAGATCGCCCTTCGCGATACGCAGTCCCGCCCAGGCCGGCGTGTCGAAAACCAGCAGCACGAGGATGACCACGGCCTGGATCACCTGCACCAGCTCGGGCGACACGCCGTGCGCGCGCTGCATCGCTTGCGCGCCATTGTCGAGCGCGCCGAAGAGCAGCGCCGCCGGCAGCACGGCGAGCGGATTTAGCCGGGCGACCAGCGCGACCGCGATCGCCTCGTAGCCCCATCCGGGCGAGAAGCTCTCGTACAGACGATGCGTTATCGCGGAGACCTGGACCGCGCCGCCCACGCCGGCGAGCGCCCCGCTGAGCGCCATCGCCGCGATCCCGAGCCTCGCGACCGGAATCCGAAAGAATGCCGCCGCGCGCCGATTGAGGCCCATCGCGCGCAGCTCGAAACCCCGCCGGCTGTGAAACATCCAGAGCCACGCGGCGACCGCGAGCAGCACCGCCAGCAGCATTCCGGCATTGAGGCGGCTTGGCAGCGCGAAGGTCCATAGCTCGGCCGCGCGCGCGATCGGCGCGCTCTCGGGATAGCCGAGCCCGGGTTCCATCAGCGGGCCGTGGACGGCGTAGCTCAGGATTTCGGCGGCGACGAAGTTGAGCATGATCGTGCTGATGACTTCGCTGACCGCCCGCCGCTCGCGAAGCCATCCGCACACGCCGCCCCACAGCGCGCCGCCCGCAGCGCCGGCCGCGAGCACCAGGGCGACGCCAATCGGCCGCGGCCATCCCTCGAGCGCGAGCCCGCACGCGCCGGCCGCGAGCGCGCCCATCACCAACTGGCCCTCGGCGCCGATATTCCAGAGCGCCCCGCGAAACGCGATCGCGACCGCGAGCCCGGTGAACACGAGCGGCGTGGTCTTGACCAGCGTGTCGGTCGCGGCGAGCCAGTTGCCGAACGCGCCCTCGCCGAGCGCGCCGAGCGCTGCGAGCGGCGAGGCGCCGAGCGCCAGCAGCACCGCTGCGACCAGCGCCGCGGCGAGCCCGAGCGCGGCCGCGGGCCTGGCCAGACGAAGCAGCATCAGGGCGCGACGTTAGCCGGAAGCGCGATTTTCACCAATACTGCGCATGCCGCTGTGCTAGCATCGCGATGCGGCGGCGCACACGCCGTCAGCTCATCTGCGGGGAAAGGCCAATGATCGATGCGACCGAGCTTGCCCGGGGCGTCTATCGCATCAGCATCTGGAACGAGCCTCTGATCGCCGACATGTCGTTTCCGGACTCGTCGTACAACATGTTCCTGGTCGCGGGCGAGCAGCCGGCGATCATCAACACGCTGTTCCGCCGGACATTTCCGATGGTCCGCGACAAAATCGCCGAGATCGTCGATCCCGCGCGCCTGCGCTACGTCATCGTGCCGCATCACGAGGGCGATTCGAGCGGCGCGATCAACGAATGGCTTGCGGCGGCGCCGCGAGCCGACACGCTGTGCTCGGAACTGTGCGCGGTGCTTTCGCTGCGCGACTTCGCGTTCAGGCTGCCGACGGTGGTGGCCGACGGCGAGGTGCGCGACCTCGGCGGCCATCGCCTGCGCTTCCTGATGACGCCGCAGGTGAATCAATGGGACAGCCTGATGGTGTACGAGGAAACGACCGGCACGTTGTTCTCCAACGATCTGTTCTCGATGCCCGGCGTGGAGATCGCGACCGATCGCGACCTGATCGACGAGTGCCTCGCGTCCACGCGCGAAGTCGGCTATCAGCCCGACGATCGCCTGCGGCTGGACCAGGCGCTCGACAAGCTCGAGCCGCTGCAAATCAGGACCATCGCGGTGATGCATGGTCCGGCGATCACCGGACACGTGCCGCAACTGCTGCGCGCATTCCGGCAGGGCTCGCTGCGCGCCGAGGCTTGAGCGTAGGTCAGTTATCCATAGGGATCGTCAGTTCCTTCTCGTTCGTGTCCACCACGAACACGGCGAGGAGCCTGGCCGGCTTCGTCTCGCTCGCGTTGGCGCTGACGCCGTGGCGATCGCCCGGCATCTCGGAGAAGCTCTCCCCGGCCGTATAAGTCTTCACCGGACCGTCATTTACCTTGCTGCGGATCGCGCCCTCGAGCACGGTCGCGTAAATGAAGGCGGACTTGGCATGCGTGTGAGCGGGCGAGTAGCCGCCCGGGCCGTACTCGACCAGCACGCCCTTGATACTCTTGCCGGGACAGTTCGGCAGCTCGTGCTGATAGACGAGCGTCACCTTCGCGTTCTTCGACGCCGGCGCCGCCGCGATTGCGCTGCCGAACGGCAGGATGGCAAGCAGCATCAGGGACAGTATGCGTTTCATGCAAGCTCCTTCATTTGGATGGCCGGACACGCATTTGGCTGGCCGGACGCGATAGTCAGGTTCGTCGGTCAGGCTCGTCGCGGTTGGCGGCGGAGCCATTCGTCGAGACCGATACGGCCCAGGCGCGCTTCGCCCATCGGTACCAGCGAAAGCTCCTCGACCCGCCCGCCCCAGTAGCGGGCGTTGGGGTCGCTCACGACCTGGCGCGGATCGCCGGTCGCCTTCAGGTACAGCGCGACGATTTCGTTGAACGGCGCGCGCTCCGGGCCCGCGATCTCGACGATACCGTTGCGCGGCGATGCGAGCGCGGCCTCAGCCACGTTGACGGCGACGTCGTCGGCCGCGATGGGCTGGAACATGACCGGAGGAAGCTTCACCGTTTTTCCATCCGCGGCCGAATCGGCGATACCGCCGAGGAATTCCATGAACTGGGCCGAGCGGATGATGGTGTAAGGGATGCCCGAGTCGCGAATCAGCTTCTCCTGTGCGACCTTGGCGCGGAAATAGCCGTTGTCGGTGCGGTCGATTCCTACGATCGAGAGCGCGACATGATGCCGCACGCCCGCCGCTTTCTCCGCCGGAAAAAGATTGCGGCCTGAAGTCTCGAAAAATTCCAGCACCGCCTTGTCCTCGAACGAGGGCGAATTGGCGAGGTCGATGACGACCTGGGTGCCCGCGAGCGCGCCTTTTAGTCCCTCGCCGGTGATGGTGTTGACGCCGCTTTGCGGTGAAGCGGCGACGACTTCGTGGCCGCGCTGGCGCAAAATGGCGACGGTCTTGGATCCGATGAGGCCGGTGCCGCCGATGACGACGATCTTCATGACTCAATGACCTCCTTCATCGAGGCAGACGTGATGATTTGCGCGGCCAGGCGTGCCGCCTGGACGACGCCTCAAAAGCGTTTGCACGGATGCATAAACCGCGCAACCTTCCTTGCAACGGTGCGCGAATGCGACGTGGTGCGTCGCCGGTCGGGAAAAATCGCGGGCGATTTATTGGTGGCGGCGGTAGGAGTCGAACCGACGACACTGCGGGTAGCGCGACTGCCGCGCGCATTCAGGCGGCGCGCCCGCGCCAAAATTTAGACGGCACGCACTGATTTATTGGCTGTTTACCGGCTGTGACAATATTTGTATCAAATCTTCTGTAATTGGATTCGATACAAGTGTAATCTACAAAATGGCGGCCGGGGGAAGGTCGGGGTCCGAACCCTACAGAGGCTGCGACCCACCTTCCACCCGGCTGTGTGTATCAGACCCGAACCATACAAAGGCTGCGGCCTGACTCTTAAAAGAGTAACAGAGCTGAGGCCGCTCGGTAATCGCTCCTGCGCTGCATTATCAACTCCATCCACAGACGGTTTTCAAAACCCTTCACAGATATGGCTATCGATCGAATTCTTAAAATTCAGCGATCATTACTTTGATCTGCGAGTGAACATGGCCGCTTGGGTAGTACCGAGCAGGTAGAGGGGCTCCTTTACCACCTTCTGCGCTATATGCCGTAGCTCGGTCTCGACTTGTATCCACGTGCTCTGCAGCCAACGTTAATTGATAATCGTTTTGCTCGCATTGACATTATGGATCGCTGTCCGACAGTAGAGCGGCGAACCAACGACCTCAAGCGGGATGGGCCTCCAACGCCTGCGGGGCAACGAAGGCATCTGATGGGGAAGCCCCGGCCTTTGCCGCGGACTCACCCAGAGAGAGCTTAGAAAGTTCGCCTAAGCCGGGATGCGACCGCATAGATCTTAGGGAAGATTTTTTCGCGATTTGTGCTAGATCGCGCGCCTTAGCGATCTCGCCCTGTACGTTTAGCAACGTTAGCGACCCTACCAGCCGGGACCGGTGTGGCCTGATTAGCGAACACGTCATCAGGGCTCCCGCCGTAAATCTCTTCTTCAGTGAGCGGCTTAGTTATGAGCAAAAACATCAATTGACAAACGCGACTTTCCCCTGCGACCAACTCAACGTCAACGTTGCCATTGTTGCTCATTTCAAGAGTGATCTTGCCTCTAAAACCTGGATCGATTTTGGGAGCAGTCAGATGAATACCAATGCCGAGGCGAGCGAGACTACTTCTGCCTTCAACGAGACCCATCAAATCATTCGGCAATGATACGTCTTCGAAAGTCTGCGCTAAAACAAAATGGCCCTGCCTTAATACGTAAATATCTCTCGTGTCGTTCTCCCAAAGATCCGCATCCGTAAAGAGTGAATCGGTGAGACGGATAGATCCTATGTGCGGCTTTTCTTTAAAAGTCGTGTAGAGACGGTCGATCCTTAGATCGACTGAGACTTGTTTGATAGATTTCGAGGGAACAGCAGGAGTAAAAACGATGCTTCCGCGCTCTATTCGGTCGGCGAGATCCTTATGCGATAGCACCGAGCCGATAGGGAAAACTCTCTTTCTTGGTCTTGATCGCGTTGTTGCTCGTCGGCGAGTGGCCACGAATGCCGATTGTGACTACCTGACTATTGATGTCAATCACCTTGGCGCGTAGCTGCCTTCCGTTCTCGCTTATTTCTGAGTTCTTAACAAAACCAAACCAACGGTTTGGCCCGATTTTGACTCTGACAAGCCGCTCATTTAGAGGACCCGGCGAAGTGTCGCAATCGAGCCATATTTCCATTCCGGGTTTCAATTGCTCTGCCATGAAAATGGCTCCGCTATTTGAATTTTGATGCAATTTGACAGCGAATATTCATCGAAGTCAATGCTGGAATATGATGTTTTTAGACAATTTAAGATATTCTTTTCCCTTTTTCTGCTTATTTGTGTCTTTTTTTATCGTAATCGTCGCGACTAAATATCGCTTCCAAAAGAGGTGCCTGCTGAGACAATCGAGCAATCATCAGCAAGATAAAATTTAGCTTTTCTAAGGTGCTCCAATTCTCCCGCTCATCATGTCTTAATGCAAACGCATTAAGACCTCCGAAACGTGGCCGCGTCAGTGTCCGATATGCGCGGGACAGTTTCGACTTCGCGCTACGCTACTCTCGATCTTCATCAGCGTTTGGCCGCCTGACTTTTTGGTGATCGCTGAAAACCCGGCATATCAAGAGATTTGAATTGGTGGCGGCGGTAGGAGTCGAACCTACGACACTGCGGATATGAGCCGCATGCTCTGACCAACTGAGCTACGCCGCCATCGAACGCACAACATTAGCCGGAGCCGCGCGCGCATTAAAGAGCCGCGCGCATCGCGCGCGGCTCCACCGGTCCCCGCGCCCTCAGATACCTGCCCGGCCTTTTTCCTGGAAAGAAAAGAAATCCCGACGCGCATCGCGCGCCGGTCACCGCGCCGCTCGTGGCCTCGCGCGCGCCGCCTAGGCCAATTCGATCGAGCCGACCTTCGCCTGGCGGCTTCGCCGGTTCACCTGGTAGAGCACGCCCTCGGTCAGCTCGACGCACGTGAGCTTGCCGCCATACACCAGGCCCGTGTCGATGCCGAGCTTGTACGGCATGTCGACCAGCACCGCGCGCATCGGCGTATGCCCGAAGACCACGGTCGCATCGAGCTTGTGCGGGCTGTAGATGAACTCCTGGCGAATCCAGAGCATGTCCTCGACGCGCTGCTCCTCGATCTCGAGCGCCGGCACCACGCCCGCGTGCACGAACAGGTAGGGCGGGCGCAGATAGCTCGTCGCCAGGCGGCGCACGAACTCGAAGTGATGGTCCGGGATGTAGGCGCGCGCGTCGGGCAACTGGCGCTCGCCCACGCCGTAGCTCTCGAGCGTGCTCGCGCCGCCGTTGAACAGGAAGGACTCGCCGTAATTGCCGGGCAGGCCGAGGTAGGCGCTCATCATGTCCTCGTGGTTGCCCTTGAGGAACACGAATTCCGCGCCGCCCTCGCGCTCGCGCTCGAGCAGCATCTCGATCACGTCGCGCGCGGACGGTCCGCGATCGACGTAATCGCCGACGAATACCACCGTGTCGCCCGCCGCCGGTTTGATCGCATTGAGCATCACGCCCAACTCGTCGGGGCATCCGTGGATATCGCCGATGGCGAAGAGACGCCCGCCGGCGGCCGCGGCCTTGGTCGGTTTGCTGCGCGTCTTCATCGTCGCATCTTCATCGCCGCGTATCCGTAACTTGATCGCATATCCAAAGCCGGGCCGGCGGCGCTCATCCGCGCCGCTCCGCGCCGGCGCCGGCCGCGCCGTCGGCCAGCAGTTCGCCCAGCGCCTTGCGATCCTCGAGCAGGCGGCGCGCGGCGCTGTAGGGATTGAGGCTGCCGGCGCGGACCTCGCTCACCACGCCGTTGGCGCCGGCGTTTTTGACCGCGCGCTCGGCGCGCTCTTCCATCTCGGCCGTCAGCACCTCGACAAACTCGCGCGCGCGCCGCTCGCGCTCGCGCTCGGGGCTGCGATGCGCCGCGCGGTAATCGGCATGGCGCGCGATCGCCGCGACCAGCGCGTCGATTCCCTGGTCGGCCGCCGCCTGCGTCAGCACCACCGGCGCAAGCCATGCCCCTTCCTGGCGGCTTAGATGGACGCCCAGCTCGAGTTCGGCCTTCACCCGGTCAGCGCCCTCGCGGTCGGCCTTGTTGACCACGAACAGGTCGGCGATTTCGTTGAGCCCGGCCTTCATCACCTGCACGCCGTCGCCGCCCTCGGGCACGGTGACGACCACGGTCGTGTCCGCAAGATCCATTATGGCAAGCTCGGTCTGGCCGACGCCGACGGTCTCGATGATGATGACCTCGAAGCCGAACGCGTCGAGCAGCTTGAGCACCTCGCGCGCGGCGCGGCTCAGCCCGCCGTGACTGCCGCGGCTCGAGAGGCTGCGGATATAGACGCCCGGGTCGCGGTAATGGTCGGTCATGCGCACGCGGTCGCCCAGCACGGCGCCGCCCGAGAACGGGCTCGAGGGATCGATTGCCAGCACGCCGACCTGCTTGTTCTGCGCCCGGTAGCGGGCGATGAGCCGGTTGACCAGCGTCGACTTGCCGGCGCCGGGCGCGCCGGTCACGCCGATGACGTAGGCGCGGCCCGCGCGCGGATAGATCTCTTCCATCACGGCGCTGACCACGGGCGCGCGATTCTCGACCAGCGTGATGAGCCGCGCGAGCGCGAGGCGGTCGTGCGCCGCGAAGCGCTCGAGCAATGAGTTGAGGCGTTCCCTGTTCACCGCGTTTGAACTTGTCTCCCTGGCTCTATCGATGATATCCGCTCGCCCGCCCGCGGTCCAATTGGCAGTCGCCAGGCGCAGCCGCCGGGTCGTTCAAAGATGTCGATTAGGGCGGGCGGCGGCGATTGTTTTGCGCCGGCAAGGCGCATATGTTCAGGCCGAATAGTCATGAAAATCCCCGATATTTACGCCGACTGGCGGATCGTCGCCGGCGTCGCGCTGATCGTGCTCGGCGCATTTAACTGGGGAATCGGCCGCGCCCGCACCCAGGAATACAGCCGCATCGTCGCCGCCACTCCCGACGTCACCGCCGACGAGGCCTATCGCAGCTTCGAGGACCTCGATCCGCGGGTCGATGGCGCCGTGCTCGCTCCTTTCACCGACGCGCAACGCCAGGTCTCTTACGCCACGGCGCGGATGGATTTCTACCATGCCACGTTTCTGACCGGGCAGGCGCTGGTGCTGGCCGGCGTGGTGTTGACGCTCGCCGGATTTATCGTGCTCATCCGGCGCGACAGCCGCCACGTGCATCGCCGGATGCGGCTGCGGGCGACGCTCGGCGGCAGCGGCCCGCCGCTCTGACCGGGCGCCGTGCGGATTCCCGCCCGCGCCGGCCACTCGGCCGCGCCGCGCGGGATCGCACAGGCGCACGCCGCGACGGAAGCGTACGCATGGTTAAGCTGCTCGTCGAATCGACGCCGGCCAAGATCAACCTGTTCCTGCGCGTCGTCGGCCGGCGCGCCGACGGCTACCACGAGCTCGATTCGGTGTTCATCCCGGTCTCGCTATGGGACCGCGTGCGGATCGAGATGCGCCTCGAGGAGCGGGCCGCCGACCGCACCGCGATCGCGCTTGGCTGCAATCGCGACGATATACCCACGGGCGAGCGAAACCTGGCGTGGCGCGCGGCCGATGGCTTCCTGCGCGAGTTCGGCCCGGCGATACGCGCGCCGCGCGACGTCGCGATCGATCTGCACAAGGAGATTCCGGCCGGCGCGGGTCTCGGCGGCGGCTCGAGCGATGCGGGCGCGGTGCTGCGGATGATGGCCGCGCTCTGCAGGGTCGCCGGCGACGAGGAACGGCTTGCGCGGCTTGCGCTCGCGCTCGGCGCGGACGTGCCGTACTTTCTGCATCCCCGAATCGCGCACGTCCGCGGCGTGGGCGAGCGCATCGAGCCTGTCGCAACAGTATCGGATAAATGGAAATCCGCGCCCCTGTGCATGGTGATCGCCGTGCCGCCGGTCGAGGTCTCGACCGCGCAGGTGTTTCGCGCGCTCAAGCCCGAGCATTGGAGCGGCCCGGCGCCCGAGGAGCATCTGCGCGCGGTCGCCGCGGGCCGGATAATGCCCGGGATGCTGCGCAACGACCTGGCGGCGGTGGCGATGGCGCAGTACCCGGAAATCGCGCGGCTGCGCGAGGCACTGATCGCCGCGGGGGCGGACGATGCGTCGATGAGCGGGAGCGGCGGCGCGGTGTTCGGAATTTTCGCCAACGCCGGCCGCGCGGCCGCTGCCGCGGAGCGGCTGCGGCGCGAAGGTCCGGGCGCGCGATATTACGTCGTCAATTCGCTCACCTAGCCGCATCTGACCGCGCAATTCCGGCTGTTTTGCGGCAAAACCCGGCGCATGCGCGGTGCAGCTTGTGGAACTTAGTGACCGCCGCTGATTGACACCCAAAAACGCCATCCATTAACATCCCGTTCACGCAGCCGCGGCGTATCATGCGCCGCGGCCGTTAGTTTGGGCCGATTTCCGGCTTTTTATTTTTTGTTTTCGTTGGCAACCGCTTCGCGTCATCAGCCCATCCGACGATCCCGCCAATCAACCCGGGCAGCGGCGGGCATGGTGGCGGCGTGAACGGGCCGCGCTCGCACCTGTGCTATGCTGGACCGTTCTTCGGCCAAAGGCAGGACGCGAGACCCATGCTGCTGGGCGGTCGCCAAGCTGGTAAGGCACCAGGCTTTGGACCTGGCATTCGAAGGTTCGAATCCTTCCCGCCCAGCCATCGAATGCGCCGGCGAGCGCATCGATGGGAAAGGGAGGCGACGCGCCCGGGGGGAGCAAGCGGACGCGACGGTGCGCGCGAAGGGGATCGGCTTTCAGCGATTCGACGGCCTGATGCGCTTGCGCATACGGCGAACCATGTCGGGGAAGCTATGATGCGCGAGCGGTCACGCGCCGGCCGGAGGGGCCAAGATGCCTGAACGGGCAAAAGACGAACTGGAGATTTTCACCGGCAACTCGAACCCGGCGCTCGCGCGCGAGGTCTGCGAGCATCTCAACGTGCGCCTGGGCGAGGCCGAGGTCGGGCACTTTCCCGACGGCGAAGTGATGGTCGAAGTGCGCGAGAACGTGCGCGGCGGCGACTGCTTCGTGCTCCAGTCGATCTGCACGCCGCCCAACGAAAACCTGATGGAGCTGCTGCTGCTGATGGACGCGCTGCGGCGCGCCTCGGCCAAGCGCATCACCGCCGTCATCCCCTACTTCGGCTACGCGCGGCAGGACCGCAAGGTTGCACCCCGCGTGCCGATCAGCGCCAAGCTGGTCGCCGACCTGATCACCACCGCCGGCGCCTCGCGCGTGCTGACAGTGGACCTCCATGCCGGCCAGATCCAGGGCTTCTTCAACATCCCGGTGGACAATCTTTACGCGATGCCGGTGCTGATCCAGTACCTGCGCAAGCGCCTGGAGGGGCGGCGCGTCTCGGTCGTGTCGCCCGACGCGGGCGGCGTCGAACGCGCGCGCGCCTTTGCCCGCCGGCTCAACGCCAACCTCGCGATCATCGACAAGCGCCGCCCGCGCGCGAGCGAAGTGGCCGAGATGCAACTGGTCGGCGAAGTGCGCGACTCGGCGGCGCTGCTGGTCGACGACATGATCGACACCGCGGGCACGATCACCGAGGCGGCCAAGGTGGTGATGAACGCCGGCGCGACCGAGGTGCTGGCCTGCGCGACCCATCCGATTCTCTCGGACCCGGCGTGCGAGCGGCTCAACAAGTCCAGGCTCAAGGAAGTGATCACCACCAACAGCATCCCGCTGCGCGCCAAGGCGCAGGCCGAGCTCGGCTCGCTCAAGGTGCTGTCGGTGGCGAGCCTTATAGCGGAAGCCATCCGGCGCATCCATAATGAGGAGTCGGTAAGCTCGCTGTTCACCTGAGCGAGACGCTTTGGCCGAAACTGCGAACGCGCTTTTGTGCCGCATTGATTGAATCCCGGCGATTTTCGCCGTCGAGTCAGCGAGGACGTGATGGAAACTGTTGAACTGGCCGCCGAAATCAGGGAAACCCGGCCCAAGAGCCGCGTCCGCGGCTTGCGCCGCGAAGGCCGCATCCCGGCGGTGCTGTACGGGCCCAAGACCAAGGCGACGGCGATCGCCATCAGCGGCGCCGAGCTGCGCGCGCGCGTGTCGTCGAGCGCGCGCCAGCGCCTGATGCGCCTCAAGTCGAGCGCGCCCGAGCTCAATGACCGCCACGTCATCGTCAAGGACATCCAGCGCGCGCCGGTCAGCGGAAATTTCGTCCACGCCGATTTCTACGAAGTGGATCTGACCCAGCCGCTGCGCGTCGAGGTGCCGCTGCGCTTCGTCGGCAAGGCGGTCGGCATCGCCGAAGGCGGCATCCTGCAGCCCCTGGTGCGCGAGGTCGAGGTCGAATGTCTGCCGCTCGAGATTCCCGAGGTGGTCGAGGTTGACGTGACCGCGCTCAATATTCACGACGTGATCCATATCTCGGCGATGAGCTTCGCGGGCAACGTCAAGCCGATCTTCGACACCGATTACGCGGTGGTGACGGTGCTGCCGCCGACCGTCGCCGAAGCGCCGGTCGTGGCGGCCGAAGCCGCGCCGGCCGAGGGTGCGGAAGCGGCCGCGGCCGGGGCAGCGCCCGCGGCGGCGGCGCCGGCCGAAGCCGGCGGTGCGAAGGAAGCGGCCAAGGCCGCGCCCAAGGAAGGCGCGGCCGCGGGCGGCGCCAAGAAGGCCTGATCGCGCGCCGCGCGCTGCCGGAGCGCCGCAGCATGCGGCGCTCCGGCAGCGCGACGGCGCCGCGTGATGCGGCGCGCCGGGGCGAATGCGCCCGCCCCTGGCGGGCGCATTCGCCCCGGCCGCTTACGGTTGTTGCTGCGAGGGGGAGGTTTTAGCGCTCCGATGAGTTTCGCCCACCTGCACGTTCATACCCAGTACAGCCTGCTCGACGGCGCCAACAAGATCGAACCGCTGCTCGAGCACGCGCACGCATCCGGGATGTCGGCGATGGCCATCACCGACCACGGCAACATGTTCGGCGCGGTCGAGTTCTTCCGCAAAGCCGTCCAGCACGGGGTCAAGCCGATCATCGGATGCGAAGCGTATGTCGCGCCGGGCAAGCGCAGCGACCGCTCGCAGGCGCCGCGCAGCGACGATTTTGACGGCGGCGGCAACTTCCATCTCATCCTGCTCGCCGCCTCGCGCGAGGGTTACCGCAACCTGTGCCGACTGCTGAGCACGGCCTACCAGGACGGGCTCTACTATAAACCGCGCATCGACAAGGAAATCCTCGCCGAACTGAACGAGGGAATCATCGCGACTTCGGGATGTCTCTCGGGCGAGGTCGCGCGATGGCTGCGCGCGGGACGCATCGACAAGGCGCGCGACGCCGCCGAAAGCTACGCGCGCATTTTCAAGGACCGCTTCTATCTCGAACTGCAGGACAACCGGCTGCATTCGCCCTTCAACGACGCGCTGCGCGAGATCGGCCGCACCGCGGGCCTGCCGCTGGTCGCCACCAACGATTGCCATTACCTGCATCGCGACGACGCGCGCGCGCACGAGGTCCTGCTGTGCATCCAGACCGGCAAGACACTGGCCGACGAATCGCGATGGCGCTTCGATACCGACGAGCTTTACGTCAAGACGCCCGAGGAGATGGCCACGGCGTTCGGCGCGGACTCCGAAGAATACCGCAACACGATGGAGATCGCGGCGCGGGTCGATTTCGAGTTCGAGTTCGGCAAGTTCCATTTTCCCGTGTATCAGGAAGCGCCGCCCGACGATCTCGATCGCGTGCTCGAGGAGCGCGTGCGCACGGGCCTGGCGGCGCGGCTTTCGGAGTTGCACGCGCGCCGCGGCGAGTTCGACGAGACGCCCTACCACGAGCGCCTCGCGCGCGAACTGCCGGTCATCCGCGAGATGGGCTTTTCGGGCTACATGCTGATCGTCGCCGACTTCATCGACTACGCGCGCAGCATCGGGATTCCGGTCGGGCCGGGTCGCGGCTCGGTGGTCGGCAGCCTCGTCTCTTACGCCTTGCGCATCACTGAGGTCGATCCGATCGAGCACAAGCTGCTGTTCGAGCGATGGCTCAATCCGGGGCGCAAGTCGATGCCGGATATCGACGTGGACTTCTGCTTCGAGCGGCGCGACGAGGTGCTCGATTACGTGCGCGGCAAGTACGGCGCCGATCGCGTCGCGCAGATCATCACCTTCGGCACGATCAAGGGTAAGCAGGCGATTCGCGACGTCGGCCGGGTGCTCGGACTTTCGTTCGCCGAGACCGACCGCATCGTCAAGCTCTATCCCGCGCCCAAGCAGGGCCGCGATTTTCCGCTGGGCGACGCGCTGCAGATGGAGCCGCGGCTCAAGGCCGAACGCGAGAGCCATCCGGAGCTGTTCGAATACGCCTTCAAGCTCGAGGGGCTGCTGCGCCATGCCTCGCGCCACGCCGCCGGCGTCGTGATTTCCGACGTCCCGCTGCCCGAGGTGGTGCCGCTCTACGCCGACAAGGAGCGCGCGGACGGCGCAATGGCGATTACGCAGTACTCGATGAAGGGGGTCGAGGAGATCGGGCTAATCAAGTTCGACTTTCTCGCGCTCAAGAACCTGACCCTGATCGTCGAGACGCTCAAGCTGGTGCGCGCGGGCGGCAAGGAGCCGCCCGATCTCAACCGCCTGCCGCTCGACGACCCGGACAGCTATCGCCTGCTCGCGCGCGGCGACACCGTCGGCGTCTTCCAGATGGAAGGCTCGGGGATGCGCCGCTTCCTGACCGAGCTCAAGCCGTCGAACTTCGAGGACGTGATCGCCGCCATCTCGCTCTTTCGCCCGGGCACGCTGGACTCGGGGATGGTCGATCCGTTCATCAAGCGCAAGCACGGCAAGGAGCCGGTCGAATACGACCATCCGCTGCTCGAGCCGGTGCTGCGCGACACCTACGGGGTAATCATCTACCAGGAGCAGGTGATGCGCGCGGCGCAGGCGCTGGCCGGCTACACGCTCGAGGACGCCGACATCCTGCGCGCCGCGATGGGCAAGAAGAACAAGGCGCAGATGGAGCGCGAGCGCGCCCGCTTCCTCGACGGCGCGAAAAAGAATGGCCTGGACAAGGCGCTGGCCCAGTCGATTTTCGAAAAAATCGAGACCTTCGCCTCCTACGGCTTCAACCGCTCGCACGCCGCGGCCTACGCGCTGACCACCTATACGACCGCGTATCTGAAGGCCCATTATCCGCACGAGTTCATGGCGGCGCTGATGTCGCTCGACATGGACGACGTCGACAAGTCCTACAAGAACATCGCCGCGCTGCGCGAGATGCGCATCGCGCTGCTGCCGCCGGACGTCAACCTGAGCGGAGTGAAGTTCACCGTCGCCGGCGACGCGATCCGCTTCGGCCTGGGCGCGATTCGCGGCGTCGGCGCCAAGAGCGCCGAAGCGATGATCGCCGAGCGCGAGCGCGGCGGACCGTTCAAGGACCTGCTCGATTTCTGCCTTCGCGTGGGCACGCAACTGGTCAACCGGCGCGTGCTCGAGGCGCTCATCAAATGCGGCGCGTTCGATTCGCTCACGCGCGCGCGCGCCGCGCTGATGGCGATGGCCGAGGACGCGCTCAAGGTCGCGCAGAAGTCCGAGAGCGACGCCGCCAGGGGTCAGCACGGGCTGTTCGGCGCCGCGGCGCGTCCGCAGGCGCTGCCGCCGCCGCGCGAGGCGGTCGCCGACTGGGACCAGAAGGAGATGCTGCGCAACGAGAAGGAGGCGCTCGGCTTTTACATCAGCGCGCATCCGCTCGACAAGTACGAGCGCGAGCTGCGCCGGCTGCGCGGCGTTGCGACCGCGGACCTGACCTCGCTGCCCGACGGCAGCCAGGTGCGCATCGCCGGCGTGGTGCAGGCGGTCAAGCTCAAGAACAACAAGGCCGGCAAGCGCTACGCGACCTTCTCGCTCGAGGACCGCGAGGGCGCGGTCGAAGTGATCGCATGGCCCGAGACCTACCAGAAGCACGAGGCGCTGATCGCGGGCGACGAACCGGTGGTCGCGCGCGGCAAGCTCGACGTCGACGACGAGCGCGCGCAGGTCATCCTCGACGATATGCGGCCGCTCGGCGCGGCGCTGGTCGAGGCGGTGCGCGAGGTCCATATCTCGGCGCCGCGCGAGCGCCTGGCCAACGGTGCGCTCGAGCAGCTCAAGTCGCTGCTCGGACAGCACAGCGGACGCGCCATCACCTACCTGCATCTCGGGCTCGACGACGCGCACGAGGCGGTGTTCCTGCTCGGCGACGGCTACCGCGTCGCGCCGACCGAAGAGTTCGTGGCCGCGGTCGAGAGCGCGCTCGCGCCCGCCGCGGTGATGCTGCGTTAGCGCGCAATCGGCGCCGCAATCCGCAATCGGCACACCGATACGACCGTTCAGCGCGCCGATTTGAGATAAGCCATCCCGACGCGCGCCGGGATGAGCCGGATGCCGAATTCCGCGATCAGCGGCGCGATATCGCATCGGTTATCGGCCAGGAGAAAATCGACCGCGTCGCGCGAGAAAATCGGGCGTGGAAAAATCTCGCCCAGCGACCCGCAAAGCCGCATCAGCGCCGGCGGAACGCGCACGATCGGGCGATGATGCCCGCTGAGTTCCATCATCAGGCGGATGAGTTGCTCGAAGGTCAGCGGCTCGGGCCCGCCGACGGCGAAGATCGCGTTGCGTCCGCTCCCGCCGACCGCCATCGCCACGCACGCGGCCAGGTCCTCGACCGCGACCGGCTGCACGACCTGCGTGCCGTCACCCGGGATCGCCACCACGGGCGAGTACCTGATCGCACGCGCCATCAGGTTGGTGATGCGATCGTCGGCGCCATAGACCAGCGCGGGACGAAAAATCGTGTAGGCAAGCCCCGACTCGCGGATCGCGCGTTCGGCGCGGCCCTTGGCCCGGAAGCCCGGCTGGCGACTCTGCTCGTCGGCCGCGGCGCCGCTGATGTAGATGATCTGCGCGATGCCGGTGTTGCGTGCGGCCGCGAGCATCGCAAGCGTGCCTCCATAATCGACGCGCTCGAAGGTCAGACCGCGGCGCGGATTCTCGACCGGATAGCCGTCGAACTGCGCGGCGTTGATTGCGGCCTGCGCGCCGCGCAGCGCGGGCTCGAGCGACGCGGCGTCGGTCAGATCGGCGCGGACGAACTCGGCGCCGGTGCCCGCCAGGCGCGCGCGCACGGCGTCGGGATTGCGCGTGAGCACGCGCACGCGCGCGCTATCGCCGAGCCGGCGCACGATCGCGCGGCCGATAAATCCCGAGCCGCCGGCAATCGCGACCGTTATCCGGTCCATCTCACATGATTGGCGCGCCTGACGTTCAAAGGCCAGCCGCGCGGAGTCGCCGCCGCGGGCGGCCGATGCGCGCGGGCGATCGCGCGCTCAGGAGGCGCGGCGGCGGCGAGCCCGGCGCCGGCGCGGACGCACCGGCGCGTCGTGCGTCTCGGCCGCGTGATGATGTTCGAGCGGCGTCAGATGAAAGCGCGAAACCTCGGGCCGGCAATTGATGCGGATGCGCAGCCAGTACGTCCCCAGCCCGCGATTGGTGTAGATGTAGAAATCGCGATAGCGATTGAGCCCCGCGTAGAACTGCTTGCCGATGCGCAGGAGCTTGAGCGGCGAGCCGTAAAACGGCAGCCGCACCACGCCGCCGTGCGTATGCCCCGACAGCATCACGCCGGGGTTCAGATGGCGCGCGTAGAGCGCCGTGTCGGGATTGTGCGCGAGCACGATCGTGCATTCGCCCGGACCCACCTGCGCGAAGGCGCGCGAGGGCTCGGCGCGCCGCGACCACAGATCGTCGATTCCCACGATCGCCAGCGCCTCGCCGCGCACCCGCAGGCGATGGCTCTGGTTGGCGAGCACCCGCGCGCCGGCGCGCTCGAGCGCGTCGCTGATGCGCTCGACCGACGCCCAATGATCGTGGTTGCCGAGGACGGCGAACGCGCCGAGCTTCGGACGCAGCAGCCTTATCGCCTCGCGAAACGGCCCGAGATAGCGGCGCATCGTCTCGGGTCCGGTGAAGTAATCGCCGGTCAGGAGCACGACGTCCGGCCGCTCGGCGTTAATCACGCGAACTGCCAGCTCCAGGCGCTCGAGGTCCTCGTCGCGGTCGACGTGCAGGTCGCTCATCTGGCAGGCGACCAGCCCTTCCAGCGCCGCGGGCAACCCGCGCACCGGCAGACGAACCTGCGTCAGGTCGATCGTGTCGAGCGTGCGGCGCCACATGCGATGCAGCGGGCGCAGCGCGATCGGCGGCCTGGGGCGGTGCGCCAGGCGAGGCTCCGCGCGCGCGACATGCGCGTCCCGGAAGTCGGCGGCTGAATCTGCCCTCGCCATGCGGATCGCCATTTTAGAATATTTCGCCCAGCAGGCGGAAGCCGGCTATCACCGTGAGTCGCGCGTCGTCCGCATCGATCTCCTCGTGCTCCCGCTCCCAGGTATGCGGATGCGGGATGAAGACCGCGCGCAGCCCGGCGCGCAGCGCCGGGTTGATATCCGAACGCGGGCTGTTGCCGATCATCCACGCGCGCGCGCGATCCAGCCGCGCAACTTCGACCAGCCGCCGGTACGCGGCTTCGTCCTTCTCGGGCGTCACCTCGACGTGCCTGAAATGACGGCCGAGCCCCGAACGTTCGAGCTTGTGCAACTGCTCGCGCGGGCTGCCCTTGGTGAACAGCGTCAGGCGATGGCGTGCGGCGAGCTCGGCGACGGTCGCGGCGACGTCAGGCAGCAGATCGCATTCGCGGGCGAGAAAGCGCGCGCCGATACGCTCGACCGCCGCGTCAAGCGCGGCACGCGACGCCGCCGGCGCAAGCTCCGCCGTCACCATCCGCATCAGCGCGACGAACGGCCTCCGGCCGTACCCGTGGCTCCTGATAACTTCGAGTTCGGCGCGCCGGATCGCGGCGCGGACGGTTGCAAAGGCTCCCGCGCCCGCGGCGATCAATTCGGCGGCGAACTCGGCCTCGGCCTCGAGAAAATGGACGTTGGAATCCCACAGCGTGTCGTCGGCGTCGAAGATCAGATCGAGCGGCCGGCCGTCGCCGAGCCGCGGCTGCGACGCGGGCGTCGGCGGATGGGCCGTTGCGGCGCGCGCCGGCTCAGCCGGCGCGGGCCGCGCGTGCGCGGCTTGCGACGGATGCCGCGAACGTGGCGAACCGGAGTCGGTCAATTTACCAGCGCGGCGCATCGGCGCCGCGCGAAGCACTCGACGAATCGATAGCGGGCAGTTTATTCGCTTCCGGCATCGGGGCAAAGTGCTCATCGTGCGGCGCGATCTCCGGCCGAGGCGGCGGGCGCGCCGGGCGGGCGGTTTGCGAGCCGCGCGCGCGAGCAAGATTATGTCACAGTAGCGAGCGAGGAGTGATTCCATCATGGCCGAACCCGTGCAGCGCGTTTCCCAGCAGCGCTTTTCATTAATCACCGAAAAAAGTCTCGCCGAGCTGCGCAAGCTGGTCGGCGCGCCGATCGAGGACTCGCTCGAGCCGTGGTGCTACGAAGCTTCGCGCGACAATATCCGCCACTGGGCGCACGGCATCGGCGACGACAATCCGCTGTGGTGCGATCCGGGCTACGCGGCGCGCGCGCAGACGCATACGCTCGCGCCGCCCTCGTTCATCTTCGCGCTCAACCGCTCGTTCAGCGGCTACGTCGGCGGGCTGCCGGGCGTGCACGCGATGTTCGCGGGAATCGACGTGACGTGGCATCGCCCGATGCTGCTCGGCGATCGGTTCACCACCAAAGCCCGGCTCAAGGACCTGGTCGAGCATCAGACGCGCTTCGCAGGGCGCGCGATCCAGCAGATCTACCGATGCGAGTTCTTCAATCAGCGCGGCGAACTGGTCGCCGAAGGCGATAGCTGGTGCTTCCGCACCGAGCGCGACACCGCGCGCGAGCGCGGCACCAAGTACACCAAGGTCAAGCAGAAACCGCCGGTGCATTATTCGCGCGAGGCGCTGGCCAAAATTTTTGCGCTCTACGAGGCCGAGGAAATCCGCGGCGCCGCGCCGCGTTATATCGAGGACGTCAGGGTCGGCGAAACACTTCAGCGTATCGTCAAGGGCCCTATGACGGTAACCGGGTTCATCGCGTTCGCGCAGGGATGGGGCGGCCTTTATATCCGCGCCAACAAGCTCGCATGGAAGCAACTGCGCAAGCATCCTGGTCTCGGCATCCCCAACCGCTTCGGGATTCCCGACGTTCCCGAGCGCGTGCATTGGGAAGACGATCTCGCGACGCTGGTCGGCACGCCCGCGGCGTACGACTACGGGCCGGAGCGATGCTCCTGGATGTCGCATCACCTGACCAACTGGATGGGCGATGCGGGCTTCCTGCGCCGCCTCGCGGTCGAGATCCGCCGCCACAACCCGGTCGGCGACACACTTTACATCGACGGCGAGGTGACGCGGGTGTTCGAGGAAGACGGCGCGCACTGCGTCGAGATCGCGCAGACCGCGGTCAACCAGGACGGCGAACTGTCGGTGCGCGCCAGGGGCGTGGTGCGGCTGCCCTCGCGTGCGAAATAGGCGGCGGGCGCGATGGGCGCGTGGGGCAGCGGGCTCTATTCCGGCGATTTCGCGATGGACCTGCGCGGCACCATCGGCGCGGTCCTGCGTCTGCCGTTCGACATCGACCGTATTGTCGGAATGCTGTGCGAGGCCGAGCCGAGCGCCGCGACCGACCCGCAGAACGAAGACCATACCGTGTTCTGGCTGGTGCTCGCCGACCAGTTCGTCAAGCGCAGCATCGCGAACGCCCGCGTGCGCGAGCGGGCGCTCGCGATTATCGACGACGGCAGCGACCTGGCGGTGCATTCCCGGCTCGGGATGGATGCCGCCGGACTGAAGAAGCGGGGCAAGATGCTGACGGAATTGCGCGCGCGCATCGCCGCGCCGCCGCCGTCCGATGCCGGGGAGCGGACGGTGCTCAAGCGTCCGCAGCCGTTCGTGATGCAAATCGGGGAGTGCTTCGCCTATCCGACCTCGGGCACCGATTGCATCAACAGCTATTACCCGTCGCGCGAGAAAATTCCGGGCTGGAAGCATGACGGATGGGGCGCGGCGATCCTGATCGATCGCGGCCGCGCCTTCGATTTCCTCGCGTGGTACCGGGTGCTGACGATCGCGCGTCCGTTGGCGGAAAAGCCGGGCGCGGCCGCCCTGCTCGCCGCCGGGCCGTGGGTTTTGAAGCGCCCGGGCACCTGCTCGCCGGTGCATTTCAGGCGGCTCGAGCTGGCAGGCGTCGCGCGAATCGAAATCGACGGCGGGAAACTGGCGCGCGCATTCCCCGGTATGCAGCCGGGAGTTTCCGCGGCCATCAGCGATATCTCGATCGCCAATGCGCTCGGCCTGCTCAAGCAGGAGCCGCCGCTACCCGAGGTTCCGGGCAAGCCGGTCAGGGGCATGTACGGCGCGCCGCTCTTCACCATCGCGCGGCTGGCGGAAATAACCGCCGGCTGATCGATTCGGCGCGCGCGCGCCGCGCCGGGCGGGATCTATTGTTTGAGCCGCGGATCGTCGGCCCGCACGCACATCGCGTTGCGCGAGCTCTCCCACAGCGCGCGCGTCTCGGCGTCGCTGCCCGGGCCGGCCTTGATCGCGTCGTCGAAGTCGTGGTGGCGCTGCGCTTCGCATTTCTCGCGCGTCGGGTACATGCCGAAGCGGTCCCACGACGGCAGCGGCGCGGCGGCGTACGAGCGGGTCGAGAGCAGCTTGTGCTTCGAGTTGAACGATTGCCACATCGGCGGCGCGATCAAATACCATCCGACCAGGAGCGAGACGGCGAGCCGACGCATCACGACTTGAACCTCATGACTTGAACCTCGTTTCGCGCGGCGCGCCCGGCAGCACGACCAGCGCGCCGGTCGCGGGATTGTGCCCGACGTACACCTCGGTCTCGTACACCTCGCGCAATTTTTCCTCGGTCAGCACTTCATGCGGCGCGCCGCATCCCCTGGCCACGCCGTCCTTGAGCAGCAGCACGCGGTCGGCATAGAGCGCCGCGGCGTTGAGGTCGTGCAGCGTCGCAACCACGGCGAGGCCGCGCTCGGCGCGCAGCTCGCCGAAGCGGGCGAAGATGTCGGCGACGTGACGGAGATCGAGATGCGCGGTCGGCTCGTCGAGCAGCGCGATGCGCGGCTCCTGCGCCAGCGCGCGCGCCAGGAACACGCGCTTGCGCTCGCCGCCCGAGAGCTCCTGGATTGGACGCGCAGCGAGGTCGGTCAGGTCGAAGCGCGCGAGCGCCGCGCGCGCGAGCGCCAGGTCGGCGGGGCTTTCGAAATGATACGACCCCAGGTGCGGCGCGCGGCCCATCAGCACCACCTCGAGCACGGTGAACGAGAACGCCACCTGGTTATCCTGACCGACGACCGCGACACGCCGCGCGAGCGCGCGGCGGTCAAGCGAGCCGAGCGGCGCGCCCAGCACTTCGACTTCGCCCCGCCATGCGCGCAGCGAGCCGCCGAGGATGCGCAGCAGGGTCGATTTGCCGGCGCCGTTGGGCCCGACGATCGCCAGCATCTCGCCCGCGTTGACCTCGAGCGACACGCCGTGCAGCACGGCGCGTTCGCCGTAGCCGCCCACCACCTGCGATGCGCGCAGGGCCGACGGATTGGCCGCGGCGCTATGGCCGGTCGCATGCGGCGCGTGCTGCGCGGTAGCCATACGATCCGGGCGGCTCCCGTTCCGCGCGTTAGAGCGCGAGCGGCCCGCGCCCCTCGCGGCGCAGCATGTAGATGAAGAACGGGCCGCCGCACAGCGCCGTCACCGCGCCGACCGGCAGTTCGGTCGGCGCGGTCGCGACGCGCGCGACCAGGTCGGCCAGCATCAGGAACGCTGCGCCGCCGAGAAATGACGCGGGGAGCAGCAGCCGATGGTCGGCGCCGAAGGCGAGCCGCAGCACGTGCGGCACGATCAGCCCGACGAACGAGATGATCCCGCTCACCGACACCGCCGCCGCGACCATCACCGAGGTCGCGACGAACACCAGCCGGCGCATCGCGTCGACCTCGACCCCGAGTTCGCCCGCCGCCTCGTCGCCGAGGCTCAGCAGGTTGAGGTCGCGCGCGCGCGCGAGCAGCACGGCGAGGCCGGCGACGCTCAGCGCCGCAACCGTTGCGACCTCGGCGTAAGTCGGAGCCTCGAGGCTGCCCATCAGCCAGAACACGATGTCGTGGACGTGGTAGTAATTGACCACGCTGTTGACCAGCATGATCGCGGCGCCCCAGATCGCGTTGAAGATGACGCCGACCAGCAGCAGGGTGAACGGCTCGAGCCGCCCATCGACCACCGCCAGCCGATAGACCATAACGGTCGAGAGCAGCGCAGCGCCGAACGCGCTCAGCGGGACCGCGAACGCGCCGCCGCCGTGGCCGGCCACCGCGACCAGCGCCACGATCGCGCCCAAAGCGCCGCCGCCCGAGATGCCGAGGATGCCGCCTTCGGCGAGCGGATTGCGCACCAGCGCCTGCAGTGCCGCGCCGACCGCGGCCAGCGCCGCGCCGACCGCCGCGCCCATCAACACGCGCGGCAGACGAACGCTCAGGAAAATCGCGCGGTCGGGGCTGTGCGCTTCGCGGATCGCGCGCACGAGACTTATATGAACGCTGCCGAAGGCGACCGCGACGATCGCGCTCACCATCACAACCATCGCCAGCGCGCCCAGCGTGACCGTCAGCTTGAGACGTGTCAGATGCGCGCCGCCGAGCGTATCGCCGGGCGCGAACGTCGTGTTCGCGGCGCCAGCGCCGCGAGCGGGCGCGCGCACGGGGATTGGATCCGTATTGGGAGCAGTGCCGTGGGCCGTCCCGCTCATCGCGCCGCGCGCTCCGACGGCCGTGTTGCGGCGGCCGTATCGGCGAAGGCCTCGGGATGAATCAGGCGCGCGATAAGCTCGAGCGCCTGCCCCACGCGCGGGCCGGGATGAAGCGTCGGGTCCTGCGGATAACCGAACACGCGGTGCTCGCGGACCGCGGGAATTTCCGGATAGCGCGCCCAGAAGGCGCGCGGAATGTCCGCGTCGGTGCCCATGGCGCCGTCGAGGATGACGTCGGGGCGCATAGCCATGATGTACTCGAGGCTGAGGCGCGGCCAATTCTGCTGCGAGACATCGGCGATGTTCTCGGCGCGCGCCAGATGGAGCAAATCGTCGAGAAAGGTGCCGCGGCCGACCGCGACCATCGGCTCATGCCCGACCAGCATCACCACTCTGCGCGGACGCGCGCCACGCAGGCGCGCGCGCACGCCGTCGATTTGCGCGCGAATCCCGCGCAGCAGGTCGTTCGCCGCTCTTTGGTGTCCGGTGCGCGCGCCGATCGTCGCGATGCTCGCCTCGATGCCGTCGAGCGAGGTGTCATCCACGGTCAGCGTCGGAAAACCCATCGCCTCGAGCGCGCGGACTTCGCGCCGGCTCGACGAGAGCGACGGCCCGACGACCAGGTCGGGCCTGAGCGCCGCAATCGCCTCGACATTGGGCGTAAGAAAGGTGCCGACCTTGGGCAGCGCCACGGCCGCCGGCGGATAATCGCAATACTGCGAGACGCCCACCACCGCCCCGCCCTCGCCCAGCGCGAACAGCGTCTCGGTCACCGACGGGGCCAGCGACACGATGCGCGCGGGCGCGGCCGCGGCCCGGGCGAACCCGGGCGTGCAGGCAGCCGCGAGCAGCGCCGCGAGTCCGGCAAGCAGGTGAGGCCGCAAACGTGTCACCTTGCGAAATTACCCGATTACGGCGGCCGCCGTAAGCCGCGCGCGCGGCGGGCCGCCTTGCATCCGCGCGCTCGGCTCGGTTACGCTCGCGCATCGCCTCGCGCCCGATCGTCGCTGGTCAAGGAGTGTCTCCGCCGTGCTCAGGATCGCCGTCTGCATCAAACAGATTCCGCTGATCGAAGATGCCAATTTCGATCCGGTCACCCGGACCATCCGGCGCGACGGCGTCAACGTGATCAGCGCCTTCGATCTGCGCGCAATTTCGCTCGCCATGGAATTCAAGCAGCGCGCCGGCGCGCATACGACGGCGGTCACGATGGGCCCGCCGCAGGCGCGCGCGGCCCTGGTCGACGCGCTCGCGATGGGCATCGATCGCGCAGTGCATCTCGAGGATCGCGCCTTCGCCGGCGCCGACACGCTGGCCACCGCGCGCGCGCTCGCGGCGTGGCTTAAGCGCGAGCATTTCGATCTCATCCTGCTCGGCAAATACTCGCTCGACGCCGAAACCGGCCAGGTGGGCCCGGAGGTGGCCGAGCTGCTCGGCATCGCGCAGATAACCGGCGTGCGCAAGGTGCGCATCGCGGGACGCGCGCTCAAGGCCGAGCGCGAGAGCGACGAAGGCTACGACGAGGTGGAATGCGCGATGCCCGCGGTACTCACCTGCGCCGAGCGGGTCGCGCAACCGATCCGGGTCAAGCCCGAAGCGGCCGAGAAAGCGGGCGCGCAGCCGATCGAGGCGGTGCGCGCCGCGGCGCTCGCGGCCGATCCTGCGCATTTCGGCCTCGCCGGCTCGCCGACCTGGGTGCAGGAAGTGCGCGCGGTCACGACCAGCCATGCGACCTGCCGCATGATCGATGCGAGCGACCCGGTGCGCGCGGCGCGCCAGACCGCGGCCGCGCTGAACGAGCTTGGCGCGCTCAGGCCGCAGACGCGCCCGCGCCGTCCGATTGGCGCCGCGATGCGCAAACCCGCGCGCGGAAACGACCTGTGGGTGGCGTGCGAAACCGACCTGGCCGGCGCGGTCACGCGCGGCAGCCTCGAGCTGCTCTCGCACGGCGACGCGCTTGCCTCGCGCCTGGGCGGAGCGCTGGTCGCCGTGGGCTTTCCCGCCGCGATCGCCCGGCACGCGGAATTGCTCGCTGGCTACGGCGCCGACCACATCATCGTGCTCGACCATCCGGCGCTCGACGCCTATACGCCCGCGGCCGCGGCCGAGGCCATGGCGCACCTGGTGCGCGAGCGCACGCCGTGGGGCGTGCTGCTCTGCGCGAGCGAGCGCGGCCGCGACTGGGGGCCGCGGCTGGCGGCGCGGCTGGGCCTGGGGCTCACCGGCGACGCGATCGGCATCGAGCTTGACGCGGAGCGTCGGATGGTCGCGCTCAAGCCGGCCTTCGGCGGCAATATCGTCGCGCCGATCCTGTCGAAGACTTTCCCGCAGATGGCGACCGTGCGCGCCGGCGTGCTCGAGCTGGCCGCGCCCAACGCCGAGCGCGAGGCCGCGGTCGAAACCGTCCGCCCGCGGCTTGCGCCGGCGCTCAGCCGCACCGTGACCTGCCATTCGCTGCTCGACGAAACCATCGCGCCGCTCGACGGCGCGCAGGTCGTGGTCGGCGTGGGCATGGGCGTCGGCGGCCCCGAGGGCGTGGCGATGGCCAAGGATTTCGCGCGCGCGCTCGGCGCCGGCATGTGCGCCACGCGCCGCGTGACGGACCAGGGATGGATGCCGCGGCAGTTGCAGGTCGGGCTCACGGGCAAGGCGATCGATCCGCGGCTCTACTTCGCGCTCGGCGTGCGCGGCGCGCCGAACCACACGGTGGGCATCAAGCGCGCGCAGATCGTGGTCGCGATCAACAACGACCCCGAAGCGCCGATCTTCGAGCACGCGACGCTGGGTCTCGTCGCCGACTACGCCACAGTCCTGCCGGCGCTGACCGAAGCTCTCCGAGCGAACCGCGGCGGATGAGCGCCGAGCGCTGCGCGCGATGATTCGGATGAGCCGGCGGCGCGCGTGGCAGCCGGTGAACCGGTAAAAGTCGGGCGGTAAAAGTCTCCCATTCGTAAGAAAGCGGTGCGCCCGGCCGATGTGTCGTTTGGCGAGCGCGCGGGCGCATGCAGATCGTCGGCACGGTCGGCGCTGCGAATGCCGAATCGCGCGATGAGCGTTGCGCGTGCGCAACGCAGGCGTGCGATGGGGCTACGTAAATTCTAGGTCAAAAGCGGGAAGCTTTTTTCATTAATGGCCTGATGGTCGTCTGCCTCTCTCTTTTAGACGCAATGCGGCGTTTGCGGGTTTTCTTTCACCAATAGTTCTCATTCCGTCGCTGAGTCGTCCTTTTGGTGTTTCGCTTGTCTTTTATGTCTCACGATTGGGAGACACTCGATTTGTGGCACGAAAATGGCGCTTAGGCCGCCTGCGATTGCGATTTCACGCAGCGCAGGAGGGCTACGATGCCGGGCAGGAGAATCACTCTTTTCACCTTGATCGCGTTGAGCATGTGCCTGCTGGGCAGCAGCGGATGCTTCATGACCAGCATCGGCATGGACCGGCCGGAGGTGCGCGCGCAGACTGACTTCGGACCGCCCAGCACGCTGCGCGTATGCGCGCTGCTCGACGACGGCATCAGCCAGAGCGACGCGCAGGCAACGCTGCAGGACTACTGGAACGAAACCGAAGCCTCCAAGTACCAGCTCGCCGTGAAGCTGGTTTCGTACTCGAGCCTGCCGCGCACGCTGGATGAATTTTTCGGCTACCAGATCGGACGCCAGGTGGTGATGCGGCAGATTCCGCCCGGCTGCGATCGCATGATGTATTTTGTCAACCGCAATGTGCTCGACGTCGCGTGGTCGATACCCGAGGCGTATGGCGCGCCCGAGGTGCTGGGCGAAGTGGATGACAACACGATGACCCGCGGCTACGTGGTCGACCGCATAGCAAGCCTCAACCAGGTGCTGATGTCGCCGTGGTTCACGCCGTCCAAGGTCGCGCGTCACGAAACCTTCCACATGATCGGATGCGGCCACGACTTGGTTATGGACCAGTGCTATAAGCACATCGCCGAAGCGAAATGGATTGAGGAACGCCTGCGCAACGCGGGCTGCTACGAGAAGACCGGAACCGAGGAGTTCTTTCCCGCCTTCTCGCACGAAGGCGAAGGCCCGATCCTGCTGACCCGGCCTCAAGCCAACAGCATCATCGGCTTCCAGACCGAGCCCGCCTTCAAAAGCTTCGTCCAGTGCGCGCAGACGGCCGGTCTGCCGGTCGATAACACCGGGGCGATGCAGGTTGCGTGGGCACAGGACTGGATGGACAGGGCGGTGCAGGAGGCGCATCGCGAGTCCGCGCCGCGCGTGATCGCCGCCGCCTCATCCGGCGACCCGACTGCTATCTCAGCCGCGCCTGTGGCGACTCCGATCCTGGTCAAGGCCGTGCCTGCGCATAAGGACGAACGGTCTGTCCAAGTGCCCGGCCCCACCGCCTCCGCCGCGCCGCTGGGCGCAAGGCTGACACCCGCTCCGCTCGCACTTGCCGATGCGCGGGCGCAAGCACCCGCGCTTGCGGCCCTTCCCGACTCCGAATCGCGGACGATAGTGACACGCTAACGCCCCCCAGACGATTCGTCTAAACGGCCTTGAGAGAAGGTGCGCCGCTCGCAACGAGCGGCGGCACCTTTTCTGATTTTCGATCAGATATTTACCTCTATTTACGTGCAGATTCCCTGAATTAGTCGATACCTCTGACATTTTCGGCATAGATATCTAAAGTTCGTTTATCTTTATTAAACTGCGGTTGAAGGCATAGATTTGATGAATACAGCTAAACTTGACACAATTAAGACTGTAAGATATATCGTTGAGTGTCCACTGGTAATGGAAGCGCCGTATGTTTAGGGAAGGACAAGGCTCAGGCGAAAATGTTCGTCCTACACGGCTGCGGCGAACTGGCGCAATGAGGAGCTATATGAAGAGGGATTGTTTGATCGGAATGGTGCTCGCAATCGGCTTAACCGTCTCAACGTCGGCTTTCGCAGCCAGCGTCGGCGGCCTTGTTGCGAACTCCCAGGGACAGCCGGTCTCAGGCGTCACAATCGTGGCCAAGGATACCACTGGAAGGGTGCTGGGACAGGGAACAACCGGTAGCAGCGGCGTTTACGACATCAAAGGGCTCAATGAGGGTAACTACAACTTCACCCTCGAACCGGGCTCGACTGGCTTCCAGGGCCAGACCGTCGCTTCATATGTCGGCCCCGACGGGGTCTGCCTGAACTGGGGTGTGTCCACGACGTCGCCGGCCATGGCCAGCGCGCAGCCGGGCGCAACCTGCCAGATTGCGGCGGCAGGCTGGGACACGGCTGAAATGGTTGGTGCGGGCGCGGCGGTCCTCGGCGGTACGGGAATCGGCCTTGCGGTCGGGCTTGGGAGCGGTGGCGACAACGGCCATCGTTCGCCGTCGTCAACGGGTCAGTGATCCCGGCCCCGGGGCCTGGACAGGATAATTCCACTATCACACCCACGCGAGCGCGGGCTCGCGGCCGTCAAATCCGGGGCTGCGAGCCGGCTTCGCGCTTTCTTAGATCAGCCCATCGTAACGCCATAAGTTTTTCAAATTTTAAGGATTAGCGCTGTTGGCGTAAGTCCGGAGCGCATCGGCTTAAAATCGCGAATTGACCTGTGACTTGATCCTAACCTTACGCTTGCAATATAAACTAGCGCTGGGAAGTTGCGAGTTATCGTGTTTTCTGCGGCTTTGAATAGATTTGAGCGTTTAATTCCTACACTTCTTGCCGTCAAATCTGATGATTTAACTCGCTTAAAGTGGCATTGACACGATTTGACCGCGTCTGTATGCTTTGAGAAGCCGCCGGATGCGGCTTCGTATGCTGTTGTTGTGGCGGCCCGGCCTGCGCTTGAACCCTTCTAATGCCGGGATGGTCAGGGTGTTGAGGATGAAGATGGGAGGAGAGGGACCATGGGGAAGATTTACTCTACTTGGGCGGTGATGGCGCTGATTTTTATGATGTCAGCCCCGGCGATGGGCGCAACGGCGAGCGGCACTGTGGCAGGTTCTCAGGGACAGAACGTTTCAGGTATTCAGGTCTTCGCCAAAGACGTAGCCGGCCATACGGCAGGCCAGGCGACAACGGGCACCGGCGGAACCTATCAGATCATGAATCTGCAACCCGGCAACTACAACTTCACGCTCGATCCGGGCTCCTCCGGAGTTCAGGGACAGACCGTCAGTTCCTACGTGGGTGCGGACGGCATCTGCCTGAACTGGGGAGTCTCCACGACTTCACCTGCGGTGGCCACGGCCCAACCCGGCGCGACCTGCGCGGGAATGGTTGCAGCAGATCCGGCCTGGGACCCGGCGCCTTGGGTTGGCGCGGGAGCCGCGGTTGTGGCCGGCGCGGCGATCGGCGTTGGTGTCGGGTTTGGCAGCGGCTCGGGAAGCAGCCGGAAGAGCCCGTCCTCGACCGGTCAATGAGCTTATAGATCGGCTGTCCGACCGTCGGGTCCAGCCGGGCGAAATAATGAATGCGATAAAGCATATGCTGGTCCTGCTCTGCGGCTGCGCGCTGATGGCGTGCGCGCAGAGCAATCTGGTTCCCGACAATCCCGGTCCGAGCGCCGGCGCCAGCGCCGGCCGTCCGGACTTTGGCGACACCAGCACGAGCTTGCCCGAGCGGCGCGCCGACGCATCGACGCAGCCTCGGCGCATCGCCGTTCAGCCGGCCGCGGGCGCTTCCACGAGCGAAACCGACCCGGCGCCGTCGCGCGTGCCCGATTCCGACACCGACCAGGACATCTCGCGGCTCGATGCGCTTTATCGCAATCGCACGCGCAACGTTGCGACCAACGAGGACTATCCCATCGGCCCCGGCGATGTACTGAGCGTCTCGGTTCCGCCGATTGACGAGTTGCGCCAGCGCACGGTGCGCGTCGAATCCGATGGTTCCATTTCCCTGCCGATGCTCGGGACGATGCAGGCGGGCGGACTCACGGAAAAGCAGCTTCAGGCTGAACTCGAGGAACGGCTCAAGACCTACATGCTCAAGCCCGAGGTCGAGCTGTTCGTGCGCGAGTATCGCAGTCGCGAGGTCGCGGTGGTCGGGATGGTCAACAATCCCGGACTGGTCACGCTCACCGCACCCAACGAAACCGTGCTTGACATGTTGACTCGCGCGGGCGGACTGAGCGCCACCGCGGCCGACGAAATCATCCTGATGCCGGCCGAGGAGAACAAGCAGCAGGCGATCGGGCGCATCGCCGAAGTTTCCGCCAACGCCGGCGATGCGGCGGCCGCGCTGCATGGCGAAGCGGCCGGCACAGATATGGCCCGGACGCATCAAGCGGCGTCATTCAACCAGGGCGAACTGGGCGCCCTGCTGCGCCAGAACGCGCATCCCCTGATTATCGGCCTCAAGAGCACGGCGCTCACCGGCGGCGGCGCCTACCTGAATATGCCGGTACGCCCGGGCGACGTGATCGTGGTGCCCGGCGGCGGCCAGGTGATGGTGGTCGGATGGGTGCAGAACCCGGGCCATTTCCAGGTCGGATCGGGATTGACCGTACTGGGCGCGATCGGCGCCGCCGGCGGTCCGATGTTCGCGGCCAACAAGTCCGACGTTCATCTGATTCGCACGCGGCGCGACGGCTCCAAGCTCGTGATGAAGATCGATCTGGACAAGGTGCAGAGCGGCGAGGAGGCCGATCTGCCGGTGCGCGGCAACGACGTGATTGACGTTCCCTACTCGGCCGTCAAGGTCGGCCCCTACGTCTTCTATCAAATGCTGAGCAAGATGGCCGTGGGCGGCCCGGCGATACCGACGCCTTAGAACGGCACGTCTCAGGTAGGACAAAGAGCGTGAGAGAACCTGCTCCATATTTTATCCAACCGCGGCCGCTCGCCGAACCGCCGATCGCCGACCCGGGCCTCGCCTTCGGCCTCTTCGACGACGAAGTCAACAAGATTGACCTGTGGGTCTATTGGCGGCTGATTCGCAAGCACCTGCGTCTCATCGGTGGGGTGGTCGCCGGCACGGTCTTCGTCACTCTGCTGCATCTGCTGATGACGACACCAATCTACACCGCGCAGACCACGGTGATGATTCTGCCCAAGTCGCCGAGCGGACTGGACCCGACCGAGGCCCTGCTCGAAATCGAGGCCTCGTACGACGGCTCGGACTATTTCAAGACCCAGACCGAGATTCTCAAGAGCAGGACGCTGGCGGCCTCCGTGGTGCGCAACCTCGGCCTGAACAGCAATCCCTCTTTCAACGGCAGCGAGCGGCCCGGCCTCTTCACGACGATGGTCGGCGGTCTGCGCCAGCGCCTGCACGACCTGATCTCGCCGCCGCCGCCCAACGCGAATGCTCCGCGCACCGGACTGCTCGGCGTTTCCGCCGACCAGATCGACGCCTACCTCGGCGGGCTCAACATCCGCAGCGTCCCGACCACCAGCCTGGTCCAGATCGAGTACAGCTCGCCCGACCCGCTGCTGGCCGCACGCATCGCCAACGCGCACGCCGAAGCGTACATCCAGCGCGGCGTCGAGATGCACAGCCAGGCAAGCCGCGATGCCGAGAAATTCCTCAGCCAGAAGCTGGTCGAACTCAAGGAGCAGCTCCAGAAATCCGAGGTCGCGCTCAACGATTACCGGCGCGAAAAAGGCATCATCCCAGGCCTCATGTCGCTCGACGGCAAGGACACCGTGGTGATCGACCGCCTCACCGACCTGAGCAAGGACCTCACGCGCGCCCAGGTCGAGCGCATCGGCATGGAATCGCAGATCGACCTGATTCACAAGCATCAATACGAATCGCTGCCGGTGGTCATGGACGACAAGCTGGTGCAGAGCATGCAGGCCGAGTTGACGCAGCTCTCGACGCAGGATGCGAGCCTGTCGAGCCAGTTCACCGCGGCCTATCCGCCGCTGGCGCAGCTGCGCGCGCGGGAAAGCGCGCTGCGCAAGCAGCTCAACACCGAGATTCAGAACTCGGTCAAGAGCGTCGAGACTTCCTACCAGCAGGCGGTCGAGAAGGAGAAAGACCTCAGCGCCGAAATGCAGCGCCAGCGCGCGCTGACCATGAGCCTCAACGATGCCGCCGTGCAATACGCGATTCTGCAGCGCGACGTCGACACCTATCGCCAGCTCTACAACGCCGTGCTCAAGCGTATGAAGGACGTGGGCGTCGAGGCCGAGGCTCAGACCTCCAACGTCTCGATCGTGGACAAGGCGACCGCCCCGCGTATCCCGAGCTATCCGAAGAAGCTGCGCGATCTGATGGTCAGCGCGATGCTCGGCCTGCTGGGCGCGATCGGACTGACCTTCCTGCTCGACTACCTGGATAACACGCTCAAGGACCCCGAAGAGGCCGAGCGTTACCTGCGCCTGCCCAATATCGGCATCATCCCGGAGTTCAGCCGGATGAACGCGTCCTCCTACGCTCCGGCCAAGGCGCTGGCTTCGGCCGCGCCATCGCTCGACGGCGACGTGACGCGAGCGCTGCTCAACGGCGCCAACGGCGTGGGCAACGGCAACGGGTCCAACCTGACGATCGGCCGCAAGCCGACCGCGGTGCAGGAACTCGTAACCCAGCACGGCACCTACTCGGCGCTGGGCGAAGCCTACCGCAATCTGCGTACGGCGCTGCTGCTGTCGCGCGCTGGCGCGCCGCCCAAGGTCACGCTGGTCACCAGCGCGATCGCCGGCGAGGGCAAGACCGTGACCGCGGTCAACACCGCCGCGATGCTGGCGCAGTTGGGCGCAAGCGTGCTGCTGATCGACGCTGACATGCGCCGCCCGCGCTGCCATCGCGTGCTCGACATGGACAACAACCTCGGGCTGACCGAGGTGCTGACCGGAGTGCGCGACCTGCACGACCTCATCCGCTCGACCGCGGTGCCCAACCTGTTCCTGCTGAGCTCGGGCTCGATTCCGCCCAACGCGACCGAGCTGGTGGGCTCGTCGAAAATGCATCAGGCGATAACCCAGCTCCAGCAGATTTACGATTACATCGTCATCGACTCGCCGCCGGTGATGCCGGTCAGCGATGCGCTGCTGCTGTCAACCATCGTTGACGGGGTGCTGCTGGTGACCAACGCCACGCGCACGCCGAAGCAGCAGGTGCGCGCCGCCCGCGCGCGCCTGGAGTACGCGCGCGCGAAGATCTTCGGCACCGTGCTCAACCGCATCCGGGTCCATCATTCCGAGTATCAGTATTATTACCATCAGGGTTACTACACGCCCGACGATGAAATGTCGGACGCGGATCAGGAGGCGCGCTAAGCACCGGCTCGCGTTGCCTCTCGCCATCCGCGCCTGACCTTACGGGTCACGGATTGCAGCAGCATCCGGCGATGGATGCATCAAGACCTTGCGCCGTCTCGACCAAATAGTAGTTGCGGGATTGGGTCTGCTGATCTTCCTCACCCCGCTGTGCTTCGGCGCGGTGCACCCGTGGGCCTACACCACGATGGAGACGACCGTCTTCGCGCTGGTGGCGACATGGATGGCGCGCACGTGGCTCGGCCGCGGCCGGCTGCTGCGCGACGGCGGGAATATCGCGATCCGCGCGGTCGGACTGCCGCTCGCGCTGCTGCTCGGTCTGCTCGGTCTGCAGCTGGCGCCGCTGCCGCCGGCGCTGCTCGCGCGGCTCTCGCCCGCCGCCTACCGGATTTACGCGCGCGCGCTTCCCGGATGGCCGCAGGCGCCGGCCTATCGCGACGTCAGGTTCGACATGCAATCCGGGCGCCCGCTCGGGCCGGTGATCCTGCCCACCACCGAGCAGGTGCGCGCGGGCGCCAAGGTGCCGTTCCAACCCGCGGCGCAGGCGCGGCGCGCCGAGGGATCGGCGGGGCAGGCGAACACGCTGCTACCCGACAGCCGCCGGTGGCGGGCGCTCAGTTTCGAGCCGCGGGTCACGCGCACGGGCATGCTCAAGGCGCTGTCCTACGCGGCGATCCTGCTGCTGGTCGCGCTCTACCCGTTCGGCGCCGAAGACGACGAGCACGCCGAGAACCGCTTCTGCCGCGCGGTCTTCGGCCTGGTGCTGAGCAGCGGCGCGCTGGTCGCCTTCCTGGGCCTGATGAACTGGGCCTCGTGGAACGGCAAGATCCTGTGGTTCTTCGTCCCGCTGGACTGGGAGGGACCGCATCTGGCCTTCGCCCTGCGCGCCACCGGGCCCTTCGTCAACCCCGATCATTTCGCCAACTATCTGGCGATGGTGCTGCCGCTGGCGCTGGTGGCGGCGCTGCTGCGCATCGACCTGGTGCCGCGCGCGTGGGCGAGCGCGCTGCGCATGGCGGCGATGGCGACGGCGTTCATCATGCTGTGCGCGATCGTGCTGAGCCTGTCGCGCGGCGGCTGGATCTCGACCGCGCTGAGCGTGGGCGCGCTGGTGGCGATGTTTTTCCTGCAGCCGGAAAAGCGGCGCGCGGCCTTCGCGCGTTATTCCGACACGCGCATGCTGCGCTGGATCGCGCTCGGCGCGCTCGGCCTGTTCGTCTTCGCGCTGATGCTCATCGGCCCCCAGGGCCGCAGCCTCACCGACGTGCGCCTGGCCGAGACGGTGTCGACCGGCGTCACTTTTTCCGAGCGCGGGATGCTCTATCGGCGGACGCTCGAGATGATCCGGGATTTTCCGCTGTTCGGCGTCGGCATCGGCGCATGGGGCGAACTCTTCACGCGCTACAGCGCGCCGCCGTGGTCGCAGTTCTTCTACTACCGCGAGGCGCACAACGACTACGTTCAGTTCGTCGCCGAGGGCGGTCTGCTGGCGGCGCTGGCGCTGTGCTGGCTGCTGGCGCGGCTGCTCGGCCGTATCGGCGGCGCGATGCGCAGGGGCGATCCGCGCAAGTGGCCGCTGTTGGCGGCGGTGATTGCGGGCGCACTGGCGACCGCGCTGCACGAAGCCGTCGATTTCAACCTGCACGTGCCGGCCAACGCGGTGCTGCTCGCGGTGCTGTTCGGGCTCGGCCTGCGGCTGGCCACTCCCGCCTCCGCCGACAGCGACGCGCAGGGATGGCGGCCGGTGCCGCGCCCGTTGCTGGCGCTGGTCGCGGCCGGCGCCGTCGCCCTGATCGCTCTTGCCTGCGGGCAGCAGGACGTCGCCTATCCGAATTTCTTACCCCGGGCCACAACGCTGCGCGCGGCCGTCGCGCGCGTGCTCGCCCATCCCGCGGATTCCGACGGCCACTACCTGGTGGCGACGATGAGCGCGGGCGCGATGAGCGAGCCGGCACAGATGCGTGAACTTGACACCGCGGTGTGGCTCGATCCAACCGACCCCTACAAGCGCGACACTTACGCCAGCATGCTCGCGCGCCACGGACAGCTCGATCGAGCGCTGGCCGAAATAACCCGGTCGGTGTTCGATTCGCCGACGCCGGCGACCCATTTCTACCTGCGTCCGGACCTGGTGCGATGGCTCGCGCCGGCGACTCGCACCGCGGTCGAGCAGGGATTCAAGCGCGCCGTGGCGGCCGACTTCCCCGGATCGTTCCACGGTATCGGCGAGTTTTACGCGAGCCTCAATCTGCCGCTCAAGGAAGCCGCGCTGTATGCTGACGCCGCCGCGCGCGCGGCCGATCCCGAGCATCGCATGCACTACCTGATCGAGGCCGGCAAGGCCTACGCGGCGGCCGGCTACATGCTGGCGGCCGAGGGATTCTTCCGCGCCGCGATGCAGAGCGCGCCCGGCGATCCGGCGCCCTACCTGGCGCTGGTCAAGTACGTGTACGGCCCCGACCACGACATGCATTCGGCCCGGCAGGCGATCGAGCAGGCGATCGCGGTGGGCAACAACGATCCCTACATCCTTTACCTCGCGCTGGCTGACGCGGCCGAGCAGGCGCGCGACATCGAGGCCCAGGAGAATGCGCTCAAGGATGCGGCCGCCGAACGGCCGCAAGGGAGCGAGGTGCTGCTCGCGCTGGGCGAGTTTTACCTCAATCATGCCAACTTCGATCGCGCGGCGATCACGCTGCAGCAGGCGGCGGACGCCGAGCCGTCGGCCCGCGCGTGGTTCGACCTCGGGCGCGCTCAGGAAGGCGCGTTCAACTACTTCGAGGCGGACAAGGCCTACGCGCAGGCGGTCGCGTTCGACCCCAACAATCCGGGGAACCGATGGATGACCAGCTATTACAACGATTTCAAGCGCCGGCTGGCCAAGGAGGAGGCGGCGCAAGCGCGCGAACTTACGCCGCAACCGGCCGCGTCGCCCTCGATCAGCGGCGACGACTGATTCCATCCGCTTGAAAATCGTCTATCTCAGCGTGTCCGGCCAGCTAGGCGGCGCCGAGCGCGCGCTGCTCGACTTCATGGCCAGTCTGCGCGCGGCCCAACCGCGGATGACGCTCGAGTTGGTCGCCGGCGCCGACGGAGCGCTGCTCGCCGAGGCGCGCGCGCTCGGGGTCGCGGCGCGCGCGCTGGCGTTTCCGCGCGTGCTCGCGCGCCTGGGCGATGCGGGGGTGCGCGGTGGCGGAAAGTCGCGCCTGCTCGGCACCCTGGGGCGAGCCTCGCTGAGCACGCCGGCGGCCGCGTTATATACCAGGCGCCTGCGCGAGGCGCTCGCCGCCTCGGCGCCGGACCTGGTGCACACCAACGGCTTCAAAATGCACGCGCTCGGCCTGTGGGCCGCGCCGCCGGGCGTGCCGGTGCTTTGGCACGTCCACGATTACGTAAGTCCGCGGCCGCTGATGGCGCGCCTGATGCGAGCGCAGGCGCGGCGTTGCGCCGCGGCGGTAGCCAATTCATCGAGCGTGGCCGACGACCTGCGCGCCGCATGCGGTCCGGGCCTGCGGGTGTACCCGATCCACAACGCGGTCGATCTCGTCCGCTTCTCGCCGGCCGGCAGCGTGCTCGATCTCGATTCCCGCGCCGGGCTCGCCGCGCCAGCCCATCCGGTGGTGCGGGTCGGGCTGGTCGCGACGATGGCGCGATGGAAGGGTCATGAAGTCTTCCTGCGCGCGCTGGCCCGGCTCGACGGCGATGTGCCGGTGCGCGGCTACATCGTCGGCGACGCGCTCTATCAGACCGCCGGCAGCCAGCACAGCGTGGCCGAGCTGCGCCGCACGGCGCAGCGCCTGGGCCTGGGCGAACGCGTCGGGTTCACCGGCTTCGTCGAGGACGCCGCCGCGGCCATGCGCGCGCTCGACGTGGTGGTCCATGCGAGCACCCAGCCCGAACCGTTCGGCCTGGTAATCGCCGAGGCGATGGCGTGTGGCCGGGCGCTGGTCGTGAGCAAAGGCGGCGGCGCGGCCGAAATCGTCACGCCCGGCGAAGACGCGCTGGTCCACGAGCCGGGGTCGGCGGCGGAGCTGGCCGCGCGCATCGGCGAGCTGGCGCGCGATCCGGCCTTGCGCGCCGCGCTCGGCGCGCGGGCGGCGCAATCCGCGCGCCGGCGGTTCGCACGCGATCGGCTCGCGCGTGAACTGACGCCGATATATCGGATGCTGACCGTAAAGGCGGCATAGTACGAACACCCGGATATCCGAAAGGCCGCGCTGCAACGAGCAGCTAGACGTGATATAAGAAGCGTACGGATGTAATTTTTCAGATTCGATGGCGACCAGCAAAGCAATACCGGGACAGTGGAGCCCTCCCGCGCCGGCCGTGGCGTTGCCCCGACCCTCGCGTCTCGTCGAGTGCTTCGTCGCGATCGAGATCGTCTGTCAGGTCTCGCTGCTGTCAGGCGCGCTGGCGCCGTTTCGGGTCGTCTTCCGCACCATCGTCTTCGCCATCAGCATCATGCTGTTGCTCATGCTGCCGGGTCATGGCAAGCAGCATCCGGCCGCCAGGGTGGCCTTCTTCGTCATGATCGTCCTGGGCCTTTCGATGCTGAATCCGGGAGTCAACAATTCGCTGTCGGCGGCGGCCGAGTTCGCGCTCTACCTCGCCGTCCTGGCGCCGCTCTTCTGGGTGGCGCGCGTACGCGTCGACTTGGGCGAACTGCGCCGCGTGCTGATGCTGATGTGGGGATTCCAGGTGCTGAGCTCGATCGTCGGAGTCCTGCAGGTTTACTTTCCCGCGTACTTTCAGTTCAGCGTCTCCACCGTCGTGCAGGGTCAGGGCTCGAGCTATCTGGCGATGGAGCATTTCCAGAACGCCTTCGGCCAGATTGTGTATCGCCCGATGGGCCTGACCGATACGCCCGGCGGCGCGGCGGCGGCGGGATTCTTCGCCGTGCTGTTTGCGGCGCCGTTTTTCGTGCTCGACCGGCGCCGCTGGATGCAGATGGCGACTGCGGCCGCGATGCTGGTGGGGATGGCGGCGATTTATCTCTCGCAGGTGCGTGTGATGCTGGTGATGGAGGTCGTCTGCATGGTCACCTTCCTCACTCTCATGGTCTGGCGGGTGGCGCGCAGCGCGAACCCGCTGGTCGGACGCAGGATCGGCAATCGCCGGCTGGCCGCGCTCACCGGCCTGCTCTCGCTGGCAGCGCTGGGCGGGTTCGCGTGGGCGGTGGGCGTGGGCGGCACCGCGATAACCGAGCGCGTCAACAGCCTGACCAGCTCGAGCCCGGGCGAGGTCTATCAGAAAAATCGCGGCCAGTTCCTGCTTTACACCATCAACGACGTCATCCCCGAATATCCGCTCGGTGCGGGCCCCGGCCGCTGGGGCATGATGTTCCATTATTTCGGCGATCCGACGAACGCGAAGAATCCGGGTCTGTGGGCCGAGATCCAGTTGACCGCATGGATTTACGACGGCGGAATACCGCTCGCGCTGGTCTACCTGCTGGCGATCTGGTTCGCCTTCCGCGTGTCGTACAAAGTCGCCGTCAATCAAAGATCCGGCGAGCTCGCCATCCTGGGCGCGGCCATATTTGCCTATGACGTCGGAGTGCTGGCCGCGACGTTCGATAGCTGCATCTTCGGCGGCGGTGGCGGGCTGGATTTCTGGATGCTCAATGCGCTGCTGTTCAACGCCGCGTATCATACTTTACGCCGGACGCGGCCGGCTGCGGCACGCCGATGAAACCGCCCTACCTCATCGTAAGCGGCGACTTCGTCAAGGCCGGCGGGATGAACCAGCCCAACTACGAACTCGCGCGCTACCTTGCGGACGCGGGTTATCGCACGCACCTGGTCGGCTATCGCGCCGCCGACGATCTCGCGCGCCATCCGAGCGTCGTTTTCCATCGCGTGCCCAAGCCCGCCGGGTCGTACTTTCTCGGACAGCCCGCGCTCAATCTGATCGGGCGGCGCTGGGCGCGCGCGATCGCCGCGGCGGACGGCCGCGCGATCGTCAACGGCGCCTGCTGCGCGTGGGACGACGTCAACTGGATCCATCACCTGCAGGACGCCTTCGCGCCGCGCGTGACCGCGGGGTGGGTCCGGCGGCTCAAGAATCGGGCCCAGCGAAGCATCGACCTCGCCGCCGAACGCCGCATCCTGCCGCGCGCGAGAATTGCGATCACCACCACCGAGAGCATGAAATGCGCGGTGGTCGAGCGCTTCAAAGTGCCAGCCGAGCGCGTGCATGCCGTCTACCTCGGAATCGACGCGACGCAGTTCCGTCCGCCCGATGCGGAGGAACGCGCCGCGGCGCGCGCGCGCCTGGAGCGGGACGCCGGCCCCGCCGAACGCGGGCGTCCGCTGGTGGCGTTCGTCGGCGCACTCGGCGATACGCGCAAGGGCTTCGATAAACTCTTTGACGCGTGGGCGAGGCTGTGCGCGCAAGCGTCATGGGACGCTAATCTGATCGTGGTGGCCGCAGGCGGCGAATTGCCGCAATGGAAAACGCGCGCGGCGAGTGCCGGCATCGCCACCCGCATCCGCTTCCTCGGCTTCGACCGCGACGATGCCTTCGTCGCACGCGTGCTCTGGGGATGCGACGCGCTGGTACTGCCCTCGCGCTACGAGGGCTACGGCCGGCCGGTGCAGGAGGCGCTGTGCTGCGGCATTCCGGCGCTGGTCAGCCGAGCCTCGGGCATCGTCGAGCAGTACCCCGCAAATCTCGCCGACCTGATTATTCCCGACGCCGAGGATGCGGGCGATATCGCCGCGCGGATTGCGCGATGGCGTTGGTCAATGGATGCATGGCGCGAGAGCATCGCGCCGTTTTCGGCGGCCCTGCGCAGCCATACATGGCGCAGCATGGCCGCGCAGATGGTCGGCTGCATCGAGGAGCGCCGCAACGCGGAGTGCGCCGTGCGCGCTGAGCGCCGTCCCGGGTGCGCCGCATAAGAGTCGATTCATCGGTTGATCACGCAATTGACAGCTCTGGAGCATCGCACCCAATCCGCCGCCTGCACGCCGGCGAAGCACGCGGACGCGCCCGCCGCGCCGCACGTCGTGATCGAGGCAGGGCGCGGCTCGCTCGGCGGTGCGCTGATCGAGCTGTGGCGGCATCGCGAATTGCTCTATTTTCTGACCTGGCGCGACGTCAAGTTGCGCTACAAGCAGACCGCGCTCGGCATCCTGTGGGCGGTGATGCAACCGCTGCTGATGATGCTGGTGTTCACCGCGCTGTTCGGCCGGCTCGCGCACGTGCCCTCCGACGGCGTGCCGTATCCGATCTTCGCCTTTGCCGGGCTGGTGCCCTGGCAGTTCTTCCAGACCGCGGTATCGCAAAGCGGCGCGAGCCTGGTCGGCAACGCGCAACTCGTCACCAAGGTCTACTTTCCGCGCATGGCCATCCCGGGCGCGGCGGCGGGCGCCGCGCTGGTCGATTTCGCGATCGCGGCGGCGCTGCTGTTCGCGATGATGGCGTGGTACGGGATCGCGCCGGGCCTCGGGCTGGCGCTCTTTCCCGCGCTGGTCGCGCTGCTCGCGATCTTCGCCTGCGCCTGCGGCTTGTGGATCGCGGCAATCAACGTCAAGTACCGGGACGTGAAGTATGCCCTGCCATTCGTCCTGCAGTTCTGGATGTTCGCGACGCCGGTCATCTATCCGGTGAATTTTGTGCCGGCGACGTGGCGCTGGCTTTTGCTGCTGAATCCGCTGACCGGTATCATCGGCGGCTTTCGTGCGGCGCTGTTGAACCGGCCGTTTGACTGGGCCGCGATCGCCGTCGCCACGGCGCTTACCCTCGGCGGCGCGGCTTACGCCGCATGGTCGTTTCGGCGCATGGAGCGCGATTTCGCCGACGTCATCTGACGCGGAGCGAGCGACGACGATGCAGCCGATAATCCGCGCGCACGACCTTTCCAAGCGCTACCGGCTCGGCCGTGACGAGTCCTATCACACGCTGCGCGAGAGCATCGCGCGTTCGGTCGGCGCGCCGGCGCGGATGGCGCGCGCGATTCTGAGCGGCGCATCCCCGGCCGGCGCAGGGCGCGCACCCGAGCGCCACGTGTGGGCGCTGCGCGACGTGAGCTTCGACGTGATGCCCGGCGAGGTGCTGGGCCTCATCGGACGCAACGGCGCCGGCAAGTCGACCCTGCTCAAGGTGTTGTCGCGCATCACCGAACCGACCGCGGGACGGGTCGAGATCTACGGCCGCGTCGGCAGCCTGCTCGAGGTCGGCACCGGGTTTCATCTCGAGCTGAGCGGACGCGAAAACATCTTCCTGAGCGGCGCGATCCTTGGCATGACGCGCGCCGAGATCCAGCGCAAGTTCGACGAGATCGTGGCTTTTGCCGAAGTCGAAAAATTCGTCGACACGCCGGTCAAGCACTATTCGAGCGGAATGCATGTGCGGCTCGGCTTTTCCGTCGCCGCCCATCTCGAACCCGAAATTCTGCTGGTCGATGAAGTGCTCGCGGTCGGCGATGCCGCGTTTCAGAAGAAGTGCCTGGGCAAGATGGGCGACGTCGCGCGCGCCGGGCGCACGATCATTTTCGTCAGCCACAACATGGCCGCGATCGAATCGCTCTGCTCCTCCTGTCTGCTCATCAATGCGGGCCGGCTCGAAGCGCGGGGCGAGCCGGCGCAGATCGCGATGCGCTACCTGGCGGCGGAATTGCGCGGCGCGGGCGGCGCGCGTTCGCTCGCCGATCATCCCGGACGGCGCGGCGATTCGGTTCCGGCGATGACCTCGATTCGCCTGTTCTGCGAAGGCCCGCAGCCCTCGGGCGTGGTGCGCATGGGCGCGCCGCTTCGGGCTACCGTGGAATTTCGCGCGCCGCACCCGATCCGTCCGGTGCTGGGCCTGAATCTGAGAACGGCCGAGGGAGCCTCGCTTTTCGGTGTCAGCAATCGATGGACCAATGAGGGCATCGACGCGCCGCGCATATCGCACGGCACGATCACCTGTGCATTCGACAGTCTGCCGCTGATGCCCGGGACCTACCAGCTCGACGTATACCTGGGCGACTTCGGCGATCCTTCGCGCGACCTCGACGTGATCCGCGACGCGATCTCGTTCGAGGTGATCCCGGCCGATCTGCTCGGCACCGGCATCCTGCCCAACAGCGGATCGGGTCCGATCTTCTGGACCGCGAGATGGATAAACGGCAGCGCCGCGTGAGAATCGCGCGCGCATAAACCGATGCCCGTGATTGAAAAAAGCCCGCCGCCGACGGTGTCGGTAATTATTCCCGCGTACAACGCCGCCGGCACGATCGCCGAGGCGCTCGAGAGCGTCTTCGCCCAGGCGTACGACGGCGCGGTTGAAATCATCGTGACCGACGACGGCTCGACCGACGCTACGGCGGCAGTGCTCGCGTCATTTGGTGCGCGCATCGGCGTGATCCGGCAGGCCAACCAGGGACTGCCAACGGCGCGCAACGTGGCGATCGAGCGCGCGCGCGGCGAATATATCGCGCTGCTCGACGCGGATGACGTCTGGATGCCTACGAGGCTGGCGAAAACCGTCGCCGCCCTTAGGGAAAATCCCGAAGCCGTATTGTCCTTCTCCGACTATTCCCGCATGGATCGCGGCGGCGCCGTCGTACAATGGTCGGCCGTCGCCGGGCGCTTCGCTCATGCGCCCTCGATGGAGGAGCTTCTGAATGACTGGTGGCCAATCGCGCCGACCACGGTCACCATGCGTCGCTCCACCTGGTCCGGTTGCGGCGGCTTTCATCGTGCCACCGCCATCGGTTTCGAGGATGTCTATTTTTTCATCCTCGCCCGGGAACTGGGCGAGTTCGCCTACGTCGCCGAGCCGCTGGCCAAGTTCCGCGTCACCGATTCCAGCCGTGCGGTGAACAAGTGGAAGCCCGACATGTTCATCAAATTGATCCGTGGGCGCTACGGCGCCCGCGCGCGCGGATTGATCAAACAGGTGCGCAATGAATACGCGGCGGGCTTCGCGGCCAAGGCGCTTGGCGCGATGGAATCCGGCCAGCGCGCGGAAGCCCTTGGTTACTGGTTGAAGGCACTCCACTACGACCCGTTGTACCCGGTGCGGGCCAATCATATCTGGCGCGCCGCGCGAGGCCGCAACTTGAGGCGTCTCGTCCGCGTGCTGCGCCCCAGGTCCGGCGGACGGTGATCCAAGCGCATCGCTGGAGGACTCGATGCTGAACACGTCCTCGGTGCAAGGAAAACCGGTTGCGAGCGGCGCGCCCTATCTCTGTCCGGGGTTTGCCCGCGCGCGCGCCTGGTCGGGCCGGCGAACATATCTGATCGCCTTGATCTGGATTTGCGCGGCGGCGCGCTATGCGACGCTCGTACCCGAGCTGCCGCGCCGAGCCACAGACTGGAACTTTGACCTGTACTACGTCGCGGGCGTGGCCGCGATGCACGGGGTCGATCCGGCGCGCACCGACATCGCGCCGCTCGGCCGCTCGCTGCATTGTCACATGCCCGAACAATACTTCTCGAACGCCACGCTCTTTTCGCGCATGGCATTCGAGGGTCTGGCGCATCTGCCGCTGCGCGACGCGTACTGGACCTGGACCGGGGTCAACCTCGCCGCCCTGGCGGCGGCGATTGCGATTCTGCTGCGGGTGTTTGCGCTCGATGCCGGCGTCAGCGCGATGCTGGTCGGCCTTTTGCTGCTGTATCCGCCGGTCATCGACCATCTGCTGCTGGGCGAGACCGAATTCCTGCTCCTCTTCCTGCTGACCGCCGCTTTCTGGCTATTGCGGCGCAATCGAGATATTCCCGGCGGTGCTTTGCTAGCCGTCGCCGCGCTGGCAAAAGTATATCCATTCGCGATGGGCGGCTACCTGATAGCTTCCCGTAAATGGGCGGCATTGTTCAGTGCGATAGTCATTGGAACGGCCGGAATCGCCCTCTTGACCCTGATCTATGGCACGTCTGCGTGGCTTAGTATTATTCAACTGGATAGTCGCGATACCTTTTTGTGGAGCAGTCTGAATCTCTCGCTGTCGGGGTTTCTGACGCGCATGTACTGGCGGGCGTTTACCGCCCTGCACGATCAGACTATGCGCTACGCGCTGATCGTTGCGGCGCAACTGGCGATCGTAGCGCTCACCTACCGGACGACGCGCAGGCGCGCCGATGAAGAGCAGGCGCAGTGCTATGCATTGTGGATCGTAGCCATTCTCCTGCTCTCACCCATCGTATGGCTCGCCTACCTGTCGCTGCTGACCTTTCCGATAATTGTCCTGGCGATGAATTTCGCGCGCGGCCGCGCCGGCGCGCGGACTCTCGCCGCCATGATCGTGAGCGCCGCCATCCTTTTCTCGATCGCGCCGTTCGCGCCCGGCCTGGCGCAGTCGCGGCCGGGTCGCGTGGCATTGGAACTCCAATTTATTGCGCTCCTGTCGGCGTACCTGTCGATTTATTGGCTGGTCAAGGATGGTCACGCGGACGGCGCCTCGGGTGAATCGTTTGTTGGGCCAGACGGAGCTTGAAGATGGATAGCGGGCACGCGGATCGCAAGCAGCCGGACGACGGGCGCCTGGAGCAGAAGGTGCTCAACCTCGGATGCGGACGCAAGCGGCTCGCCGGCGCGCTTAATCTCGATTTCCGCCCTTCGGCGGCCGCCGACATGGTTCACGACCTCGACTCGATGCCGTGGCCGCTGCCGGACAATCAATTTGAAACAGTTGTCATGCAGGACAGCCTCGAGCATCTGAGAGACGTCGTGGCGGTGATGGAGGAAGTCCATCGGGTCTGCGTCAACGGAGCGCTGGTGCGCATCGCCACGCCGCATTTCTCGTCGTCGAACTCGTTCACCGATCCGACGCATCTGCATCATTTCGGTTATTTCAGTTTCGACTATTTCACCGGCGACCATGAATTCGACTTCTACACCGGCAGGCGGTTTCGGCGCCGCAAAGTGGAAATCGTTTTTCATCCCACGCCGGTCAACAAGTTGATCTGGCGAATAGCCAATCGCTATCCGCAGGGCTATGAGCGGCGTTGGGCATGGATCTTCCCGGCGTGGTTTTTAAGCGTCGAGCTGGAGGCGGTGAAATAGTCAGACCATGATGTTGACCGCGGAGCATCCGACGGCCGAGGCCGCGTGCGCAAGCGCCGCCGCCGCGCCGCGCGTTGTCCACGTGGTGCCGGCGATGTTCGGCCGCGGAGGCGTCGCCGCAGGTGCGGAGCGCTACGCGTTCGAGCTGGCGCGCCATATGGCCGAAGCCGTGCCGACGACCCTGCTCAGCTTCGGCGCGCGTGACAGCAGCGCGACCGCCGGTCCGCTGCGCATGCGCGTGCTGGGCGATCCGTGGTACGTGCGCGGCCAGCGCTTCAACCCGTTCAAGCTGGCGATGTTTGCGGAACTCGCGCGCGCCGACGTGATTCATTGCCATCAGCAGCACATCCTGGCAAGCAGCATGGCCGCGCTGTTCGCGCGCGCGCGCGGCCGGCGCGTTTTCGTCAGCGATCTCGGCGGCGGCGGATTCGACGTGTCCGCCTGGCTGTCGACCGATCGCTGGTTCAACGGCCATCTGCACATCAGCGAATACAGCCGCATGATCGCCGGCCATCGCCGCGCGCCCTGGGCGCACGTGATCATGGGCGGAGTGGACAGCGCAAAATTCTCGCCCGCGGCGGAGACGGCGCGCGACGGCGCCGTGCTCTTCGTGGGCCGGCTGCTGCCGCACAAGGGCGTCAACTACCTGATCGAGGCGCTGCCTCCGGGCATGAAGCTGCGAGTGGTCGGACCGGCGCCCGAGCGGCGCTACCACGACGACCTGCTCGCTCTGGCGGCCGGACGCGACGTCGAGTTCCATCACGATTGCGACGACGCCGCGCTGCTCGAGCACTACCGCCGCGCGATGTGCATTGTGCTGCCGAGCGTCTATCGAACCTTGTACGGCGACCGCACCGCCGTCCCGGAGCTGCTCGGACAGACGCTGCTCGAAGGAATGGCGTGCGGGCTGCCCGCGATCGCCACCGACGTCGCGAGCCTGCCCGAGGTCGTCGAGGACGGAGTCTGCGGTTTCGTGGTGCCGCCCAATGACGCGCGCGCACTGGCCGGGCGCCTCGGCTGGCTGCGCGAGCATCCCGATGCCGCCGCCGCGATGGGTGCGGCGGCGCGCCGACGCGTGGTCGAGCGCTTCACCTGGCCCGCGGTGGTGCGCCGATGTCTTGCGATCTACGCGGGTAATCCCTGTTCCGGCTCCGACGCCGCGGACGCTCGGTCATGATTCAAACCGGGGAGCTCAAGAAGGCGGCGGGCGGGCGCGGGATGTCGCTCGCCTGGCACATCGTCACCTGCGAGTATCCGCCCCAGCCGGGCGGCGTCGCGGATTACACGCGCCAGGTTGCCCGCGGTCTCGCCGCGGGCGGCGATCGCGTGCATGTTTGGGCGCCCTTTTCCAGTGAGGCGGACGATGAAAACGGCGTGCAGGTGCATCGCCTGCCCGGCCGCTTCGACTCCGGCTCGCTCGCGGCACTGGGCCGCGGGATATCAGTCGCCGGTCCGGGACGCATCCTGGTGCAGTACGTGCCGCAGGGATACGGCATGCGCGGGATGAATCTGCCGATGTGCGTATGGCTGTTCGAGCGCCGCCGCGCGGGCATCACGATCATGTTTCACGAGGTCGCGGTGCCCTTCTCCCGCAACCAGCCGCGGCGCCACAACCTCATTGGCGCGGTGCAGCGTGCCATGGCGTTCGTGCTCATGCGCACGGCGAATCGATGCCTCATCAGCACCTCGGCATGGGAACCGAAGCTGCGCGCGCTCGGCGGCGCGCAGATGCCGATCGCGCTCGCGCCGGTGCCGAGCAACGTGCCGCTAATCGATGACGGGGCGGGAGTGCGCGCCCTGCGTGGCGCGCTCGCCGCAGGCGGCGGCGGCGCGATCATCGGCCATTTCGGCACCGCGCGCGAGCGCTGGACCGCGGAGTGCCTGGCCGCAACCGTTCCGGAGGTCCTGCGCGACCGCCCAGGTGCGACCTTTGTGCTCATCGGACGGGACAGCCTTGATTTGCGCAACCGCGTGCTGGCCCACGCGCCGGAGCTGCACGAACGCGTCCGAGCCACAGGGCCGCTCGCGCTCGATGACATTTCGCGCCATCTAAGCGCGTGCGACGTGCTGTGGCAGCCTTACGCCGACGGCGCGAGCACGCGCCGCACCAGCCTGATGGCGGCGCTCGCACATGGCCGCGCGGTGCTGACCACGGCGGGCGAACTGACCGAACCGTTATGGCATGAAAGCGGCGCGGTGGCCCTGGCCGATGTCGGCGACGCGGCAGCATGCGGCGCGGCGCTCGCGCATCTGGCGGAAGATGCCGCGCAGCGCGCGCGGATGGGCGCGGCGGCCGCGGCGCTCTATGCGCAGCGCTTCGAGCTGCGCCACACGATCGACGCGCTGCGGAGGGCATGCGGATGAACACGCGCACGCCGCTGGTTAGCGTGGTGATCGCGACTTACAACCGGCCCGACTATCTGCGCCGCGCGCTGGCGAGCGTGGTGAACGGCAACTATCGCAACGTCCAGATCGTCGTGGCCGATGACTGCGGCAGCGTGGCGAACCGCGAAATAGCCGCGAGCTTCGACGACCCGCGTATCGTCTGTCATCGCCACGCAACCAACGTCGGTATGGCGGCCAACCATATCCACGCCTTGCGCGAACTGGTCTCGGGCGAATTCGTGGCGATCCTGAACGATGACGACGAATGGGAGCCGTCGTTCCTGTCCCGGTTGACTCCGCACCTGATCGACGATTCGAACGTGGTAATCGCCTTTTCGGATCATCACGTGATGAACGAGCATGGGCGGATCGACCCAGTGCTGAGCGATGCGAACACGCATCGCTGGCGCCGCGACCTTCTCGCTCCCGGAACTCATCGGCCGTTCTGGCGCTGCCTCCTGGAAAAAACCATTCCGATCGCTCAGGCGAGCGTGATCCGGCGCGGCGCCATCGACTGGCACGATTTCCCTACCGCAACCGGCAGCGCCTACGATCAATGGATCGGCTATCTCGCCTGCCGCACCGGCATGGCCTGCTATTATCTGCCCGAGCGGCTGACCAGGTACCGGGTTCATGAAAACGCCGTCACCGCGACGCCCAGCGCCGACGGCGCAACCGGCATGATCCTGATGTACGATCGGCTGCTGGCGATGCCCGAACTGGCTCATCTGCGAAGCCAGATCGAACGGCGCTGCGGAAAGGCGCACCTGGTGCGCGGCCGCCTGCTGTTGCAGTCCGGCCAGGCGGCGCAAGCGCGCGCGGAGCTGCGCAGGGCGGCTGCGCTCGCTGGCCTTACCCCCAAGCTCGCGCTCGCGTACATGCTGGCGCATCTGCCGGGCGCCTTCGGCGGACGCGTCCTTAGAACACTGGGCGCCGCGCGCGGCGATCGGCAGCCGGCATGAAGCGGCGGACGGATCGATGAGAATCGCGCTGGTGAATACGCATCGCGCGCGCGTGGGCGGCGCCGAGACCTACCTGGACACGATCGTCCCGGCGCTGAGCGCCGCCGGAATGCGGCTGGCGCTGCTGTCGGAAATCGACGCATCCGCCGAATTGCCCTCGATCCGGCTGCCCGCGGACGCTCCGTGCTGGCCCGCCCATGAAATCGGCTGGCCGCGAGCGCTGACGAACCTCGCGGACTGGCGTCCCGACGTCATTTATGCGCATGGCATGCATGACGTGGCGGCCGCCGGGCGCATCATCGAAATCGCCCCGTCAGTGCTGTTCGCTCATGGCTACTACGGCACGTGCATCAGCGGTCACAAGATGTTCGCCGTGCCGAGCGCGCGCCCGTGCGCGCGACGTTTCGGATGGCCCTGCCTCGTGCAGTTCTATCCGCGACGATGCGGCGGGCTGAGTCCGTCGCGCATGCTCAGGGGCTATCGCGGGCAGAGCGCGCGGCTCGCCCTGATGCATCGTTACTGCGCCGTGCTGACGGCGTCGGAGCACATGCGCGCCGAGCTGCTTAATCATGGCCTGTCGGCCGACCGCGTGCATGCCGTGCGCCTGCCAATTGCCCTGCCGCATGCGCCGCAAGCCGAGCAGGCTGCCCGCGAAAAAGCGCCGGCGGCAAATCGACCGCTGCGGCTGCTGTACGTCGGACGGATGACGCCGCTCAAGGGCGGGCCGCTCATGTTCGATGCGCTCGAGCTCGCGGCGGATTCGCTGGCACAGCCGCTTTCGGCGGTCTTTGTCGGCGACGGTCCCGATCGCGCGCGCTGGGAGCGCAAGGCACGGAAGATGCCGGTCGCGGGCAAGCTCGCGATCGAATTTCGCGGATGGATGGATGCGGCCGGGCTCGATCGATTGATGCGCGAATCGGACCTGCTGGTGGTCCCCAGCACGTGGCCCGAGCCGTTCGGACTTGCCGGCGCCGAGGCCGGCCTGCGCGGTCTGCCCGCGGTGGCGTTCGCCGTGGGCGGCATTCCCGAATGGCTGCGCGACGGCCTCAACGGCCGGCTCGCGCCCGGCGACCCGCCGAGCGCGGCGGGGCTGGCGCAGGCAATCGTCGATTGCCTGCGCGATCCGGCGGAGCTCGAGCGGCTGCGGCGCGGCGCACGCGCGGCCGCGGCCGGCTTCAGCGTGGAAGCGCACGTCGACGCGCTGCTCGGAATATTTTCGCGGATCGCCGCCGCCGCTCCGGCGCGTTCCGCGTCGAGGCGTTAGCCGCCGGAACGAGCATGGCCCGCACCCGCCGCCTGCTGAGCATCGCGCACTCCTACTGCGTCGCTCTCAATCGCCGCCTGGCGCATGAGCTGGCGCGGGCGGGCGGCGATCGATGGGAAGTGACGGCGGTCGCGCCCAGGTTTTTTCACGGCGATCTGCGTCCGATTCAGCTCGAGCCGCAGCCGGGCGAGCTTTGCCGGCTGAGCGCAATCGACGTGCACCTGAGCCGCAGCCCGCAACTGTTCTTCTACGGGCGCGGGCTGCGCGCGCTGATGCGCGAGCGCTGGGACGCGGTGCATTGCTGGGAGGAACCCTACGTCGTCGCCGGCGGCCAGGTGGCGCGTTGGTCGCCGCGCAACTCGAAGCTCGTCTTCTACACCTTTCAGAATATCGCCAAGCGCTACGCGCCCCCGTTCTCGGCGATCGAGCGGATGTGCGTCGCGCGCGCCGCCGGATGGCTCGCGAGCGGAGAGACCGTGGCCCGGACTCAGGCGGCGCGATGCTGGAGCCGCAGGCCGCATCGCGTGATGCCGCTCGGCGTCGATGTCGAACTGTTCCGCCCCGATCCCGCGCGCGGCCGCGCGACGCGCGCGCGTCTGGGATGGGCCGAGGAGGGACCGCCGGTGGTCGGCTATCTCGGCCGCTTCATCGAGGCCAAGGGGCTGCAATTGATGATGCGCGTGCTCGAGCGCGCCGAGTCGCCATGGCGGGCGCTGCTGGTCGGCGGCGGACCCGGCGAGGCCGCGCTGCGCGCGTGGGCCGCGCGCCACGGCGAGCGGGTGAAAATCGTCGCCGGCGTCGCGCACGACCGGGTGCCGGAGTACCTCAATGCGATGGACCTGCTGCTCGCGCCGAGCCAGACCACCGCGCGCTGGCGCGAGCAGTTCGGGCGCATGCTGATCGAGGCCTTCGCCAGCGGCGTCGCGGTGCTCGCCAGCGACAGCGGCGAGATTCCCTACGTGGTCGGCGACGACGGCGCGATCGCCGGCGAGCGCGACGAAGCCGCATGGCGCGACGCGCTCGCCGCGCTGCTCGAAAGTCCGGCGCGCCGCGCCGAACTGGCGGCGCGCGGGCGCGCGCGCGCCTGCACGCATTTCGCATGGCCGGTCGTCGCACGCCGCCACCTGGAATTCTTCGACGAGCTGCTGGTCGCGTGAACCCGATGACGCGCGCGCGCCTCGCCGTGATCTGCGACTACGCGGAAGAACGATGGCCGAGCATGGACCTGGTCGCCGAAATGCTCTGCGCCGAGCTCAAGGCGCGCCACTCGGAGAGCTTCGAGGTCACGCGCGTGCAGCCGCGCTTCGTGCGCCGCCTAAGCCGCGCCGCCGCCGCGGGCGACCGCGCCGGCAACTCGCGCGTCCGGACCGCGCTGTTCAACGCGGATCGCGCCCTCAATCGCTTCGTCGATTATCCCCGCGCGCTGCGCCGCCGGCGCAACGATTTCGACCTCTTCCACATCGTCGACCACAGCTACGGCCATCTCGCCCTCGAGCTTGACCGGGCGCGCACCGTCGTCACCTGCCATGACCTCGACGCGTTCGCATGTCTGCTCGCGTCGGACGGCGGCGGACGCCGCTCGCTGCCGCTGCGTTTGATGGCGCGGCGGACGCTGGCCGGGATGCGCCGCGCGGCGCGCGTGTGCTGCCCGAGCGCCGCGACGCGCGACGCGCTGGCCGCGGCGGCGCTAGTTGCGCCGGAGCGCGTCGCGGTGATTCCCAACGGCGTTCATCCCGCGTACTCGCCGCAACCCGACCCGGCTGCCGACGCCGCGGTCGCGCGCCTGCTCGGCACAGCCGATCCATCGGCGATCGAAATCCTGCACGTCGGAAGCACGATTGCACGCAAGCGCATCGACCTTTTGCTGCACATCCTTGCCCGCGTGCGCGCGCGCTTCCCCGCCGTGCGCCTGGTCAAGGCCGGCGGCGCGTTCACTGCGGATCAACTCGCTCTGGCCGACGCGCTCGGCGTGCGCGGGGCGATCGTTGCGATACCGTTCGTGGAGCCGCCGATGCTCGCCGCGGTTTACCGCCGCTGCGCGCTCGCGCTCCTGCCCTCGGACTCCGAAGGCTTCGGCCTGCCGCTGATCGAGGCGATGGCCTGCGGCACCCCGGCGATCGGGAGCGCGATTGCGGTGCTGCGCGAGGTCGGCGGCGATGCCGCCGTGTACTGTGCGGCGGGCGACGCGCCGGCGTGGAGCGCGACCGTAGGCTCGATGCTGCGCGAGCGCGCCGCCGATCCCACGCGCTGGGCCGGCCGGCGGGCCGCCGCCGTCGCGCGCGCGGGGTCCTTTTCGTGGAGCGCGTACGCCGATCGCTGCGCCGCGGTCTATCGCGAACTCGCCGACGGCAGGCAAGGAGAGGCGCGATGAGCGAGGCGCGCCTTAGCGTGCTCCACGTGGGCAAGTTCTATCCGCCTTATCCGGGCGGAATCGAAACCCATGTGAAGACGCTGGCCGAGGAACTCGCGCGCTCGATCGAAGTCAGAGTGCTGGTGGCGGGCGAGCGATGGCGCGCCCGGAGCGCGCTCGAAAACGGCGTCGCGGTGACGCGGCTGGCGATGCCCGCGATGGTGCACGGCACGCCGATCGTGCCACGGATGGCGCGCGCCATCCGCGCGGCCGATCCCGATCTCGTCCATCTGCATTTTCCCAACCCGATGGCCGCGCTCGCCTGCCTGTCGAGCCGGCTCGCGGCGCCGATCGTAATCGCGTGGCACAGCGACGTCGTTCGCCAGCGGCGCGCGGCCGCGCTTTTCGCACCGCTGCTCTCGCTGCTGCTTCGCCGATGCGGCGCGATCATCGTCGCCGCCGACGCCAACATCGACGGCTCGCCGGTGCTGAGCGCGCGCCGCGAGCTGTGCCGGATAATCCCGTACGGCATTCGCACCGGCGGCCCGGCGGCGCCCGACGCGGCGCGCGTCGCCGAACTGCGCCGGCGCTATGGCGATCGCATTGTGCTCGGCGTCGGTCGCCTCATCTATTACAAGGGCTTCGAGTACCTGGTGCGCGCGATGACCATGGTGCGAGGCGCGGCGCTGATCGCCGGCGACGGACCGCTGCGCGCCGCACTGGCATCCGAAGCCGCGCGGCTTGGCGTCGCCGATCGCGTCGCGCTCCTGGGCCGGACGGGCGAGGACCAATTGAACGCGCTCTATCGGGCCTGCGACGTGTTCGTGTTGCCGTCGGTCGAGCGCAGCGAGGCCTTCGGCATCGTGCAGCTCGAAGCGATGGCCTGCGGAAAACCGGTCGTCAACACCCGGCTCGCGTCGGCGGTGCCGCACGTCTCGATTGACGGAATTACCGGCCTCACGGTGGCGCCGCGCGATCCGGAAGCGCTCGCCTCCGCGCTCAATGCGTTGCTCGACGATTCCGCGCGGCGCGCGGCGATGGGTGAGGCGGCGTACCGGCGGGTGCGCGAGGAATTCAGCGTCGAACTGATGGCGTCGCGCACGCTCGAGACCTACCGCGAGGTGCTGAGCGCAGTCGGCGCGCCCGATCGCATTGGGCCGCGCGTCGTTGCCCCTTCCCGATCGCGTTAAAACGCATCTTCCGAGCGCACGGTTTTCTCCCGTACAATTGAAGGACGGAGCTGCGGCGATCCGGCCAGCGCAAGGGCAGCCCGGTTTTTTCAGCATCGACGAGCCCTTCTGCGATGGACACCGCGTTACCTGAACCCGGCACGAGGTGGTTTACGTTGGCGCTGAGAATTGAAGACTACGCGCTCATCGGCAACATGCACACCGCGGCGCTTGTCGGCATCGACGGTTCGATCGACTGGCTATGCCTGCCGCGATTCGATTCGCCCGCCTGCTTCGCCGCCCTGCTCGGCACGCCGGACAACGGCCGGTGGCTGATTGCGCCGCGCGCACAGGCCCATCAGACCTGCCGCCGCTATCGCGGCGAGTCGCTCATCCTGGAGACCGAGTTCCGCTGCGCCGAGGGCGCCGTCGCGGTGATCGATTTCATGCCGGTCGCCGAGCGCCCGCACCGCGTCGACCTCGTGCGCATCGTCGAAGGACGCAGCGGCCACGTGCCGATGGCAACCGAGCTCGTCCTGCGTTTCGACTACGGTCACGTCTTGCCGTGGGTAAGACGGCGCAGTTACGGCATCAGCGCGATCGCCGGTCCGGATGCGGTCCAGATCCGCGCGCCGATCAAGCTGCGCGGCGAGAATTTTCGCAGCGTCGCCGAATTCGATGTCGCCGAGGGCCAGCGCCTCGCCTTCGTCATGACCCGTTACGACTCGCATCTCGGCGAGCCCCACGCGCGGGACGAGGGCACGATGCTGCAGGAAACCGCCGACTGGTGGCAAAAATGGTCGCAGCGGTGCACGATACGCGGACGCCTGCGCGAGCCGGTGATACGCTCGCTCATCACGCTCAAGGCGCTGACCTACAGCCCCACCGGCGCGATCGTCGCCGCGCCGACGACCTCGCTGCCCGAGCGGCTGGGCGGGGTGCGCAACTGGGATTACCGTTACTGTTGGCTGCGCGACGCCACCTTCACGCTCTACGCGCTGCTCTCGGCCGGCTATACCGAGGAAGCCAGGGCCTGGCGCGAATGGCTGTTGCGCGCGGTCGCGGGCCATCCGCAGGAAATGCAGATCATGTACGGTCTCGCCGGTGAACGGCGCCTGCCGGAGATCGAACTGCGCTGGCTGCAGGGCTACGAGCACAGCCGCCCGGTGCGCCTGGGCAACGCCGCCCACGAACAACTGCAGCTCGACGTTTACGGCGAGATCATGGACGTGCTCCACGTCGCCCACCGATACGGCCTGCCCGGCCACAACGACGCCGGGCAACTGCAGCGCGTGCTCATCGACTATCTCGAAACCATCTGGGAGAAACCCGACGAGGGCATCTGGGAAATCCGCGGCAAGCGCCGCCCCTTCGTGCACTCGCGCATGATGGCGTGGGTGGCGGTGGATCGCGCGGTCAAGGAAATCGAATGCGGCCGCATGGAAGGGCCGCTGGATAAATGGCGCGCGCTGCGCGCGCAAATCCACGACGACGTCTGCCGTCACGGATTCAATTCGAAACGTGGCGCCTTCGTGCAGTACTACGGCTCCGACGAGCTGGATTCGGCGCTCCTGATGATGCCGCTGGTCGGATTCCTGCCGGCCCGCGATCCGCGCGTGCTCGGCACGATCGAGGCGATCCGGCGCGAGCTGATGAGCGATGGCCTGGTGCGGCGCTATCGCACCGACGCCGGCATCGACGGGCTGCCCGCCGGCGAGGCCGCTTTCCTGCCCTGCACCTTCTGGCTCGCCGACTGCCTCGAGGCCATCGGCCGCCATCGCGAGGCCCACGAAATTTTCGACCGGCTGCTCGCGCTGCGCAACGACGTCGGTCTGCTCGCGGAAGAATACGATCCGCGGCTCAAGCGGCAGATGGGAAATTTTCCGCAGGCCTTCTCGCATATCGCGCTGGTCAACAGCGCCTTCAACCTGTCGACCGTGCACGGGCCGGCGCGCCATCGCGCGGCGCACAACGGCAATCATTCGATTCGCCGGCCTTGAACGATGCCGCGTGATGGCCGGTTCTTGCTAGGATGGACGCTCCGAAGAGATTCGGCGCAATTCCATAGCGAGGATCAACGACCATGGCCGAAACAAAACCGGCTCACACTCCCGAAGCGCTGGTGCGCGAGATCGCGACTTTTCCCCTGCTCGACGCGATGTTCGGCCGGCGCGCGCGGCGCTTCGGCCTGGGGATGAAAATTCCCGACGGTCCGCTTGCCTACGATTCGCAGCACGAGCCGGTCGCACTCGATGAAACCGAGCGCATGCTCCTGGTGATGTGCGGCGCCGGCATCAACGGCTGGAACACCGGCATGGAGCATACCGCGGCGGGCGAGCCCGACACCGGGTGCAACTACCCGGTGCGCCTGCTCGGGCGGACCTATCCGAGCGGCGCCGGCATCTACGCTTCCGAACTGGTCTTCAGCGACGACGACGGCACCTGGCTGACCCAGCTGCGCGATCTCGATCCGCAGGATCTGCTGGAGGGCGATCCGCCGTCCGATCTGCTCGCGCTGCTCGCGCGCGTGAAGCGGCATTGCGTGCGGCTCGCGCCCGGACGCGTGACCGTGCCGGCCCAGCCGCCGCACACCAGCGCGCACAATCTCTGGAACGCCAACAAGCCCGGGACCACGCTGTTCGCGCCGGTCATCGATCTGACGCAGCAGATGATGGACCTGATGGCGGTGTACCTGGGGATGGGCTTCACGCCCTTCGACCCGCAAAACGGCCGCGTGTGCGGCGATCTCGATCGCTTCGTCAAGCTCGGATTGATCGACGGCGCGAAGCGCTTTTCAATTTTCGAATTCGATCAGTACTGCCTCGCCACCGGCGCGATGGAGCTCGCGCTGATGTGCTACAACATCGTGCTCGCGATGCAGGCGATGGGCCTTGGCGGCTGGATGTACACCGGGATCAATCCGGCGAGCCTGATGGGTGCGTTCGCCGAGCGCGGAATCAGGGGCCTCGGCTTCCGCTTCGTGGCCGACGCGCGCTGGCCGGTGCCCAATCCGGTCGGAATCGACAAGCACTTCGAGGGCCTGTGCCCGCCGTACTGCGCCGACATGCGCGCGGCGGTGCGCAAATTCGTCGACCTCAAGTTCGGACCCAACGGCGCGTTCGATCCCGAACGCCCGGGACCCTACCGCGACAACGCGCGCGTGAAGACGCGGGTCGAGCGTTACAGCCCGGAGTTCATCGAACTGCTGGGCGAGGTCGCGCAGTATATCCACGACACCTTCGGCCGCTTCCCGGCCTCGATCCCGAGCTTCTACATGCGCGCTTACGCGCAGGCGCAGCATTGCGAGACGGAATTTTACGATCGCTTCTTCGGCCCGGACTTTTATCTCCCCACGCACGTCGCTCACATGGCCAAATGGCATGGCGCAAAGTGAAAAGGTGCCCGATCCGGCGCAACCGCGCGAACGCGTTCCGCTGGATGTACCGCTGCGATGGCTTGCAAGGTCGCTCGCGGCGCTGGCCGTGTTGAGCAGTTTCGCTCTGATGTACGTCGGCGCGGCGCCGCTGCTCGGCAGATGGTCCGCGCCCGCCGGTGGCGCCGCGGCGCGCGGCTGGACCCTGCTGGCCGCCCGTCCGCTCTCCGCGCTGCCGCTGCTGGTGACCGGCGTGGCCTATATCGTTATGCAGGTAATCCTGCGCCCGCGGCCGCTGGAACTGCTAAAGCGCCTGATGCTCGCGTTCGCGTTTTTGCTATGGGGAGTCGTTCAGCTCATGCCCGCAAGCGGCCTCGCGACTGAATTGGGGAACATCGTGATCGCTCTGTACGTGATCGATCTCGGCCTGATCGTCTGGACCGAGCTGCAAGCGGGCCCCGGCGCTCAGCCGAAAGTCGACCTGGACGCGGCGTTATGAATTTTTTGGCGGGCGGCCACATCCTGCGATGAACCGCCCGCCGATTGCGCCAGGAGCTGATGCCCCGTCGAGCATTCAATCCTTGGGCAGGGGCGAGAAGTGCGCGTTCACGATTTTCCAGTCGCGGCCCTTCTTAACGTAAACCAGCGTGGTGCGGCCGCTATGCACCTGCGCCATCCCGCCGCCCTTGGGCACGGTCGTCAGCCGATCGTAGCCGTTGACGATCGCGGTCGAGTCGTTGACCGCGCGGCAGGTCGATTGATGAAACGTGAAGGTCATCGACTCAGCGCCGGCGGTCGCGCTCTGCAGGTAGTCGAGAAACCGTGCCTTGCCCTCGAACAGGTATGCGACGTGATCGAAGATTTCGACCTCGTCGTCGAGCGCGTTCACGAAGGGCGCGAAATCTCCCTTGGCCGCCGCGGCGATGATGCGATCGTTCACCTCTCTCGCTTCTGCTTGTGCCGACATTTGATTGCCTCCTGAGGCGCGAGGCTTCAGCGTGAATCCCGCTTGGGACGGCCGGCTTCGCGCACCATTTCAATGTCGGCGCTGCGCGGCGAATCGACAATTACCCGCGAGGTAAGCGCAGCCGCAGGCAGCGGTGCCCGGAATGCGCCGCGCGCGCGGCGTGCAAGTCGGTCGCCAATGAAGTAGCCTCTCGCGCAAGTCGAAAAGGAGCATTCCATGAGCGTAATCGTTCTGGTCCAGGGCACGCCGCGTCCCGATCGAAAAGACGCGCTGGCGCAGTATCAGCAGGTAGCGCGCGCGGTCGTCGCAAAGCACGGCGGCGAAGTGGTCGTGCGCGGCAGCGGCCTCGCCGCATTACACGGCCCGAACAAGTACGAGGTGGGAATCGTGCTGCGCTTCGCGGACCGGGCCGCGGCCGAGGGATGGTACAACGACCCGGAGTACCGCAAGGTGCTGCCGCTGCGCGACCAGGCTTTCGCAGCGATCGAGATAAACATGTTCCAGGAGTGACGCCGGTCCGGCTGCGCCCGCGGCCGCGACGCACGCGGTCGTCCGTGTGCGCGCGCGGCCGGACGCGTGCGTTCGCATCCTTAGCCGCGCGACGCTACATCTTCATCCAGTCGCCCGACTGCTCGAACGCCTCGGCGGCGCGGTAGATGGTCGATTCGTCGAAATGCCGGCCGGTCAGCATCAGACCCACCGGCAGTCCGTCCACTGTGCCACACGGGATCGACATCGACGGATGATGCGTCAGGTCAAACGGCGCCGTGTTCGTGATCATCTCGAGCGCGCGCGCCACGTATTCCTCGCGCGTCGCGTCGGGGCCAGGCAGCGGCGTCGCCTTCATCGGCGTGGTCGGCATCAGCAGCAGATCATGCTTCGCCAGCGCCTCGTCGTAGGCGGCGCGCAGGCGGCGCACGATATTGATCGCCTTGCCGTAATAGCGCGAGCCGTAATTCTCGCGCACGTACGCGCCCCACATCAGGAACAGCTTGGTCGTCTCGGACATCTCGTTGGCGCGCTGGCGCCAGCCGCGATGAAAGTCCATCAGCGAGGTCGCATAGAGATCGTCGCGGCTCACGCCGAAGCCGTCGCCGAACATCATCGTCTGCGTGAGTCCTTCGATTCCGATCGGCGTCCAGATCGATGCGCCCGCCAGATGCATCGGAATCGAAACCTCCTCGACGCGCGCGCCGAGCGAGCCCAGGCGCCTGGCCGCGGCCAGCACCTTATCATCCACCGCGCGCTCTGAGGTGGGATGGCCGAAGCCCTCCTTGACGATCGCGATCCTGAGGTCCTTGATGCCGCGTCCCAGCGCCTGCGTGTACGCCTGCACCTTGGGCGCCTTGATCCGCGGATCGTAGCCGTCGTCGCCGGCGATCACCTCGAGCAGGAGCGCATTGTCGGCGACGTTCCCGGTCATCGGACCCGTATGATCGACGAAGATTTCGATCGGCATGATGCCGGTGTACGGTACGAGACCCCAGGTCGGTTTCATGCCGTAGATGCCGCAGTATGACGAAGGCATGCGGATCGACCCGCCCTGATCGCCGCCGATCGCCATGTCAACCTCGCCTGCCGCGACCAGCGCGGCGCTGCCCGAGGACGAACCCCCGGCCGAGTAGCCGCGTTTGCGCGGATTGTGCACCGCACCTGTGGCGTTGGTATGGCTGCCGCCCGACAGACAGAAGCATTCGCAGTGCGCCTTGCCGACGATCTCGCCGCCGGCGTCGAGGATGCGCGTGACCACGGTCGCGTCGAAATCGGGCGTGTAGCCTTCCAGCGTCGAGGCGCCGTTCATCATCGGCACGCCGGCGAGCATGATGTTATCCTTGAGCGCGACGGTGCGGCCCTTGAGCCTGCCCTCGCTCGCGCCCTTGACCGAAGTCTTGCAGTACCAGGCGTTGTGCGGATTCTCCGCAGGTCCAGGGCGATAGCCGGGCGTGCGCGGATATTTGACGCGCGGCACCTCGTCCGGCATCGCGGCGACGGTGTTGTAGGCGTCGACGTAGGTCGTGAACAGCCCGCGAAACGAGTCCAGGCTGTCGTCGTCGAGCGACAGTCCGCACTGCCGCGCCACCGCGCGCAGTTGCTCCCGGGTCGGCATCTGAACGGACATCGCAGTCTCCTCCTTGAGTGAAACGGACTCTACCGATGCTGCGCCGGTTGGACGGACACTGGCCGAACGCCGGCCTGCACGGTTAAAAAAACTTGATCACGCTGCGCGAGACCTCGCCCTTCTGCAGCAGATCGTAGGCCTCGTTCACGCCCTCGAGCGGGAAAGTGCGCGAGACCAGCTCATCGATCTTTATCTTCTTGTCCATGTACAGATCGATCAACAGCGGCATGTCGACGCGCGGCCTGGTCGAGCCGTAAAACGACCCGATAAGCCGCTTCTCCATCATCGTGAACACGTTGGGATTGAGGCTGATGCGCGCGCTCTCGGGCGAGACGCCGACGATGGTGCAGGTGCCGCCGCGTCCGGTCATGCGGAACGCGAGTTCGATCGTCTTGGCCGTGCTGATTACCTCGAAGGCATAATCCACGCCGCGCCCGTGCGTCAGCTCCATCACCGACTTGTACGCGTCGTCCTGCGACGGATTGAACGTGCGCGTTGCGCCGAACACTTTGGCCAGCGCCAGCTTGTTCGGCAGCAGGTCGATCGCAATGATCTCATGCGCGCCGGCCAGCGCCGCGCCCTGGATCACGTTGAGCCCCACCCCGCCGCATCCAATCACCGCGACGGTTGCGCCCGGGCGCACCCTGGCCGTGTTGATCGCCGCGCCGATACCGGTCATCGTGCCGCAGCCGACGAAGCATGCGCGGTCCAGCGGCACGTCTTCGCGAATCTTGATCGCGCAGCTCTCCGGCACCACCGCCTCCTCGGCGAAGGTCGCCGCGTACGCGAAGTGGAAAATCTCGCTGCCGTTTTTGCTCAGGCGCGTGGTCCCGTCGAGCAGCGTGCCCAGCGATTTGGGCCGCGTCTCGCACAGATGCACCTGGCCGAGCGTGCAGTAGTGACAATGCCCGCACACGGGCGAGAAGGTCAGCACCACGTGATCGCCGGTCTTGACCGAGGCAACGCCGGGTCCGGTCTCGGTGACGATACCGGCGCCCTCGTGACCGAGTACGATCGGCAGCGGCATGCGCATGTCGCCGGTCATCACGTGCAGGTCGCTATGGCAGGCGCCGTTGGCGGCGACCTTTACCCGGACCTCGCCCGCCTTCGGAGGCGCAAGCTTCAGGTCCTCGATGGTCAGGGGTTTGCGCGGTTCGTATAAGACTGCCGCCTTCATGCCTTAGCTCGCCTCCGAAAAATTCGAATGTCGCCGGTGGACTCGCGTACCTTAAAAGGCAGGGCGCGCGGGTGTCAAATCAGGCTCCGCCGGCTGTGACGTCGGATGCGATCAATCGACACGCCGGTATTGCAGCGCTGCAACAGCGAACGCCCGTGGCCGACCGTCTATCCCGCCGAAGTGGTTGATTTTGCTGGAATTCTGATGGGTCCAGACGATGGCACAGTACATGCTCCGTTCTGGCACGCTTGCTTTAGCGATGGTAAGCCATCGTCCTATCCAATGAGCTACAACGTCGTATTCACTTCCGATCTTCCCCGGCGATGCGCATGTTCTCCGACAATGAGCATCGCCGGGGCGCCCGCCTGCCCTCGCTAACGAAGTATCGCACACGGGCAACAAATGAATCAGTCGTCAGCCGCCTTACGGCTTCCAATCAGGCAACCGCTCTTCCCCGTTCAAGCGCGGCGCAAGTGCCCCGCCTGCGGCCATCGCGCCATCGAACACGTCGGCTTTCCCGACGCGGCGTTGGCCGAGCAATTGGCCCTGATCCACAGTGGATGCCTCGATTGCGAATCCTGCGCTGACGAATAAGCGCTCTTCACTCTCTGCCCCGAATCACTGCGCCATGTAGGCGCCGTCCACCGGCATGGGCACGCCGCTGACGAACGACGACGCGTCCGAAGAAAGCCACAGCACTGTGGCCGCGATCTCCTCGGGCTGGCCGAGACGATTGATCGGATGCGTCTGGATCACGGCCTTTTCGTCGAAGCTGCCACGGTCCATCACCCGCGCCACCATCGGCGTGCGGATAAATCCCGGGCAGACCGCGTTGACGCGAATGCCCTTGCTCGAAAACTCGAGCGCCGCGGTCTTGGTCAGGCCGGCGACGCCGTGCTTGGCCGCGGTGTAGGCAGAGGTGTTCGCGATTCCGGCGAGCCCGCAAATCGATGAGGTATTGACGATCGTGCCGCCGCCGGTCTTGAGCATCTCGGGAATCTCGTACTTCATGCAGTAGAAGACGCCGCTCAGGTTGATCGCGATCACGCGCTGCCAGTTCTCCAGCGTGCATTCGGAGGTGGGGGAGAACTCGCCCTCGATTCCGGCGTTGTTGAAGGCGCAGTCGAGCCGGCCGAATGTCGCCACCGTCTTCGCGACCATCGCTTCGACGTCTTTGGGATTGGAAACGTCGGCCGCATGAAAGATCGCTTCGCCACCGGCCTCTTTGATCGCGCGCGCGACGCGTTCGCCGCCATCCGCGTTATAGTCCGCAACCAGGACCTTCGCGCCTTCGCGCGCGAAGAGCATCGCGGTCGCGCGTCCGATACCCGAACCGCCGCCGGTGATCAGCGCCACTTTGCCTTTCAATTGATCTGCCATGATGGTCTCTCGCTCTCCTTGGAAGCGCGTATGGCGGTCCGCACCGCCGTAGTCTGTCACTGTGCAATAGACAAATTCGCCGCGCTTGACCAGCCGAGAAAGCGAACGGTCCCGAGGGCGTGAAGGCCCAATGGACCGCACGGCGCGATCGGCCGGCGTACCCGCTGGCCTGGAACTACTACGCCGCAACCTTGCGCGCGCGGCTGCCGCCGTTCTTGCGGAAACTTATCAGCGCGTAACGCAGGGCTTGTTCCGCCAGGCCCCGGCGCACCAAACGATGCGCCGCGAGCGACGCTTCGCGACGCGCGGCCTCCGATGCGTGGAGCCTCTTCGCGCACAGCTCGGCCTCAATCAATGCAATGGTCGTGGTCCAGAAATGCTCGGTGCGATGCGTAATGTCCTCGACCCCTTCAAGATCCAGACCGGCGTCCTGCGCGGCCGCGAGATATTCCGCGACGGTGCCGATGCGCGTATGCCAGTATCGATTGAACGGTTCTTCGTACTCGGGGCGTTCAAGAAAACAATCGATCACGAACGCGCGCCCTGCGGGCCGGAGCAGCGCAGCGATCCGCCGCAGCCACGGGCGCCGCGGCAGGTAGCCCGAACTGTCGACCGCCACGACTCCGTCAAAGCGGTTCTCACCCGGTACCTCGAGCGCATCGCAAAGCAGTGGCCGAACCCGCGCTGCAACTCCGGCTTGGGCGGCAAACCGCGCTACCCATTCGATGTGAGCCGCCACGCACGTGACCGCCGTGACCCGCGCGCCGAATTCCTGAGCCCAGAAGATCGCGCCGCCGCCCAGTCCGCAGCCCACATCGAGCACCTCGCCGCACAGCGCCGACGATGCGCTCCAACGCTCGGCGGCGTAATGGAGCAGGCGCTCCTGCGCCGCCACCAGGCCCCGCCGCAGGTCCGAGATCGACGAGCCCGGCGGGGCCGGGTCGTCCACGATCCCGGTGTGGTAATGCACGCGCGGCCCGGGGCCGTAGCGCTCGAGGATCGCGCGGGTTTTACCCTCGTAATAGGCGATTACATCCTGCGTCGAAGCCACATGGGACCGCGTTAGTTCGTTGTCTCCGCCGCTGCGCTTCAAAACCTGCGAGCGCCCGCGACTCTGCGGCTGTGCACCGGTACCGCGCTCATGTCGCCGATGTCGGAACCGGCTCCATCGGTGTTGCAACCGCCATGACGAGCAGCCATGAACCGGCCTCTTTTCGGAACAAGAAGTCGTAGCGGACAAGAAATGGGTCCGTGACGTCCTGGCCCGGCGCGGCGATCGAAATGTCCTGATACTTGCCGACACCGCTTATTTGCCCGTGCTTGGTGTTGGGCTTGTGATCCGTGTCGGGCGGCCCTTCGAACGGTCCTATCACTCTCGGATCGAGCGGATCAACGTAGAAGAATTGCGGCTTCTTCAACGTTTGCTTAGTGTTCAGATAGTCTAACACGTTCGGTTTTCCAGAGTGCGGCGGCTGCGTTGGATCGTCGACTTCGTTCATTTCCACGTCCGGATGCAGCAGCGGTCCCAGCGAACCGGTGTAATCGGCGCTGTTGAACGCACTGACTGCCTGCGCAAACGCCTGTAGCAACTTGCTGTTCATCGAGAGTGTCCCCCTTTGAACTGAATAATCGCCCGCAGACCGGCTTATCACAATTGCTGCAGCAGCTTTTTCGCGTCCAGCAAATCCGGTGTGTCGAATCCCTCGGTGAAGAACGCCAGACTCTCCTCGACCAGGCGCCGTCCCTCGGGACGCCGGGCCTGCCGAAGCCCGAGCCGGGACAGGCTCATGGCGGCCCGCAGCTCGAGCGACTTCGCCTTCTGCTCCCTGGCAACGGTCAGCGCCTGCCGAAAGCAATCTTCAGCTTTATTTTCGATATTGGCCGGCAGACTCTGCGCGCCTGCGCGTCTGAGTATCAGCTCCCCTTTGAGGCGGTGCAGTTCCGCCTGCCACCAGCGCTCCTCGCATTCGGTCGCCAGGTCCTGCGCCTCGGCGAGCAGGCTCAGCCCTTCTTCGGCCTGGCCCGCGTTTCCGCATGCTTCGGCGAGCAGGCTGAGATAGCCCGGGCGCAGGACCACGGCGCCGGTGCGATGGTATTCGTCCAGCCCCGCGCGCATTTGCGCGATTCCATCCAGTTCCTGTCCTCGCTGGGTTAGCGCCCAGCCGTGCATCATGATTCCCATCGCGCGGTAGAAGGGAAAATCGTGCTCGGTGGAGATCCGGATCGCGGTCGCCGCGAGCTCTTCAACCGACTGGCTGTTGCGGCGGAACTGATGGAGCCACGCGGCAAACGCGGCAACCGTCGCTGAAGTGTACGCATGATTCAAGTTTTGCGCCCGCGCGAGGCCCTCGGAGCATTTTTCCAGCGCCCGGTCGGGACGGCCAAGCAGCCAAAGCGACCAGCTTGCGTGCGTGAGGCTTACCGCGGCCGGGTCGTGGCCGTAGATGTTCGCATGCATGCCATGTTGCGCCGGATCGTAGATCGCCGTCGCCTGCTCGAGATGTTCCAGCGCCTGGGCGAAATCGCCGGCCGCGATCAAGCCGACTCCGTTGACGTGATGCGCCTGCACCAGGAACCCGGTGTCTTTGGTGTTCTGCGCCATGCGCAGGCATCGCGTGGCCAGATCGCGCGCAACCGCATGCTCGGCCCGCGCCATGTAGAACATCCATAGCCCCCACAGCACCGGGAAAAGCTGGCGGGGTTCGCCCGTCTGCGGGCACAGTTCCCGGGCGCGGGCATATGCCTTGCCGACCTCGGCGGATCCGAAGCCCGTGGTGACGATCAGCGCAGTGCCCACCGCGAGTTGCAAAGCCAGTTCCTGCTGGAAGCGTTCAGGACCCGCCGGCAGAGATTTGAGCAGCTCCAGCGCCCTCGAGAAGTGGCTGACCGCTTCGAAGTTGGCCGAGCGCTGCACCGCCTGCTGCCCCGCCAGTTGCCATTGCGCCAGGGCCTCCTGCTTGAGATTCGCCTCGGTGTAATGATGGGCGAGCAGCTCGGGCTGCGCCTCGGCCGTCTCGGGAAAACGCTCGACCAGCGTCTGCGCAATCCTGCGATGGTATTGTTCGCGCCTGCTCTTCAACAACGATTCATAGGCGGCCGCCTGGATCAGGGCGTGCCGGAAACGATAGCCGGCTTCGGGCGCGATGCCCTGCACGGACAGCAACTCGGCATCGGTGAGCTTGCGCAGCGCCTCCTCGAGCTTTTCGTCTTCGATCGCGGCGACCGCGCTCAGCCGCTCCCATGAGAACTCGCGCCCCAGCACCGAGGCCAACTGCGCGATCTCGCGGGCCTCGCCCAGCCGATCCAGCCGCGCCATCAGGGAGTCGTGCAGGGTGACCGGAATCTCTCGCAGCGCGGACTCGCCATCGCCGCCCTCGAGCACCGAGCGGGTCAACTCCTCGACGAACAACGGCACCCCGCCGCTGCGCTCGACCATCGCGTCAACCGTGGCGGCCGCGAGCCTGGCGTGCTCGGCCAGCCGCGCCACCATCTCGCGCGCGCTGCGCGGGCTCAGCCGGTTGAGCGTGAGCAGCGTATGGTACGGACGCATGAGCCACGGCACGCGGAACTCCGGCCGCGCCGTGCAGATCAGCAGCAGCGGGGCCGTCGAGCACTGCTCGGCCAGTAGCTGGATCACCTCGAGCGTCGACGGATCGGCCCAGTGCACGTCTTCGATCGCGATCACGGTCGGCTGCGCGCGCGCGGCGCCCAGCGCCCATTTGGTCAGCGTCGCCAGCAGGCGGCGGCGCTGCTGCTCGGGCGAGAGCGGCGGCGGCGAGTATCCCGCCGGCAGCGGCAGCTTCAAAAGCGTCGCAATCAGCGGCAGCGCCTCGGCGGGCTTGAGCCCCGCCAGTTCCAGCCGCTTTTCGAGTTGCGCAAGCTGCTCCTCGGCCGGCTCGTCACCGCGCCACGCCAGAAGTTCGCGGAGCAATTCAGTCACAGCATAAAAGGGCGTGTTCTGGAAAAATGCCTCGGCCGAGGCTTCGACCCAGGTATGCGGCGTGCCGGCGATCTGTTCACGGAAGCGCTGCACCAGGCGCGATTTGCCGATCCCGGCCTCGCCCGCGATCAGCGCGAGCTGCCCTTCGCCGTCGAGCACCCGCTGCCAGCGATTCATCAGCAGACGCAGCTCGTCTTCGCGCCCGACGAAAGGCGTGAGGCCGCGCGCCGCCGCCGCCGCTCCGAGCCGCCCGCGCACTCCGCTCGGCTGCACTACCCGGTAAAGCCGGATCGGCGGTTCCACGCCCTTGAGCGCCGGCGTTCCGCGATCTTCGACCACGAACAGCCCCGAGATCAGCCGATGCGTGTCCGCGGTCACCAGCACCGTTCCGGGAGCGGCCGCCGCCTGCACCCGCGCGGCGATATTTGGCGTATCGCCGAAAACGTCGATGTCCTTGCCGGCGCCGGCGCCGACCACCACGGTGCCCGAATCGATGCCGACGCGCGCCGACAGTTGCGGATGCGTGCCGTGTCCGTTGAGTTTCGAGATGGCGTCGAGCGCCGCCAGGCCGGCGCGCGCCGCTCGTTCGGCATCGTTGTCGTGGGCCTCGGGATAGCCGAAGAATGCCATCACGCCGTCGCCGAGATACTTGGCGACATGGCCATCGAAGCGCTCAATCGCCTGCGCCGCTGCTTCATGATATCCGGCGATGATTTCGCGCCATTCTTCAGGGTCGAGATGGCTAGCCATCTCGGTCGAGCCGACCAGGTCGCAGAAAAGAACCGTCAGATGCCGCCGCTCGCCGGCCGGGGCCTCGCCCGGTTCAGCTCCAGCGCGCGGCGGCGTCGCGTCATCCAGCGGCGCGGCGCATTGGGCGCAGAACCTGGCCTGGGACGGGTTAACGAAACCGCAGCTCTGACATCGGCGGGCCAAAGGTTCTGCGCACTGGATGCAAAACCTGGCGCTCGGGGGATTTTCCGCTGAACAATTCTGGCAGCGCATCGACTCACCGCTGGGCCCAGCGACCGCCCCCCCTTGTATCACCCGGCGCGACGAAGGGGCAGAGGTCCGCGCGCGCGATTACGGCCGGCCCGGCCGGGCAGAGCCCCACCCGAGGCTAGCCGCACCCGGGGATTTTCAGCCGATTGCGCGAAATCCGAGACTTGCGGCAATGGGCGGGATGGCGGCGGAGGATGGCGAAAACTCGAAGCTGCGCGGCTACGAATTGACGTCGCGAAGGTAGCACACGGAGTCCGAATCGAGTTCGGTGAACCGGTAACCGTGCCTGACCAGTTCGCGATAGAGCGCGTCCAGCGACGATCGGCTCATATGGCTGTGCTCGAAATGGATGATCGTCGGCTTGACCCCGCAGGCGAGAAACTGCTCGACGATCTCGCGGTCGAATCCCTGCACGTCCGTGAGCAGGAGATCGACTTTCGCGATGCGATGCCTGGCGAGCAGCGTCCGAACGGAGACCGCCGGCAGCTCGATCTCCCGCACCTGCGCCTTCACCCCCTGTGCCCTGGGATGATCGAGGCCGCTAATCAATTCCTCTTTCTTGAGGCTGGCGAACACTGTCAGGTTCGCATTTTTGTCCCGATGGTCCGCCACGAACATCCGCGCGACGCCATCTTTGTCGGCGATGACGCTGTTTTCGAATATAAGCTGCTTTTCGGGCTGGTAGTTTTGGAGCAGCCGCTTGAACACTTCGGGCTGCGGCTCGACCAGCACGCCGCGCCAATGGTACCTGGTCACGAAATGCCGGATGGGATCGTCGACCATGCCGTCGTTCGCGCCGATCTGGACAAAGAAGAAATCAGGTCGGGTCGCCGATTCCTTTGCGAGCAGCAGATCCAGAATGTCGATTGGCGCATCGATCGTGTCGCGCAGCCTTTCGAAGCGATAGCCGAACGGCGCGACGCAACTCTGAACCAGCGCTTTCAGCCTTTTTTCAAAGGTCATGTTCGCAGCATTGCCTTGCACTGGTTCGGGGTTTCGCTGTCATTCGATCCGGCGTCTCGCGCGTGTCGGGCCGGCGAGCCGATTGCAGGGATGCGGCCGTCGGTCTCAGGCCGCCCGGCCCTCGCGAGCAGATGGCCGGGATGTCCTGGATATTGAGAGCGACAGCCGCCTCGGCCTCCACTGGTCCGCTCATGGCGAGGACTATTCTAGCATTCGAATACAGCAGCACAAAGCCTCATTGGGCCATCGTTGAAACTTCATGACAGGCTTCAGCGCTAAAAATCTTCGAAAGTGAGCGAAAAAAGGCCAATCAGACCGAAAAACCCAGAAAAACATTCCGACCCTTCATAAAGGTCGACGGAGTTTCGGTGGAATGTTGCTCGAGCTTCCGAACCGACCAGAGCGCCTGATGACCAGTTAGATCGCATCTGTTTTCAACAAAAGGCCGAAGAGGTTCCGCGGGCACTTTTCGATGGACCAAAGGGCAATTGTCGGCTCGTTGCCAAAGACGTAGAGTTCGGAGCCTCTTGGGAGGTTCAGGATGAAATTCGCTGACCAGCCATATCGAACTTGTTGCCTGGCGATCCTGACGGCGTTGCTTTTATTGATGCCGACAGGCCGAGCTGCTCGCGCGGAAGACACACTCCAAATCGCGACGGAAGCCTACATCTATGGCTATCCGCTGGTGACCATGGATATGACCCGTCGGGTCATCACGAACGTTGCGGCGCCGGAAGGCACCCGCGCGCCAATGGGACAATTGATTAAGATGCGGCAGTACCCAAACGCCGCTTTTCGAGATGTGACGGCACCCAATGCGGACACCCTTTACACGACCGCCTTCTTCGATGTGGGTAAAGAGCCCTGGATTCTCAGCCTGCCCGATATGAAGGGCCGGTATTATCTGATGCCGATGCTGGATGGCTGGACTGACGTGTTCCAGGTGCCCGGCAAGCGTACGACCGGGACCGGGGCGCAGATTTACGCGATTACGGGGCCGGGATGGTCCGGCACGCTCCCCAGCGGAATCAAACAATACAAGTCGCCGACCAGCATTGTGTGGTTGCTCGGCCGCATCTATTGCACCGGCACGCCTGAGGACTACGCGGAGGTGCATGCGCTGCAGGATCAGGTAAAGCTCGTGCCGCTCAGTGCCTATGGCAAGCCGTACACGCCTGCGCCCGGGACGGTCGATCCCTCGATCGATATGAAGAAGGCCGTCCGCGACCAGGTTAATGCCATGAGCACCGTCGCTTTCTTCAACTATCTGGCAAAGCTGATGAAGGATAATCCACCCGCCGCGGCTGACGCCCCGATGCTGGCGAAAATGGCGAAGATTGGACTCGTTCCGGGACAAGACTTCGATAGTAGCAAGCTCGGCTTGCTGGATGAGGAACTGGTCAAAGCTGTTCCGAAGTTCGCGATGGTGAAGATCCTCGAGTACTTCAGGCACATGAAGCCGGTTAACGGCTGGGTGATTACGACGAAGACCGGGATCTACGGCACTGACTACGTTCAGCGCGCTCTGATCACGGCGATTGGCCTGGGAGCGAATCGCCCGCAGGACGCGATTTACCCGACCTCCAAAATGGATGTGAACGGAAAGCATTACGATGGCGCATCGAAAAAGTACGTAATGCATTTCGCCAGGGGCCAGATGCCGCCGGTCAACGGATTCTGGTCGCTCACGATGTACGATAGTCACTACTTCTTCGTTCCCAACTCGCTGAACCGTTACACGCTCAGTCAGCGGGACAAGTTCGTGACCAATGCGGACGGCTCAGTGGATCTCTATCTCCAGGCCGATTCCCCGGGGGAGGCGAAGGAAGCGAACTGGCTTCCCGCTCCCAAAGGCGGTTTCGTTCCGATGCTGCGGCTTTATTGGCCGAGGGAACAATCGCCCTCGATTTTGAACGGGTCGTGGAAACCGCCAGCCATCAAGGCCGTCGAGTAGAGACACGGACGTTCGGCCGAGACTTCAGCCAAACCTAAGTGCCGTTGCATTCCGGCGCGCGCCTCTCCCTCACTCTGAGGCGCGCGCAAGTGTAGAGATGCGCCCGCGAAGCGTGCGAGCCGTGTCAAGCGGCTTGGCCGCGAGCCGCGAAAGCGGCTGGCGCGGCTTGCTTCGCGGAGCAGAGGGGAACCAATGCGCCCGGCGACCGGCTTAGGCCGACCGGCTCCTCCTTCACTTGTCAGATGTCGGAACAAGTGCACGCTCAAGAAACCAGACTAAATCTCTCGCAGGAACAGCTCTCGGCCCTACAGTTCTCAAGTTTGCGAGTGACGCTGCTCTCGTGGTGAAAAGCCTCGTGCCCACACGTGCATCGGTCGTTGCTGTCGGCAATCCGGTGTCGGCGCTTGGCCTCCGGTTGCCTGCGAAGCTTATCCGAGCAGTCCTTGCAGAATTGTCTCGACCCCCACAGGTAGCTCGGCAAGGCTTGATAAATCACTTTGACCTTCTGGCATTCGCTGCACTTTCCTTTTCTTGATGCGCTTCTTCTCATGGGGAATCGCCTTGCTTAAATTGGCCGCGTTCATCGCGCAGGGCCGTGCGCGCACGCGGCTGGGCAGAGGAGGCGCCCTGCCCGGTTTATTCCGCCACGACTAACTTCGATTGGAGGCGCTTTTTGATCTGCTCCCGCAGTTGGCGTGTACTGAGGTTTTTCTTTGCGGCTTCCTCGAGCCAGAATCGTCTCTCTTCCTTCGCTAGAGTTTTTGTTATCACGTGGTGGTTCCACGACAATGCGGGGTGGCGTTGCTCGGGAGTGATCTCTTCAGCCAGCCATTTGGCACTCTGGAGTGTCTTTTGTGAGAACTTTTTGAGCCGCGATAAAGCAGCTTTGCGCTCGGCAGCAAAGTACGCTTCAGGTTTGCCTGCGCAGACTTGCTGATCCCCAATCCACCAGAGCAAAAGAGTGTCGTATGTTGGTTCAATGGGTGCCGCGACTCTTCTTCCCGGCATGTCACCCTCCATCTGTGTTCTGGTTATTTAGCTGCCTGCGCTAGAAATCGTCCGCGCTCGTCGCGGGCTGCGTTGCGAGAGCGCGCGCGGCCCGCGCGCACCTGATGGGAGGTTGCGCATCAGCTCGCGGCGGCATCTGGACACAATTTGCCAGCGACATTGAGTCGCAATGCTGGCGCTGGGCGCTCGGCTGGCCCGTCTTTGGGGCTGGGATGTTGAAGCTCTTGGAGCCCAAACCGCCGGAGAAATCGCTTGGTCCACCGCATAGCGAGCGTCATTCTAGCGGCTGGAGTAGGGCTCCACGAAAAGCCGCGCTGTGCACGCCCGCAAGCCATGTCGGCGTTGCGGTTTACCATATTTGCCTGAGGTCGGCACAGGTTTGGGCTTCCCCGGCCTTGCAAGCGCGAACCTGATCGACTGTGGACCGATGTATTACAAGTTCGTCGTGTAGGTTGAATCCACCGGCCTGATGTGAAGCGGCTTCTGCTCCGGCCGCTAGCGACTTCGGATCCCATTGTTTAGATTGCGGCCACGGTCCGTCCCGAAGTAGCTTGCAGGCTTGTTTGTTCTCGACGCCGCAAAGCATTTCAGCATCCGAGTATAGTACGGCTGCTTCGGTGCACTCCGTGGCGAGCTCGAAATATTTCACGTGATGCTCGGCACGCCATTTCTTTACCTCGAACGAGTAGTCACAAGTAGTCTGCCACAGTTGCATGCAGGCGTCCCGGTCATTGTGCTCGCGACATTGAGCTACGGTATCGACTGCCTTTAGAAGAAGTCCTTCGTCACAGGTCAGCGGCGTCGTATTAGGGCACACGGCATGCCACATTGCGTAGCACTCACCCTGGCGAAAGAGATCTACTTTCGCTTCGCAATAATTCTTGGCTTTGGGTGTGATTGTTACAGCATTTGAGCCCGGTAAAGTGCAGCCCACCATCGAGACAAGACTGAACAAAGCACCCCTGTATATCTTCGCACGCACGGAAGCTTTGGAGCCCAAAGCGCGCGCCCAGGCCAAGAATCGGCCGCGCCCATCTCGGACCACTGAGCGCGCACGTGCGCGTCGAACGCGCACCTGATGCGGATTGCGTACCAGGGTGCGTCGACATCTCGAGCACAGCGCACCAGCTTTGCGAGGATGTGTCCCTACCGATTGGCTATCGGCTGGCTGCTCTTCAAGGTTGGGCGTTAGCGGCTCAGAAACCCCAAGGTGCTTGAGAAACCGCTTGGCCCACCGCATGGTGAGCGCCATGTTACCGTGTGGAATAGAACGCTACAAAAGGCCGCGGCCCAGGTAGTCCACAGGGTCTTGTCCTGTGGCGGCGGGCATCTCCTGGCTATGTGCGCACAAAAGTAAGCAAAATCGAGTGAAATCGGCGGAGGGGGGAAGGAGTCGAACCTTCCGGCAAGCGTATTGCCCGCCAGGCCGGTTTTGAAGACCGGTGGGGCCACCGGGCCCCTTCCTCCTCCATGCGCATTCGATGCGGCGCGGGCCCGCATCATAGCAAGCCGCGCTTTAATCCGGCGACCCCAAGCAAGCCCCACCCGAAACGCCTCGTTCGCGCGAAAAAGGCGCCGCAACGCTCGATGCTCGCCGGCCGCCGGGCCCCCGCGCGGGCGACGCCGACCAGCCGGAGGCGGTGGACCGTCTCATCGGCCCCGATGCGCGCTCGGCGGCATTAGCCATCGCCCGGCCGATGATGCGATAAAAGATAGAGCGGCAGCGAATGTCCGAGCAGCGGCGGACGGCCGATTACCTTGAAGGTAATCGACGCGGCGCGTGCTCCGTGACAGGAGCATGATCATGGATATTTCCCGCAATGGAACCGTCGGAACGGTCGAACCGAGCGGCGTCGGGCCGCTGCTCCGCCGCTGGCGCGAGGCGCGCCATCTGAGCCAGCTCGAGCTGGCGCTGGAGGCCGAGGTCTCGGCGCGCCATATCAGCTTCCTTGAAACCGGACGCGCCGAGCCGAGCCGCGAGATGCTGCTGACGCTCTCCAACGTGCTCGACGTGCCGCTGCGCGAGCGCAACCTGCTGCTGCTCGCCGCCGGCTACGCGCCGATTTACGGCGAGACCAGCCTCGACGATCCGCGGATGCTCCAGGTGCGCGCCGCGGTCGAGGTAATCCTCAAATCCAACGAGCCGCGCAGCGCCCTCGCCCACGATCGCCACTGGAATATCGTGATGGGCAACGCGGCCTTCGTGCGCTTCCTCGCAACTATCCTGGGCAAGGAGCCGGCGGGGCTGACACCGCTTTCGCTGGCCGCGCCGCCGCGGCTCAACGTGCTCCGCCTGGTCTTCGATCCCGACGGCGTGCGCAAGGCGTTCGTCAACTGGGAAGCGATCGCGCGGGCGCTGCTCAACGAGGCCTACCGGCGCCTCGCCTGGGCGCGCGACGAGGAACTCAAGAGCCTGATCGCCGAGGTGCTGAGCTATCCCGGTGTGCCGGCGCGATGGCGCGAGCCTGACGTCGAGGCGCCGCACGAGCTGATCGTGCCGATGGAGATAAAGATGTTCGGCCAGGTCGTGCGCATGTTCAGCACGGTGACCACCGTGGCCACGCCGCACGACGTCACGCTGCAGGAATTGCACGTCGAGGTTTTCTATCCGGCCGACGCCGAGACCGAATCGGTGCTCAAGGTGTTCGAGGAGCGCGGCGGATGAGCGAGGCGGGCGAAGCGCGAGCCTAGAGCGTGCGCAGAAAGGCGACCAGGTCCGCCTTCTCTTCCGCGGTGAGTCCGACCTGGAAGCGGTCGTTGTAGAAGTTCACCACGTCCATCAGCGTCGCCGATTGTCCGTCGTGGAAGTACGGCGCGCGCGAGGCCAGGCCGCGCAGGCTCGAGGTCTTGAAGCGCGCGATATCGGCGCATCGCCCGGTGATCATCGCCTGCCCCGGGTCGGTCACCTGGAAGACCTGGCCCTTGAGCGCCCCGCTATCGCATCGCAGCGTGAACAGCGGCAGGTCGGGCGTGCGCCGCGAAGCGTCGGCGGTGCCGATGTTCATCAGGATGTCGATCGAGCGATTGCCGACGTTGGGCGTATCGTGACAGGTTGAACAAAAACCCTCGTGGGTGGGATGATCCTCGGCGTCGTCGAGGCCGGGAACGCCGCCGATGATCATCGGCGTGGCGTTGAAGATGGCCTGGCCGCGGGCGATGCGGGCGCGCTCGCGATTCGGCTCGTCGCGCCACAGGTCGTAAAGGTTGAAGACGTGCAGCGAGGTCTGCGCGCCGGTGGGATTGTTGCCGAAGGGATCGTTGATCCCGACGAAGAACGGCTCGCGCGAGAGCGCGACCGGACCGCCGCCGACGCCGCCGTCGACCAGCGAGCCCGCGCCGGGCACCCATACCTGGGCGTCGTAAGTGCCGGTCTCGAACTCGATCAGCCGCGCGAGCTGATCCGGCATCGGCCCGTCCACGGCCTGCTCGTGCGTGCGCACCGCGTCGATCGCCTGGTGTTCGAGGTCGGGCATCCGCCCGTCCCACATGATCGTGTTCTCGAAGCGCAGATTGGTCGCCTGCAGCGGCCGGCGATAGACGGAAATCACGCCGCTTTTGGGACCGGCGAGCTTCGTGCAGTGGTACGGATCGTCAACCTTGATCACCGAGAACTCCGCCCTGGGCGGAATCGGAAGTGCGACGCGAATCAGTCCCTTGTTCAGCAGGAGGCTGTACGCCCGCTTCATCGCCGCCGGCGTGGACACGTCGGCGTCGGAGCAGGTGGCGCCGTCGATCGGGCGGAAGAGCGGATCGGCGCCGTGGCTCACTTCGAAGCGCGCGCGGATATGCACCGGCGTAATCGTCCATCCGGCGCTCGGGTCGTGGCAGGTGACGCAGGCGCGCCCGTTGGTGCCGAGCGGCTTGAAGAACGGATTTTCGGCGGTAAAGGGACCCTCGGGCTGATAGGTGGCCGATTTGCCGTCGGCGTTTTCCCAGGTCGCGTAGCGCTCGAGGCCGTCGAAGGTCGCGGTCGCGTAGTCGTGGCTCGCGCCCTCGGTGTAGGCGGCCGCTTTGCCACCGGGAGGGAGGTGGGCCCCGGCAGCTCGAGAATCGCCGTGAGCGGCGCTTGCCGCCCATGCGCCAAACAGGCAAAGCGCGGCCGCCGCGCAAGCCATCGCCGTGTGGATCATGAAGCGGGGGCGATTTTTCAGTAGCGACCGCAAAGGCCTCGCCCGCCGCATCGCTGCTCACGGGCCGTCGTTTTTTTAGCCTGTTTTTGCAATCACTTCCAAGATTCCGAACCTACCTTCGGGCCTGGGCGCGAAAACAGCATCAATTATTTTGCCGGGCTTTGCTTCGATGCGAAAGCGCCATCAAGATAAGCCAAATGCGGGATGCGTCGGAGGCCGGCATGAACCAAACCCGGGCAAAGTCGGAGCGCCTGCTGGAAAACAATCGCGTGATCGTCACGCGATGGACATTTGCGGCGGGCGAGGCCACCGGCCCGCACGTGCACGCGCACGATTACGTGGTCGTGCCGCTCAGCACGGGAAAGCTGCGCATCACTGCCGCAGACGGCACCGCCGCGGACGCGCAATTGACGACCGGTGTTCCATACGCGCGCGAGGCCGGCGTCGCTCACAATGTCGCGAACCCGAATGCGTTCGAATTCAGCTTTATCGAGATTGAGCTGAAGTAAGCGCGCTCGAAATGGCGTTCACACGAGCGCATGCGATCGCGCGACCGGAACGTACACGGCCGCGCCGGCGCATACGCCAACGCGCGAACGCGATCGATGTCAGCCGGCGAATCCTGCGAAGGGCTCCCCGGCCTGTCGGGCAAACGAAATTTCTAATGAGCCGCGGGCGCAGCCATCGGAGTCGTCATCGCGCCCGGGCTGGCCATCCCGCCCGAGACGCCCGTCGCGCCGGGGGTGCCCATCGCGCCCGACTTCTTCGACTCCTTACGACATCGGTAAACGCTGGAGCGGGAGATTTTCATCTCCTTGGCAACCTCGGACACCTTCTTGCCGCTGCTCAGCTCGGACATCACTTGCGTGCAATCGACCTTGTGGGTGGCGGCGTAGGCGCTCGACAGGCCTAGCTGAAGCGAGAGCGCCGCCGCAACGGCAAACGTGGCGGCCAGAGCGGATTTCCGGTTGTTCATGATCGTCCTCCATGGCGATCCTGTGCCGTCAAAGAGTACCGCACCAGTTCGCAGTATCGCAAAAGCCATCCAGCGCGAGAAACGATGCACTAAAATTCCACCATCACCTTGCACTGATTGGTCGGCAACTGGAGCGAGGCGAATGCGCGCGGCAGCGCGTCGAGCGGCATCGTGTGCGTAATCATCGGCGCCGTCGCGATGCGGCCGGCGGCGAGCGCGGCGAGCGCCATCTCGATTTCGGCGCGCTCCATCCCGAGCGAAAACCGCAGGTCCAGCTCCTTGCGCATCGCGATTAGCGGCGGGAACGCGTCCTCCTCGGTGCATACGCCCACGATCGCGATGCGGCCGCCGGGCTGGGCGTAGGCGGTCGCCTCGGCGATCGCGCCCGGCGCGCCGACGCATTCGAAGATCACCTGCGGTCCCGCGCCAGTCAGCGCCTCGACCCGGCCCGACGGGTTGTGCATGCGCGGATCGACGGCGGCGTCCGCGCCCATCTTGAGCGCGAGGCGGCGGCGATGCTCGTTGGGCTCCGAGACGACAATCGCGCGCGCGCCCGCGAAGCGCGCCCACAGCATCGTAGTGAGTCCGATCGGCCCGGCGCCCATCACGACGCAGCTCTCGCCGGCCTTCAGATCCGCGCGATGGAGCCCGTGCAGTCCGACCACCAGCGGCTCGACCGTGGCCGCCTGTTTGAAGCTCATTCCCGCGGGCATTTTGAATACGCTCGCCGGGCGCGTTTTCATCAGCTCCGCGTAAGCGCCCGCGACCTCGCCGAAACCGACCAGCTTCACTTCGCGGCATCGTTGCGCCTCGCCGGCGCGGCATCGATCGCAGCCGCCGCATCCGACGCAGGACATCGCCACCACCGGCTCGCCGCGTTCGAATCCCTCGACGCCCTCGCCGATCGTTTCGATCACGCCGGAAAATTCATGCCCCATGACAGTGCCGGCGGGCATGCGGAAGTTGCGCCCGGCCGCGTGCAGGTCGGAGCCGCAGATACCGCACGCTTTGACACGAATTACGAGTTCACCCGGCCCGGCGATCGGATCGGGAAGTTCGGCCAGCTCGAGCGGCGCGCCGGGCGCGCGATAGACGCAAGCTCTCATCGGTACGCTCTCATCGGCTGCGCGTGCTCGGGAACACCGGCGCGCGGCGCTCCTTCAATGCGGCGACGCCCTCGTGCAGGTCGTCGCTGAAAAACCCCAGCATCTCGAGCGCGAGCGAGGCGTCGAAGGTAGGTCCGAACATCCTCAGCCAGTTGTTGAGCGCGCGCTTGGTGAAGCGCACCGCCTGCTGCGGGCCGCGCGCGAGCTTCTGCGCGACCTCCATCGCCTTGCCCATCAATTGGTCGGCCGGCACGCACGCGCTGACCAGGCCGATGCGCTCGGCCTCCTTGCCGTCGATAAAGTCGGCGGTGAGCAGGTAATACTTGGCCTTGGCCATGCCGCACAAGAGCGGCCAGATGATGACCGCGTGGTCGCCGGCGCCGACGCCGAGCCGGATATGGCCGTCCGTGATGCGCATGTTTTCTGACGCTATCGAGATGTCGGCCATGAAGGCGACGGCGAGGCCCGCACCGACCGCCACGCCGTTGATGGCCGAGATGATCGGCTTGTCGAGATTGATCATGTTGTAAACGATGTCGCCGGCCTCGCGCCACGCCTGGCCGATATTGGCGGCGCTGCCGGCCATCCGCTCGATCATTTCGAGGTCGCCGCCGGCCGAAAAAGCGCGGCCCTTGCCGGTGATCACGACCACGCGGGTCTCGGCGTCCTCGTCGATATCCTTCCAGACGCGGCTCAATTCCCAGTGCAGCCGATTGTTGGTCGCGTTGAGCACGTCAGGGCGATTGATGGTGATGAGCAGGATTCCGTCTTCGCGGCGTTCGAACAGCAGATGCTGGTATTCGTCGTATTTCATCGCGATGCCTCCCGAAGCGATTGGCTGCTGACTTCCTTAGCGCAGCCGGCGCATTTCCTCAAAGCGGGCGGGGCGAAACCGAGGGAACCGCATTGCGCCCGGCGCAATCGCGATCGCCGCCGAACGCGGCATGCAACGGCCGCGTTTGCGAGCAAATGCGCCTTGCCCCCTGCGGCCTCAGGCGGTCATCGCCGGATTCAGCGTCATGCGCGGCGGCGTGGTGGTCGCCTGCACGGTCGGTAGGAAGCGCTGCTTGAACGCTTCGGGCGTCAAATTGGCGCACGAGGCGAGCCGCGACAGCGCGGGTTCCTCGAAATCGCGCGGCTCGAGCCGCGTCATATACGAGCGCGCGACCTCGTACGATTCCGTGTTGACGTCCACCAGGCGGACGCGCACCCGGCCGGTGGCGGGATCGACCAACTGGGTGAATTCGACCGGCGTCACCCGGCCGCCGGCGATCGCAATCAGGGCGCCCGAGCCGCCGCTCAGCAGATAGCGCACCGCGCCGTAGCCCAGCGTCCGCGTGTATTCGGCGTCGAATGGCACCGGTTTGGCGCAGCGCAGCTCGTAGCCAATATCCTTGGCCACCACCGTCGCGCCGATACCGAGCTGCTTTAGCGCGGTGCGCACGCGATCGCGCAACAGATAGCCGAGCGGGATATCCGCGATATGGACGTGGCCGTAGGCATCCGCCTCGGTGCGCGGGCCATCGGGCAGCGTCCGCAGATCGATGTGCTCGGCGATACCTTCGGCGACCACCGCCACGCCGTTGTCATGGCCTTCGGCGCGCCGCTTGATAATCGCGCCGACGATCGTGTCGACGACCAGCGCCAGTTCAAATCGCTCGTCGTGAAACTCTTCGAGGATGACGGCCAGCGTGGCGCCGGCCGATTTGCACATGCTGAGCGCGAGCGAGCCCGACTTGCGGCCCATCGAAATCGCCAGGTACCAGCGGCCGGTGGTGCGCGCATCCACCATCAGCGACTCGACGATCGTCGCGCCCACCGCGCGCGCGGTCTCGAAGCCGAAGGTCGGCGCGTTCTCCGGCAGCGGCAGATCGTTGTCGATGGTTTTGGGGACCGTGACCACGCCGACGCGTCCGCGCATGCGTTCGGCGATGCGATAGGCGCCGTAGGTCGTATCGTCGCCTCCGATGCAGACCAGGTAACGCAGCCCGAGACGCTCGATCGCGCCGATCGTGCGCTCAAGACTCGCCTCGTCGCGTGCCGGATTGGTGCGCGACGTGCGCAGGAACGAACCGCCGGTGGAATGCACCTGGCTCACCTCGTCGAGGTGCAACTCGGTGACGTGGGAGGTGTCCCCCTCGGCGAGCCATCGATAGCCGTCACGCAAACCCAGAACCGTGAGGCCGCAATTGATCGCTTCGATTGCGGCCGACGAAATCACCCCGTTGATGCCCGGGGCCGGGCCGCCCCCGACCAGGATGCCGAGGGTGGCCCTGCTGTGACCGTCGCGATCCATGATTTTAAACACCGTGACGGCGGCCGCGGGCACGGCCGCCGCCGGCACGCCTGTGCGCCAGTCGCGCGCTATGCTCAGCGCGCGGAAGCGCCGGCGTAAATATCCATGATGGTGCCCAGCAGCTTGAGCGCCTCGGCGCGCGGGCGCTGGAACGAATTGCGCCCGATGATCGAGCCGAATCCGCCACCCGTCTTGATCGCGCGCACTTCGTCGAGCAGCCGCTCGTCGCTGACCTTGGGGCCGCCGGAAAAGATCACGATACGCCGTCCGTCGAACGCGCTCTGCACCACATGGCTGACGCGCGCGCTCAGCGGCTCGAGCGCGACCTTGTTGGCCTCATAGGCCTTCTTCGCATCCGGCTGCTCGAGATGCGCGCTGGGCAGCTTGACCTTGATGATGTTCGCGCCCAGTTGCGCCGCAATCTGCGCCGCGTAGGCGACCACGTCGAGCGCGGTCTCGCCCTCCTTGCTGAGCGCCGAGCCGCGCGGATACGACCATACAACGACCGCAAGGCCGTGCGCTTTCGCCTCCTCGGCGATTTCGCGCAACTGCTCGTACATGACCTTGGCTGCGGCGGAGCCGGGATAGATGGTGAAGCCGACCGCTGCGCATCCGATGCGCAACGCGTCCTTGACGCTGGCGGTGACGGCGGGCGCCGGATCCTTTTCGTCGTGGAGCAGATCGTGATTGTTGAGCTTCAGGATGAGCGGGATTTCGCCGGCGAACTCGGCTGCCCCGGCTTCGAGAAAGCCGAGCGGCGCAGCATACGCGTTGCACCCCGCGTCGCAGGCGAGCGCGAAATGATAACGCGGATCGTAGGCCGGTGGATTGGGCGCGAAGCTTCGCGCCGGGCCGTGCTCGAAACCCTGATCCACCGGCAGGATAACGAAATGACCGGTGCCGGCGAGCCGCCCGTGATTGATCATGCGCGCGAGATTGCTCAGCACCCCGGCGTTTTCCGAACGATAGAAATCGAGAATTTCCCTGGCACGCTTGGTCATAAACCGCCTCCGATTACCGTGTTACCTGTTGCTGCCGGCCCGGCGCGCACGGTGCAATCGCGATCGCGCGGGGTCGCATGGCGCCGTCCTACAGCATCTCCATTGCGCAGCGGGCGGCTCCGACCAGCGCGGCACCCGGGTTGAGCGACACCCGCAGCGGAATCCTCGACAACACTTTATCGAGTCGGCCCTTGGCGCGGAAGGAGCGCACGAACGCGCCCGAGCTCAGCGCCGACAGGATCTTGGGCGCGATTCCGCCGCCGACGAACACGCCACCCAGCGCCATGTACTTCAGCGCAAGGTTGGCCGCCTCGGCGCCATAGATATCGATGAAGATGCGCAATGCCTCGGCACACTGCGCATCGCGGCCGGCAAGACCAGTCTCGCTGATCACCGCCGCCGTATCCGAAGCATGCGACAGCTCCGCGGCGAGCCATTGCGGCTGGGACCCGGAGCCGCGCGCGCAGAGATAGCGATAGATGTTCACCAGTCCCGGTCCCGACAGCACGCGCTCACAACTCACATGATCGAACTCGACGCTCAGATATTCGAGCAGTTCGATCTGCTCGCGCCCGCGCGGCGCAAAATCCGCATGTCCACCCTCGCTCGCAATCGATCGCCAGTGTCCGTTTCCGATCGGTACCAGCCCGGCTTCCCCCAGGCCGGTGCCGGCCGCGATCACGGCGATCGGCGCGGGCACAGGCGGCGCTTCACCCGCCTGCAGCACGGCGAACTCTTTCTCCTGCAACTGGAGCATCCCATAGGCAGTCGCCTCGAGATCGTTGATCAGGCGGACGGCGGAGGCCGCGAGCGCGCCGGCCAGGCTCTTTTCTTCCATCGTCCACGGGACGTTGGTCGCGTGGCTTACGCCGGCGATTATTGGTCCGGGAACGCCGAAGCAGGCGACGTCGACGCGCGCACCGCCGAGGAAGTCGCGCGCGACCTCCTCCAGGGTCGCGAAATCGCGGGTGGCGTAGTGCTGCTGGCGCAATTGCGCCGGCAGCCCATCTTCGACGCGGTAGAGACCGAGCAGGGTCTTGGTGCCGCCGATATCGCCCGCCAGGACCTGCGCCTTGTCCCGCGCCGCCATGCTCAACCGCCTTCGGGCTTGAGCTGATCGGCCAGCGCCACTTCCTCGGCACTGCCGATGTACACCGGCACGCGTTCGTGGATGCTGGCGGGCACGAAGTCGAGCACGCGTCCGCGACCGGTCGAAGCCGCACCGCCAGCCTGCTCGGCGATCATCGACATGGGGGCGACCTCGTACATCAGGCGCAGCTTGCCCTTGCTCTTGCCGTCCGCGGTCACCTCGCCCGGGTACAGAAAGATCCCGCCCTTGAGCAGGCATCGATGGAAGTCACCTACGAATGCTCCGCAGTAGCGCAGCGAATAGCCGCCGCCCTGGTCCTTGGGCCCGGCCAGCCGCTCGAGGAGCGCGCGCACGCCGGGGCTCCATTTGGCGAGGTTCGCCTGGTTGACGGCGTAGGTCTTGCCGCGCCCGGGCATGCGTATTTTTTCGCGCCACAGCACGAACTCGCCGATTTCTGGGTCGAGCACGAAGGCGTTAACGCCGCCGCCCGTCGTCCATACCAGCATCGTGGCCGGGCCATAAAGAGCGTACCCGGCCGCTATCTGTTCGCTGCCGGGGCCGAGAACGTCTGCGATATCCTCGCCATGACCGGGCTTGCGCCGCCGCACGGCGAAGATGGTCCCCAAGGCACCATTGACATCGGTATTGGAGGAGCCGTCCAGGGGATCGAACAACAGCGCATAGGAATTGCCGCCGTGCTGCGCCTTCAGATAGCGCGGATTTTCCAGCTCTTCCGAAATAAGTGTGCTGACCGGCGCGCCGCCGCCGGCAAAGGCGTCGATGAATACGTTGTTGGACCAAGCGTCGAGCTTCTCCACCTCTTCGCCCTGCACATTGATCGCCCCGCTCGAGCCGAGTGCGCCACGCAGCGCCGCCACCGCGAGTTGGTTGGCGATCCGCTTGACGGCAAGGCCGACCTGCTCCAGCGTCGCAACCAACCCCGGCTCTATCTTCGGGGTGGCGGCGCGCAAATAGCGGTCAAGTGCGATGTGCGATGGGTCAGCCGATGCCGTGGCCATTCTTGCCTCCGTGGGGCGATGCGTTGCGAGGGCGCACATAGTCGGAGGATTGCTCGCGGCAAGCCTGCGCCGTCCAAACGCGCGTGCTCGTTCCCTCGTCAATCATCGCCCGTCAGTCGGCCGGAATCGGCGCGGTGCACCTGTGGCTCTCACGCCGCCCGCCGTAGTCCCCCAAAAGCAAATATGGCAGCCCGTGCGAGTACGAGTCCATATATTACAATTCATGATTTGCTACGCATGGTTACGAACTCCTCGGCCGCGGTCGGATGTATGCCCACGGTGGCGTCGAACTGCGACTTGGTCGCGCGGCATTTGAGCGCGATCGCCAGCCCCTGGACGATCTCTCCCGCGTGCGCGCCCACCATATGGCATCCGAGCACGCGATCGGACTCGCGTTCGACGACCAGCTTCATGAACACCTGCTCGTCGCGTCCGCTGAGCGTCGCCATCAGCGGGCGGAAGCTTGATTTGTAAACGTCCACGGCCGAATAGGCGGCACGCGCCTCGGATTCGGTAAGTCCGACCGTCGCCGCATTGGGCTGGCTGAAGATCGCGGTCGCGACGTTTTCGTAATCGGGTTTCCTCGGAACTGAGCCGAACAGCGTCCGGGCGGCCGCCTCGCCTTCGGCGATCGCGACCGGCGTGAGCTGCATCCGGTCGGTGCAATCGCCAACCGCATAGATATGCGGAACCGACGAGCACGAGTAGTCGTCGACCACAACCGCGCCCTCGTGGTCGAGCTTCACGCCCGCCCGCTCGAGCCCGAGTTCGTGCGTGTTAGGCGTCCGTCCGGTCGCGAACATGATCAGGTCGGCCTGCGCGGAGGTGCCGTCGTCGAAGGTCGCGAGAATCCCGCCGGCAGCACGCTCGAGCCGCTCGACTTTCCGATTCAGCCGAAGCTCGATGCCGCGCTTGCCCATCTCGGCCGCCAGATGGGTCCGCAGGTCGTCGTCGAAGCCGCGCAGGATCATGTCGCCGCGATGCACCAGCGTCACGCTCGCGCCGAGGCCGTGAAAGATGCCCGCGAACTCGACGCCGATATAGCCGCCGCCGACCACGATCGCGCGCGCGGGAAGGCGCGGCAGGAAGAACGCTTCGTTGGACGTGATGGCAAGCTCGCGGCCCGCGATCTGCGGCAGCGAGGGCCATCCGCCGGTAGCGAGCAGAATATGGCGGGCGCTATAACGCTCGCTTCCGACGATCACCGTGTGAGCGTCGGCGAGCGTCGCGCGCGCGCGCAGGATGCGCACGCCGTTATCGACCAGGACCTTCTCGTAGACCCCGTTGAGCCGCGCGATTTCCCGGTCCTTGTTCGCGATCAGCGTCTGCCAGTCGAAGCTGCGCTCGCCGACCGTCCATCCGTAGCCCGCGGCATCGGCGAACGCCTCACTGAACTCCGAGGCGTAAACAAACAACTTCTTCGGAATGCATCCGACGTTCACGCAGGTGCCGCCCAGGTAGCGCTCCTCGGCGATCGCGACCTTCGCGCCCAGCTGGGCCGCAACCCGGCTCGCGCGCACGCCGCCCGATCCGCCGCCGATTGTGAACAGGTCGTAATCGTACATCGAGCGCGCTCGCTTTCCGATTCTGACGCCGGTGCGATCAGGATCGCTCAGAGTTTGCTGCAGCGGCCGTGGCCTCAAGCCAGTTCGATCGCGAAGCCGGTCGGTTCGACCGCGCGCCCGATGACGGCGGCGTCGGCATTGCCGCCAGCCTGGAGCTCGGCGAGCAGCGGCAGCGCCGCGGCCGCGGGCACCGCGATCAGCAGGCCGCCGGAGGTCTGCGGATCGAAGAAAATGTCGGCCATCTCGGCGGCGACCTCGTCGGAGATTTTGACCCGCGCGCCGTAATAGTCGCGATTGCGCCGGCCGCCGCCCGGAATCATCCCCGCGCCGCAGCACTCGAGCGCGCCCGGCAGCAGCGGCAAATCGGATTCCTCGATGAGCAGCGTGACACCGCTGCTCTCGGCCATCCTGCTCGCATGCCCGGCAAGGCCGAAACCGGTGATATCGGTCGCCGCATGCACCTCGGCCTCGAGCATCGCGCGCGCGGCGCCGGCGTTGAGCATGGTCATCGAACGCACCGCCGCGGCGTAGTGCTCGGGCGCGAGGCGATCGCGTTTGAACGCGGTCATCAGGACGCCCGTGCCGAGCGCCTTGGTCAGGAGCAGCGCGTCGCCCGGGCGCGCCCCGACATTGCGCACGATGCGCCGCGGATCGATCACCCCCGTCACGGCCATCCCGTATTTCACTTCCTCGTCCGCGACACTGTGGCCGCCAACGATCACGACACCCGCCTCGTGCGCCTTCTCGGCGCCGCCGCGCAGGACTTCGCCCAGCATCTCGCCCGGCAGGCCGCTTTGCGGCCAACACACGATATTGAGGGCGGTCTTCGGTGTCGCGCCCATCGCGTAAATATCCGAAAGCGAATTGGCGGCCGAAATCTGGCCGTAAGTGAAGGGATCGTCCACCACCGGCGTGAAAAAATCGACCGTGTTGACAATCGCCAGATCCTCGCGCAGACGATAGACCCCGGCGTCGTCGCCGGTATTGAAACCGACGAGCAGGTCGGGATGGCTTCCCGGGTCGAACCGACTGAGCGCTGCGGCAAGGTCCTCCGGACCCAGCTTGCCGGCTCAACCAGCGGCCTTGCAGCGCGCAGTGAGACGGATCAGCTCGCTGCGCGTCGCGTTATTGTCCCGTTCCTCCGGCATCGGCGGATATTGTGGCGCAAGCGCACGCCCGGCGCCATCACGGACGCGTGCGCAGCCGGCGGGCGTCGCCTACGCGCACGGTTACGCCCGCGTGATCGAAGTAATCGAGCAGCGCAATTGCGAACTTGCGCGAGGCGCCGAGCAGGTCGCGATAGGTGGCGGCCGTGATCTCGGGCGCGCCGCGCAGATGCTCGAGCAGGCGCCCGCGCGCGGCTTCCAGCGCCGGGCGGCTGAAATACAGGTCGGTCGCGATCTTCACCACCCGCCCCTCGCGCTCGAGCGCGCCCATCAGCGTGCGCATGCGCGCCAGCTGCGAGGCCGGCAGCTTGAGTTCCTCGGCGAGCTGCTTAAGCTCGGGCGGCTGGTAACCGGCGTGCGCCAGCGCCTCGGCCAGACGCTCGCCGAGCCGGCCCTCGTCACCGCCGAGCCGCACGCGATGCGACTTGAGGCGCAGCAGGCTCTCTTCGCGCACGAGGTCGGATTCGCGCGCCAGCCGATCGATCAGCGCGCGAAAGGCGCGCGCGCTGACTTCGTACGGCAGCCGCTCGCGCAGCGCTTCCATCTCGAGCCCGGGCGAGAGCGGCGCGTCCTGATGATGCGCTGTGAGAGCGGCGATCGCGAAGCTCTTGATCCGCTCCCATTTGCCCGCGGTGCTGTAACCTTCCTCGTCGCCCAGCGAGAGCTTGACGAAGCGGCGGTCCTTGAGCGCCTCGGCGATTTCGCGTGCCGGCGAGTTCAGCAGTTGCGCAATGCGCTCGGCGGCGAGCGCGAAACTCTCCTGCAAATCGAGCAGTGCTTCGACCTTAGCCGGCAAAGGCCCTCCCTCGAGCGCGCCCAGGTGCGCGACGTAGGCGTCGAGCGGCTTGCGCACGCGCCGGCCGAGCGGATTGAGGACCACGCCACCGCCGAGCGTGCGCCGGCTGGTTTCATCGCGAATCACGAAGCGGTCGCCGCCGAGTGCGACTATCGGCTCGTGCAGAACGAGTTGCGCGAGCGCACTCTTCTTCGGCGCAATCTCGCCCGTTCCCTCGAGCACGATGATGCGGGCGATGCTCTCGGCGGTGCCGATGAACACGCGCACCCGTTCGTGGCTTTTGAGCGGATGCCTGGCCGCCGGCCGAATCTCGATTCGGGCGTCGAGCCGGGTCGTCGTGAGTTCAAGACGCTCGTCGACAACGACATCGCCTCGCTTGAGTTCCATCCGTTCCGCGCCGCTCAAGTTGAGCGCCACGCGCTGGCACAGGCCCGCACGTTCGACCGGCTCAGAGTGCACCTGGATCGACCGCACGCGCACCTCGCCGCCCGACGGCAACACGCGCAGTTTCTGCCCGACTCGCACCTCGGCGCCCATCGCCGTGCCGGTAACCACCGTGCCGTGGCCCTTGATAGTGAAGGCGCGGTCGAGCGGCAGGCGAAAAATGCCGGTTTGCCTGCGCGCCTCGAATCCCTCAAGCTCGCGCGCGATTTCGGCGCGCAGTTCGTCGAGCCCCGCGCCGGTCAGTGAGGACACCGCAATCACCGGCGCGCCAGCAAGCCGCGTGCCTTCGGACAACAGTTCGATTTCGTCGCGCACCTCGGCCAGGCGCGGCTCGTCGGCCAAATCGGCTTTCGTGATCACGAAAATACCGCGGCCGACGCCCAGAAGATGCAGGATGTCCAGGTGCTCCTCGCTCTGCGGCATCACGCCGTCATCGGCGGCGACCGTAAACAGCACCAGGTCTATGCCGTGCGCGCCGGCCAGCATGTTGCGGATGAAGCGCTCATGTCCCGGAACGTCCACCACTCCCGCACGCGTCCCGTCGGGCAGTGAGAAATAGGCAAAACCGAGATCGATTGAAATTCCGCGTTCCTTTTCTTCCTTAAGGCGGTCCGTTTCTTGTCCGGTGAGCGCGCGGATGAGCGCAGTTTTACCATGGTCAATATGCCCGGCAGTGCCGATTATCGCGTGGGTAACGCTATGGTGAGGCAGCGTAGCGGCCATCGTGAACCCGAGCATACTCCGCTCGGTTTGACGGCAAAACGAGCGCAGCGGGGAAACTGCGCCGGCAGCGACGCCGTTCGTACTAACGAAAAAAGAGCGGTGAGCCGCTCTTTCTCACGAAACGATTATGTCCTTCGTTGGTGAATGCCCAGTGGACGGGCTCGGAGGGGGGAGGGAGCCGAGCCCGCCCATCCGGGTTGGGCACAGGACATTCAGCGAAAGAGCATCTTTCGTGCCCGCGCCGTCTTGAACCGCATGCGGACAAAAGCTCAGGAAGCTGCGCTCATTTCCTTGTTCTGCTGAGTTCCGACATAAGATTACTTGCAAAAATTTCCCGTAAGATTTTCACCGGTCGGCCTTTTACATGCGCGAACTTTCTAAAGTCACACGATGTACTATTTACCGTCGCGCTGTTTCATGTACGTCGCAAGATCGAAATAGTCGCGCCAAGCTTTGATCTTGCCTTCGGCCAACTCGAATACCCCTGCAACGGGAACCGCGATCGGACGTCCATTGACCACGAACGAATCGACGCGCTCGTTAAATATCAGGTTGCCGGCCGAGGCCGTGGTCAGGATTTTGAACTCCACTTTCGTGGTCCCGGGCATGAAGCCGTCGATCGTTTTGCGGATAGCGGCTTTGCCCCGGGCCGGGTCGAGCATCATGTTGTGATAGACCGCATCGTCGGCGAAAAACTCCATCACCTTGTCGATGTTGAGAGCGGACCAGACGCGGCAAAAATCGCTCACCACGCGTTCGTTGTCAGCAGACATGCTCGATAACTCCTTGGATTGTTTCGGCGCGACGCTTCCGGCTTCGCATTGAGCTGCCTCGCACGATCCCCATTCAGCGGCCGGGTCGTTCGCCGCCCTCGCGCGCAGGGAGCGTCGGCGCCTTTGTTATAGCGCAAAAACGCGCCTCGCAGGCTGCCCGAAGAACCGCCGCCTCCGGACGGGCGCGCCGGCCTGCGGACAACACTTGTCCGCCCGGGCAACACTTGCGTTGACAATCGCGACCGGGCCAAATAGCGCTTTCACGAGATGTCACTAAGCAGCAGGGAACCGGAGGAGTGGCGGCTCGGGGTTGATCCCGGCGCGCATGAGCCATCGGAGACCTCGGAAGAGGTCGCCACGCGCAACTATTCGGCTGAACGGCTGGATCGGCCGTTGTTCGTCGTTACCGCCGAGCATCTCGGATGGGCGCTCGTAGCGGCGCTGGCGCTCATCACGCGGCTGGCGATGCTGGGCGCGCGGCCGCTCGACGAGGCCGAGGCGGGCCGCGCGCTCCGCGAACTCGCACTGCTCCGTGGCGGGCCGATCGCCGGCATTCACTTCTGGTGGACCGATCTGGTTCAGGCCGCGCTCTTCGCCGGACTTGGCGCGGGTGATTATCGATCGCGCCTGATTTTCGCGTTTGCCGGGCTGCTACTCATCGCGAGCGCGTTCGCGATGCGCCGGCGGCTGGGCCGCGCCGGCGCCATCGCCTTTGCCGCGCTGCTGGTGCTCTCGCCCACGGTCGCCTACTACTCGCGCGTCGCCGACAACCTGCTGCCGGCGTTGGCTTTCGCCGTGCTCGCCCTGGCCCTGTTCCTGAAGCTCGCCGAGGAGCCCGGCAAACCGCTGGCCGCGGCTCTGGGCGCCACGACCGGCCTGATGCTCGCGAGTGACGGCGCGGCCGGCGGCGCGGCCGACGGCACGGCTTTGATGACCGCGCTTCTGATGCTGATCGCGCTCGGAGTGGTGGGGTTGACGGTGGCGATTGCCACCCGGCAGGTCGGGCTTCAAATTCGCGTATGGTGGACGCGCCGCAAGGATCTGTTCGCGATCGTCCTGATTACCGCGGCCGTCGTATGGCTCGTCTTCGAGAGCGATTTACTCACCCGCTCGCCGCTCGGGCCGATCGCACGCGCCTTTCGGCCGAATCTTGACGTGATCGGCCATGGCGATTTCGCGGCCGGCCTCGATTTCTACCTCCCGCTCCTCGCATTCTACGAGTTTCTCACCGTGCTGCTGGCACTGATCGGGGCACTCTGCATCCTGACGCTGCGCATCCGCAGCCGCCTGGCGAGCGGCGCATTGATGTGGAGCGTAGTGGCGACCGCCTTCTATCTGGCCGCGCCGGCGCGCTCGCCCGTCCTGGCGCTCCAGATGATCGTGCCGATGGCGCTGCTCGGCGCGCTCGCGATCGATGCCCTGCATCGCACCGCCGCGTGGAGCGTGCTGCGCTTTCCGCTGCTGTTGCTCGCGATCCTGACACTCTACGTGCAGGCGGCGAACAACTTCCTGTGGTACGCGCCCGACGCGAGCGAGGCGCCATGGGCGCGCAAAGCGCTCCTTTACTGGACTGCCCCGACAACCACGCTGCAGGCGAAAGCCGAGTGCGCGCGCGTGGCCGATCAGATCCCAACGCACGGGGCGACCGCTTACTTCGCCGACAGCTCGCCGGTACTGCGATGGTATCTGCGGGCGCTCGCGCCGGTCAGCACGGCGGAGGGTGCCGTTGCAATCGTCGGCAGCACGCAGCCGGTGGGCGTATTCGAGGCCCAGGGACTGAACGCCTACGAGTTCGAGCTGAGCGACGAATGGCATCCGGCGTGGCGCTCGTTAACTGCGCGCAAAGCGCTGGATTATGTTCTGCGCACGCGCGCATGGACGGCGCTTGACTCCAAGCGCGTCACGGTCGCGGTGAGACCAATCGTCAAGCAGGCGCCCACGGTGATCCTGGCTCCGTCCGCTCCCGGCGCAACCGCGACCGGACAGACGATGCCCGGCGGTTTGGAGCCGGGGGCAGCCGCCTCCCCAATGGCGCCTCTGCCCTCGCCCGCCTCGAGCCCGGCCGCCGTCATCAGAGAGACAGGAACTCCCGCGGCAAGCGCGACGTTCGCACCCGCCGCGGCGGCGAGCGGCGCTCCGGGCGCGGCGCCGGCTGCAACCCCGATAGCGGCCGGCACGCCGCACGCGGCGGTCACTCCGAAGGCGGCAGTCACGCCGCCCGGCGCCGCGGCACAGACTCCGATTGCGCATCCGAGCCCCGCACCAACGCCGGCGGCAACGCCGCCGCGGCCTGTCGAGCGCGGCGCCAAAGCTCCCGGCGTGTATCGCGGCAAGCCCCTCCCGCCGGCGCGCCCGGCCGATTCCAACTGAAGGAGCCCGCGCCTCGAAGCGGGATCGGTGGATTAGCCGCGGATCGCTTAGTGGAATTTGCTCGCGGTTTAGTAAATGCTGTCGATACGCGTCGCGGGGCGAGCGGATGAAAAGCAACGTAGTGCCGATCTCGCGTGCAAAGAGTGCGGTCCGTCGCGCTCCCGCACGCACGCGCTCCAGGCCAATGGCGGGTGTGAGGACGGCCGCGGCGGCCGCGCGACCGCCCTCCGTCGCTGCCGCCGTAGCGCAAACGCCCATCTGGTTCTCGCTGTTCGCGCTCGTGGCCATGACGATGTGGCCCTCCGCACTGGTATGGGCGGTGCAGCTCGCGTATCGCGCGGTCAACTGGTAGCGGATCGCGAATCATCGCCGCCGAGCGGCGTTCATCTGTCCTGCCGCGAGCCGGTTTGCGCAGGGTCTTTCGCTCTGTAATAAAGACCGGAAATCGTGACATCGCGCCCGCCCGTCGGCTGCGGCGGCCGGGACGCCACCACTCAAAAGGAAACCCGGATGCAAGGTGTTCTTGAAACTTTCGAAAACTGGCACGTTCACCCGGTCGCCGACCATTTCACCGTCGCGATCCTGATTATCGCGGTCCTGGCGGATCTTTTCGCCAGCTTGTTTTCGACGCGTCTGTGGCTGCGTTACGCGGCCCTGACGCTGATGATTATCGGCACGGCCGCGGCCTGGGCCTCGCAGGTCACCGGCGGCTGGGAGGCGCATCGTGTGTGGAGCGCGGTCAAGGCGGGCGGCGGCCCCGCGTATGCCACGCTGGAAGACCATGCCGAGCTAGGCGACTACCTGCCCTGGATATTTTTGATCCTCGCGGTATGGCGGATCGGAGTTCAGGCGTTCGCTTTCATGGCCGGCACGCGCGCGATCTACCTGATCGTCGCCGTGCTCGCGGCGATCGCGCTCATGTACCAGGGCTATATGGGCGGACAACTCGTCTATGAATACGGTATCGGTACCGCTCTTTATGGCCTGACCTCTTCACCCGCAGTTCCGCAGTCCGAGGCGAGCGGCCCGGCGACGCCGATTCCGACGGTGTATGTGCCGACTGCGGCCGCTACCCCGGAGGCGGTTGCGCCCTCCGCCACTGCCGCGCCGTCGGCCGCCGCGGCGGTCGCGAGCCCCGCCACGTCAGCAGAGCCGACCGCATCGGCCGCACCTGCAACACCGGCCGCTACGCCGGTTCCATCGCCGGCGGCCGCCGCCAGCCCGGCGCCCTCGACTTGAAGCGCGGGCGATTCTACGGTCGGCTATCGGGCGCTAATTTCGAATGCCATCTTGCCGGAGACCTCTTCTCAGTGGGGATCCTTATCGGAACCGTCGCGACGTCACACCTGACCGCGCACATTGAGGCTCACGATGGGTGACAATCTAATCCACCATCGCTACCTACCGTATTCCGTCGAAGAAGTTGAAAGACACCTAGCGGAGGGGCTGCGAACCAATATTCGCGAAGGTGCGAAATACTTCAGCAAAAGCATCGACCGCTACAAGCGGTACGTAGATGACCCGTTGGCGTTTGGAGTGGACGCTCGGAAATCGACAAGAATTGCTAGGCAATTTGAAAAGGACGAGAAATTCTGGACCGCAGCCTGCTTGATCGGATTGGAGAAGGAAAACTCAGCCGAAGTTTGGATCAAGTTACTCCGCAAGGCGTTCCGCAACGAAGACCCACCTAATTTCTCGTGCGGCAAGCGGTGGAATCAGTTAATTCCCGACGCTCCTAAGATTCGCCTTGAAGTGCCTCTCCCCTCTCCGCCTCTGTATTTGGAGTGGTTGAAGGAGCACGTCTCGCTCAGAAACCTAGTTCCATACGTGCTGGAACAAGCAAGTCATCCCGGCGTCAGGCTGGAGGGGTTCACGCATGCCGACGCAGTCGTTGTGTGCGAGACCACCGGCTTTAGCGTCGTCATTGAGGCAAAAGCAACGTCAGATATATCCCACGGCGTCTCGTTCGATCTGATGCGCAACCAGATAGCGCGTATCGTCGATGCAATGCTCGAACGTCCGGAGATGGGCCATAGGCCGCCTTTGTCCAAGCGAGATCCTGACTCGACTGTCTTCGTTCTGCTGACGCCTCGCATGTTTCAGGAGAAGCCAACCTCCCGGTTTTATGGCTGGCTGATGGATGACTACCGAACCAACTGGCATTCGCTGAAACGTGACCTGCCTCACCGCGCTGATAAGGTTGATTGGGCGCGGCTCGCTGGTCGAATAGGATGGCTCACTTGGGAAGATTGCAACGACGTATTACCTAAAGCTTGCCCATGGCTCGTGAAGCACTGATACACGCATTCGCCGCCGACAGCGGGTCGATTGAGGCAAGAGAGACAAATTCTGGTGCAGCCGGTTAGCCTTTTGGGTCGACAATTACGTGAGACGAAGAGTCGAAATGGCGCCCAAGGGCGCGGACGCCACAAATTCTATAATGTATGCCGGCTTGGAGACTACGATGCATCGCGTGCTTGGATAGGGGGCCGTGAATCAGAAAGTTTGCGATCGATGAAAAGGTACCGCGCCCACGGCGTCGGCCGCCGCGGCGGTCGCGAGCCCCGCCACGTCAGCAGAGCCGACCGCATCGGCCGCACCTGCAACACCGGCCGCTACGCCGGTTCCATCGCCGGCGGCCGCCGCCAGCCCGGCGCCGTCTACTTGAGCCGCAGGCTAGCATGGACGGATGAAGACGTATTTCTGATCGCGCTATAATCGAGGTCGACCCGTCAGGCGCAGAGCGCGCGCGGAGAGCAATAGATGGAACGCCGTAAAATCGCCGTCGTCAGTGCGCTTTTTCGTTATCCGGTCAAATCGATGCTCGGCGAGAAGCTCTCCGAAATGACCTTCACTCTCAAAGGCGGCGTGGGCGATCGAGCGTGGGCGATACGCGAGGCGTCCGGCAAAATCGCGACGGCGAAGAAATGGCCCGCGATGCTCGGCTTCCGCGCCGGCTACGATACGCCGCCGCGCGACGGCGAACTCGCGCCGGTCACCATCACCTTTCCCGACGGTTCCATCGCGCATGCCGCCGACGCCGATGCATCGGAGCGCCTGTCGCGCGCCATGAGCCGCCCGGTGCGCATCGAGCGCGCCAAAGACGATGAGCGCTCGCGCGGCGAAATCGACCCGCAGACGATTTTTGCCGACGTTCCGGTCGAACAGGTTTTCCCCGGTCTGACCCGCGAGACGATGCCCGACAGTTTCGGCCTGATGCGCGGGGCATTTTTCGATTCGGCGCCGGTGCACGTGCTCTCGAGCGCTTCGCTCGAACAGCTGCAGCGGCTGTGCGGCGGCGATTCGGTTCTCGACCCGTGCCGCTTCCGGCCCAACATTTTCGTCGATACCGGCGAGACGGATGCGTGGGGATTCGTCGAAGACGGATGGCTCGACGGCGCGATCGAAATCGGCGAATCGCTGAAGATCGCCAGGATGCAGCCGGCGCTGCGCTGCGTAATGACCACGCATCCCCAGAGCGAGCTGCCGCGCGACCTGCGTGTCCTGCGCGCCGCCGCACAGCATCACAAGGCCACGCTCGGCGTCTTCGGCCAGATCGACGTGCCCGGACGGGTACGCATCGGCGACCCGGTTTATCTTTCGAAGTAACACCCGACTCTGAACGCGGGCTTGTGAAAGCGCCTCGGCGAACTGTGCATTAAGCCGCGCTGCGGCGCTTGCCGGGCGGAGCTTTACGGCCGAAATTAGATGCCGGGTGCGGGCCGCAGCGGGCCCGGCGCTCGGACGCTTCCGCCGATGTCTCCGCGACATGCAATCGTCTGTTCGCCGCGCGCCGGCGAGCGAATCGAAGCGGCTGCCCGCCGCCTGCGGGAGCTTGGGCCGTCGGCCGAGGTGATGGTACTCGCGCCGCGGCAATCCGCCGCCGACGACCTCGTGCGCGCGGTCGGCGCGGACCGCGCGCTCTTCGGCGTGCATCGCATGACCCCGGCGCGGCTTTTGGGCGCGCTCTGCGCCGAGCGGCTGTTCAATGCGGGTCTCGCGCCCGCGGCCGGCCTGAGCCTCGAGGCCATCGCGGCGCGCGCAATTCACAGGCTCGCCGCCGCGGACGCGCTGGGCTATTTCGCGCCGGTGGCCGATCGACCCGGATTCCCAGGCGCGCTGGCGCGGACGCTCGGCGAAATCAGGCTCGCCGGGATGACCAGCGCGGAACTCGCGCGGCTGGATACGATCGGCGCGCCGCTGGCCGCGCTGCTCGCCGCCTACGAGCGCGAGCTCAGCGACGCGCGCCTGACCGATCGCGCCGCGATGCTGGCGCTCGCGGCCGAGATCGTCAAAGCCGAGCCGGCGCCGCATCCGGCGACCATGCCGATCGTGATGCTCGACGTCGCGGTCGCAACCGCGCTCGAGCGCAGGTTTTACGCGGCGCTGGCGGCGCGCGCGCCGGCAATCCTCGCAACGGTGCCGCACGGCGATGCGACGACGCCGACGATGCTGGCCGAAGCGCTCGGCGTCGATGTCACGCGCGCTGCGCCGCCCTCCGCAACGGCGGCGAAGGGCGAATCGATCGTCCGGCTGCAGGACCATCTCTTCAGCGACGACTCGCCGCCCGAGCGCCGGCTGGACGAAACGGTCGAGGTCGTCTCCGCGCCGGGCGAGATGCAGGAATGCGTCGAGATCGCGCGCCGCATCATCGCCGAGAGCCGGCGCGGCGTCCCGTTCGATCGCATCGCCGTCGCCCTGCACGCCTCGGGACGCTATGTTCCGTACCTGGAGGAAGCGCTCGCACGCGCCGCCATCCCGGCCTGCTTCACGCGCGGGGCAACGCGCCCCGAGCCGGGAGGCCGCGCGCTGCTCGCCCTGCTGGCGTGCGCCGCCGAGCATCTCTCCGCCGATCGCTACGCCGAGTACCTGTCATTGGCGCAGGTGCCTGATCCCGACGGCGATCGCGCACCGGCGTTCGTGCCGCCCGATCTCGAGTCCGCCGGCATGGCTGTGCCCCCGGAGTCGCCGCCTCCCGCTTCGGCGGAAGATGGAGCAGTCGAGGCGCTCGATGCCGCCGATCCGGTGCCAGTGGTCGAGGGCGCGCTGCGCGCGCCGTGGCGATGGGAGCGGTTGCTCGTCGATGCGGCGGTGATCGGCAGTCGCGAACGCTGGGAACGGCGCCTCGACGGCCTGCGCGCCGAACTCGAAGCGCGCCGGCGCGCGCTCGGCGATGACGACGTGCGGGCCGCGGCAATCGATCGACAGCGCATGGACCTTGCGCACCTGCGCGAAATCGCAATCCCGCATATCGACGCGCTCGCCGCGCTGCCGGCACGCGCGGCGTGGGGCGAGTGGCTCGAGCGCCTGCGCCGCCTGACGCTCCTGGCCGTGCGCGATGCGGCGCCGGTGCTTGCGGCGCTCGCGGAACTCGAGCCGATGGCGCCGGTGGGACCGATCGCGCTCGACGAGGTGCGCCGCGTGCTGGCCGAACGGCTCGGACGGCTCGAAGCGCCCGCGCCGCGCCGGCGCTACGGCGCGGTCATGGTCAGTGCGGCGCACGACCTTCGCGGCCTCGAGTTCGACGTCGTGATCGTGCCCGGCCTGACCGAGCGGGTTTTTCCGAAGAAGCTTATCGAGGACCCGATTTTGCCCGACGCGGCGCGTTCGCGCCTCGGACACGGTCTCGAGCGTCAGCACGAACGCGCCGCGGCCGAGCGTCTCGCGCTGCATTTGGCGGCCGGGGCGGCGCGCCGCCGCCTGCTGTTCACGTTTCCGCGCGTGGACCTCGATCAGGGGCGTCCGCGCGTGCCCTCGTTTTACGCGCTCGAGGTGCTGCGCGCGGCCGAGGGCCGTCTGCCGGGCTTCGACGAGCTCGATCGGCGGGCCGCTGGCGAGCAGGCGGTGCGGCTGGGATGGCCCGCGCCGCGCGAGGCCGCCGATGCAATCGACGACGCCGAATTCGACCTCGCCGTGCTCAACCGCCTGGCGGGGCGGGACGAGGCGGCCACCACCGGCGCCGCGCATTACCTGCTCGGCGCCAACCCGCACCTCGCCCGCGCCCTGCGCGCGCGGGCGCGGCGCTGGCTCAGGCGCTGGACGCCGGCTGACGGGCTGGTCGATCCGCCGGCTGAGGTGCGCACCGCGCTCGCACGCCATCGGCTCGGCGCACGTTCCTATTCGGCGACCGCACTGCAGCATTTTGCGGCCTGCCCGTATCGTTTTCTGCTCTACGCGGTACACAAGCTGCAACCGCGCGAAGAGGCCGAGGCGATCGAGGTGATCGATCCGCTGACCCGTGGCGCGCTGCTGCACGAGGTCCAGTTCGAGCTTCTGACCGCGCTGCGCGCGGCGCGCCGCCTGCCGGTCACGCGCGCCACGCTCGCTGAGGCGCTGCATACGATGGATGCGACGCTCGAGCGGATCGCGGCCGCATGGCACGATCGGCTCGCGCCCGCGATCGAGCGCGTATGGAACGACGCGATCGACGCGATCCGCGCGGACCTGCGCGAATGGCTGCGCCGCGCGGCCGACGATCCCCAGCCGTGGACCCCCGAGCGCTTCGAGCTCGCCTTCGGACTGGAGGGCCGCGATCAGGCCGACCCGGCAAGCCGCGTCGAGCCGGTCGCGCTCGAGGCCGGGCTCATCCTGCGCGGCTCGATCGATCTGGTCGAACGCAGCCTCGGCGGACGCCTGCGCGTGACCGATCACAAGAGCGGCAGGGCCGACGCGCCGGGCGACTTGATCATCGGGGGCGGCCGGTTTCTCCAGCCGGTGCTGTATGCGCTCGCGGCGGAGCGGCTGCTGGACGCGCCGGTCGAGTCCGGGCGCCTCTACTATTGCTCGTCGCGCGGCGGCTACGAGGAGCGCGTGGTGGCGCTTGACCAGCATGCGCGCGAAGCGGCGCGCGAATTCGCCGCCGTCGTCGAGAGCGCTATCACAGACGGCTTTCTGCCCGCCGCTCCGGATGACGGCGCCTGCCAGTGGTGCGACTACCGCCGGGTATGCGGACCCTACGAAGAGACGCGCGTCGGGATGAAGCCGCAGCCGCGTCTGGCCGCGCTCGAGCAGTTGCGGGCATCGCGATGAGCGCCACTATGTCTGGGCATCCGGCGTGCGAGCTTGCGGATCAGCGGGTGCGCGATCGCATCGGCGACGATCTCGACACCACGCTGATTGTCGAAGCAGCCGCCGGCACCGGCAAAACCACGGCGCTGGTGCGGCGAATCGTCGCCGCGCTGGCCGGCGGGCGTGCCGAGCTGGGCCGCATCGTCGCCGTCACCTTTACCGAAAAGGCGGCGGGGGAACTCAAGCTGCGGCTGCGCGCCGCGATCGAAACCGCGCGCGGCGATCCGGCGCGCGCCGAGGACGAGCGCCGTCGCCTCTCGCGCGCGCTCGGCCAGCTCGAGGAAGCGCGCATCGGCACGATTCATTCGTTTTGCGCCGATCTTCTGCGCGAGCGCCCGGTCGAGGCCGGCGTCGATCCGAGGTTCGAGGTCGCGCCGGACGATATCGCCGGCGAACTGTTCGACGCCGCCTTCGCGCGATGGTTCGAACAGGCGCTCGCCGCGCCGGGCGAGGGGGTGCGCCGCCTGCTGCGCCGGCGCGAAGGCTTCGACCGCGACGGCCCGCGCCCGATCATCCGCTCCGCGGCCTGGGATCTGATGCAATGGCGCGACTTCGCGGCCCCGTGGCGTCATCAGCCATTCGATCGCGATCCGGAAATCGACGCGCTGATCGCAGAAACCGCCGCGCTGGGCGCGCTAGCCGAACGCGTCGACCCGGACGACTGGCTCGCCAGAGCGCTCGGCGAGATCGCCCGCCCGATCGCTGAAGCCACCCGTCTGGAAACCGTGCGCGGGCGCGACTACGACGCGCTCGAGGCGGCGCTGCTGGGGTTGCTGCGCGGTTACGAGGGCCGCTGGCGATGGAAGGGCTATGGAGAAGCTTTCGGGCCGCATTCGCGCGCCGAGGTCGTCGCGCGCCGCGCCGCATTGCGCGGGAGACTCGAGCGGTTCCGCGACGCAGCCGGCGCGAACCTGGCACCGCTTTTGCGCGACGAGCTGTGGCCGATCGTCGGTTACTACGAAGAAGCCAAGAAGCGCGCCGGCGTGCTCGATTTCATCGATCTGCTGCTGGTCGCCCGCGACCTGGTGCGCGATCGCGCCGCGGTGCGCCGCGAACTGCAAGAGCGGCTGACGCACATCTTTGTCGATGAATTCCAGGATACCGATCCGCTGCAGGCGGAAATCCTGCTGCTGCTCGCCGCCGATGATCCGGCAGAAGCCGACTGGCGCCGCGCCCGCCCCCGTCCGGGCAAACTCTTCATCGTCGGCGATCCCAAGCAGTCGATCTATCGTTTCCGCCGCGCCGATGTTGCGCTCTACCAGGAGATCAAGGACCGTCTGCTCAGGAGCGGCGGCGCGGCGCTCGAGCATCTGACGGTCAGCTTTCGCGCCGTGCCCCAGCTGCAAAGCGCCATCAACGCGGCGTTCGCGCCGCTGATGCAGTCGGAATCGGCGACGCAGCCTGCCTACTCGGCGCTGATGCCGTCGCGCCCGGACTGCGCGTCCCAGCCCGCGCTGGTCGTGCTGCCGGTGCCGGCGCCGTACAACGAACGCGGGTACGTCACCAAGCGCGCGATCGACGAATCGTCGCCGGACGCGGCCGCGGCGCTGATGCGATGGCTCATCGAAGAGAGCGGATGGACCGTCACCACGCGCGAGGCGCCGGAGCGGCGCGTGGCGATCGAGCCGCGCCACGTCTGCATGCTGTTTCGCCGCTTCAATGCGTACGGGCGCGACGTCACCCGGCCCTACGTGCGGGCGCTCGAGGCGCGCCATATCCCGCACGTGCTGGTCAAAGGCGGGTCGTTCAACGAACGCGAAGAGGTCGAGGCGCTGCGCAACGCGCTCGGCGCGATCGAACGCCCGGATGATGAGCTGGCGGTGTTCGCCACGCTGCGCGGACCGTTGTTCGCGCTCGACGACGGCGCATTGCTGCGCTTTCGCGAGACCGTCGGCTCGCTGCATCCGTTCCGCAGGATTCCTGCGGACCTGACCGCCGATCTCAAGCCGATTGGCGAGGCGCTCGGCGTGCTGCGCGAGCTCAGCCGCGGCCGCAACCGTCGTCCGATCGCCGAGACGATGGCCCGCCTGCTCGCCGCCGTGCGCGCGCACGCGGCGATCGCGATCTGGCCGACCGGCGAACAGGCGCTGGCCAATATCATGCGCCTGATGGATATGGCGCGGCGCTACGAGGCGCGGCGCGCAGCGCGCTCGTTTCGCGGCTTCGTCGACGAACTCGAGGCGCGGGCCGAGCGCGAGGAGAGCGGCGACGCGCCGGTGGTCGAAGAGAGCGCCGAGGGCGTGCGCATCATGACCGTGCATCGCGCCAAGGGCCTCGAGTTCCCGATCGTGCTGCTGGCGGACCTGACCTGTAACGAGACCGCGGGCGACGCTCATCGATGGGTCGATCCGGCAAGCGGGCGCTGCGCGCTCAGACTGGCCGGGCATGCGCCGCGCGAGCTGCTCGAGCATGCCGAAGAGGAGTTGCGCCGCGACCGCGAGGAGGCAATCCGCCTGCTCTACGTCGGCGCAACCCGCGCGCGCGACCTGCTGATTGTGCCGGCGGTCGGCAGCGGAGCGCACGACGGATGGCTCTCGCGGCTGAACCCGGTCATCTATCCCGCGCGCACGGACTGGCGTGCGCCGCTCGAAACCGCTCCGCCGGGATGCCCGGCCTTCGGCGACGACAGCGTCGCCACGCGGCCGCCCCGCGCGCCGGCCAAGGCGCTGAGCGTCGCGCCCGGGCTCCATCGCGCCGAGGCCGGCGCGCATCGCGTCGTCTGGTGGGATCCGGCACGGCTCCAGCTCGACGTGCGCGAAACGATGGGCCTGCGGCAGCATCGCCTGCTCACCGCCGACGAGGGCGAGCGGGTCGCCGCGGCCGGCGCGCGCGAGTACGAGGAATGGCTGACGCGACATCGCGCGGCCATTGCGGCGGGCGGCACGAAGACCTTCGACGCGGTCGCCGCGACCGAACTGGCGGCGCGGATGGTCGAGCGCGGCGAGCGCCCCGGATGGCTCGGCGATCCGGAGCATGTTGCGCTCGAGCGCGTGGCGCGCGCGGCGGCGCGGCCGCACGGCGCGCGCTTCGGCACCCTGGTCCACGCGATGCTCTCGCGCGTCGCACTGGACGCCGACACCGCCGCAATCGCGCGCGCGGCGAATTTCTTCGCCCGCATGATCGGCGCGGAGCAGGCCGAAATCGCCGCCGCCTGCGAAGCCGTCGCGGCCGCGCTGGCCGCTCCGCTCATGCGCGCCGCGGCCGCCGCGGGGCCGGCGCTCCGGCGCGAGTGCCCCATCGTGGTCAACCTCGATGACGGAGTCACGGTCGAGGGTGTCGTCGATCTCGCTTTTCCGGAACGCGTCGACGGCGGCGAGCGATGGGTGGTGGCGGATTTCAAGACCGACGCCGATATCGCGCCGCGCCTCGAGGAATATCGGATGCAACTGGCGCTGTATCTCAATGCCGTCAGGCGCAGTGCCGGCGTCCCCGCGCGCGGCGTCCTGATGTGGGTTTGAAGCGCGTCCGCGCTCGGCTACGATTATCCAGAAGGCGGGCGCACAACGGAGATTGAGCACTTGAAAGCCAGGTCCGAGCGATCCCCAGCGCACTCGACGCGCGCCGCGGCGGCCACGGTCAACGGCCGCCCTGCCGGCGCGGCGAATCATCGCCCCAACGACACACTGCTCGTGATCGGCTACGGCTCGCTGCTGAGCGGCTACGGACTGCTCGCCGAGCGGCGCGGCGGCGGCAGCAAGCTGATCGCGCGCGACGCCTTCGCCGTGCGGCTCGGCAACGCGCGGCGCGGCTTCGCCAAGCCCTCGACGCACGGGCATTACCTGGCGATGGACCTCGAGCCGATACGGCGCGAAGAGCCGATCGTCGCCCGCGCCGACGTCGATCACGGCGGCGGCATCGGCGCAGTCGGACTGGTTTTCGATCGCGAGTGGGCGCCGCTCATCGCGCGGCGCGAGGAATACGACCCGGCGACGTTCCTCGAGCTGATCGCGCTCGCGGACGCCGCTGAACTCTCGTTGGGCAAGTTCCTGCTCGAGGTCGCCGAGCGCACGCAATTCGACCTGCTCGCCTACCGTGTCGCATTGCGCAAGCTCGTCGGTTACACCTCTCCCGGATACATCTTTCATCCGGTGCCGCTCGACGACGGCCGCGTCGCGATTGCCGCGATCGGCTCGGGTTACGAGGGCAGCGGCGATCCCGCGGTGCGCTCGAGGCGCAACGAGCTGGGAATGGAGCGGCTGCTGTCGATGCGCGAAGCGATGGAAGTGCGGAGCTTCGCGCTCGATCGCGCGGGCCAGGCGGGTTATTTCGCCGAATGCGTGCTCGGCGGGATGCATGGGCTCGCGATCGACGACCTGCTCGAGGAACTCGAGCTGGAAAGCGATTGGGGCCGCGAGCTGGCGCGCCGGTTTATCGCCGCCGCCCCGGGCGAACTCGTGCGTTTCCTGCGCGCCGCCTCGCTCGACGATGCGCGCTACCGCGCCCAGTTCACCGGGGTTATGCGCGAATGCCTGGCGGCGTTCAGCGCGTGCGGCCGCGACCGCGCGAGAGAGTAACGACCGTGTCGTCGGGCTTTTCCATTCACGTCGCCAAGGAGAATCTGAAATTCTCGGCCGCGCACTTCATTGCTTATCCAGGGTTCCGCGAGCCGCTGCACGGGCATAACTACCAGGTCGGCGTGCGCGTCGAAGGCGCGCTGTCGCCGACCGGCTACGTGCTCGACTTCGGGCTGATCAAGCGCCTGACCAGGAACATCGTTGACCGCCTCGACGAGCGCACGCTGGTGCCGGCCGCGAGCGACTGTCTGCAAATCGAACATCTGGCGGGGAAACAGTTGCGCATCTGTTACGGCGCGGACGAATTCCGACTGCCCGAAGCCGACGCTTGTCTGTTGCCGATCGCACACAGCTCCGCGGAAGAGCTTGCTCGATTCATCTGGAGCGAGCTGTTTACGGCTCTCAAAGATCAACATTCGCTTGCGGGAATAAAGTCGATGGAAGTCTCGGTCGCCGAGGGCCCGGGGCAAGCGGCAATATATCGTCGCGAAATCGAGGATGGTGAAATTTGACCGGAATATTCCCTGTTACGCCTATCTCACTTCGCTACACTGATAATTCTCCGAACCACGCCTGAATAGTCACACTACCGAACCGGCTTGCGGGCGATACTGGCTTGTTGACGCAAGCCCGGCGTGACACAATCTGACACTGCTTTGTCAGACCATCGGATGCCATTAGGGGAGAGGCAATCGACCATCGCTCCGATTCCCAGGAGCGATACCGGGCCGGGACTCGCAGCCGATCGCACCCTCGTCGGCGATCATCCCAGCATGGTCAAGTTGCGCGCGCTGGTGGAGCGCGTCGCCGTGACTGACGCCACCGTTCTGATCAGCGGCGAAAGCGGAACGGGCAAAGAGGTCGTCGCCCGGACGATCCATACGCTGTCGGCGCGGCGCGGCCGCGCCTTCGTGGCGGTCAACTGCGCGGCGATTCCGCACGAGCTGCTCGAGTCCGAAATGTTCGGGCATGAGCGCGGCGCCTTCACCGGCGCCGCGGGGCCGCGGCATGGACTGTTCAGCACGGCCGACGGCGGCACCATCTTCCTCGACGAAATCGGCGAGATGCCGTTGCAGCTTCAGGCCAAGCTGCTGCGCGTGCTCGAGGACGGTATCGTACGGCCGGTCGGGTCGGATCGCGCGAGCAAAATTGACGCGCGCGTGATCGCGGCCACCAACTCGGATCTGCTGACCGGAGTGAAACGGGGCACGTTCCGCGAGGATCTGTTCTACCGCCTGCAGGTGGTACCGATCGCGATCGCGCCGCTGCGCGAGCGCCGCTCGGATATTCCGCTGCTGGTCGAGCATTTCCTGACCCGTTTACAAACGCGCTTTCCCGATCGTCAGTGGACCGTGTCGCAGGCGGCGATGGTCAGCCTGTGGTCGTATGACTGGCCGGGCAACGTGCGCGAACTCGAAAACATGATCGAGCGCCTGGTAATCATGTGCGAGGGCTCCGTAATCGACACCGATCTTCTGCCGCCCGGCATGGTGACAACGACACGGGCCGCCGAAAATCGCGTGCCGATGACGCTCGGCGAGGGCGGCGTCAACCTCAGCGCCATCGTGCGCGAGCTCGAGGGCCGCATGATCAACGAGGCGCTGCGCCAGACCGGCGGCAACAAGCAGGCTGCGGCGCGACTGCTCGGGCTCAAGCGCACCACGTTTTCCGCCAAACTGCGGCGATGCGGCGTGATCGCGCCCGGAGGCTCGGGATGGAACGACGAATCGTGAGGCGATGAGATGGCCGAGCAGCGCGCCAAAGCGCCGAAAGCTAGACTGCCGCAGATAATGGTGGTGGATGACGACCTCGACACGGTGTCGATCCTCGCGCGCCATCTGCAGCGCGAGGGCTTCGTCGCGATCGGCGCGGTCTCGGGCGCCGAATGCCTCAAGCTCGCGCGCGAAAGCGCGGTTGACGTCATCCTGCTCGACCTGATGATGCCCGACATGGACGGCTTCCAGGTCTGCCGCAAGCTCAAGGAGGATCCGTCCACCGCGGAGATCCCGGTTATCATGATCACCGCGCGCGACGACCTCGACGCGCGCGCGGAAGGCATGCGCCTGGGCGTGAGCGATTTTCTGGCCAAGCCGGTGTTTCGCCGCCAGCTCGCCAGCCGTATCCGTGCCCAGCTCGAGATGAGCGCGGCCGCGCGCGCCAACGAAGCGGCGTTGCATCAGCTCCAGGGCAATTCGAAGAAGCGCCCGGTGTAGCCGTCGTCGCGTGCCCATGCGATCGTCCGCAGACGATGCGGGCAGCTCCCGCACGCGGGCCGTCTTGCGCGAGGATGTTCGCGCTGATAATCGAAAATGTCCCGGCGGACGATCGCGCGCACACCGCGGCAACGCCGGCATGGTGCTCAGTCGACGCGCCCCAACGGGCTGCGACGGTCCTGCAGGAGGTGTAGTACGATGGACGTTCAGAGCAGCAGCAGCGTCACGCCGCAAAACCAGGTGGTCGCAGCCGCTACCTACCTGCTGGGACTCGTCACCGGAATCCTGTTCCTGTATCTCGAGCCGTACGACAAGGACGAGTTCGTGCGCTTCCACGCGCGCCAGTCGATCGCGTTCTCGCTCGCAGTGATCGTGATCAACGTGGTGCTCGGCGTGTTCATCGCCGTGCTGCCGTTCGGGCTCGGCCGCCTGCTTTCCGCGCTGCTCGAGATCGTCAATCTCCTGCTGGCGATTATGTGGATCTTCCTGATGTACAAGGCGTACAGCGGTGAACGCTATCGCATCCCGGAATTGGCCGACCTGGCCGACAGCTTCAGCAACCCATAGCGGATTCCACGGCGGGCGCGCTTCCCCCGATACAATCCGCCTGCGCGATAGCGCGGCGCTCAAATCCAGGCGTGGCGCGGCGGCTTTATATTGTTCAGGTAATAGTTGCCGACCGCGTGATATTTCCATCGCACCGGATCGTGCAGCGTATGCGTGCGCGCATTGCGCCAGTGCCGGTCCAGGTTGTGCTCGTCCAGCGTGGCGCGCGTCCCGGCCAGCTCGAACAGGCGATTGCTCGCCGCAATCGCGCTCTCCGTCGTAAGCGCCTTGGCCTCGGCCACCGCGATTGAGGCCGCCGCCACGCTTTCCTCGTCAGGCTCCGCGATCGCCGCATCGACGAACCGGCCCGCGCGCTCGAGCAGCGCCTCGGCCGCATGCTGGCGAATCTGCAGGTCGCCAACGCGCGCGATGGTGTGAACGTCCTCGTAGCCATGCTCCTGGCCGCTATCGATCCAGGGCCGGGCGTAATTGCGCACGAAATGAATCGTGTCCGCAATTGCCGCGCGTGCGATGCCGGCATCGATCGCAGCCTGGATGATCTGGCATACCGGACCGTTGGCGGTGGGGCGATCGTAAGCGAGATACGCTGGGAATACATGGCTGAGGGGCACCACGACGTTCTCCAGCAGTACCGTCCCGCTTGCCGTGGTGCGCTGCCCGAAGCTCGACCAATCGTCGATGATGGTCAGGCCGGGCGCATCGCGCTCGACAATAGCGATTTGTAGCCGGCCCGACTCGTCGGTCGCCGCGACCGGCACCAGATGCGCCAGCAGCGCGCCGCTGCAGTAGAACTTGCGCCCGTTGACGACGAACCCATCGCCGCTTTGTGCTATGCGCGTGCGGAATTCGCCCGCGTTTTTGCTTCCCGATTCGGCAAAGGCGTTGCCCAGACGCACACCATGGAGCGCCTCGGCGAAGAAGTGGCGCCGCTGCTCCTCGCCGGCGGCGAGGCGGATCATGTCGAGCACCGCAAAATGGTTCTGCGGGATCTGGCCGATCGACGGATCGGCGGCCGAAATTATCTTGATCACCTCGGTCAGTGTGACGTAGGAAACCTCCGCGCCGCCGTAGGCGCGCGGCACGTTGATTCCCCACAGCCCGCTTTGCGAGAACCGATCAAGCTCGCTCAGCGGCAGGCGGCGCACGCGGTCGCGCTCCGACGCCCCGCGCGCGAATTCCTGCGCGAGCCGATGCGCGATGTCGATCGCCTCGCGGTCATCGCGAATCACGTGCGCGGCTGTCGCGGGCCGTGCCGGGGCGGGCGCCGGCGTGCGCGCGCTGCCCGCCCGCTTCTCGCCTGAATGCTCATTGACGGACTGCCCATTGACGGAAGAATCCGCTGACCACTGCGATTCCATCGCGACCTCCGAAACGATGCTGGATGCTGCGCTCACGATTGCGCGGGCGCCGCGGCCGAAAGCGCCGCCGCCACCGCGGCGTTGTGCTGGCGCGAGCCGGTATGCGGACGATAAGCGTGCGCGGGATGGTTTTCCGGCAGACGCGCGCGTCCGGCTCCGTATAGCTTCTCGCGCAGCGTGCCCTCGCGATACTGCCGCTTGTAAACGCCGCGGCGCTGGAGTTCAGGCACCACCAACTCGACGAAGTCGCTGAAGCTCTCGGGCGTCACGGCGTAGCATAGGTTGAAGCCGTCGATATCCGTCGCTTCCATCCACGACTGAAGCTCGTCGGCGACTTGTTCGGCCGAACCGACCAGGATCGGACCCATGCCGCCGATGCCGACGAATTCGGCGATCTCGCGCACGGTCCAGGTGCGATTGGGATCGGCCGAGGTGAAGGCCTCGACCGCCGAGTTGATCGCGTCGTTCTTGAGATAACGAATCGGGTCGTCGAGCGCGTAGCGCGAAAAATCGATCCCGGTCCATCCCGAAAACAACGTCAGGGCTCCGGCATGGCTGATGTGGCTCCGATAATCCTCGAACTTCGCCCTGGCCTCGGCCTCGGTCCGGCCCACGATCGCGGTCATCAGGGTGAAGATCAGGATCTCAGCCGGGTTGCGCCCGTAGCGCGCCGCGCGCGCACGAATATCGGCGACACGCGGCGCAACCACCTGTTTGGACGGTCCCAGCAGGAAGACGCATTCCGCATGGCGCGCGGCGAAGTCGCGCCCGCGATCCGAGGCCCCCGCCTGGTAGAGCACCGGCGTGCGCTGCGGCGACGGCTCGCATAGGTGAATCGCCTCGACGCGGTAATTCTCGCCCTGATGATGAATTTTGTGGATCTTCTCAGGCTGGGCAAAGATGCGTCGCGCGCGATCCCGCACCACCGCATCGTCCTCCCAGCTCCCCTCCCACAGCTTGTACATCACTTCCATGTACTCGTCGGCGATGTCGTAGCGCAGATCGTGCGCATTCTGCGCGTTCATCCCCACGCCCTTGGCGGCGCTGTTGAGATAGCCGGTCACGATGTTCCATCCCACGCGTCCGCGCGTGAGATGGTCGAGCGTGGACATCCGCCGCGCGAACGGATATGGCGGCTCGAATGAGAGCGTGCAGGTCACGCCGAAGCCGAGATGCTTCGTCACCGCCGCCATCGGCGGGATCACCAGCACCGGGTCGTTCAGCGGCACCTGGATGGCCTGGCTGAGTGCGGTCCGGGCGTTGCCGCCGTACACGTCGTAAACCCCGAGAACATCGGCGATGAACAGCCCATCGAAGAAGCCGCGCTCCAGGATCTGCGCAAGCTCGGTCCAATACTCGAGCGTCGAGTACTCGACCGCGCGATCGCGCGGATGCGTCCACAGGCCGGCCGACTGGTGAACCACGCAGTTCATGTCAAAAGCGTTCAGGCGAATTTCTTTGCTCATACTGATGCTGCCTCTGAATCGTCTGCTGCCGCTCGGCTAGCGGTCTCCAAATTCAAAGCTCCGTCCGACAAAAAATGACTTAAGAGATAGAATAAGTCAAATAATTAAATGAGTTAATGAGTTTCTTATTCGCCGCAGCGTCGGTTCATGATAGAAATGTATCGAGGGTTCCTATGAGATTCGGCGTCGGCGTCGACTATTCGCTCAAGGCGCTCCTGATGCTGGCCGACCGTTACCCAACCGCGCAACCGCTGCGGGTCGAGGAGATAGCGGCGGCCCAGAGCGTGCCCGAGAACTACCTGCGGCGTTTGCTAATCGAACTCAAGCGCGGCGGCCTCGTTCTGAGCCAAAAGGGTCCGAGCGGCGGCTACATGCTCGCGCGGGCGCCGGCACGTATCACGATGGCGGACGTGGTCGAGGTCATCGAGGGCGACTACACGCCGGTCGAGTGCCTCGAAGACGGCGCGAATACGCTGTGCACGCGCGACAGCGGATGTCCGATGCGCGAGGTCTGGCGCGAGGTGCGCGAATCGGTGATAGGCGTGCTGCGCCGCGCGTCGCTGCAGTCGCTGGCGCAGCGGCGCAAGTCGGTCGCGATGTATCAGATCTGATCGCGCGCGGGCGTCAGGCTTTTCCGTACACGGGCACGACCGCGCCCGAGGTTACGCGGCAATCTTCGGAACAGAGATAGGCGATGGTTCGCGCGATATCTTCGGGTTTGACCCAGTTCTCGTGCTTCGCCCTGGGCATCGCCTTGCGGTTGGCTTCGGTGTCGATCGTGCTCGGCGCGATTGCGTTGACCAGGATATTGTCCGCCAGAACTTCCTCGGCCAAAGAAGCGGTGAACGTTTTGATCGCGCCCTTGGCGATCGCGTAAGCGGCAAAGTCGCCCGCACCGGTCAGGCCGCTGCGCGAACTGACCGACACGATGCGCCCGTAACCGTTGCGCTTCATCGCGGGCACGGCCGCGCGGCAACTGAGAAAGGTCGGCTTCAAATTGAGATCGAACATCGATTGCCATTCGTCGAGCGACGTCTCGGCGATTGGCTTGCCGCCCCAGAATCCGCCGACCAGGTTGACCAGGATGTCGAGTTTGCCGAACTCCCGCACTACCTGATCGACCAGCTTTGCGACCTGGTCCTCCACCCCTACATCGCATTTGCGCAGCAGAATCTGCGAAGAGGGAAAGCGCCCGCCGAGGCGCTGCTCCAACAGCGGCACCTCGGCGTCGATGATGAACGGCACGGCGACGCGCGCGCCGGCAATGAGGAACTGCTCGACCACGGCGCGGCCCAGCGCGCCCGATCCGCCGGTCACGATCGCGACGCGGTTCTCCAGCAACTCCATAGTCGAGCCCTCCCCTGCGATGCTCACTCGCGCAGAATGCCGGCGACCTCGCGGACGGGTCCGGGAACACCGACAGCGTCTGTGCGCGCTATTTCAGGTTGGAGTTGGCAAAATCCCAGTTGACCAGGTTCCACCACGCCTCGACGTACTTGGCGCGTGCGTTGCGGTAGTCGATGTAATAGGCGTGCTCCCACACGTCGCAGGTCAGGATCGGCCTGATGCCGTGGGCGACCGGGGAATCCGCGTCATGGGTCGCGATCACGTCGAGCGCGCCGTCGCTCTTCTGCACCAGCCAGGCCCATCCGCTGCCGAAATGCGTCGTCGCCGCATCGGAGAATTTTTTCTTGAATGCCGCGAAGTCGCCGAAGGCCTTCTTGATGCCGTCGGCGACCTTGCCGCCGGGTTCGCCGCCGCCGCGCGGCTTCATCGAGGTCCAGTAGAAACTGTGATTGAAATGCTGCGCAGCATTGTTGAACAGACCGCCGGGACCGGCCTCCTTGATGATCTGCTCGAGCGGCGCGTTCTCGAACTTGCCGCCCTTGACCAGGTTGTTGAGATTGGTGACATAGGTCGCGTGATGCTTGCCGTGATGGAACTCGAGGGTTTCCTGCGAAATATGCGGCGCCAGCGCATCCATCGCGTAAGGCAGCTTGGGAAGTTCGAATGCCATGGTCAGGTACCTTCCTTTTTCAGAATGTTATCCGTGCGAGATCACTGTACGCAGACCGCTGAAAGAATTTCACGGCCTCGAATGCCGGGGTCGTCTGTGAACCGCAACTCGAGTTCAGCCTAACCCCGCGCTTGCGCGCCTTGCAAGTTTTCAACGGGCGCGCGCCAAAGCGCCTCGCCCGTTGCGCGGACTTGGCCGACTCGGCGCCGGCAAATTCCGCCGTCCGCTAGACGTCGCGCCGGTTGGTCAGCGCGCTCGAGAGCGTCGCCGCGTCGCTGTATTCCAGGTCGCCGCCCGCGGGCAGGCCGCGCGCGAGCCGAGTAGTCTTCACCCCGAGCGGCTTGAGCAGCCGCGCCAGGTAAAGCGCGGTCGCCTCGCCTTCGACCGTCGCATTGGTCGCGATGATGACCTCGCGCACCGCCGCCGGGCTCTCCAGGCGCATCAGCAGTTCCTTCATCTTGAGGTCGTCGGGGCCGATTCCGTCGAGCGGCGCGACCGCGCCGTGCAGCACGTGATAGACGCCGCCGAAGCTCCGCGCGCGCTCGATCGCCATCAGGTCGGCCGGGCCCTCGACCACGCAAATGACGTCCTGCTCGCGCTCGGGGTCGTCGCAAATGCGGCAGCGGGGCGCGTCGGCGAGCGCAAAGCATTGCGAGCAGAGGCCCACGCGTTCCTTCATCTCGAGCAGCGCCTCGGCAAGCGCGATAACCTCGTCGCGCGGACGGTTAAGCAGGTTGAAGGCGAGCCGCGATGCGGTTTTCTCGCCGATGCCGGGCAGGCGGGAAAGCTCGCGCACCAGGCGCATCATCGCGGGCGGCAGGCCGTCGGCGCGCTTGAGATTGTTCTCTGCCATCTTTTGCGCTTACGCGCGAATGCCTGCGCGCTGCTTCTCCACGGCACCTGCGCTGCGGCATCCCGCGCGCGCATGCTTTTCGCGCTAAGACCTCCCGCCGCCGAAAAGCCCCTGCAAACCCATCCCGGCCATCGGTCCGAGCTTGCCCATCTCCTGCGCGACCATCTCCTGCGCGCGGCGTAGCCCGTCGTTGACCGCGACGACGACGAGATCCTCCATCATTGTCTTGTCGCCTGACGCGACGATCGACTGGTCGATCTCGATTCGCCGCACGCGCATCGCGCCGTCAACCACCACGCGGACCATTCCGCCGCCCGCCTGGGCCTCGACGGTCTTCTCCGCCGCGTCATTCTGCAATTGCTTGAGCTTTTCCTGCAGCGCCTGCGCCTGCCGCAGCATCGCGGACAAGTCGAATTCGTCTGACACGGCATCACTCCTGTGGCGGCGGCCGCCGAATCGCCGGGGACGCCGAGACGTTGTTGGGTAGCGGATCCGGCGCGGACGGAATTCCGGCTGGAGGGGCGGTTCGCTTCGCGGATGGTTCGCGAATTTCGCGGACCTCGACCAGACGGCCCTGGAACTCTTCAAAAATCCGGCGCACGACCGGGTCGGCATAAAGCGCCTGGCGATCCGACACGAGATCGCGCGCCGGCGCGTGCTCGGCATCGGCTCGTGCCGAGGCCGCAGCCGGTGTCGACGCGCCATTGGGTGACGCCAGCCCGCTCTCGCCCGCGGCGATATCACCCTGCTCCGCGCCAACGGCCAACCCGTTGGCGGCGGATACGGCGGCGGCCGGGGCGGCCGCCGCCGTATCCGCCACGCCGCCTACCTTGGCCACGCGTGCATCAGGGGGCGCTGCCGCGAGCGACACTTCGACACGCAGCTTGCGTCCGTAGAGTTCGCTCGCCAGTTCGGCTATCGATGCGCGGTTGTCGTTGAGATAGCGGATGTAGATGTCGTTGCGCGGGAAGACGCGCAGCACTTCCCCCTCGAGCGCGAGCGCCGCGCCCTGCTCCATGAAGCCGGCGAGCGCGGCGCGGCGCGCGCGAATATGCTCGCGCAATTCGGGCAAGTCGCCGCCGGCGAGTCCGGACGGCACCGCGCCGGCGGTTGGGGCCGCGCCCGGGCCGAGCGCTGCGGGCGATGCCGCCGCCGACGGCGGCGGCATCGCCCGCAGCGGCGCACCGGCCTTGACCTCACCTTCGACGCGCAGGCGGCGCGTGCCGGTGGCGGGCGGCGGTGACGGGGGCGCGGGGTCGGGCACGCGCGCGCTCGCGCGCGTGCCCGACCCCGCGCCCCCGCCACTCGCCGCGCTGGGCGGGGCGGGCGTGCCGCCCGTCCCGCCCAGCACGCGCAGCAGCTCGTCGGCGTCCATCACCGGCGCCAGCGTCGCCATCCGCACCACGATCATCTCGAGCAGCAAATCGGGGTATGGCGAGCGCATGATCTGCTCCTGCGCATCGGCCATCAGCTTGAACAGGCGCATCAGGTCGCGCGCGCTCGGACGCTCGGCGATACGCCGCAGCTCGGTCGCCTCGTGATCGGGCAGATCGGCCAGCGGATTCAGCTCATCGGTCGCAGGCAATTTGGCGACCGTCAGGTTGCGCAACGTCTCGAGCAGGTCGCGCCCGAGCGATTCCAGGTTGGCGCCGCGGCGATGCTGCTCGCGGACCGCGCCGAGCGCCGCCGCCGCATCGCGATTCAGAATCGCCTCGGCGAGCTTGAACACCGCGCCGCGCCCCGCAACGCCGAGCGATTCGGCGATCGCGCCCTCGGTGATGTCGCGGCCGAGCGCGGCGATCGCCGTCTCGAGCATGCGCTCGGCGTCGCGCATGCTGCCGCCCGCCTCACGCGCGAGCAGGCGCAGCGCGGCTTCCTCGACCTCGATCTGCTCGCGCGCGGCAAGCTCCTTGAGACGGGCGAGCGTGTTGGTGAGCGGGATGCGCCGAAAGTCGTAGCGCTGGAGGCGCGAGAGGATCGTCTCCGGCATCTTCTGCGGCTCGGTCGTTGCGAGAATGAATTTGACGTGGGCCGGCGGCTCCTCGAGCGTCTTCAACAGCGCATTGAAGGCCTGATCGGTGAGCTGATGGGCTTCGTCGATGATGTAGATCTTGAAGCGGTCGCGCGCCGGCCGATAGCTCAGGTTTTCGATGATCGCGCGCGCATCGTCGATTTTCCGGTAGGTGGCGCCGTCAATCTCGACCACGTCTAGCGCACGGCCCTCGCGTATTTCGATACAGGCCGCACATTCGCCGCACGGCTCGGGCGTCGGCCCTTTTTCGCAGTTGAGGCAGCGGGCGAGGATGCGCGCCGCGGTAGTCTTGCCGACGCCGCGGATGCCGGTGAAGAGAAAGGCGTGCGCGATACGGCCGCTTTGCAACGCCTGCGCCAGCGTGCGCGTGACGTGCTCCTGGCCGACCAGCTCGGCGAAGCGCTCCGGCCGCCATTTGCGCGCCAGCACGAGGTGCGATGCAGGATCGGTAGCCATCAGCGATATTCGGTCATCGATCTCCGGTCGTCGGAGGCATCCGGGTCAATGGGATATCCGAGTCGTCCGCGATTTCCGCGCCGAGCAGCCGCGCGACAAGCACGACACTGCCCGTCGAGTGATAGCTAGGCACCCCTGCGGCACAGGGAGTCAACCGGTACCGTTGCTTCCTTCCGGACCTGGCGGGGTTCGCGGTCTTCCCTTGCGCAGGACCCAGCTATCATCGGCGGGCAGTCCTCTTCAAACCAACCGCTGCCCCATCATTAGATTACCATGAACGCGAGCTTGCAACCGCCTCCGCGCCGCGCGCCGGTACACATCAGGCGGCGACCGACTCCGTCGGCGCGCCTGCCCGCCGGGCGAGTCCGAGCCGCAGCCACACCCTAAGCGAATCGGCGAGGATCGCACAGACCACGGCGATGAAAATCACGGTCACTGCGGCGTCCACGCGGTCGTTCCAGATGAGCCGCTCGATCGTGGCAGCGCGCGCGGCCGTGGTCGTCGGCAGCTCGCGCTCGGCTGCGAGCTGCGCTGCATGGGCAAGAAAGCCGACGTTCGGCGCCGCGCTGAAGATCTTTTCCATTCCGGCAGTCATCGTAACCGCCACCAGCCAGCAAAGCGGCGTCAGCGTGACCCAGGCGTAGCGCCCCTTGCCCTGTCGGACCATCGCCGAGGTCGCGACGCACAGCGCAATCGTCGCCAGCATCTGGTTGGCGATTCCGAACAGCGGCCACAGCGAGTTGATGCCGCCGAGCGGATCGATCGTGCCGAAATAGAGGAAGTAGCCCCATGCCGCGACGATCAGCGCCGACGTCGTCACGATATTGGCGTAAGAGGCGCTGTTACCCAGCGCCGGATGAAGCTGCCCTAACAGGTCCTGCAACATGAATCGCGCCACGCGCGTGCCGGCGTCGAGCGTGCTCAGGATGAACAGCGCCTCGAACATGATCGCGAAGTGGTACCAGAGCGCGATCACCGCCTGTCCGCCGAGCGAATGCGCGAAGATATGCGCCATCCCCACCGCCAGCGAAGGCGCCCCACCCGTACGGGCATAGAGCGTCTGCTCGCCGATCGACGCCGCGAGCGAACGCATTTCCGCGTCGGTCACGGCGAAGCCCCATCCGGAAATCTTCTCGCACGCCGCGGCGCCGGTCCCGACCACGCCGGCGGGCGAGTTGACGGCGAAATAAATGCCCGGCTTGACGATGATCGCCGCAATCATGGCCATCACGGCCACGAACGACTCCATCATCATGCATCCGTAACCGACCATCCGGGCATCGCCCTCGCGCTCCAGCATCTTCGGCGTGGTGCCCGAGGAGATGAGCGAATGGAACCCCGAAATCGCACCGCAGGCGACCGTGATAAAGGCGAAAGGAAAAATCTTGCCGCCGAAAATCGGGCCGCTGCCGTCGATGAAACGCGTCAGCGGCGGCATCAGCGTCGCCGGATGCATCGCCACGATGCCGGCCGCCAGCGCCAGGATGGTCCCGATCTTGATGAACGCGGAGAGATAATCCCGGGGCGCCAGCAGGAGCCAGATCGGCAGCACCGAGGCCATGAAGCCGTAGCCGATTATCCACAGCGCCAGGTGCGGCGCGTCCATCGCGAAGCACTGTCCCCACGAGAAGCCGCCCACGTAACGGCCGCCCAGCACGGCCGCCAGGATCAGCACCACGCCCAGCACCGACGCCTCGAGGATCCGGCCAGGACGGAAGTAGGTCATGTACAGCCCGACCAGCATCGCGATCGGCACGGTCGCCGCCACGGTCGAGGTCGCCCACGTGCTCATCTTCATCGCGTTGATCACGACCACGCCAAGCACGGCAATGAGGATGACCATGATGAGCAGCACGCCGACGAGCGCGACCAGGCCGCCGACCGGGCCGATCTCGTCGCGCGCCATCTTGCCCAGTGAACGGCCGTCGCGCTTGAGCGAGTAGCCGAGAATCACGAAATCCTGAACGCAACCGCCGAGCACCGCGCCGATCACGATCCACAATGTCGATGGTAAATAGCCGAACTGCGCTGCCAGTACGGGGCCGACCAGCGGCCCCGGCCCGGCGATGGCGGCGAAGTGATGGCCGAAGGTGATCCATCGCGGAGTCGGCACGTAGTCGCGGCCGTTGTTCAGTCGGACCGCGGGCGTGGGATGGCTGTCGTCGAGTTCGAGCACGCGCCGCGCGATGAAGCGCGAATAGAAACGATAACCCAGCGCATAGATGCATACCGCCGCTATCACGAACCACAGCGCGCTCGGCCGGCTTTCACCCCGGGCCAGCGCGATGTAGCCGAGGCCGTAAGCGCCGGCAGCCGCCACCGCCGTCCAGATCAGAATTCGAGCGGTTTTCAAATTCCCCCGGTTCTCCGATACCTAAGATCAGCGCATCTGGCGCTGGAGCACTGAGCCAGGCTCGCGGCCGCGCGCCGGGCGACTGTGGTTGATGCTTTAGGGGAGAGCGGGCGCTGTTTGCAAGCGCCGCAATGCCGGCGGCAGGAAGCCGCCGGCGCAAAACAGGAAGCAATCAGGATGGTTTGACTGGATTAGTCTCGGCCGCGGGCTTGGCCTCGGCAGTCTTCTGCGCCTGCTGTGCCGCCGCATCCGGCTCGTTCATCGCCCGCTTGAAGTCCTTGATCGCCTTGCCGAGCGCGCCGCCGACGTCGCCGAGCTTGCTTGGACCAAAGATGATCAAAATGATCACCAGCAAAACCAACAAATGAGATGGCGCGAAAATATCCATTGTAGTCTCCGCACAGCGGGATGAGAGCCGTGCTGTAAAACAAGTCTATCGCGTGATTACGCCGATTGCTACCGGCCTACCAGCCACGATGCAAGCTGACTGCGGGCCTGCCTGAAAGCTGCCTCGCGTTATGGAGCGCCGCGTGCAGCGCCGGGCTGGCCCCCGCCCTCGCCCATTCCCACGTTCTCGAGCCGGTAGCGCTGGACCTTGCGATAGAGCGTCGACAGGTGAATACCGAGCGCCTGCGCAGCGCGGACCTTGTCGCCCTGCACTTCGGTCAGCACGCGGCGGATATGCTCGCGCTCGAGCTCCTCGAGCGTCATGCCCGGACCGTCGCTCGCGGCGGGCGCGGTGACTGACTTGTCGGAAAGCTTGTCGGGCAGATCGTGCGCGTGGAGCACGTCGGTCTCGGCCAGGATTGCGGCGCGCTCGACGCTGTTTTCCAGCTCGCGCACGTTGCCGGGCCATGCATAGCTCATCATCAGGCGCATCGCGCCCTTGGAAAAGCGCATCCCGGTGCGTCCGAGCTGCTTTTCGCACTTGCGCAGGAAATGATTGGCGAGCAGCGCAATATCGTCGCGCCGCTCGCGCAATGCAGGCATGGCGATGTTGATCACGTTGATGCGATAGAGCAGCTCCTCGCGGAAGCGGCCCTCCTTGACCTCGCGCTCGAGGTTGCGATTGGTCGCGCAGAGCACGCGCACGTCGAAGCTCACCGGGTCGTTGGATCCGAGCGGATAGCATTCGCGCTCCTGCAGCGCGCGCAGCAGCTTGACCTGGAGCGCAAGCGGCATGTCGCCAATCTCGTCGAACAGCACCGTGCCCTTGTCCGCCGCCTTGAGCAGGCCGACCTTGTCCTGGCCGGCGCCGGTGAAGGCGCCGCGCTTGTACCCGAATAGCTCGCTCTCGAGCAGATTTTCGGGCAGTGCGCCGCAGTTGATCGGCAGAAAGCGCGCGTGCGCGCGCTCCGAGGTGAAATGGATCGCGCGTGCGACCAGCTCCTTGCCGGTACCCGATTCGCCGGTGATAAGCACGCTCGAGTCGGTGCGCGCGACCTTCTCCATTACCCGGAAGACCTGCTCGATGGTGTCGCTTTTGCCGATGATGTTCTCGAAGCGGTATTTCTCGCGCAGCTCGCGGCGCAGAAAGCGGTTCTCCTGGAACAGCGCCTTCTGCGCGAGCGCGTTGCGCACGACCGCCTTGAGATGATCGTTGGCGAAGGGCTTGGTGATGTAGTCGTAGGCACCCTCGTGGAGAGCGTGCACCGCGGACTCGACGCTCGGATAGGCGGTCACGATGATGCCCATCACCTCGGCGTCGAGCGCGCGCACGCGGCTCAACAGTTCCAGGCCGCTGCCGCCGCCGCCGAGGTTCACGTCGATTATCGCGAGATCGACCTTTTCGCGCTCGAAGATGGCCAGCGCGGCCTCAGCCGCGTGCGCCTCGAATACCGTGTACCCCTCGCTGCGCAGAAGCTGCGCGATGATCGCGCGCATCAGGTCTTCATCTTCGACCACCAGTATGTGGTAGGGGCCGCGCTGCGGGGCGGGCGTGTGCTCGCGCTCGGCGAGGCTCTCGCGGATAAGCGGGGCGGCTTCGCTCATGGCACCAGCTCGGCGGCAGTGGCCGTCTCGCTATCGAAGGTGGGCAGGCAGATCGTCACCGACGTGCCCCTGCCGACTTCGCTGTCGATGCGGATGGTACCCAAATTGGCCAGGATGATGCGTTGGCAGAGCGACAGCCCCAGTCCGACGCCGGCGCCTGCCGGCTTGGTGGTGAAGAACGGATCGAAGACGCGGCTCAGGTTCTCGGGCGGGATGCCGACGCCGCTGTCGGTAACACGCATCATGACCTTCTTCGTCTGCCCGCCGTGGTCGTGACCGGCCTGGTTTTCGGTGGCGACCCGGATGGTGCCGCCGCGATGCTGGCTGGCGTCGGCGGCGTTGAAGATCAGGTTGATCAGCACCTGCTGGATTTCGTTGCTGTCGGCGTACGCGGGCTTGAGATCGCCCGCGAGCTGCGGATCGAAACTGATGCCCTGGAAGCGGCTGTTGTACGCCACCAGTCGCAGGGTCTCGCGCACCAGTTCGTTGAGATCGAAGCGCCCGCGCTGCGAAGCCGAGGGGCGGGCGAAGTTGACCAGGTCCTTGAGCGTGGTCGAAATGCGCGTGATCTGCGAAAGGATCGTGTGCAGCGTGGTACGCCGCGCAAGATCGGTCTCGTCCGGCAGCAGCGACTGCACCAGCGACGAGATCGAGCCGAGCGGATTGTTGACCTCGTGCGCGACGCCCGCGGCGAAGGTCCCGGCCGCGGCGAGGCGTTCGGTGCGCAGCAGTTCATCGAGCATCTCGCGGCGCTGGGTCACGTCGTGCAGGATCATGTGCACGAACCGCTCCTTGCCGAACGAAATCAGCGCCGAGTTGACGTCGAAATAGTGCCCGGCCTCGGGCCAGTCGCGGATCTGATCCGAACCCTCGCGCACCACCTTCTCGACGTGATGCAGGATATGCGGAATATCCTCGGGCGGGCCCAGCTCGGTCAGTCTGCGGCCCACCAGCGGCTGGGAATCATGGTCGGGCATGCTCCGATACATGGCCTCGGCCGCGGCGTTGGCGCCGCGCACGATCCAGGTGTCAGGCTCGATCTCGTACATCGGATCGGGCGCGTGATCGATGGTGGTGCGGTATTTCTCTTCCGACACGCGCAGCGCATGCTCGCGCGACTCGATATAGAACTGCGAGACCATCAGGCGCCGTTCGTCCACCGCCGCGACCACGGCCTCGCGCACTCCTTCCCAGCGCGGCCGCCCTTTGAGCGCCGCGTGCACGCGCTTGAGGATGATCTGCTTGAGCGCGATGTGCAGGACGTTGAACTCGGACGGCCGCACCCGCGACAGCATCCCCTCCTGGCAGTGCCGGCGGAGATAGACATAGGTTCCCAGGTTGTCGCGGTCGCGCAGGTTTTCGACAAACCGGATGAGCGCGTTGGCGCAGTCCTCGGGGATGTGCGGGTACTTCCTGAGCGAGCGCTCATCCAGCATTCCGCGAATCGCCGCGGTCCATTCCGCAACGATCCGGTCGAAGTGGCGATCGATAACGTCGGCGGCGGCGCGACGTGAGCGTTCGCTTTCCGGGCCGCGGCGATAATCCGCGCCGAAGAGCGACGAGAGCGCCTGCTCGATCGAGGCAAGCTGCTGGCGGATCGATGCCAGTTCCTCGGGGGTGGCCTTTAACGGTGTGTCGGTGGGCCGGTGCGCGACGAGCGCGCGACGGCCGGATCCGCGCGCGCCGGGCTGGGTGTGCCGGCCTTGCGCGCTGCTGCCCTGATGGGCAGCCGAATCGCGCGATCGGTGCCGCTTGTCGGATGACTGCTCCATGTACCCGATCAATCTATAACACCGACAAAAATTCCCTTCTACAAGGCCCACTTGCGGGATTGCAACCGGGCCGGCGCCAACTCCCGCTCCGTGTTGCGCCGGGGTCGCAAAAGGGTTAAGCGGCATCCCAATACGTTGATGGTGAACCCCGGGGCCGGCGCGGAAGGCAAGTGCGGCAAGGATTTTTCAACTGGCACAGCTTTGGCTGTTGGGAAGACTCGTGCTATCCGGCGACTCCTCCCGTCAGGCTATCCTCGCGCAGGGAAAGTTCTTCTCCCGCGCCGGTCAGAAATTCTTCCTCAAAGCGACGCGTCTTGGCGACATCGGCGCGGCGAACGATCTCGCCGCGCGCCTGATGTTGCGGCATCGGCTGCAGTGCCTGCACGCCGGGCACACGACCGCACTCGTGCTGACCGAAGCGCAGGCGGAATGCGTACTCGATCTCGCGATTTATACTGGGCTGTACGCATTGGTCGAAATCGCGGTCGATCCCGGGATGCTCGAGGATTCGGCGGGCGTGCGCAAGGCCGCCGCCGCCGTGATGCGTACGGTCAGGACCTGGCGCAATCATCCGTCGCTCATCGGCTACCTGGTCGATTGCCCGGTGGCGCCGGATGCGCTGCGGATGCGCGGGGTCGGCCGGACACAGCGCGCGCTCGCGCGTATCGTGCGCGAGATTCACGCGCGCGCCCCCGAAGCTCTGGTGGCGCTCAAGCATCGCCCGTCCACGGTCGCGCTCGCCAGCGGATCGGAAGACTTCCTTTACGCCGAAGCCGGCGGTCTCGCACCCGCCGACCTGGCGTCATTTGTGGTGGCACTGCACAATCTCGCGATGGCGCGGCCGGTAGTGATCGAATTTCCCGCCGCGTATCCCGGTCAGGACGAGCTCGTGACGACCGCCTTCGGTGTCGGCGCCGCCGGCGTGGTCGCCCCGCCGCCGGCTCCCGCCGATCCGCTCCCGAAGCTAACCGACCCGTTTCAGGCGCGGCCGCTCAGCGCCGAGGAGACCAGCGCCTTCATCTCGCTCAACGGCACCTGCCCGCCGCATCCGGCGCGCACGCCGATGGTCTCGGTGGTGATTTGCGCCTACAACGCCGAGCGCACGATGCTGCCGTGCATGGAATCGCTGCGCCGGCTCAAGTACCCGAACTACGAAGTCATAGTCGTCGATGACGGCTCGCGCGACCGCACGGCTGAGATCGCGATGGAATTTCCGGAGTTCCGGCTGATCCGCCAGCCCAACAAGGGGCTGAGCGTCGCGCGCAATGTCGGCCTGTACGCGGCGCGCGGCGAGATTGTCGCCTACACCGACTCCGACTGTGTGGTCGATCCGGACTGGCTGACCCTGATGGTGCGTGCGATGGTCGACGGCAACTTCGACGGCTGCGGCGGCCCCAACTACGCGCCGCACGAAGAGGGCCGGGTCGAGGGATGCGTCGCGGCGGCGCCGGGCGCGCCGTGTCACGTGCTGGTCGCGGATGATCGCGCCGAGCATCTGGCCGGCTGCAACATGGTCTTTACCAAGACGGCGCTGATCGCGATCGGTGGGTTCGATCCCCAGTTCACGTCAGCGGGCGACGACGTCGATATCTGCTGGCGGATGCTCGACGCGGGATTCGGCCTGGGCTATTGTCCCGCGGCCTTTGTATGGCACTTCCGCCGCAATACGGTAAAGGCGTATTACGGGCAGCAGCGCGGGTACGGCCGGGCCGAGGCCGCGCTCTATCTGAAATATCCCGAACGCTTCAACCCGCTTGGACAAATCAAATGGCGCGGAACCATCCCGGGCCTGGCCGCGACTATTCCGGGAGCGATGCGCCGGCGGATCGGATGGACGCGGCGCACCGCGGATGTGCAGACGGTGCGCGACGAGGTGCCGGGGATTCTGAACTTTCTGCCGCAAACGCTGGAATGGAACCTGGTGTTTGCGGCGGCGGCGATTCTCTCGCGAGCGGCAGGATTTTCCCCGCTGCCGGCGCTGGCGATGCTGGCGGTGAGCGTGCTATGGGCGATTCATTATGCATGGCAGGCGCCGCTCGAAGCGTGCCACGACTCGACGGGGTCGCGGCTGCTCGTCGCCTATCTTGCCTGGAGCGGACCGATGGTGAGGACCTGGACTCGCTGGAAGACGCGGATGCGCTCGGGCGGCGTCAGCCTCGAGAACCCGCCACGCCAGCGCCCCTCGCTGCGCGCGCTGAGTCGCAGCCTGCACTTGTCCTACTGGAACGAGGCGTGGACCACGCGCGAGAGCCTGCTCGAGCGGGTGGCGCGCCGCTTCTCGCGCGCCGGCCTTGCCGTGGCGCCGGATGCGGGCTGGCACGATTACGACCTCGTGGTACGGCCGGACCCGTGGACGCGGCTGGAGTTCAAGACCGCCGACGAGGAGCATGAAGCCGCGCGGCTCAAGAATCATGTCGCGGTCCGCGTGCGCCTGAGCCGATTGAGTCGGATCGGCCTGGCCGTCGCCGCCGGGACCACGATGCTGGCCGGCGCGATGGGCTTGTCGGTGCTGGCGGCGGTGCTTACGGCGCTTACGATGGCCAGCGTGCTGTGCGCAATAAGCCAGGAAATAGAATCAGGCAAGCTCGCCTACCGCGTAGTCGAGCAGTGCGCGGAAGAACTGCAGCTGACGCCGCTTGGCAGGCCGACGGCAGCCGCGCGCCGCGCGGCGGCAGCCCAGCCGAGCGCCGCGCCGGCGGCGCTTGGCGCGGCTTCCGGCGAATTGCTCGCTGATAATCGGACGGCTTCCGAGTAAAACAGGGATAACTCCCATCCGGCATACGGCCCGCGCGGGCCGCAGCCTTGGTGGTTGAGGGGAGTGTGGTAGTGGGGGCGGACGGCGCGTGAGCGCCGTCCGCCCCACGGTTCTTTTTTTTGCACATCCGGCGGAAATATGAGTACAGTTCAGCGGCATTTTCTTTGCTTGTTATCCGGCTAACACCTCGGCCGGGACCGGTGACCTCATGGCGCAGGGTTTTCTCTCCGGGTTGCTCGCGCGCGCGCATGCGCGCGATTCGCGGCTGAGCCGCGCGCTCCGATCACGCGCCGCCGGCGTGCTCGAGCGCGCCGCCGACGGTTTCCAGCGCGACAATGTGCTGCTGTGGGCCTCGGCGCTGACTTACACGGCGGGGCTGTCGATCGTGCCGATTCTTGCCGTCGCACTGTCGGCGCTCAACGGGCTGGGCGGCGCCGAATCGATTCGGCCGCTGCTCGAGCGCTTCCTCGGCGCCAGTTCGCCCCAGATCACCCAGCGCCTGCTGGCCTTCGTCTCCAACGTGAACGCCCGGACCCTGGGCGCGATCGGCGCCGCCTCGCTGCTGGTCACGGTCGTGCTCACGCTGGGGACCGTCGAACAGGCGCTCAACAATATTTTTCGCGTGGTGCGCGGACGCACGCTGTCGCGCAAATTTGCCGATTACCTGAGCATGACCTTCGCGGTGCCGGTGCTGCTGGCCGGGGCGATCGGCGTGCGCCGGGTGCTGGTCAAACATCTGCCGGGCATCCACTCGGGCTACGTCAGCGGCGCAGCCTGGATCAGCTCGAGCATCGCCATCTGGGCGGGTTTCCTTTTCCTGTACGTGTTCTTTCCCAACCGCCGCGTGCGTATCGAGGCCGCGCTCATCGGCTCGCTGGTCGCCTCGACCCTGCTCCAGTTCGCACAATGGGCTTTTATCTATTTCCAGTACGGGGTCGCGAGCTACGCCGCGATCTACGGCGCGCTGGCTTCAGTCCCCCTGCTGCTGACCTGGATCTACATGACCTGGGTGATCGTGCTGCTGGGCGCCGAAATCACCGCGGCGATCGAGCGCCGCGATGAGCCGCTGTACACGGACCCGTGGTCGATGAGCGAGCGCTCGGTCGCGCTCGCGGTCGCGCTCAGGCTCGGAGAGCGGATGCGCGGGCGCAGCGCCACGGTCACGCCGGCGACGCTCTCGGCCGAACTCGCCGTGGACGAAGAGGTCGTGGTCGAGGTGCTGCGGCGGCTCGAGCGCGGCCGCATCGTCATCGAAAACGCGGCCGAGGACGGCGAGCGCGGGCTGTTCCTCGCGCGCGACTCCTCGAGCATCGGCCTGGAAGAAGTGGTCGATTGCGTGAGGGGCGACGCGCCGACCGTCACGCCCTCCGATGCCCGCGTGGCCGCGATGCTGCGCCGCCTGCGCGAGGCCGAACGGGCAACGCTGGGCGGCCTCACGGTACGCGATCTGATCGATCGCACGACCGATCGAGTCGCGGCCCGCGCTGACGGCGCGCCCAGCAAAAAGCCCGACAAACCCCCAAGCGAGGATGACTGACGCTGCGCGCGGGAATCCGCCGCGCACCGGCGATGCAAATCGCGAGATGGCCTCGCGGCCGTCCCTGTCGCTTATCGCGGAACGCTCAGTTTTCGAGCAGCTTGTGCAGCGACTCCAGCTCGCGCCGCACTTCGGCGAGGGCGCGCCGCGCGCTGTCGCCGCCGGCGGGACCGGCGCCGCTCCCGGCGCGGGCATTACTCGCGCCGTGGGTGGGAGAGGGCGGCTGTTTGCCGCTCAGCGCGTGTTCGAGCCCGACCTCGCGGATGTACTTTTTCGCGCCCTCGATGGTGAAACGCTCCTCGTGCAGGAGCCGCTTAATCATCCTGAGCGTTCGCAGATCCTGCGCGGAATAGAACCGATGCTTGGACTGGGCATGGCGCGGGCGCAGGAAGGGAAACTGCGTTTCCCAGAAGCGCAGCACGTAGGCCTCGACCCCAAGTGCCTTGGCCGCCTCGCCGATTTTCATCAACTGTTCGCCGCCCGATTCCGCCGCCGGCGGGCGCGGGCGCTTGCGCGACGATGAGCGCGCGGGGCGCGCGTTGGAAGTCATGCCGATCGCTTGGTGCCGTTGGCTACCAGGCTCTTGAGAACCTGGCTCGGTTTGAAGGATAGCACACGGCGCGAATCGATGATGATGGCGCTGCCGGTCTGCGGATTACGCCCGCGCCGCGCGCGCTTGTGATTGACCACGAAGCTGCCGAAGCCTGAAATCTTGACCTTTTCCCCGCGCTGCAGGCAATCCTCGATGATCCTGAATACCTCTTCCACGATTTCGCAGGCTTCCTTCTTGGACGAACCTATGCGCTCGTAGATTAGATCCACGAGGTCGGCCTTGGTCATATTCTGCGCAGCTTCGTCCCCCAAGCCGGATCCCCCGAACGGGATTCCTACTGCCGCAACTCTGCACCCAACTCGCTCCGCACCCGCTCAGTCAGCTCTGCGTGGGCGCGGTTCACCTCCTCATCCGTGAGCGTGCGATCTTTCCCGCGATAACGACATGCCAGCGCCATGCTTTTTTTGCCCGGCGCTATCGATTCGCCCTCATACACGTCGAAGACCTCGACGCTTTCGAGCAATGGCGGGGCGCTCTCGCGAATCGCCGCAATTGCCCGTGCCGCCGAAACACCTCCATCCACGACCAAAGCCAGGTCGCGCCGGACAGCCGGAAAACGCGGTGGAGCGCTGACCTCTTGGCGCGGCAGAAAACCATATGCAAGGAGATGAACCAAGTCAAGTTCAGTAAGCACGCATGGACGATTCAACCCGACTCGCGCCGCTTCGGCGGGATGCAGCTCGCCCAGATAGCCCATCGCTTTTCCGTCAAACATGACTCGCGCGGCGCGTCCCGGATGCAGAAAGGCGTACTCCGACTCTGCCGCGGCCTCGAACGCGACGCGCGCGCCCAGACCGATCGCGCTCAGCCATTGCTCGATCACGCCTTTGAGCGTCCAGAAGCTCGCCGCCGTCGCGGGCTGGCCGACCGCGCCCAGGGCATAGTCGCCATAGCCGATCGCGGCCAACCGCTCGTGCTCGCGCGGCGCACCGCCATCGATTGAAAACACCTTTCCGATCTCGAAGGCGTGGAAGGCCACGGCCTCGCGGTTCAAATTGAAGCGCAGCGCGCCGATTAATCCTGGTACCAGGCTTAGGCGCAACTCGCTCAACTCAGCCGAGAGCGGATTGATAACGCCGACCGGCTCGCCGCCCGTGCCGGTATAGCGCCGATTATCCGCGGGCGCGATAAACGCGATCGTGCGCAGCTCGGTAAGCCCGGCGCCGATCATCGCCTCGCGCGCGGCGCCGATAAAGCCGCGATAGTCGTTGGGCACCGCCGGCGTCACGGCGCGCAACGGCAGCGTCGGCGGGATCTCAGCCAGGCCTCTGAGCCGCGCGACTTCCTCGGCGAAATCGGCCGCTTCGCTCAAATCCGGCCGGAACGACGGGGGCGTAACGATCAGCCGGCGCGCACCGCCCGACTTGACCTCCGCGCCGATCGCGTGCAGCCGGCCGCGGACCTCAGCTGCAGCAATCTCAACGCCGAGAATCGAATTCAGCGCACCCAAATCAAGCATCACCTGACGCGCGGAGGCGGGTCGCGGCTCAGCATCGACCAGCGGCGCGGCCACCCGGCCGCCGCCGTTTGCGACGATTAGCTCGGCGACTCGCGCCAGCGCTCGCACCTGACCGCCGCGGTCGATCGTGCGCTCGAAGCGATAACTCGCCTCGCTGCGCAATCCCAGCCGCCGCGCCGTGCGCGCGATGGCCATCGCTTCGAAGTAGGCGCTCTCGAGCACCAGCTCGGTGGTCTCCGGGCTCACTTCCGAGTCAAGTCCGCCCATGATGCCGGCGATCGCCAGGGGCTTTTGCGGATCCGCTATCAGCAGATCGTCCGGCGCGAGCGTGCGCTTGACGTGGTCGAGCGTGATGAACTCGCGGTCGAGCGCGCCGTCCGGCGCCTGCCCGGCGCGCCGCACGACGATCGTGCGCGCGGCGATCCGGCGGCTGTCGAAAGCATGCAGCGGCTGACCCAGCTCGAGCATCGCGTAATTGGTCGCATCGACCACGTTGTTAAGCGCGCGCATCCCGCACAGTTCGAGCCGGCGCCGGATGGCGATCGGCGAAGGGGCAATTTTGACTCCGCTGATTTGCAGGCCCGCGTAATGCGGGCACAACTCGGGCGCGAGGATCTCCACCTTGAGCCCGGCCTCATCGTCGGCGCCGTGAGCGCCGCCGCGAACGCCGCGCGGCTTGAGTATCGCCGCCTTCACCGCCGGCGCTTTCAGCTTGAGGCCGAAGAGCGCGGCGACCTCGCGCGCCAGGCCCAGGATCGACAGGCAGTCGCCGCGGTTGGGCGTGATCGCGATATCGAGCACGGTGTCGTCGGCGCGCAAGAAAGAAGCCAGTTCCACCCCCACCGGCGCATCATCAGGCAGCGCCAGGATGCCCGCATGATCCTCCGAAAATCCCAGCTCGCGCTCGGAACAGAGCATCCCCTCCGAGCGCACGCCGCGGATGACTGCTGCCTCCAGAGGCGGCGCGTCGGCCAGGGCGGCTCGACGTCCCGCGCCGTGCCCGCTCCCGATAAGCCGTGCGCCGATTCGCGCGAACGGCGCCATCATCCCGGCGTGAACGTTGGGCGCGCCGCAAACCACGCTGAAACGCCCCACCGCTCCCGCATCCACGTCGCACAGGTTGAGCCGGTCGGCGTTGGGATGGCGCTCGACCTTGAGCACGCGCGCCACAAACACGTCGCTGAAGCCGGGCGCGACGCGATCGAGGTTCTCGACCTCGAGGCCGGCGAGCGTCAGGCGCCGGCAGAGTTCCTCGACATCGGCGTCGAGCGCGACAAACTCGCCGAGCCAGCTAAGCGGCAGCTTCATGAGCGTGGGCTCGAATCGGATTGCCCGGCGTCCGCACCTTCCGCTGCCGCCAGCACGGCGGACGACGAGCGCGCAGCGAACGAAGGAAACTGGGCGAGAAAGCGCAGGTCGTTCTCGAAAAACAGCCGCATGTCGTCGACGCCGAGCTTGAGCAGCGCCTGCCGCTCGACGCCCATTCCGAACGCGAAGCCCTGGTATTCGGCGGGATCGTAACCGACCTTGCGCAACACGTTGGGATGGATCATCCCGGAGCCGAGTATCTCGGTCCATCCGCTCTGCTTGCACACGCGGCATCCGGCGCCGCCGCACAGGAGGCAACTGATGTCGACTTCGGCGCTCGGCTCGGTGAACGGAAAGAAACTCGTGCGAAAGCGCACTGCGGTCCGCGGTCCATAGAACGCGCGCGCGAACTCGCTCAGCACGCCCTTGAGATGGGCCATCGTGATGCGCCCGGCGCGATCGACCATGAAGCCCTCGATCTGCGCGAACATCGGCGACGCCCGCACGCTCAGCTCGTCGCGCCGGTAGCAGTTGCCCGGACAGACCACGGCCAGCGGCGGCCGGCGCTGCTCCATCACCCGAATCTGGCCGTTCGAGGTATGCGTGCGCAGCAGCATCCCGCCCGGCAGAAAAAACGTATCCTGCATCTCGCGCGCCGGATGGTCGGGCGGAAAGTTGAGCGCCTCGAAGTTGTGGAAATCGTCCTCGACGTCCTGGGTCGGCACGATCTCGAAACCCATCGAGGCGAAGATGTCCAGCATCTGCTCCATCATCAGGGTCAGCGGATGGAGCCGGCCGCGCGGCACCCGCGCGCCGGGAAGCGTTACGTCGAAGCGCGCGGCACCGAGCGAACGCGCGAGTTCCGCCGCGCGCTGACGTTCCTGGAGCTCGTCGATCCGCGCCTCGAGCTCGCGCTTGATCTGATTGACGAGCTGGCCGAGCGCCGGACGTTCCTCGGCCGGCACCTCGCGCATCCGGCGCATCACTTCGGTCAGCTCGCCGCCGCGCCCGAGCACGCGGACGCGCACCGCCTCGATTTCTTCGGCACCGGCGTCGTCGCCCAACCGGGCCATCGCGCCCGCGCGCAGCGCCTCCAATTGTTCTTTCATCCGAGTGTCAAACCTGGTCCGAGAGCTGCATCCGCGTCTCGCCGCCGCGCCAAGCGCATCGGCATCAAACACAAAGACCATGTGGACTGCACCCACATGGTCCCCCTGCGAGCGCGCCGCCGGACGGGCTAGGCAGCCGCCGCCTGTGCCGCCTCGAGCGCCTTTTTGGCCATCGCGGCCAATTCCGCAAACAGGCGGTCGCGCTCGAGCGCCAGCACCGCGAGCTGCTTGCGATCGATTTCCACGCCGGCCTTTTTGAGCCCGTCCATCATGCGGCTGTAGCTCAGCCCGTGCTCGCGCGCGAGCGCATTGATACGCGCAATCCAGAGCGAGCGAAAGTCGCGCTTCTTCTGCTTGCGGTCGCGATAGGCGTAAGTCAGGCCGCGCTCGAGCGTGCTGCGGGCCTGGCGATAGAGCTTGCGCCCGCCGGTGAAGCCGGCGGCGAGCTTGAGCTGCCGCTTATGGCGGCGGCGCGTTTTGGGTCCACCCTTGGCGCGAGGCATCGGCGGTCAATTCCTTCCTTGGTTGGTTTCGCCCGGTTCGAAGCGGAAGCGGCTAGAGATAAGGCACCAGCCTGCGCATCGTCGCCGCGTCGGTCGCATTGAGCGTCGAGGGCCGGCGCAGATGACGCTTGCGCGCGCGTCCCTTGGACGACAACAGGTGGCGCAGGTAGGCCTTCTTGTGCTTGACCTTGCCGGTCTTGCTCACCGTGAAGCGCTTGGCGGCGCTGCGATTGGTCTTCAACTTGCCCATCGGCGGCTACTGCTCCAGGGTCGCGCGCACGCCGGGGCGTGCGCTTCGTAATTCAGCGCGGCGTCAGCAGGATCGACATGTTGCGCCCCTCCATCCGGGGCAGACCGTCGGCCTGCGCGATGTCCTGCACCTGGGCGACGATCGAGTCGAGCAACGTGCGTCCGAGCTCGGGATGGGTTATCTCCCGACCGCGAAACGAAACCGACAGCTTAACACGCTGGCCCTCGCCAACAAAGCGCCGGATATGTTTGACCTTGAACTCGACGTCGTGCTTTTCGGTGCGCGCCCCCATCTTGACTTCTTTGATCGCGGTGGCGGTCGAATGGCGCTTGGAGTCGTGAGTCTTCTTTTTCTGCGCGTAGCGATACTTGTCGAAATCGGTGACGCGGCAGACCGGCGGCTGAGCGGTGGGCGCAACCTCGACCAGGTCCAGGCCACGGCTTTCGGCCACCCGGATCGCATCGCGCGTGCTCAGGATGCCGACCTGGCGGCCGTCCACGTCGATCACTCGAACTTCGGGCACGCGAATCTGGTTGTTGACCCGGATCGCCGGTTCGCGCGAGGGCGGGGTACGAAAATCTCTACGAATAAATCACCTCCGTCGGCATCCCAGCCGACTTGTCGCCGCAATCGCCTGTCCGGTTGGGCGGCAATGCCGTGAAAACGGTTGCATACCGCCACCGCGATCTGTCAGCCCGGCAACGGTTCACTCTTGAGCAGCTCCACGAGTTTTTCAAGCGTCATCGCTTCGCTCTTGGCCCCGCGCAACAGCCGCAGCGATACGCTGCGCGCTGCCGCCTCGCGCTCGCCGACCACCGCCATGTACGGGACCTTGGCCAGCTCGGCCTCGCGCACCTTGAAGCCCAGCTTTTCGTTACGCAGATCGGCCGTCGCACGCATGCCCTCGCGCTTGAGGATGGCCGCGACCTCGGCCGCATAGCTCTCGACTTTCTCGCTGAGCGAGAGCACGCGCACCTGTTCCGGCGCGAGCCAGAACGGCAGCACTCCGCCGGTGTGTTCGATCAGCACGCCGATGAAGCGCTCGAGCGAGCCGAGGATCGCGCGATGGATCATCACCGGCCGCTCCTCGGCGCCGGAAGCGTTGGTGAAGGTCAGGCCGAACTTCTCGGGCATGTTGTAATCGAGCTGGATGGTCGCGAGCTGCCATCGCCGCTTGAGCGCGTCGGGCACGTAGATCTCGATCTTCGGTCCGTAAAATGCGCCTTCGCCCGGATTGATCTCATAGGCGAGGCGGTTTCGGGTCAGCGCCTCGCCCAAAATCGCCTCGCTCGTACGCCACAGCTCCTCGCTGCCCATGTGCTTCTCGGGCATGGTCGCGACCTTGGATTCCAGCCGCTCGAAGCCCAATGCGTGGTAAACATCGCGCACCATCTGAAGGTTCAGATCGATCTCCGCGCCGATCTGCGCGCCGGTGCAGAAGACATGCGCGTCGTCCTGCGCCATCGAGCGCACCCGGGTCAGCCCGTGCAGCGTTCCCGAGCGCTCGGCGCGATGGAGCCGACCGAAATCCGCGATGCGCAGCGGCAGGTCGCGGTAGGAGCGCTTCTCCGCCCGGTACACAAAGGTGTGCCCCGGGCAATTCATCGGCTTGAACGCGTAGCCCTTGCGCCATCCGTCCGGGCTCGCGTCCACCTCGCCGGTCTCGCCACTCTCGCGGTCGGCGGTCAGGAACATGTTCTCGCGGAAATTGTCCCAATGGCCCGACGTGTGCCACAGCTCGTTGCGAAAGACCTGCGGCGTGATCACTTCCTCGAAATCGTAGCGGCGGTACAGGCGGCGTACGTAATCGACCAGCGCGTTGTAGACGATCGCGCCCTTGGGCAGAAAAAACGGCGAGCCGGGCGAGATCGCATCGAACACGAACAGGCCCATCTCGCGGCCGAGCCTGCGATGGTCGCGCGACCGCGCAAGCTCGAGCAGCTTGAGATGTTCCTCCAGCGCCTCCCTGCTCGCGAACGATGTGCCATAGATGCGCGAGAGCATCGCGTTGCGCTCATCGCCGCGCCAGTACGCGCCGGCCACGCTGGTGAGCTTGAATGCGCGGATGTATCCGGTCGCCGGCACGTGCGGTCCGCGACAAAGGTCCATCCAGTCGCCCTGGCGATAGATCGAGACGCGCTCGTCGGGAATGCCCTTCAGGATTTCGACCTTGTAGTGCTCGCCCATCGCCGCGAAGCGCTCGATCGCTTCCGCGCGCGGGACCTCGAGCCGCTCGACCTTGAAATTGGCCTTCGCCAACTCGCGCATTTTCGACTCGATCTTCGGCAGGTCGTCGGCCGTGAATGGCACGGGCGGCGCAAAATCGTAAAAGAAACCGTCCTCGATCATCGGCCCGATCGTTACCTGCGTGCCGGGGTACAGGTTCTGCACCGCCTGGGCCATCAAGTGGGCGGTTGAATGGCGCAGCACGTCCAGACCCTCACGGCTGTCGGCCTTGACCGGCTCCAGCGTGGCGTCATCTTCGATCGGGCGGCTGAGATCGACCAGCTTGCCGTTAAGCCGCGCAGCTATAACTTCGCGGCCGTGCGCGCCGCCGAGAACTTCGCCCACCGGCGTGCCGCGCGGCACGCTCCGGCGCTCGCCGTTAAGCGATACGGTGACCTGCGCGGCGCTCATTCGCGGGCGAAAGCGACGGCGAGAGCCGCCCACCGCGCCATCCGGAGAGCGACGGCGTTCGGTCCGGGATAGTGGATCATGAATGGGCGCACGAATGCATGCGAGGGGCGCGAAGACGATCAGCGGGAAAACCCATGCGCCTATTCTAATTCAGCGCCGAACAGGATGGTAGGCACGGGCGGGTTTGAACCGCCGACCCCTTCCGTGTCAGGGAAGTGCTCTCCCGCTGAGCTACGTGCCTTTTGCTGCAAGGTCGCTCGACGCCCAGGCGCCGCAAGCACGATCCGCTAACAGATATCGCAGAACCGGGCAACCAAGGGCGCGCAAGCACAGCGGGAGAGCAAACGCCCGCAAAGCATGGTGATCCTCGCTCGGCGTCAGGTCAGCGATTTATCCACTGCTGCAAGTGCCGAGCGGCAGGATACGCCGTCTGCCTGGACGTGGCTGACGAGTTTCGGCCGCAGCGGCTTGTCGATCTTAACCGGATTTCAACGCGCCGACGCGTCTCGATTTGCTGGGCGATGGCGAAGTGCGATTGGCCCTTTTGCAAGATCGGGCCTCCGCGCTTCGATTTTTTACGTTTGAAATAGCTGCAAGCGGCGCCGGTCTCCATTTGCTAAGCTCTGCCGCCGGCGGACATGGATCGCGAGCGGATCGCACATATTTTCTTTTTCGGCTTCCTGGCCGTGATGGGCTACGAGCTGTACCTGCTGCTCAGCCCGTTCCTGGTCCCGATCGCGTGGGCCATGCTGCTCGCGTTCATCGCGCATCCCGCCCTGCTGCAACTGCTGCGCTTCATCCGCAGCCGCTCGGCCGCGGCGTTGCTGATCACGATGGCCCTCGCGCTTGCGATCGTGATGCCGGCGGCATGGCTTTCCGGAAAGCTCGCGCTCGAGGCGACGCGCGTCTCGCTCGCGCAATATCTGCATGCGGGCGGCCTGGCGCAGGCCGGCAGCGGAGCGCTCCACGCATCTTTTCTTTCTCAGAGCATCGCCTCGATCGAGTCATGGCTCGAAGGACAGGGGCTGCGCATCGAAGACATCCGTCACTGGATGGCGAAAGCCAGCACCTATTTGAGCAACTACATGACCGCCAACGTGGCCACGCTCGCGCGCAACCTCCTGACCTTCGCGATTGACGTGGTTCTGATGTTGTTCACCTTTTATTACTTCCTGCGCGACGGCGAAGAATACTTCGAATTCGTGCGCGCGCTGACCCCGCTGCCGGAAGAGGACAAGGCCCTGGTCTTCGAGACGCTGCGCGTGATGCTGTCCTCGACCATGCGCGGCTTGATGCTGACGGCGGTGCTCGAGGGCCTGCTGCTCTGCCTTGGCTATCTCATAACCGGAGTGCCCAATGCCATGCTGCTCGGCGCCGCCTCCGGTGCCGCGGGCTTGCTGCCGCTCGGCGGAACCGCCTTCATCTGGATTCCGGCGGTGATTTATCTCTGGATCGGCGCGGGCTGGGGCTGGGCCGTGGTGCTGCTGGTGTGGAGCGTGATCGTGGTTGGCCTGATCGACAATCTGCTCAAGCCGCTCACGATCGGCAAGGACACGGGCTTGCCCGCGGTTGCGCTCTTCTTCGGTATCACAGGCGGCCTCGAGGTTTACGGCCTGCTGGGGCTGTTCGCCGGGCCGGCGGTGATCGCCGTTTTCGCAGCGCTGGTTCGGGTCTATCGCCGCAGCTACAGCGGACGCCCGTCATCACCCCTGCCCTAGATTATGCGCGATGTGGCCGCGCGCCGCGCGGCGAATTAGATTAAATTCGATCGCGTGCGATCGGGCGTTTGCGCGAGATGAACGTGATGAATGTGGCCGCGAAGAATCGATGAAGCCGGAAAAGGAAAAAAAGGCGCTGGCCATAATCGAGCGCCTGCGTGCCAACGGCTTCGTCGCCTATCTGGCCGGCGGATGCGTGCGCGATCGCATGCTCGGCGTCCCGGCCAAGGACTACGACGTCGCCACCGACGCGCGGCCGGAAGTCGTGCAGGACCTGTTCGAGGACACGATCGCGGTCGGCGCGCGCTTCGGCGTGATCGTCGTGGTGATCGCGGGCGACGCCTTCGAGGTCGCCACCTTCCGCGCCGACGCGCCCTACGTTGACGGCCGGCGGCCCTCGAGCGTGCGCTTCGGCACGGTCGAGGAGGATGCGCGCCGGCGCGACTTCACGATTGGCGGGATGTACTTCGACCCGGCGACCGAGCGCGTGATCGACCTGGTCGGCGGGATGCGCGACCTGCGCGCCGGCGTGATTCGCGCGATCGGCAATGCCGCCGAGCGCTTCGAAGAGGACCATCTGCGCGTGTTGCGCGCGATTCGCTTCGCCACGCGACTCAATTTCGAAATCGAATCGGCGACCTGGCACGCGATGCGCCGCGCGGCGCCCAGGGTCGCCAACCTTGCTGCCGAGCGCGTGGGCGAGGAACTCGCCGCGATTATGACCAGCGGCCGCGCCGCGCGCGGTCTTGACCTGATGCGCGACGGCGCCGTGCTCGAAGTCGTGATGCCCGAGGTGCCGCCGATGATCGGCTGCGCGCAGCCGCGGAATTTTCACCCCGAGGGCGACGTGTACCGCCACACCTGGCTGGCGCTCTCGATGCTCGAGGCCGGTTGCGCCGAGACGCTCGCCTTCGGCGTGCTGCTGCACGACGTGGCCAAGCCCCCGTGCCGCGCCGAACAGGGCGACAAGGTGACGTTCTACGGACATACGGAGAAGGGCGCCGAGATGGCGCAGGCGATGCTGCGCCGGCTGCGCCGCTCGCGCTTCGTGCAGGAACGCGTCGCCTACCTCGTGCGCAACCATCTGCGACTGGTGATGGCGCCGCGGATGCGTCGCGCCACACTCAGGCGCATGCTCGCCGAGGACGGCTTCGGCGAACTGCTCGAGCTCTCGCGCCTGGACGCGCTCGCCTCGAGCTCCAACCTGGGCTTCTACTACTTCTGCGCGCGCGCGCTGGCCGAGCTCGGCCACGAGGAGATCCGCCCGCCGCGCCTGGTCGGCGGCGACGATTTGATCGCGATGGGCTTCGCGCCCGGGCCGCAATTCAAATCGATCCTCAAGGACGTCGAGGATCAGCAGCTCGACGGCGCGCTGGCCTCGCGCGACGAGGCGCTCGAGTACGTGCGCGCGCGCTATGGCCCCGCGCCCGCCTGAGCCGGCCCTGCTCCGCCCGGACCATGCTTGTCGCGCGCAATGTCACTCGCCGCTTCGGCCCGCTGCTCGCGCTTGACCGCGTCGATTTCAGCGCGCATCCGGGCGAGATCGTTGCTCTGCTCGGCGAAAACGGCGCAGGCAAGAGCACGCTGACCAACATTCTCGCCGGGCGGCTCCGCCCCGACGCGGGATCGATCGAGCTCGGCGGGCGGGCGTTGCGCGCAGGTTCGGCTGCAGCCGCGCTCGCGGCCGGAATCGCCGCGGTGCATCAGAGCCCGATGCTGTTCGAGCGCATGAGCTGGGAGGAAAACCTGGCGCTGGGCGGCTTCGGCCGCGAGTCCCGCGCCGGCGGCTCAGCCGGCACGCGCGCCGGCTGCACGGTCGACCTCGCGGACACGGCGGCGCAAGCCGCGCGCATGGCCGCGCAACTCGGGTTTGCCCTTCCCCCGCCCGGTGCGACGCTGGAGCATCGCTCGATGGCCGAGCGGGTGCGGATGGAGCTGCTGCGCGCGTTGAGCTTTAACCCACGGGTGCTGCTGCTGGATGAGCCCACCGGTTTGCTCGCGCCGAGTGAACTCGCCGCATTTCTCGAGCTGCTGCGGCGGCTTCGCGGCGAGGGCCGAATCGTCATCCTGGTGACCCACAAACTCGCCGAGGCGCTGGCCGTCGCCGATCGCATCGTCGTGCTGCGCCGCGGCCGCGTCGTCGCATCGCGGGCGAGCGGTGAGCTTACCGAAAGCGAACTGGCACGCCTGATGATTGGCGAGCTGGCGTCAGCCGCGATGGAGAGCCGCTCGCCTTCGACCGGCGCGCGCGGGGCCGTATTCGAAATCAACAAGCTGGTCGTCGATCGCGGGAGATGGCGCGCGCTCGACGGCGTCGACCTGGCCGTCGCCGCCGGCGAGATTGTCGGCATCGCGGGAATCGAAGGCAACGGCCAGAGCGAACTGGTCGAGGCGATCGCCGGCGTGCGCGCGCCGGCGTCGGGCTCGATCCGTGCCGCAGCCGCTGACGCGGATCAACCGGGCCGCGGAACGATCGGCGTGATCGCGGAAAATCGCGACCTCGACGGCCTCGTCCTCGAGATGCCGCTGTGGGAGAACCTGCTGCTCGCACCGGCGCTCGCCGCGCGCGCGTGCGGGCACTGCGGATGGCTGAGCGCGGGGCGCGCCCGGGCACTGTGCGCCGATCTTCTGCATCGGTTTCGCATCCGCGCCCCAGGCCCGCAAATTCCCGCCGCCGCGCTCTCGGGCGGCAACCGCCAGCGCCTATGCGTCGCGCGCGCGCTCGAAAGTCGCCCCCGGGTGCTGGTCGCGCACAACGTTACGCGCGGGCTCGACCTGGCGGCGACCGCCGAGGTGCGTCGCATGCTGACCGCGTTCGCTGCCGCGGGCGGAGCGGTGATCCTGCTGTCGAGCGACCTCGATGAGCTGAACGCGCTCTGTTCGCGGCTCGCCGTGCTGAGCCGCGGGCGGCTGCGCATGGTCGCTCCCGGCGAGCGCGACCCCGCGCGGCTTGGTCTGCTGATGTCCGGCGCGGCCTGATGCGCGTGGCTCAGCGCTTCAGTGACTCCAGTTCGAGCTTGTAGCTGATGGTCCGCGTCATCGGTCCCTCGCCGCGCGTTTCCTCGTGCGTCGCTTTGACCGGGCCGACGCCGGGGGCGAGCCAGTAGTAGTCCTCGACGCTGACGTCTTCGCCGGCCGTAACCGCGCGCACGTTAACATCGTGCGGCGCACGCGCCGTTCCTTTGAGGGTTGACGCAATGCCGTTGCTGTGGACACGCACGCAGTTGCGATAGGTCCCCGCCGGCACGGTGACGGTGTCGGCGAGCGCCTCTATCCGGGTGGTCGCATTGTAGATGGTGCCGTCGAACGTGCGATCGATCTCGCGCCAGCTGGTGCCCGCCCGAACCGGCTGCTTGATCACGTACGAATGGTCGCTCAGCCGCGATTGCAACCCTTCGCTCTCGTCGATCGCGACGTGGCGGATGCCCGCGCCGTCGTCGGCGTAAAACTCGGTATAGGGCTGGTCGCCGCCCAGGTTCTGCTGCGGCACGGTGTCGAAGCCGAAGATCTTGCGCGGCGCGAGATTGGCCGTGGTCAGTTCACCGCTCGCGCCGGTCGAGGCGGTGAAACGAAACGTCCAGGTCATCCCGGTCTGCAAGGGGAAATAGGCGGCGGCGGCGCTTTCTCTGCGCACGCATCCGCCCAGTGCCGCTACCGCACCCGCCGCCAGCATCATCGCGATCAAAAAGCTTCGCTTCATTTAACTCCTCAACGGGTCGTTCACAGCTTCGCAGCCGGCCGCTGTGACGTAGCACCGTCTTGTGCCCGCTGCCTTGACTGTCTGCAACGCCCAAGCCTAGCGTACAGGAGCTATCCGCGAAAAACGCGCATTGTGGGGAGGCGCCCGCGAGCTATGAACGGCGTTCACGACCTCGGCGGCATGCACGGTTTCGGCCCGGTGGTGCGCGAGCCGAACGAGCCGGTATTCCACGCCGACTGGGAAAAGCGAGTGTTTGCGATGACGTTGAGCGCGATGGGTCGGCGCGTGTGCAACGTGGATGAGTTCCGCCGCGCCATCGAGCGCATGCCGCCGCCCGCGTACCTGGCCGCCACATATTACGAGAAGTGGCTGCACGCGCTCGAATCCCTCCTCGAGGAAAAGGGCGTGGTCACACGCGAGGAACTCGAGAACGGCCATGCCGTGGCGCCGGCTGCGGCTCGCGCACCCGAGCACTCGGACGGCGGCGGAGTGGATTCGTTTGACCGCTCCGCGGTCAAGCTGCGCTTCGACAAAAAATACCAACCGGGCTTTCGGTCCGGCGACCGCGTCATCGCGCGCAACTTCAATCCCGAGCATCACACCAGGCTTCCGCGCTACGCGCGCGGCAAGCGCGGCGTGGTGCGCCACGACCAGGGCGTGTTCGTCTTTCCCGATACGCACGCGCACGGCCGGGGCGGCAAACCGCAGCACGTCTACACGGTCGAGTTCGCCGCCGCGGAACTGTGGGGACCCGACGCCAACCAGCGCGCCCCCGTGTTCCTCGATTGCTGGGAGGATTACCTGCAGCGCGATCGCGCCGCCGCCGGAGCCGTCCCACGGACCAAAGCGCCGGCGAAAGCCAAAGCCGCGCCCGCGCGCCGATCCAAACCGGCGGCCAAACCCGCCGCGCGCTCGCGCACTCTGGCGCGCAAAGGACGTAGGCGATGAGCGACGGACACGACCATAGCAACGGCCATGATTACCACAATGCTCCGCTCTCCGAGCCGGCCCAGCGGGTCAAGGCGCTCGAGCAGCTGCTGGTCGAGAAGGGCCTCGTCGATCCGCAGGCGCTCGACGCGCTGATCGACACTTACGAGCAGCGTATCGGTCCGCGCAACGGCGCGCGCGTGGTCGCCCGCGCATGGTCCGATCCCGCCTACCGCAAGCGCCTGCTCGACAACGCCGCCGCCGCGATCGAGGAGTTGGGCTATCCGCCCGGCCCGCAGGGCGAACATATGATGGTGCTCGAGAACACGCCGCGCGTCCATCATCTCGTGGTCTGCACGCTTTGCTCATGTTACCCGTGGTCGGTGCTCGGGCTGCCGCCGGTATGGTACAAGAGCACGGCGTATCGGGCGCGGGCGGTGAGCGATCCGCGCGGTCTGCTCGAGGAATTCGGCGTCGACGTGCGCGACAAGGAAGTTCGCGTCTGGGATTCGAGTTCCGAGATGCGCTACTTCGTCATCCCCGAGCGGCCGGCCGGCTCCGAGGGCATGAGCGAGGAGGAGCTGGCCGAGCTGGTCACGCGCGACTCGATGATCGGCACCGGACTGCCCAAGTCTCCCGCCCGGCCGGTCCGGCAGACGCGGACGGCCAAGTAGCGGCGGTTGCCGCGTAACAAGCGTCGGAGGATGCTTTCGATGTCCGTAACACGCGCCGACGACCTGATTGCGACGGCACGCGCGCTGGCTCCCGAAGCCATGTTCAGCGAGCCGTGGGAAGCGCGCGCCTTCGCCGTCGCGGTGGCGCTGTGCGAGTCGGGTCGGTTCGCATGGTCCGAGTTTCAGCAGAGCCTGATCGCGGAAATCGGCGCGGCCGAAGCGGCCGGGCATGCGACCGTCGGCGGCCCGGACTATTACCGGCACTGGCTGAGCGCGCTCACGCGCCTGCTCGAGACCAAGGGAATCGTCGACGCCGCCGAACTCGCCGGGCGCATCGCGGAGGCCGGTCCGCCGCCGCCGCCGCAGGATCCGCGCGGGCGGCATATCTAAAGGGCCGCGCCTCCTGCGCGCGATGTGACTGACGATGCGTTACCTGGTTGGCGCCGTGGTCGTGGCGATAATCGCCGCGGCGATCGGATGGAAATGGTATCAACGGGAGCAGGCGCAGCATCGGCTGGAACAGGCGCAAATCAACGATCTTACCGCGCGCATCAGTCAGCTCCAGGATCAGAACAATCAGCTCAATGCGGCGCTGGCCAAGGTTCAGACCGAGGAGCAGCGCCAGGTCATGGAGAACGAATTGCTGACCAAAACGCTCCAGCAGGCCAAGCTCACCGGCAAGATCCCCGACAAGCTGCCCTACCCGCCCAAGTAAGCCGCCGCAGCGCGGAGCGAAGCCGCAGCGCGTCGACAATCGCGCGCATGCGCCGGCGTCATGACTCTTCCGGCTCCGGCCGCAGCGCGAAGCGCTGCCATTCGGCGAGAAACGCGAGCGAGCGCATGTCGGCCATCCGATCCAAATATACCTCGCCGTTGAGATGATCAGTCTCGTGCTGCACAACCCGCGCATGAAAATCGCTCGCGACGAAGTCCAGCGCTTCGCCGTGCCGGCCCAGGCCGGTCACGCGCAATTGCTTGAAACGCGGCACCCGGCCACGCAGGTCCGGGATGCTGAGGCATCCCTCCCATTGCTCGATCCGCTCGTGCTCGATGACCGTGAACTCAGGATTGATCAGGAAGGTGAGCGGCACACGCGGCATCTCCGGGTAGCGCGGATGGTGCTCGACCTCGAGCACGGCGACCCGCAATGGCAAATGCACCTGGGGGCCGGCCAAACCGACTCCGGTATATTCGCGCATCGTCTCGACCATGTCGTCGAGCAGGCGCTGAAACTCGGAACTGGCAATCTGCTCGGGTGCGACCGGCTGAGCGCGTGTGCGTAAAACCGGATGGCCGAGACGGGCAACTTTGAGAATCATCGAAGGGAGTCTCCCTTTATCTCGTGCTGACGAAAGACCGCGATTATCGTCCAGCGCCGCGCCGCGCGCCACTCAAATAGTCAGCGCCTGCATTCCGGTCAGTCGCGACGGTTGGTCGCAAAATGTTTCAGATCGCTCCTCCACGGCGTTCATATAGATAGCTTTGAGTTCTAATTGACTTTATTAGCTGATAATAATACGATTTTGCGTAATTGCATCGAGTGACCGCTTTGAGCATCGCCTGAACGCGCAGCGGCCCTGCGCACGCGTCCGGGCGACTCGGGAGGGCTAGGGTGAGTCCGAGGGCCCAAGACGCACTGCGAAAGATCGCGCTGCTGCGGCAGGTCAGCTCGGCCAATGGCGCGTTGGATGCCGAAGTGGATACGGCCGAACGGCTGGCCAAGGCGCTCATGGACCGTTACGCGATCAGGCCCGACGACGTTCCGTCCGGTTTGCCCGCCGCAGGCTCGCGCATGATCTGGGTGTACTGGCAGGACCTGTTGGAGCGCTACGGCCTCACCCTGCGCCATTTCGGCTATCGGGGCAATGCCGCGATCGGGCGCGACCGGATGGTGTACGTGAATCTGCGCACGTCGCAGTGGCGAATCGAGCAGCAGTCGGCGCGCGGATGGACGACGATCATGCGCGATTGGGGCGTCGAATCGCTGCATCGATACCTCGACCGGCAGATGCGCGGATACTCGCTCATGCGGCGCTGAGCGGGCCGCTTGTAACTTCCGACGCATTGCAGAGAATTTGTGGTTGTGGGAACGCCTCGCACGCGCGGGGCATCCGCGATTGCGGTACGAACGATGCGGCAGGACGAAACGCGCGGCGCGCAACGACTCCACGCGGAAATCCCCGGCAGGATTGTCCGCCGCAGAACCGTCGCCTGCCTGCTGCTTGCAGCGCCGTTCGCTCTGGCATGGGAACTTGCGGGCGGCCTGGGGCGGTCGGCGGGCGCGGCCGGCGACGCTGCGGCCCCGACGGACACGGTCATGATCGTTGAATTCTTTGACGACGGCCGCGAAAAGGGTGTCGTCACGGTCCGCAAGGTGGTCAGGACCGACGCGCAATGGCGCAAGCTCCTGACGGCGGAGCAATTCGAGGTCACCCGTCGCAAGGGCACCGAGCCGCCCTTCCACAACCGCTACGACGAAAACCATGCCCTCGGACTTTATCGATGTATCTGCTGCGCGACGGCGCTGTTCAGCTCGCAGGCCAAGTTCGATTCGGGCACCGGATGGCCCAGCTTCTATCAGCCGATCGCCGCGCGCAACGTCCGCACCAGGAGCGATCGCTCATTTTTCATGAACCGCACCGAAGTGTTGTGCGCGCGCTGCGACGCGCACCTGGGCCATGTCTTCAACGACGGCCCGCCGCCCACCGGGCTGCGCTACTGCATGAATTCCGCCGCTCTCGACTTTGTCGCCCGCGCGCAAAAACCGTCACCGGCCTGAGCCCCGCGGCTCTCCGCACGGCGCCGGCGCGCGCGCATCGCTCGCACGCCAACCGGGTCAGACGCCGCGCGGATTGCCCGGGCGGCGGCGCCGCAGCCGGCGGCGCATCGCGAATATCGCGGCGGCCGCCGCGATCAGCATCCGCCGCGTGCGCGTGCGCGGATTAAAATCGTCGCTGACCGCGGTCTCGACCGGCCATACGGCTTCGATTTCCGGATTGACGATGGTGTAGCGGATGCGATCCTTCCAATGAAACCGCGTCACCCAGGCGTCGGGATCGATTCCGTCGAGTTCGCCGCGGCTGAATCTCTGGTCGAAGGCGCGCGACAGGACCGTGTCGGGCACCGGCGCCGGCTTCTTGCGAATCACCAGCATCGGGCCGTCCGCGTCAACCACGGCGTCCACCTGCATGCGATGGAAGGTGAACGGACGCACGCATTCCGACCAGAAGCTGGGCGTTTCGATATAGCCGGCCGCGGCCACGCGCTCCAGTTCGGCGAGAAAGGCTTCAGGCCGCGGGCTGTGCTCGAGCACGTGAAAGGCGATCGCGTAATCGAAGGATTTGTCGCGAAACGGCAGCGCCTCGCCCCGCGCCAACACCAGCGGACGATCATCGCGCCGGATCCTGCCGCCCTGGCGCTCGCGCGGCTCGAGCGCGAAATCCACCAGCACGTCGGCGCGCGGAGCAGGACTGTCGCCGCCTCCCACCTCGAGCACCCGGGCGCCGGGCGCGATCGGCAGCCGCACCTTGCGTGCGGCAAACAGCGTCTGGCGCAGCCTGACGATGGGGCGCATCACGGGGCGGTCGCGGCGCCATCCGCCGCCTTCAGGCTCCGCCCTGCAACGGGCCCGCGCATCGCGAAGAGCACGCTTCGGCGCTCAGCAGTATTCTCTGACCACGCGCAACAGCGACTGCACGTTGACCGGTTTTTTCAACACGCGCTGGACCGCGAGATTGGCTGCCGCCGACGGATCGAACGCGGTCACTACAATCGCGGGAATTCTCGATAGCCGCGGGTCCTTGAGCATGATCGCGCGGAATTCCACGCCGTCCATCACCGGCATGCGCAAGTCGAGGATCACCAGGCACGGCAGCTCCGCATGTTCGAGGTATTTCAACGCCTGCGCCCCGTTGGCGAAGCTCACCACCTTGTACCCCTCGCTCTCGAGCAGTTCGCCCAGCAGAGTGCGGGCGTCATCGTCGTCCTCGAGCAGGAGGACTACCTCTTCACTGGAAACCATAAAGCTAATCCGTACTCCGCGCGTTCATTGGAAGTCTTACAGTGAACGTCGAGCCGACTCCGGGCTCGCTCTCGACCCGCAGCGTGCCGCCGTGCGCCTCCACGATCCGCCTGGTTATCCAAAGACCGATCCCGAAGCCTCCGCCCTCCGATCCGGGAGCGACGCGTTCGAACAGCTCGAAAATCCGCGGCAGGTCCGGCGCGGAAATGCCAATCCCCCGGTCGCGGATGGTTATCATCGCGTCTCCGGCATCGGCCGCGGCCGCGATCGCGATTGGTTTGTCGCCGCCGTACTTGACCGCGTTGGAAATCAGGTTGGTGAGCGCCTGGTCAATCCGCAATTTGTCCCACGAGCCACGGATATCGGGGCCGGTCTCGACCGTTATCAAAATGTCCGGTCGCTCAGCCTTGAATCTGCTCGCGACCTCGACCAGCAGCCCGGACAGACTGAGGTCTTCCCGGTAGAGGTCGAGGTTGCCGGAGCGCGCGCGCGCGACGTCGAGCAGCCGATCGACGAGCGAGGCGAAGCGATCGAAGTGAAGCTGCGATTTTTCGGCCAGCGCGAGCGCCTGCGCTGATCGCTGCGGATCGCGGCAGGCGCGCTGCAGGAGCTGCAGCGTGAGATGGAGCACGTTGAGCGGATTGCGCAGTTCATGCGCGGCCACGGCAATAAATTGATCGCGCGCCTTGAGCGCTTCGTTCAGGCGCATGCGCGCCGTCTGTTCCTGCGCCAGCAGTTGCTCGCGTTCGCGCTCGAAGCGCTTTCGTTCAGTTATATCGCGCGCGATCTTGGACGCGCCGATGATCGTTCCTTGCGCGCCTCTGACCGGTGACACGGTCAGCGAGATGTCGAGAAAGCTGCCGTCCTTTCGTTGCCGCACGGTCTCGAAATGATCCACCCGCAAGCCGCGCCGGATCCGGCTCAGAACATAGTCCTCCTCGGCCTGGCGATCGCTCGGTATGATCAGGCGGATGGACTTCCCGATCACTTCCGCGGCCCGGTAGCCGAACATTGCTTCCGCGCCGCCGTTCCACGAGGTGATGATACCGTCCAGTGTCTTGCTGACTATCGCATCATGGGAGGAATCGACGATCGCCGACAGCAGCGCGCGAACGGCTATCTGGCCGTCGTTCGATTCGCGCGCGAACTCGCTCCCGACCGCGTCATGTCCCATTATCATGCCCATGGTGTCTCCGAGCCGAAGATCCGCCTACGAAGTATTTCTTAGCATACGGTTGGAGACGAGGCTAAATCCGACGGTGCGCGAAAGCGCGGCTCACCCGGCGCGCAGCTCGGCGCGAAAACGGCGAGTTGGTGGAATTTTGATTGCGCAGCGTCGTAACCGCACGTTCAAACTCGGGCCGCGATGACGCGGCCAAACGCCTCTAACCGCCTGACTGCATCGAAGCGCATCGATATTCGCTCGAGAAGACGCAACCGAGGCCGCTCGGCGACAACCGCCTTGTCCGGCCGGCGGCGCCGCACGCGTTTTTTCATGGGTGAGCCGCGCTATCGTTGACAGCCATGGCCGCCCATGATCGTTGAGTCGCAATAAAAGGATCCGAACTGATGCTGACGTCACCCCTGAACGGCCAGTCGACGGCGATTATCAGGACGATTACCAGCGCCAGCGAGACTGCGACAGTCGCGGTCATCGCCAGATGCATCCCGAAACTTTCGAAGCCGAAGAGAAAGGTATAGCCGGTGGTGATCGCCGCACCGCAGAGAATGATCCACCAGAGCACGTCCGGGATATGTCCGTCGACGGCGGAAAGGCGGCTGCTTCGCGTCAAGTACAGTTCGTTCCATGTTTTGAACAGTTCCGCCTGGATGACGGCCTCACCGGCGTTTTGCGGCTGCAACGTTGCGATCGCGCGATTCAGCTCCTGCAACGGCTTCCATCCCTGATCCGGGATGCGGCCGGTCCGCTGTTGCGGCCATTCCTGTTCGATCACCACGCTGACGTAGCGCGCGACTGCATCGCGAATCGCCTGCCCCTTGGCCTGCGGCAATCCTCGCGCGTCGAGATAGATGGCGCCGGCGAAATCCGATTCGTTCTCGACGATGTCGGACGCTTTGGTAAATGACTCCCACGTCGCGATCGCGATGAACGCGAGCAGCACCGCGTAAATGACTCCGACGACGGCGAAGATAAATCCGGCCAAATCGTTGTGCGCTCTGCGCAGATCGACATGCACAAGCCGGTGGAAAAGCAGCAGCCCGCCGCAGGAAACGGCGGTAAAGATCGCGACCAGGGTCGCTCCCCAAAGCCAGGTTGGATTGGCGTAAATGAATTCGGTGACCATGCTCCCCTTTTTTGCTCCCCGATCCGGCCGAGTAGCCACCCTTGCCGCCCCCGGCGAGGCGTTGGAGGTCACGCGCTCGGGGCTCAGAGGTATCGATTTTCCAGCGCCGCCACCTCGCGCCTGCGCTTCAAACTGCTCCGCCACGGATGATCGAACAGGTGCAGGACATAAATCTGCCTGAGCCATCGCGCATTTCTGAAAATGCGGCGGGTCGGCAGAAACCGGTCTACGGCGATCTTACGATTCGCCTGTTGCGCATTGAATTCATTGATCGCCAGCAGTTCACCGCTCCATTCATTGTGCGTCTCGAACATGATGTCGTCGAAATAGAGCAGCGGAACGGCGACGTATTTCGAAGCATCGGCGTCCGCGAACAGCCGCAAGGCCTCCCGCGTCGATGAATAGTAGTCAACGTCGACGGAGGCGAACCCTATCGGCGCATGTTCTTCGGCGTTGAAGGCGACCAATGTCTGGGCGAGTGCGCCGATTCGCAGTTCGGCATTCGCTGGCAGAGCCTGTTTCAGCTTTGCCTGATCCATCGGGAAATCGCCCAGTGCGTACAGTTCCGGATGGTCGCGATAGTCGAGCGGCTCGGGCATGCCCACTCCGCTGTCGAATCCGACAACGTTGACGCGAACTCCCGTGCATTGCTCGGTGCGCCGCGCCAGTGCGCACAGGTTCATTAGACCTTCGCCGTTGGCGACTCCGAACTCGATTACCGTCACCGCCGAAAGGCCCGCGGCGCGGGCCTGGTCCGCCGCGTGCAATACGCCGTAGGCGTAGTGCGGCCGAACGATGAGATCCCATTCAACCTTCGATCGGTAATTGCCCAAGACGGCGACGACGGCGGCGGCAAGGTTGAGATGCAGCGGCTCGTTGAGTCGCTCGCGCAGCAGTTTCTGCCACACGCGCCGCTCGGTCAGCTTGCGCACAAGCAGTTTCGAGCCATCGAGAGCCGTGGCCGTTCTCATCCGGATCCGTCGGCGCTCAGCACGGCGCGAACGATTTCTGATTCGAGTAAGGCGACTTTGCCGCGCATCCCCTGGGCCGCGGCGGAATCGCAGGAGCGATTCGGATGGCTGAATCCGCGAGCAACTTCCGTTGCGCCGCCCTGCCCGGTCCATAGTCGAAGAGGTTGCACGAGCTGACCTTAGTATTGACGCCGTCGCAGGTGACCGGAGCGCATCCTCCGCCGTCCCAGAAGCCTGAGCCGTAACCTGTCAGCTTGATCTCGGAAGCGACGTTGCCGCTGAGCAGAACCGGGCCGCACGGCGGCGGGTACTGCTTCCACACATAGATGGCGCTGTTGCCGCCGCTGTTCGGATTCAGGTTGAGCACCCGGTTGCCGATTACCGTCTGATCGGTGCCCGTGCCGATGCCGATGCCGCATTGGCCGGTGTTCACCACGATATTGTTCCTGATGGTGACATGGCTCGCGCCGGTGCGTTTGTCGCCGTCCGCTCCCAGGATCCCGCAGCCCGACGGCGACTGGGCTCCGCCGGAATTCGGCGACGTCGCATCGAGTCCGCCGGTGACATAGTTGCCTTGAACGAGGACATGCTGCGTCGTGTAGATATTTATACTGTCCTCGGGCGGGCTGCTCCTGGCGCCTTGCGACATCAGTATCGGTGCCGTACTGCCGGTGCCGATCGCCGGACCGAGAGTCGCGTCACGCGTGCTCAGGAGGAAATTGTCGGCGATCGTGATGTTCGTCCCGGCCCCGGTCTGAATTTGCTGTCCGCGCGGATACGGGCCCTGCGGATTCAACAGGAAGTTGCCCGCGATGACGACGTTGTTGGCGAATACCTCGATATTGCTTTCGCTGTAGGCAACGACATTGCCCTGGATCACGGTGAAATCGCTGTCGCGGATCAATATGCCGTCGCGCGTGTCGCAGCAGCGGCGCGCGGCGCCTTCCACATGTATATAGTTGTCATAGATCCGGTTGCCGGAACCGCCTTCGATGTAGATGCCGCGGCCGCCGCACGGACCGATGTCGGAATTGCGAAAGGTTACGTTGCGGGCGCCCCTGATATCCACGCAGTCGCCCGCGGCGGTGCTGATTCGATAGCCGGTGAAGATCTGCCCGTCGTTGGCGCCGCTCAGCGTCAAAGTTGACCGGAGTTCCGTCGAACTTCGGCCGTCTGCATCACTTCCCGTACTCTCATGATGCCGGGTCGTTGCGCCGCTCGCGAGGCCGCAGCAAGCAATGCTCGCCGCGATCAGCGCGAGCGACATGCGCGAGCGTGCTCTCCGGTTACGCCCGTCGGCGCGACGCATCGGCGACGCGGTCCCACGCCGCATGCTTACGCCGGCCGGCTCACGCATGGTCTGTTGCTCTGCGATCGCATGTCAATTTTCCGACGTACGCACGGTAACCCTAATGGCGGGAAAACTCAAAACCTGACGGGGCGAAGCCGCGCGCCGCGTATGCGGCAAACGGCGTAGCCGAGCGCCCGGCCCGGGTCGCGCCGCAACTCGCGTGCAGAGTGGAAGCTGGAGCGGATCGCGCGACCGCATCGCCGAACCTTAGCGAACTCCGTGCGGCTGTCGATTGAATTTTCGAGCCTGCGGATTTTCGAACTCGACGCGCGCGGAACCGTCAAAATGATCGCGGTTGTCGCCGGACAGTGAACAGTGAACAGTGAGCAGTGAATAGTGAATGGTGAATGGTGAATGGTGAAAGCGGCGTTGAGTACGGCACGCGGGATCGTCCGAAAGGCACGCTTTCACGCGGCCGCCAGAGTTTGCTCGCGGCCCCGCAACCGTCGGCTGCGGGGCCGCGAGCTGCGCGACGGCTCGGCGGCGCGCCGCCCCCCTCAGCGCCCGCCCGCGCTTCGCATCGTCAGCACCCGGGCTTGGAAGTCTGCGTCGAGTACGGCGACTTCGCTACGCAGTTCTTCGGCAGCGGCGGGATCGCCGGCGGCGGATTGGTGGTCGTGATCGGCTTCAGCGCGGCGTAGGCCGACCCGGCCCCGGGACCGCCGACCGGCGCGGGATAGTCGTCGTCATAGATATTGCCGCCGCTATCGATCACCGTGCAGTTCCCCGCCTGTCCGTAGCTGTTGAACATGCACGCGTTGGTGTTCGGATTGCAGGCCGAACCGCTGGTGAAACCCAGCACGCTGATCCGGTTGTTGCTCAGGTGCCAGGTGCCGCAACTGCTGCCGAACGGGTAAATGCCATTCTGATCGACGTCGATGTCAGTCATGCTCAGGCACTTGTTGCCGGACACGGTGCCGCTGCCGTACAGGGGCCCGATACAGCCCTGGCCGGTATCCTTCAATATGTTGTTCTGGATGGTCGCGCCGTCGCTGCCGAAGTCAACCAGGATGCCCTGGCCGCTCGGGCTGTCACCGCCCTCGACCCAGTTGCCCGAAGCCGTGAAGGTGGTGGCCTGGTAAAAGTTCAACGCGTCCTCCTGGTCCGCGGCGATCGAGATGGCCGCACCGGCGAGCGTGGACGCATTGCAATACAACGGTTTCACCACGCCGCTGTGCGCCGGACCGCCGATTTGGCAACTCAGCGTGCGGTTGTTCTCGACCGTGATATTCGAACCGCCGGTCTGAACCTGCTGACCGCGCGGGAACGGCCCGGTCGGATTGAGCAGAAAGTTGCCGTTGACCACGACGCCCGCAGAGGCGGCGTCGATCTCGATATTGGTCTCGTTGAACGCAAGCACGTTGCCCTGCACGATGTCGCTGGACCCGTTCATGATGAATATGCCGTCGTGCGTGTCGCAGCAGTCCGAGGCCAGGTTCTCGACATGTATGTAGCTGTCGTAGATGCCGATGCCGCTCCCACCCTGGACCTGTATTCCATTGCTGGAGCCGGTGGTGTTGTTGGTGCCGCACGGGCCGATGTTGAAGTTCTCGATCGTCACGTTGCTCGCGCCGTTGATGTCAACACAGTCGCCGCTCGTGGTGCTGATCCGGTAATTCTTGAATGTCTGCCCGTTGTTGGCGCTGGTGATGGTCAACGTCGAGTTCAGGACGGTCGGCGTCGCTCCGGCGCTCGGCGTGGGCGAAGGCGTTGGCGTGGACGAATGTGTCGGGCTCGGCGTCGGCGCCGGCGAAGGGGTCGGCACCGGTGTCGGTGAACGCGTCGGGCTCGGCGTCGGCGGCGGAGTGGGCACCGGTGTCGGTGAACGTGTCGGACTCGGCGTCGGAACGGGCGTCGGCCGTGGAGTTACCGACGGCGCCGGCGAGGGCGAGCTCGTGGGAACCGGCGTCGGCGCCGGCGTGCTGGTCGGAGCGGGGGTCGGGCTGGCCGTGGGATCCGGAATTGGGGTCGGCGTGAACGTAGGTCTCGGTGTAGGGTCGCCGCGATGATTCCTGACCTTTACGAAGCGTTGCGCGCTGCCGATGACAAATGACGGACGCGGCTCCTGCGTTGAATTGCCGCTGACTGTGGCTTCGGCCAGAATGAGATGCTTCCCATTACTCACTTCGCGGGTATCCCAATTGGTACTGTATGGCGGCGCCGAGGCCAGAAATTTGCCGTCGATGTAAATATTGATCCGCGCCGCTTCCGCGCCACAGCGAACGGATATGGGTGTTATCCCCGACACGGCCTGATGTGCGTGCGGGGCGGTGATGGACACCATTCGTTCCGCGGCGCGCGTGCCGGTTGAACTTACAACCAGAACAGCCGCCAGGATCAGTAATTGACTGACATATGCAGCGATGCTCGATTTGCGGTCGGATCTCATCGCGTCACCTCGCTGTCGGTACTGATGCGATTGCTGATGGTTGGCGCACGTATGCGGCGCCGGTACGGAGCCGCAGGCGCCTCCGTCAGCCAAAGTGCGGGGCCGCGACCTTCCGCCGCGCCCTGCCTCCTAGTGAGCAATCGTCAGGTGCTTGTGCGCGAACCGAGCTGCGTGCGTTTCATGACTCCCCCCTTATGCGGATCGGTGCTCGACGTGGCGGCGATCAGATGCGCGGAAACTGCTGCTTCACAACAACGGTGAGCGCCGCCGCCGGCGTCTGCACGTCATGTTCAAGAGCTAGTAATCCATAGTCAAGCTCAACTCGGGCAATTAGTGGAAGGAGCCGAAGGCGAGCGAAACATAGAACAATGTGAAACCGTAGGACAGCGAGGGACGAAGAAACATGGTCGTACTAGTGGGACAAAACAATATCGCCATCGAATGACAAAGTTTTGCCAAGACAAGAACAGAATCGATCCGATAAGGCGACAGTAAGGAAAGGAAGCAGTCAAAGACAAAAGATTTTCGTGCTTTGTTTATCTCCCTACACCGCTTCGAGGATCTGCAAGCGCGACCCGGTGAAATTGATCATTCCGCATCGTCGAGCAGTGAGGCGGCGTAGCCGGCGCGGACCAGCGCCCGGCGCGCCGCTCCCAAAGCTTTGGGATCGTCGCTCCACTGCGACACCGGTACGGGTTTTACCTGCTCGCATTGCACGAGCAATGCGTCGGCGTCAGCGCCGGCAAGCGCCTCGCATTGTTCATAAACGCCGCCCGCGCTCTCTTCGACCGGATTGTGCGCCTTGAGCACCGCGCTCAGTGCGCGAAACGTGCCGCGCCGCGGCGGCAGCATCATCAACGCCGCGAGCGCGCCGTGCTCGAGTCTCAATCGCCGCGCCAGTGCGAGCGCTTCGCCGCCGCGCTTTCGCGCCGCCGCCGGCAGAAGCAAGCGCTCTTCGATGCGGATGTGCCTGAGCAGGCGCTGACGGAATTCCCGGTAAGCCTCGACGCTTCCGCGCGCGGCTTCGCCGAGCAGTCGGTCAGCCAGGGCATGCTCGCAAACCATCAGCCGGGCGATCGGGCCGTGCGCCGCAGCGGCCTTGGCGGAGGCTGCCTGCTCGAGACGATCGCGGGGCTCGGATGCGCTCATCAAAGGGATCGTTCGCGCGCTTAGAGCACGCCGTAAATTCCCGCGATAACCACGCCGATGACCGACAGACTGACGATCAGAAGCACCCAGTGCAGGATCTGGAATCTCCTCAGCACCTCGGCATTCATTCCGTCGCGCAGCCGCGGCCCGAGTATCAATGGCTCGGCGACGAACAGGACCGCGCCGAATGCCAGCCACAGCGCGATCATCGCGTCCATCCACCAGTAGCGGATATCAATCAGCCGGGCCCAGGCGCGCAGCCACGCGAGCATATAGAGCCCGCTCGCGCCTACGATCGCCCACGCGACCTGAGCCTGCGGACGGAATCGCCGCTCAACCCGATCGAACAGCCACGCCTGCTGTGCGCTGGAATCGAGTCGACGCAGCGCCGGGAGAATCACCGTGGTGACCATGCCGAGGCCGCCAATCCAGACGACCAGCGAAAGCACGTGCAGCGCGCGCGCGATTACGAACAGCCGATAACTCATTCGCGCTCGATTGCCGCCGCCGCGCCCCAGGCGTGAGTTCCGCCGCTGCTCAAGGGCCGGTTATGCGATTGCGGTGGTCAGGAGCACGGATGAGTCTTCGACCGCCGCCACGCTGTGCGCCACCTCGCGATCCAGCGCGAGCATGCATCCGGCGGCCAGCGTGACCTGTTGACTTCCGGCGCTGAACCGAATCGTCCCGGACAGCACGTGGACGGTGATCGGCCCGCGCGTACGATGCTCCTTCAACTCAGCGCCTTTGCGAAGGGTCATGAGCAGGACGTTGAGCGGCCCGTCCTTGACCAGGCTCACCGACTGACGATCGTGCGAGGGATTGGCCTGCCTGAGTTTTGCCGTCTCGTCGGCCAGATTGACCGCGACCAGCCCCCCTGCGTGCGGACGTAGCGCACGAGCGTCGGTCTCCGATTCCTTGGGAGTCATAATGAATTCTCCTGCAGAGACAATGCGGCAGGCGCTCTGAGCAGGCAAAACTTATCGACCGCCTCCTCGAAAAAGTAACCGGAGCCGCCCTGCCCCACGATGTCGAGCAGCTGCCTGCCGTTCCTGACCCGGATTCCGCCCAGTACGTCGATACCGCGCTTGAAAAACGGACCGGGCCAGACGGGAGTCGTCGGACCCGCCATTACGCGCATGCGCGCATGCGCGGCGGCGGCCAGCAACTCCTCGATTCCGCCTTCCACCAGCGCGGAACCCGAGACGATGGCGACGCTCGCCCGCGCCAGCGCGTCGGCGGCGGATTGCGGCGGCACCCACATGCTCCGTTCGTCAGGCTTAAGCGCTTCGGGATGCTTGTCGATCACCCGCAGCTTTGCCACTCGGCCTCTCAATGCCTTGATGAACGGCACGAAGGACCCGACCATGACGACTTCATCGCTCGGCTTGAATTCGACCGCCGCCAGCGCGTCGAGCTTCTCGCGGGACAGACCCTCCGGCAGGCCGCAGCGGTTGATGCAGGCGGCGGACAGCGCGTTCAACGTTGCGATCCCCACCGCCCGCCGAAGCGGACTCGGGGCCAGCGCGTAGTTCGAAATTTCCCATGCACCGCGGCCGATCAGACGACCCGCCGGCGGCGCGCCCGCCGCGGTCCTCGGGCAGCATACCGTGTCGCTCAGATCGCGCGGGGTGAACGCGACGCCCACGTCGCCGGTCGAAATCTCGACCGCCGAATAGAAAACCCCGACGCGCGCGTCGGTGACGGCGGGTTCGTCGGCATAGCGGGCGCGCACGTCGGCCTGCCAATCGGCGACGAGGCCGACCGCGTCAATTGTCGTCAAGCTGCTCATCTTGAGTGTCTCCAGGGGCGATTCAGCCTCGGCGATCAACGCCGCCGATCGTCCGGGCGTCGCGCCGGAAGTTCGCATGATTCATCCCCCGCTCGAATCGCGCGCCTCGAAGGGCTGAACCGCAACCTTCATGTATTATAGCAGCGCGACGCGTATCCCCCACGCGAAAAATTCAGCCGCCCGCGCGGCGCGAGCGCCGCTCGCGCTTTGACCCGAAGTCCATACGTTCGTATGGTAGCCGCGCGAACCATCAATCGGGCAACGAGTGACAGGACATGCTGGAAACGGACAGGATGTTTGCGGGCTCGATTCCGGAAAACTACGATCGCTACCTGGTGCCGCTGATTTTCGCGCCGTACGCGGCGGATATTGCGCGCCGCGCGGCATCCTTGTCGCCGAGCTCGGTTTTGGAAACCGCCGCGGGCAGCGGCGTCGTTACCCGCGCCATCGCGCCAGAGCTGCCTCGGGGCGCGCGCTATGTCGTGACCGACCTCAACCAGCCGATGCTCGACTACGCCGCATCGCGACAGCCTCGCGACATCCGGATCGAGTGGCGGCAGGCAGACGCCCTGGCGCTCCCGTTTGAGGACGCGAGCTTCGATCTGGTCTGCTGCCAATTCGGTGCGATGTTCTTTCCCGACCGCGTATCCGGCTATCGCGAGGCGCGGCGAGTTCTGAAGCCCGGAGGACATTTTCTATTCAACGTATGGGATCGTATCGAGGAAAACGTTTTTGCGGACGACGTGACCAATGCGCTCGCAAAGATTTTTCCCGACGATCCGCCGCGCTTTCTGGCGCGCACGCCGCACGGTTACCACGACACGGCCCTGATCCGCAGCGAGCTCGAGGCAGCAGGCTTCTCCCGCGTGGCGATCGATACGATAGCCGAGCAAAGCCGCGCACGCTCACCGCGCGTTCCCGCCGTCGCCTATTGCCAGGGAACTCTGCTGCGCAACGAAATCGAAGCCCGAGACGCGAAAGGACTGGGGTCCGCGACCGACTACGTCGCATCCGCGATTGCTGACAAACATGGCCGCGGCGAGATTGTGGCCAAAATTCAGGCGCACGTAATCCTGGCCGCGGTCTAAGATCACCGAATAGTTCGAAGGAAGAGACGCGAGACTGACCGTGGCGGCCAACTGACGGCTCGCTTGGTGATCCCAGCGGGAGTCGAACCCGCGTTCCCGACGTGAGAGGCCGGTGTCCTAACCACTAGACGATGGGACCATCGCCGTCAGCCCGCGCCGCGCGGAAGCGTTTTGGCTGAGGAGGGAGGACTCGAACCTCCAATCCCCTGATCCAGAGTCAGGTGCCTTGCCAATTCGGCTACTCCTCAGCGCGCGCGAACTTAAACTTATAACCGACCTCGGGGGCGCGCGTCCATGCGCGCGCGGCGCGCCTTGCGCGGACCGGCTCAGCGCGCGGCCGAGCGCCGCAGCGTCTCGGCGTGATGGTTCACCAGCTCGTCGCAGCGCTGGAGCAGCGCCGGGTCGGCACAGTACTGCTCGATCATGTAGCTCAGCTCGCCCAGGTCGTGCACCAAAAGCCGCATGCAGCGCTCGTACTCGTCGCGCTGCTGCAGCGCTTTCAGCAGGTCGCCGACCTTGTCCTCGAGTTCGGTCTCCTCGACCTCGAGCGCGAGCGCGAGCGCCTGCTCGATGCTGAGCCCGGCCTGGGCCTGGCGCGAGCCGCGCTCGAGCAGCGCGCCGAGCCGCGCAATGGTCGCGTCGTCGAGCGCAATCGGGCACGGCCGCTCGAGCACGCCCTCGAAGTCGAGCACGGTCATCACCAGGTCGAGCGCGCCGACATGGCGCGCCTCGTCGCGCGCCATTCCGAACCAGAACTCGTGCAGCCGCGGATTGCCGGAAAAGGTCTTGGCCAGGCGTGCGTACAGCGCCATGCTGCGCCGTTCCAGGGCAATCGTGGCCTGCAGGACTTCGCGCGTCGTGGGCATCTTGAGGCCGATAATAACCCGCGGGCGGCGACGGGCCAAGGCCGGCCGCCGCCCGCGGGGAATGCTAGCGCGCGAGCTCCGTGGCGCGGGTCTCGCGAATCACCGTCACCCGGATCTGGCCCGGGTAGGTCATGTCGGTTTCGATTTTCTTGGCCACGTCGCGCGCGAGCAGCGTCGCGTCGTCGTCGGAAACCTGTCCTGGCTCGACGATGATGCGCATTTCGCGTCCGGCCTGTACGGCGAAGCACTTCTCGACACCCTTGAAGGACTTGGCGATGGCCTCGAGGTCTTCGAGGCGCTTGACGTAGCTCTCGAGCACTTCGCGCCGGGCGCCCGGCCGCGCTCCGCTGAGCGCGTCGGCCGCATCGACCAGCGGCGCGAGGATGGTCTCCGCCTTCACTTCCTCGTGGTGCGCGGCGATGGCATTGACGATCTTGGCCGATTCGCCGTACTTGCGCGCGAGCTCGGCGCCGATAAGCGCGTGCGAGCCCTCGACCTCGTGGGTCAGCGCCTTGCCGATATCGTGCAGGAGCGCCGCGCGGCGCGCCTGTTTTTCGTTGAGGCCGAGCTCGGCCGCCATCGCCCCGCACAGGAACGCCGCCTCCAGCGAATGCATCAGCACGTTCTGCGCGTAACTGTAACGGTACTTGAGCATGCCGAGCAGTTTGACCAGTTCGGGATGCACGCCGTGCACGCCGACCTCGATGATGGCGCGCTGGCCGGCCTCGCGAATTGACTCTTCGACCTCCTGCTCGGCCTTGCGCACCACCTCTTCGATGCGGCCGGGATGGATGCGGCCGTCGGAAATCAGCCGCTCGAGGGAGACGCGCGCGATTTCGCGCCGAATCGGGTTGTGACACGAGATCACGACCGCCTCGGGCGTGTCATCGATGATGATATCGACGCCGGTGGCGGCTTCGATCGCGCGGATATTGCGGCCCTCGCGCCCGATGATACGTCCCTTCATCTCATCGTTGGGCAGGGCCAGCACCGAGACCGTGCGCTCGGTCACGAATTCGCCGGCGAGGCGCTCGATGGCGATCGAGACGATGCGCTTGGCGCGGCGGTCGGATTCCTCGCGCGCCTCGTCTTCGATCACGCGAATCTGCCGCGCTGCCTCATGACGCGCCTGCGCGGTCATCTCCTCGACGATCTGGCGGCGGGCCTCGTCGCGGGTCAGCCCGGCGACCGTCTCGAGCCTGGCGCGCGCCGCGTCGATCAGCTCCTGGCGTTCGGCTTCGCGGTCGGCGAGCGCCTTCTCGCGGTTGCGCAGATTCTGCTCGCGGCGGCCAAGCTCGCCCTCGCGCCGCTCGAAGGCCTCGGCCCGCTTATCGATCGCTTCCTCGCGCGCCGCCAGCTTGCTCTCGAGCGCGGTGAGTTCGCGGTGCTGATCGCGCACCTCGCGCTCGGCCTGCGCGCGCACCTCGACCAGCAGATCTTTGGCCTTTAGCTCCGCCTCCTTGACGATCAGTTCAGCCTTGGTCTTGGCATCGTCGACAATCGTCTGCGCTTCGCGCTGCGTGGCCTCGAGGTCGACGCCTTTATTGCGCCGGCCGGCGAGGTACACCGCATAAAGCATCATCACGCCACCGATTATCAGAAACAGGACTCCGGTCAGCGGCCCCATCTTGGTTAACCTCCTTGGTCCGCCGTTTGCGCGGCCGCAGGTGGCGCGTTGCGGGCCGCGTAAACGGCGGACTCGGTCACAATCAGATCCAGCCGCCGGTCGTTGATTTCCTGCGGCAGCCGGTCAAGCAACTGAAACGAATAGCCAAGCCCGGCGGTCACCGTCCGCGCGGGGAGCGCCGCGATTAGCCGGTCGTAATATCCGCCGCCGCGGCCCAGGCGCGCGCCGGCGGGGGTGAAGGCGAGACCGGGTACGCAGATCAGCGCCGCGTCCAGCTCGTGCGCTTCACGCGCCCGGGTCGCGGGCGGCTCGAGGATGCCAAAGGCGCCGGGCCGCAACTGGTCGAGGCCGGTTACCGCGCCGAATTTCAGCCGGCGATGCCGCCGGTCAATAATCGGATAGGACAGCCGCCGCCCCGAGCGGAGCACGTCGGCGGCAACCAGGGCGGTGTCGACTTCGCGGTCAAAGGGCGCGTAGAGGACGATCTCGGCCGCTGCGAGATAGAGCGGGGTCGCCAGCAGCCGCCGTTGCACGTCCATCGACAGGATGCCGGCGCGCGCGGCGGACAGGTTCAGGCGCGCGTCGGAGAGGACGGAGCGCAGGTATGATTTTTCGTCCGCCACTGCCGTAAGCGGCGGCGGGTCCGGGCTAATTCGGCGGTTGCGCTATGCGATCGATCGCCCGCAGCATCTGAGAACAGGTTCTACGCCGCGCGGGCGTTGCTGGCTCCATGGGTTCACGCGGCTCGCCGCCGCGCCAGATGCAATTGAGAACCGACATCGGGTTCCTATATGGTCGAGCGCCGCATCGCGCTTGTGTCGGAGAAAATTACTCCGTCCCCCCGTCGTCATTACCCGAACCCGCCGGCCCGAAGTCTCCTTGAAAATCGCCCGGCCGTCGTCGCTCTACGAGCCTGTGACCGTGGACAGCCGCCGATTCAACGCTTCAATCTGGTCGATTAACGCCTGATGGTCCCGCCTCAGCCGTTCGAGTTCGTCTGCAAAATTCAGCGCCGCCAAAATTGCCACGCTGACCGAGTTAACGGCGCGGCTGTTGGCGCGGATATAGCTTATCTTCTCATCGACGGTCGCCGCCAGAGCCCTGGCCCATTCATCGCCGCCATCGCTCATTACGGTCAGCGTCTGACCCATGATTTCGACGTTGACACCCTTCATGGCTGACTCAGCATGCGGTTGGCGCGCTCAGCCGAGTTCGAGTCCGTCGAAGCGCGCGAGGATCTTCTCGATGCGGGTTTTAATCTCGTTGCGCTCGTTCTCATGCTGCTGACGCTCGGCATTGGAGCGGGCCTGGATTTCGTTAAAACGCTGTTCACTTTCAGCCAGCCGTCTCGCCAACTGCTCGTTTTCCTTCTGTAATTGCTGAATACGATTGACCGACGCCTGGATTCTCTCGTCAAGCTGCTTAAGCGCCTCAAGTGTCATGATGGCTAAACTTTCCACTTTACTTTAAGTTTGGATTAACAAACCTGTCAAGCTGCATAAGAACCGCTGGAGGTCTCCGCGCGTTCCTCGTCGTCGGAAAACAGGGCTTCCACGAACTCGCGCGCGTCAAACGCGCGTAAATCCTCGACATTCTCTCCCACTCCCACGAATCGCACCGGCAGCTTAAGCTGCTCGGCGATTGCCACCACAACGCCGCCCTTGGCCGTGCTGTCGAGCTTTGCCAGCACCACGCCTGTCAGCGGCACCGAATCGCCGAAAATCTTCGCCTGGCTCAATGCATTCTGGCCGGTGGTGGCGTCGAGCACGAGCCAGCATTCGTGCGGCGCTCCCGGCAACTCGCGCCCGACCACGCGCGCTATCTTCTTCAGCTCTTCCATCAGATTGACCTTGGTCTGCAGCCGGCCGGCGGTATCGATGAGCACGGTCGAGCCGTCGCGCGCGATGGCGGCCTTGACCGCGTCGAACGCGACCGCCGCCGGGTCCGATCCCTGTTTCTGCTTGATCAGATCGACCCCGACCCGCCCGCACCAGACCTCGAGCTGTTCAATCGCGGCCGCGCGGAACGTGTCCGCGGCCGCCACGATCACGTTGCCGCGCTCGGATTTCATCCGCGCCGCAAGCTTGGCCACGGTGGTGGTTTTGCCGACGCCATTGACCCCGGCCAGCATCACGACCAGCGGGCCCGACGCCGGCGCGTTCAGCGGGCGTTCCGCCGCAGTGAGCATCCGCGCAATTTCGCCCTTCAGCGCTTCGCGAATCGCGTCCGGACGCGCGCCGTTGCCGACTCGCGCGCGCACCGCCTCGACCAGCTTGAGGCTCGCTTGAACACCGACATCGGCAGCAACCAGCGCTTCTTCCAGCCCTTCGCAGATCTCGTCGAGCTTGGCACTGCCGGTGATCGCCGCGCGCACGCGTGCGAGCAGATTCTCGCGCGTGCGGCGCAGTCCCAGCCCGATCCGCGGCGCCGCCTTGGGCGGCGCGGGCGTAGCCGATGGAGCGGTCGGCGACCCGGCCGCAGGCTCCGGCGGTGGTACGGTCGGCGGCGCGCCGGCGGTCGGAGCAGCGGATGGCGACACTGCGGGCGCGGGTGGCGCGGCCGGCGCCGGCGCGGGCTTCGGTCCCGGATCAGGCAGCTCGGCAGCCGGCCGCGATGGCTCGGCTTCGAGTGGGGGTGCCGATGGCGGCGGTGGCGCATGGATCGGCGGCTCGGCCGCGACGGGCGGGCTCGTCGGAGCCTCGACCGGCGCCTCGGGCAATTCCTCGGCCGCGACGGGCTCGATGGCTCGGAACCCGCGCCGCTTGCGCGCGCTGAATTCGATGAGACACGCGACAATGAAGAGGAGGACCTGGCTTGCGAGGAGGATCAGCGCCAGTTTGTCGATCAACGAAAGTCGCGCGAGGCGGTCGAGCGAAAGCTGCTCGAGCGATGACAGCCGGTCGGCCGCGGCGGACAGACCGGAGGAAAGCCCGGAAATGATTTTGTCCAGGTAATCAGCCACGCGGAGAGCTAGCCTCGGAAACGGGTTCAGGCACCGCGCCGCTCTTCGATGCGGCAGCCCAATGCCTTACCATAACAATCGCCGCGCCGAATCGAAACCGAAACCGGGCGCTACGCGGCGCGCGGGATGGCGAGTGAGATCAGACGCGACACGCCGGGCTGTTCCATCGTGACGCCATGAATCTGATCCGCACGCTGCATCGTGCGCTGGTTGTGCGTGATGACGATGAACTGCGAGCGGCCCTTGAGTTCGCCGACCAGGCCGGTGAACGCGGCCAGACTGAACTCGTCGAGCGGCGCGTCGACCTCGTCCATCACGCAGAACGGGCTCGGATTGAGCAGGAAGAGCGAGAATATCAGCGCCATCGCGCACAGCGCTTTCTCGCCGCCCGAGAGCAGGCCGATCTCCTTGACCTTTTTGCCCGGCGGCTGAACCAGGATATTCACCCCGGCCTCGAGCACATCCTCGGCCGCCATCAGTTCGAGCCGGCCCTTGCCGCCGCGCAGAAGCTTGGGGAACAGCTCGGCGAAGTTGCGCGCCGCACCTTCGAAAGTTTCGCTGAAGCGGCGGCGCGCCTCGCGATTGAGCTTCTGGATCGTCTGCGTCAGGTCCTTGACCGCCGCTTCGAGGTCGGCGCGCTCGCGGCCGAGCACGCTCGCGCGCTCTTCCAGCTCCTTGACCTCGCTGTCGGCGGCGAGATTGACTTCGCCCAGACGCTCGGCCTTGGCGCGCAACTCGGTAAGCCGCGCTTCGTCGGCCACTGCGTCGCGCGGCGCCAGCGCCTCACGCATCTCATTCTCGACCGCGGCAAACTCGGTCTGGAATTTTTCCGCAAAGCTGCGCCCGAGCTCCGTAGCCAGAGTGCGCGCGCGCTCGCATCCGAGCGCGCAGTCCATCGCTTCGCGCTCGAGCGCCTCGGCCCGTCCGCGCGTCTCGTCCAGCTCAGCCTTGAGTTTTTGCAGCTCGGCGTCCGCCTGCTCACACGCGATTCGCATTTCGGCCGAGACCGCCTCGAGTTCGCCCGTGCGCGCGCGCGCGGCCTCGGCGTCGCGCGCGAGCTGTTCGAGCTCGCGCGCGAGCTCGACCCGCTCTTCGCCGACGCGCGCGAGCGCGGCGCGATCCTTGACGATTTGCGCCTCGTGCTCGTCGGCGAGACGACGCAGATGTCTCAGTTCCTGCTCGATCGCGTCGAGCCTGGCCCGGCGCGTCTCGACCCGCGAGGCCGCCTCAAGCATCGCGCCCGCCGATTCCTCGGCGCGGGTCTTGCGCGCGCCTATCTCGGCGCGCATCGCGGCCAAGCGCTCGCGCCCGGCGGCCTCGCCGTGCGCCAGCTCTTCGAGCCGCGCGTTGGATTCGGCAAACCACTGCGCGATTTCGTCGAGCCGCGCGCGCGCCTGCTCGGTTTGATTACGCGCGGCAGCGGACCCGTTCTCGGCGCGTTCGACGGCGCCACGGCGTTCGCCCAGGGCGTGTTCGGCGCGCGCCAGCGCCTCGCGCGCATCGCCGAGCTCGCGCCGCGCGGTCTCCAGCTCCGCGCGCGCCGCGTCGAAGGCCGCGCGCAATGCGGCGCTTTCGCTCTCCGCCGCCGCGACCCGCGCCGCGGCCGCCTCGAGCTCCCGCTGGTCGGGCGCGGCTGACCAAGCGCCCTCGTCTTCGCCCGGCGCAGCACTGCCGCCGGCGATCATTATGCCGGGCGCGACCAGATCGCCCTCGCGCGTGACGAACAGCGTGCCGTGACCGTTGAGATTGCTCGCGGCCAGCGCAGCGCGCAGGTCGTCGGCAAGCAGCACGTGCCCGAGCATCGCCTCGGCCACGTTGCGGAAGCGCGGTTCGACCTCGAGCATGTCGAGCAGGCGCCCGGCGATTCCCGGCGCCTCGATCGCCGGATGTGCGTCGGCGACCGCGCCGGGCTCGGGAATGAAGCTGAGGCGGCCGGCACGGGACTCCTTGAGAATGTCGATCGCTTTGACCGCCAGATGCGCCGAATCAACGATCACCGCCTCGGCCTCGTTGCCGAGCGCGGCGTCGAGCGCCGCGCGCATCGCGGCCGGCGCGCGCACCACCTCGGCGAGCATCGCCGGCGGCTCGGCCGGGCGATCGCCGTTGAGCGATTCGAGGACCACGCGCAGGCGCTCGGCCGCGCCGCCGCCGGCGGCGGCGCGATGGGCAGCGCGTTCGGCGCGTGCACGCGCCGCGCTGAGTCCCTCGCGCAGCAGCGCGAGCCGGGCGAGGCTCGCGTCGAGCGCGGCGCGCGCGTCGCGCTCGCCCGCACCCGCCGCGTTGGCGCGATGCTCGGCATCGGCCATGGCGGAGCGGGCGGAGGCGAGCTCGGCTGCACTCGCGGCGAGCGCCTCGCGCGCGGCGCCGAGCGTCTGCTCGAGTCGCGGGAGCTGTTCGTCGGCGCCGAGCCGGCGCTGTTCGAGTTCGGCGCGTTCGCCGCCGAGCGCGCCCAGGCGTCCGCGAATCGCGGCCGCCTCGCGCATCAGCTCGGCGACCTCGTCGCGCAGCTCTTCGCCGCGGCGCTCGGCCGCGCGAAGCTCGGCCGCCGCCGCCTCGTGCTGTTCGCGCAACCGGGCGAGCGCGATTTCGCTGCCGTCGTCGGCGTTGCGCTCGCGCGCCAGGCGCGCCCCCGCTTCGGCCCGCGCAGCGCGCGCCGCGGTGGTCTTGGCTTCCAGCTCGACCAGCCGCGCGAGCAGTTCGGGCGCGGCAGTCTCGGCCGCGGCGCGGCGGCGCTCGAGAAATTCGCGCGTATGGCCGCGCTGGGCGGCGGCGGCACGCAAATTGTCCAGTTCGCGCCCATGAGCGGCAAGGCGATCGCGCTCGGCGGCAAGCCGGCTGCCGGCGCTGTCGGCATCCGCCTGAAGCTCGGCGAGCGCGGCGCGCAGCGTTTCGCGGCCGGCCGCAAGTTCGGCCAGGCGCGCCTCGGAGCGTTCGAGGCGGGCGCGCTCTTCGATCAGCCGGCGCGCGGCGGCGAGCCGCTCCAACTCGGCCAGCTCGATGCGGATCGCCTTGTAGGCTTCCGCCTTTTTGGCCTGGCGGCGGGCGAACGCCAACTGGCGTTCGATTTCCGCCAGCACGTCGTCGACGCGCGCGAGATTCTCGCGCACGCGCTCGAGCTTGCGCTCGCTCATCTCGCGCCGACCCTTGAACAGCGAAAGGCCGGCTGCCTCCTCGATCATCCCGCGCAGCTCGCTCGGCTTCGACTGGATGATCTCCTCGATGCGGCCCTGCTCGATCAGCGCGTAGCCGCGACTGTGAATCTGCGCGGCCATGAAGAATTCCGTGATGTCCTTGAGGCGGCAGGGAATCCTGTTGAGGAGGTATTCGGATTCGCCCGAGCGGTAGACCCGCCGGGTGACGCACACTTCGCTTAGCGCGGCGTAGGGCTCGGGCAACGGCGAATTGTCGTCGGCCTCGAGCAGCAGCGATACCTCGGCCATCCCGGCCGCCGGATTGGAGTCGTTGCCGGCATAGATCAGGTCATCGGCGGTCTTGCCGCGCAGGCGGGTGGGCGCCTGCTCGCCGAGCACCCAGCGGATCGCATCGACGACGTTGGACTTGCCGCAACCGTTGGGTCCGACAACCGCCGTTATACCGGGTGCGAAACCGACGCTCGTCGGCTCAAGGAAGGACTTGAAGCCTACTAAATCAAGGCTTTTAAGCCGCATACCGTCATCCCCTCCACCTCGTCACATCAGCGCCGAGCTTAGCCCAAAGCCCCAGACCATGAAACCGCGGCCGGGCGGTACTATCCCCACGCGCGCAGGCCCGGGCTGTGGATAGGCCAGCGCACGCTAATCGAGGACCGCGATCGACCGGATTTGACGCATGCCGCTTATGCCGGCGCGGCGAGCGATGCTATTCCTGTAGCTCGGTGTTCCAGTAGGCGCTGTCCACCGCGGTCAGGTAGGGCATCCACTCGCGATAGCGCCGCAAGCTGAACATCTCGGCGCTGAACGGCGTCCAATGGGGACGCATCGGCCGGCGGATGAGCGCCATCCGCGCCTCCTCGGGCGTCCGCCCGCCCTTGCGGCGGTTGCAGTTATGGCAGGAGCAGACGATGTTCTCCCAGGTCGAGAGACCGCCGCGCGAGCGCGGCACCACGTGGTCGAGATTGAGCTCGGTGCGGCCAAAACGACGCCCGCAGTACTGGCAGGTATTGTTGTCGCGGGCGAAGATGTTGAAGCGCGAAAACCGCACGTGACGGCGCGGCACCCGCTCATAAGCGGTCAGTAGCAGCACCCTGGGCACGCGCACGAACCCGCCTACGATACCCAGCCGCTCGTGATGGGTTTCAATCGCGAGGTCGCGCCAACTGGCAAAGTCGAAGGTGCGGTACTGCTCGTCCACCGCCCGCGCCACACCCTGATAGAGCAGCGCGAAGGCGCGCTTGACCGAGGTCACATGCACCGGCAGATACGAGCGGTTAAGGATAAGCACCTTGCTGTTGAGCAGGGCCATCCCCGACGGATTCAACGACATCGTGTCAGCCGCCGCGGGCATGAAATGACGAGTAACGGCCCCAGCAAGCCAAGTCAAGGCGAGATGGCGCGGGCAGAACAGGTTTATGCGCGCAACCATGTCGCCTTGCGGACCGTGCAGCCGCTCCGTATGATTCGGACCAGTTGCGATGGCATATTCGATGGGTGGAGGGGGCAACGACGAGACAGCAGCCGCGCCTGCATCTGGACTGCACAAAAGCAGCGGCCTCGTTGAAAGCCGCCGCGCATCGCGCCCTGCGCATCGCCGCCCCGTTTAGCCCGCCTTATCCGTCGTGCCCGGGTTTTCCGTGAAACGTGAAATTGTGATTAACGCGAGCGCGCTCGAAGTGCGCGTTGCGGTGCTCGAAGACGGCGCGCTGACCGAACTCTTCCTCGAACGCCAGCAGCATCGCGGGCTCGCAGGCAACATTTACAAGGGCAAGGTCACGCGCGTGCTGCCCGGAATGCAGGCGGCGTTCGTAGACATCGGGCTCGAAAAGGCCGGTTTTCTACACGTCTCGGATTTCCACGACGATCGCCACGCGGTCGGCTCGATCGCGCAGGTTATCGGCGAAGAGGACGTCGAGACCTATCCGGTCAACGGCGATGGCGTCGAGGGCGACAGTGCGGAAGACGCCTCGGAGGGCGAAAACCCGCAAGCCCTGACAGAAGAAGAATCGTTCGATACCGACGAGTTCGACCTCCAGGCGGCGGCAGAAGAGCAGGCGGCCTCGGAAACGCCGCCGCAGGAAGGCCGGTTCGGGGATGCGCCCGAAACCGCGCGGGCGCCGGGGAGCAAAGAGCGCGCGCCGCGCGCCGCCGCGCCGGGCGCGGCCGCCGAGGGCGAAGCCTCGGCGACGACCGACGCCGCCGGTGCCGACGCCGGCGCAACCGAGCCCGGGACCAAGCGCCGGCGCGGACGGCGACGCCGCCGACGTGGCGGCCGCGCGCACAAGCGTCGGCCGCGCGTGCACGAGCAGCGCACCCGCATTCCAATCGAGCAGCAGCTCCACCGCAACCAGGAGATCATCGTTCAGATCGCCAAGGAGCCGATGGGCACCAAGGGCGCGCGCCTGACCTCGTCGATCTCGCTGCCCGGACGCCACCTGGTCTACATGCCGACGAGCAGACACGTCGGCGTCTCGCGCCGTATCGCGAGCGCGGAGGAGCGCGCGCGGCTGCGCGCGGCGGTCAAGGAGCTGGGGCGCGTGCCGGGCGGATTCATCGTGCGCACCGCTTGCGAAGGCGTGAGCAAGCGCGAGATCCAGCGCGATGCGAATTTTCTCACCCGGCTGTGGGCTTCGATTCTGGCCAAGAACGAGAGCAGCCCGCCCGCCTCGATGCTCTACAGCGATCTCGATCTCGCGCTGCGCGTCGTGCGCGATCTTTTTTCCAGCGAAATCGACAAGGTATGGTGCGACGATCAGGAGACTTACGATCGCATCCTGCAGTTCGTGCAGCACTACATGCCGCGGCTGCGCGCGCGTGTCGCGCTTTTCCAGGGCGCCGAGCCGATCTTCGATCATTTCAAGATCGAAGCGCAGATCGAACGCGCGCTCGAGCGCAAGGTATGGCTCAAGTCGGGCGGCTACCTGGTCTTCGACCAGGCCGAGGCGCTGACCGCGATCGACGTCAACACCGGCCGCTTCGTCGGCAAGAGCAACCAGGACGAGACCGTGCTGCGCACCAACCTCGAGGCGGTCGAGGAAGTGGTCAAGCAACTGCGCCTGCGCAACATCGGCGGCATTATCATCGTCGACTTCATCGACATGTCGCGCGAGGCCGACCGCAAGAAGGTGAGCGAGGCGCTGCGCGAGGCGCTCAGGCGCGACAAGGCGCGCACCTCGGCGCTCAAGATCTCCGAGCTGGGGCTGGTCCAGATGACGCGCAAGCGCACGCGCGAAAGCCTCGAAGAGCTGCTCACCGACACGTGCCCGCATTGCGAAGGGCGGCGCGTGGTGAAATCGGTGCCCACGCTCGCCGCCGAGGTCCTGCGCGGGGTCCATCGCGAGGCGCGCCGGCGCAGCGGCGACGACATGCTGCTGGTCAAGGTCAATCCCGCCGTCGCGCGCTACCTCTACGACCACGGCGCGCGCGACCTCGAAGCGCTCGAGCGCCGCGTCGGAATCAAAATCGTGCTGCGCGCGATCGAGAAACTCGAGCCGGGAAGCTTCGAGTTGAGCCTGGTTCCAGCCGCCGCCTGAGCATCACCGATGGAAGATGCGGCGGTGCGGAATTTCTCCGCGCCGCGCATGAAAAGCCCGCGCTAATACCCGCAATTCGAGGCCGCATCAAGCCGCGAGCGCAAAATCGCCTCGCGAAATCGCGAGACTTAGGCGCGCAAGTTGCCTACGATTGTGGCGCCGTGCGCGACCAGGCAAGGTCCGGCGGTGACAATTCAACAAGGAGATTGCGACGATGAAGCTCCACGTGTTCCCGCCATCGCCCCGCGCGATGAAAGTGATCGCCCTTGCCGAGCATCTTCAGATCGAGCACGAAACCCGGATCGTCGATCTGACCAAGGGCGAGCAGATGAAGCCTGATTTCACCGCGCTCAACCCCAACCAGCGGATGCCCGTGCTCGAGGACGACGGCTTCGTGCTGTGGGAATCCAACGCCATTCTGCAATATCTTGCGATGAAGAACCCGGCTGGCGCGGCGCTGTGGCCGTCGGATGCGCGCCGCCAGGCCGATGTGGGCCGATGGATGTTCTGGGAGGGAGCCCACTGGGCGCCGGCCTGCGGCACGCTCGGGTTCGAGCGTGTGGTCAAGCGACTCCTGGGCCTGGGGGAGCCCGACGCCGCGGCGATTGCCAAAGGCGAAGAGGAATTCCGTCGCGTCGGTGGAATCCTCAACGGTGCGCTCCGGGGCCGCAAATGGCTTGCCGGCAATGATTTGAGCCTGGCCGACTTCGCGGTCGCGCCATGGATGGCGCTCGCGCAGATGGCGCAGTTCCCGGTGTCCGGATTGACCGAGGTCGCGCGCTGGTGGGAAGCGTTCGCGGCGACACCCGCGATGCGCAAGGCGCTCGCACCCCTGCAACAGCGCTGACCGACCTGAATCTGATTCGTTTGCGGGCCGGGCGCACCACGGGCGGGCCCGGCCCGCCGTTTTCAGGGCGTTTCGACGGTCGCGGCGGCGACCAGCGCCGCGGCGCTCTGGATCTGGCCGAAATGGATCTTGCCCAGGTCGAATTCCTCGAGCGCCTTGATCATGCCGTTGAGCGCGGCGCGGCAGGTCGGCAGGTTCTTGCGCGCGCGGCTCAGCGGATTGCATCGCGCGGCGATATAATTCTTCAGGTACGGATGAACGAGGCCGCGTTTTTTGCCGCGCGCGACCAGCGCAGTCAGCACCTCGTCGGCGCGCGTGACCAGGGCCGCGCGCTCCTCGCGCTCTTCGATCGCCTCGCGCATCGGCTTGTTCAGGAAACCGTCGACGCGGCTCAGCAGCGGGGCGTACACGCCGCCCGAGAAACGCCTGTTCTTGTCATAGATGAGTCCGAGCGTGATGAAGTGCGCGCGTTCGAACTCGAATGCGAAATCCTTCTCGCCGGTGCGCGGCGCCGTCTCCAGCCGCGAACGATACATCCGCACCACCTCGAGCGCCTTGTCCTTGAGGTTGTGCGCCTTCTCGGTATTGAGCGCGAGAATCTGGTAGGCGACCTCGGCCTCGGCCATCACGATCGCCGGAATCAATTTCGCGCCGAGCTTGGTCGCGGCGGCGCGGCGATGATTACCATTGGGCGTCCAGTACGCGCCCTCGACACGAACCGCGACCACCGGCTCGGTGAAGCGGCGCAGTTTTTTCATCACTTCGGCGAGCCGCTTCAGATGCGCAGGACTGAGATCACGCTGGAACGGCGTGCCGTTCAACATCGCCGCCGGAAGCAACGCGAATATCTGCCAGTGTTCGCCGAGCGGCTCCTGATAGGCGGCCAGGGCTGCGCCGCCGTCGCGCTCGATCGCGGCGGCGAGTTCGTCGATCACCGCGGGCCGCTTGGCGCCGCGTGGAAAGGTGGCAAGCTCCGCGTTGTTAGCCATGCCCGCCGAGGCCGCGCACGGCGGGCAGCACATGCGCGGCAAAGCGCTCCATCGTCGCCATCACGTCGCGATGCGGTATCAGGCCGCCGGCATTGAACCAGCACACCAGCTGGTCGATGCCGCTGTGCCGATGGATCTCATTGATGCGCGCGATGCATTGCTCCGGCGATCCGTAAACCGCCATCGTCTCGTCCACCATCTCGTAGGTCATCGCCGCCGCCCGATCGCGCACCTGTTTGAGGTAGGCGTACGAGCCCTCGTACTGACCGCGTCCGCCAATCAGCGCCTGCTCACCGATGGTGCGAAAGTAGTGCAGCAGGCTGCGTTCGGCCTCCGCCCGCGCGGCAGCGCGGCTCGTTTGCGGGCAGACGAAGAAGAGCGCGGCGACGTCGCCCGCGTAATCGGGCCGCGCACCCGCCTTGAGCGCCGCTCGGTAGGCGCGAATGTGCTCGTAAAAGCCCGGCACCGGATTGATCGGCGAGGCGACCAGCACGTCGTAACCCTTGCGGCCGGCGAACTCGGCGGTTTCGGGGCTATTGGCGGCGATGCGCAGCGGCGGATGGGGCTTCTGCAGCGGCCGCGGCTCAACCGCGATTCCGTCAACCTGGTAATGGCGGCCCTTGTAGGTCACGCGCTCATCGGTCCATGCGCGCACGATCAGCTCGAGCGACTCCTCGAAGCGCTCGCGGCTCTCGTCGCGCGAGATGCCGAAGCCCTGGAAATGTACGGCGATCGTGCCGCGGCCGACGCCGTACTCGATACGTCCGCCGGTCAGCAGGTCGGCCGTCGCGGCGTCCTCGGCCGCGCGCAGCGGATGATGAAACGGCAACAGCGTGACCGCGGTACCGAGCCGGATACGGCGCGTGCGCGCCGCGATCGCGACCGCCAGCATCAGCGGCGAGGGCATGATCGAGAAATTGCGAAAAAAGTGCAGCTCTGCCATCCAGGCGACGTCAAAGCCGAGCTGATCGGCGAGCACAATTTGTTCGATCGTTTCCCGATAGCGCTCCGGCTGGGACTGCTCGGCGGAGCACGGCAGCTGGTAAAAGAGGCCGAATTTCACGATCGCAGGCTCCCAAAGACTGAGTGCTTCATGGCACACACGGGCCTGCGCAGCAACCGATGCGCCGGTGCGTTACCCACGGCCGCCCGCCTGCTATGCTGGCGGGCGATGGAGCGGGTCAACCTCAGCGATGTCCTGCGGCTGGCGCGGATGAGCGAGGATGAGTTGAGCACGCTGGTCGCTAAACTCGAATATTACCCGGCAGATGCGCCCGCGCGCTCGCCCCTGCCGCGCGACCTGATGATTCTCGACATCGCGATCAATCTCCGCGCGATCTCGCTCAAGGGCGGTCCGGTGAGCGCGGAACCGCAATGGCTCGAGCTGGCCAACCGACCGGAACTCAGCGAGGCGGCGGGCCTGGTCAATGAGATTTCGCAATCCAGCATGACGCTGGGGCTGCGCGTGCGACGATAAGGCCGAGATTGTGCCGCGCGCGAGCGTCAGGGCGCTAGCGGTAGCTGACGATCTCGAGCAGGTTCCCGTCGGGGTCGAGGAAATACATGCAGTCGTGGTCGCCCCAATCGATCGGACGCGCGGTCTCGACCCCGGCCGCGGCCAGACGCTCGCGCGCGGCATCGAAATCCGCCCGGCTCACGCGAAACGCATGATGACCGCGGCCGAGCGGATGGGAAATCCGTGCCGCGCGTTCCGCTGCCGAGAGCGGCGCGCGCACGACGCCGAACAGCGCGAGGTTTTGACCGCCGCAATCCAGCAGCACCTGGTCGCCGAGATGGGTAACGACGCCCAAGCCGAGAACTTGCGTGTAGAACTTTTCGGCGCGCGCCAGGTCGCCGACCTCGAGGCCGAAGTGATCGAGCCGTTCGAGCTTCATATGGCAATTCTATCCCCCAGCGTCACTCCGATGGCAATTCGCAAACGTCGGCGATCGGCCCAGGAGCGCAGGCGGGAGAAGGGATGACTAGTCGAGAGTGCGCAGAAGGACGCCGGAGAGATACTCGCCCTCCGGATGACCCAGCAGGACAGGATGGTCGGGGCCGGGCCCCAATCGCCCGAGCAGGCGCAGCCGACGTCGCGCGCGCCCCTCGGCAATACGCGTCGCGCGCACGAAATCCTCGCCGCAAAAATGCGCCGAGCAGCTGAAGCTCATCAGAAAGCCGCCCGCAGCCTGCGCACGCATCGCGAGCGCGTTGAGTTCGACGTAGAGATGCTCCGCCCGGGGCGCATCGGCGCGGCTGCGCGCGAGCGGCGGCGGATCGAGGACGACCAGATCGAAACGGCGATCGACGCGGGCCAGGAACTCCCCCGCCTCGCCGTGCACGAAGTTGACGGCATCGCGCGCATAGCCGTTGAGTTCGAGATTGCGCCGCGCCCACTCGAGCGCCTGCGCGGAAGTGTCGACCGCGACCACGTCGCGCGCGCCGCCCGCCAGCGCACTCAGGGCAAACCCGCCGCCGTAGCAGCAGAGATCGAGCACGCGCGCGCCGCGCGCCAGGGCACCGAAGCGCGCGCGATTCTCGCGCTGATCAAGGAATGTGCCGGTCTTCTGCCCGTGCGTCAAATCGACCGCGATGCGCACGCCGTTTTCGCGCACTACGACCTCGCCGGCATTCGCGCCCGCTATCAAACCCGCACGGTCCTCGAGCCCTTCCTGCCGGCGCACCGCGCCCTGACTGCGTTCGAGTATCGCGCGCGGCGCAAATACTGCCGTCAGTCGTTCGATCAACTCCGCGCGCATCGTTTCTGCGCCCGCGGTCAGCAATTGGATGACGAGCGCTTGGCCGTAACGATCGACCACCACGCCCGAGAGGCCGTCGCCGTCGCCATTGAGCACCCGGTAGCAATCGGTGTCGCCGCGGATGATCGTTTCGCGGAATTTCACCGCGCGCTCGATACGCGCGCGCACGACCTCCTCGGGTCCCGGCTCGCCCGCAAGCGCGAGGATGCGGACCGCGATGGTCGTGGCGGGGTTGTAGTAGCCGTGGCCAAGCGTGGCGCCAGCGGCGTCGAGCACCCAGACGCGCGCGCCGGCGGCGAGCCCGCCGGGTTCGATGCGCTCAATAGCTTGAGAGAAAATCCAGGGATTTCCGCCGCGGACCGGGCCGTCGCGGCCCTTCTTCAGATGAACGCGCCCGGGCGCGCTCGGCGCGCCGATTGCTGCGGGTGGATTCAAATCTTCAGCGCGGGCGCGGCGCGATTTTCAATTGTTCGTGGCAGGCCATCGCGGCTCCTGTGCGCGCCGGAACGTGCCGCTCCGTCCGCCCGACTTGCCCACCAGCCGTATCGCATCGATGGTCATCGCGCGGTCGATAGCCTTGGCCATGTCATAAATTGTAAGCGCCGCCGCACTCACCGCCACCATCGCTTCCATCTCGACACCGGTGCGCGCGGCGGTCGCCGCACGGGCCTGGATGTGCAGGATCGCGCCCGCGGGCTCAGGATGAAATTCGACTTCGACGACTTCCAGCGGAATCTGATGGCACAGCGGAATCAGCTCGTGCGTCCGCTTGGCCGCCATGATCCCGGCCAGGCGCGCGACCGCCAGCGCCTCGCCCTTTTTAAGCTGCCCGCCGACAATCGCGTCGAGGGTTGCGCGCGCCATCCGCACCGCTCCGCGCGCCGTCGCCTCGCGCCGGGTCACCGGCTTTTCGCCCACGTCCACCATCCGCACGCGGCCGCGGCGATCAACATGGGTCAGCTCCTTGCGGGCGGCGGAACCGCCGATCGCTCCGTTGATCGATCGGTGAATCCTGGCGGTCGGCTTCTTGCGTGGCATCGCGAGCGATGGCTAAGAGCTTATGTTGGCGCGGCGCGCGGAAACAATAAAGGGTCCTGACATGCGCTACAATATGGCGCAGGAGGGAGCGGTCGCCGCGCTTTCCATCGCTCATCAATTGCGAGGTAACTGACGGAACCAACATGGCAGACGAAACCCATCGATTGGTGATTCTCGGCTCCGGGCCGGCCGGTCTCACAGCCGCGCTCTATGCGGCGCGCGCCAACCTTGCGCCGCTTCTCATCGAGGGCGCCCAGCCCGGCGGCCAGCTCACGATTACGACCGAAGTCGAGAACTATCCCGGCTTCGAGCACGGTATCCAGGGCCCCGAAATGATGGACGTGTTCCGGCGCCAGGCCGAGCGCTTCGGCACCCGGTTCGTCATGGGCGAAGTGACGGCGGTCGAGCTGCGCCGCCGGCCCTTCGAAATCGTCGCCGACGGAAAACCCTTGCGCGCCCAGGCGTTGATCATCGCCACCGGCGCGTCGGCCAAGCTGCTCGGCATCGAGTCGGAAAAGCTGCTGATGGGCTATGGCGTGAGCGCGTGCGCGACCTGCGACGGGGCGTTTTTCAAGAACAAGGAAGCGGTGGTGGTGGGCGGCGGCGACACCGCGATGGAAGAGGCGACGTTTCTCACTCGCTTCTGCAGCAAAGTGACCGTCATTCATCGGCGCGACACGCTGCGCGCCTCCAAGATCATGCAGGATCGCGCGGCGGCCAACCCCAAAATCGCTTTCATCTGGGACAGTGTGATCGAGGAAATCCACGGCGCTCAGAAAACGGGCGTCAGCGGCGTGCGGCTCAAGAACCTGAAGACCGGCGCAACCAGCGACTTCCGCACCGACGCCGTATTCGTCGCGATCGGCCATCAGCCGAACACGCACCTGTTCAACGGCCAGCTCGAGATGGACGAGGTCGGCTATCTCAAGGTCCGCAGCGGCTCCACCTACACCAACGTCGAAGGTGTGTTCGCGGCCGGTGACGTCGCCGATAAGGTCTATCGCCAGGCAGTGACTGCTGCCGGCACCGGATGCATGGCAGCGATCGATGCTGAACGCTGGCTCGAAGCGCACGGCACGCACTGACCGCACCGGTCCGGACACGCCGATGCGCGGCGCTGACCGTCTCGGATGAGCAGCATTCGCAGGTTCCTGATCGCAATCGTCGGCATCGTCGTGCTGACGATCGGCGGCACCGCCGGCTACATGGCGATCGAGCGCATGTCGCTGCTCGACGCGCTGTACATGACGGTAATTACCATCTCGACCGTCGGCTACGAAGAGGTTGAGCCGCTCGACACGGTCGGGCGTGTATTCACCATGGGCCTTATCGTGGTCGGCGTGGGCACCGCGTTCTATCTGTTTGCCGCGGTCACCCAATTCGTGGTCGAGGGTCAGTTGCGCGACCTGGTCGGGAGGATGGCGATGAAACGCAGGATCGAACAGCTCGAAGGGCACGTCGTGATTTGCGGGTTTGGCCGGATGGGCCGGGTGGTCGCGCAGGAAGTAGCGCGCAGCGGCGGCACGGCCGTGGTGATCGAGCGCGATCCCTCTCGCGAGGCTGAACTGGTGCAGAGCGAGCTGCCGTACGTGATCGGATCGGCGCTCGAAGATCGTGTGCTCGAGGACGCCGGGGTTCCGCGTGCGCGCGCAATCGTGATCGCCACCGCCTCCGATGCCGACAACGTCTATATCACCCTTTCCGCGCGCTCGATGAATCCGAAAATCGCGATCCATGCCCGAGGAGAATCGGAAACCGGTCTGCAGCGCCTGCGGATGGCCGGTGCCGACCAGGCGATTTCGGCTTACCAGTGGGGCGGCATCCGCCTGGCGACGAGCATCATGCGCCCGTCGGTGGTCGATTTCCTCGAGATGTCCTTTCCCGGGCGCGGCGCGGAAGTCGATCTCGAGGAGGTGCGCGTGGCCGAGGGCAGCGCGCTCGTCGGCCAGTCGATCGCCGCGGTCGAGCAGAGCTCGACGCGCCTGCGCATCGTCGCGCTCAAGCGGGGCAGCGCGCCGAGCGTGCTGATTCCGGATCCGGCGACACGCCTCGAGCCCGGCGATTTCCTAGTTGCGATTGGCGACCGCGACACCTTGCGCCGCCTGGCCTAGCTTCGCGAATCAGGCCGGCAGGCGCGCGCTACTGGCTTTGAATCCCGGGCCCCTTCTGCCAAGATTCGCCAGGGACAATCAGCAGAGAAGGATGGAAGGCGGAGACGGAGCGCATCCCGACTCGCGCAGGCCGACGGGCGATCTGAAGGCGCCAACCGGTAGCCTCGGCGCCACAGCGCCGCATGCGCCGGTGCGTCGCTGGCGGCGGGTCGACATCCGCGTCTCCGAGATGATCGTATTCCTGGTGGCGGTGGTCGGCGCGGTCGCGCTGGGCCTGGGCATCAGCGCCTACTTCGTCGAGTATCCCTACATTCTCGCCTACCTGATCGCCTACGCCGGCTTTCGTTTCGCCGACGTGATGGTGCGCGAGGATTTCGAGCCGCCACCCGATGCCGCCCTGCTTTCGGGCGCGATCCTGCGCCAGCTCCCGGTGCTGTTGGTGTTCGCGGCGGCGCCGTTCGAGCGCACGTACATCTATGGCGGCGAAGTCGCGCGATTCGTTCAGGCGATGGGGCTGCTGATGGAGCTGCTCGGGCTGTGGCTCGCGCTCGGCGCGCGCATTCAGCTCGGGTTCTTCAGCTCCGCGCGCGAGCCGGGGGGCGCGCATGCGCTGGTGCGCAATGGCCTCTACGGACGCATCCGCCATCCCATCTGGCTCGGCGAATTCCTGGTCGTGTTCGCCTGGACGCTCGAGTTCGGCGCGCCGATCGCGGCCGCGGTGACCGCGCTCTTCGGGATTGTGATGGGACGGATGCGCGCGGCGGCCGAGGAGGCCTCGATGCTGACGCAGTTCGGCGACGAGTACGCGCGCTACCTGCACGACACCGAAGCCTTTATCCCGGGGATCTGGTAAGACGCGCGTCCCGCGGTCCGCGCGCTCAGGCGCGGTGCCAGCCTGCCCCTTCGTAGCCGAAGCGGAACAGCTCCGGATGCAGTATCTCGCCGAGTATTTCCAGCGACTCGGCGATCCGCGGGCCGGGGCGGTTGAAAAACTGGCTGCCTTCGGCAACAAAGACGCGCCCCTCGCGTACGGCACGCATCCCGGACCATCCGGGGCGCGACACGAGTGCCGGAATCTCTGCCATCGTGTGGCGCATGCTGAACCCGCACGGCGCGACCACAACCACATCGGGGTCGGCCGCCCGCAGCGCGTCGAACTCGAGCCGTCCCGAGTGCTCGCCCGCGCGCCCGAACAGGTTCTCTGCGCCCGCCATCGCCACCAGCTCGGGCATCCAGTTGCCGGCCGACATCAGCGGATCGAGCCATTCGATGCACGCCACAGTTGGCCGCGTCTCGACGCGCCGCACGCGCGCCGCAACTGCGTCCATCCGGGCCATCAGGCGTCCCACCAGCTCGGCGCCCCGCGCGGGCTCGCCCAGCGCGCGGGCGACGCGCTCGATATCGGCGAAGATGTCCGCCAGCGCATACGGCGCCAGCGACACGATACTCGGGCGTGCGCCAAGCCAGGTGCCTACCGCCTGCTCGACCTCGCGCTCGCTGACCGCGCATACTTCGCACTGCGACTGGGTCACGATGACGTCGGGCGCGAGTTCGCGCAGCCTGGGCGCATCGACGCGGTACACGGAAAGCGCTTCTCCGACGATTCGCCGCACCTCGCGATCGACCTCCGCGCTCGGCCGCTCGGGATTGAACTTGGGCTCGGTGAGCGCGGGCAGGCGCTCGACGCCCTGGGGATAGTCGCACTCATGCGAGCGGCCGATCAGCTCGGACTGGAAGCCGAGCGCGCACACAATTTCGGTCGCGCTCGGCAACAGGCTGACGATTCGAGTCACGCGAAGCTCCTTGCGCGTGGAAGATAGCGCCAGCTTACTGCGCGCCGCGCCGGGTGTCATCCGCACTTGCCTGGCGGCACACGTCCTTGCGCCCCTGCGGCTCCATTGGCGCAGGACGTGGATGCTGCGCTATAGAACCGAAAACAGGATCGGATAAACGGATCCTCGCGACGGAGGACATTGCCATGCTCCACGTGCACTATTTCATTACGCGCAAGGCCGAGATGAGCGATGCGGATTTCCATCGCTACTGGCGCGAGACGCACGGGCCGATTGCGGCCAAAATTCCGCAGCTCCATCGATACGTGCAGAGCCATCGTATTGCGGCTTTCGGCGGCAACTCGCCCTATGACGGCGAAGCCGAGGTGCTGATCGACGGACTCGAGGCGATGGCGGCGCTCAGGCGCAGTCCCGAGTACATCGACGGCGCGCTGGCCGACGAGCGCAAGTTTATCGATCTCACGCGCGTGGAATGGATGGTCACGCGCGACCACGTGATCAAGGACGGGCCGACCGGCGGCAACCTGGTCAAGGGCGTGTGGCAGCTCGTAATCAAGCCGGGGATGACGCTCGACGACTTCCGCAAGTACTGGCTCGAGGTGCACGGCCCGATGGCGCTCAAGATGCCGGGCCTGAGGCGTTACGTGCAGTCGCATCTGGTTGACGAGGCATACCTTTACGCGCAGCCGCGCTTCGACGGTGTCGCCCAGCTCTGGTTCGACAGCGTCGAAGCCTTCGCCGCCGCGTTCGCGTCGCCGGCCGGCAGCGACCTGCTGGCTGACGGCCGCGTATTCATCGATGCGCCGCGGATGACGTTTTTCATGGCGCAGGAGCACATTCAGATTGCGTCGCGCTAGGCGCACGCATCGTTGACAGCACAAGTCTCGGAGGACTGAAAATGCCAGGTTTACTGGAAGGCAAGGTTGCGATGATAACCGGCGCCGCCAGCGGGATCGGCAGAGCCACGGCTCTGGCTGCGGCGCGCGAGGGCGCGAAAGTACTCGTGGTTGACGCGGTGCCGGCGGGCGAGGATACGGTCAAGCTGATCAAGCAGGCCGGCGGCCAGGCGGCATTTCACAAGTGCGATGTCACGCGCGCGGCCGAGGTCGAGGCGACGGTCGCTGCCGCGGTAAAGCTCTTTGGCCGGCTCGATTGCGCGCACAACAACGCCGGCATCATCGGCAAGTCGCTGCATACCGCCGACGACACCGAAGAGAACTTCGACCGCATCATCGCGGTCGATCTGAAAGGCGTGTGGCTCTGCATGAAGTACGAGATCCTGCAGATGCTGAAGCAGCACGCCCGTGGCGCGATCGTGAACACCGCCTCGGCCGCCGGATTGGTCGGCTCGCACGGACAGCCCGCCTATACCGCGGCCAAGCACGGCGTGATCGGCCTGACCAAGGTCGCCGCGCTCGAGTATGCGCGCCACGACATTCGGGTCAATTCCGTATGCCCCGGCGTGATCGACACGGCAATGGTCGCCGAGATGGTGACCGGGCATCCGCGGCTGCGCGATCGGCTGATCTCGGTCGAGCCAATCCGCAGGATGGGCAAGCCGGAGGAAATCGGCGAGGCCGTGGTCTGGCTGATGTCCGACCACGCGTCGTTCGTGACCGGCGCGTCGCTGCCGGTCGATGGCGCCATGACGGCCCAATAACGTACGCGCAATAACCTGCGCGCAATGAGGACAAGTCCGGCGGGCGCGCAAAAGACAGTTGACGATCGGGGGCGCGATGGATCGGCTTAAGGGCAAGAACACGATCATCACCGGAGCGGCGGGCGGCCAGGGCAAAGTTGCCTGCCGCATGTTCGCGGCCGAGGGCGCGCGCGTCTTCGCGAGCGACATCGTCGCGGACGCGGCGGCCGAAATCGAAGCGCTCGCGCCGGGAGCGATCACGTACCTCGCGGCCGACGTCACCCGTCCCGAGGGCATCCGTGCGATCGTTGACGGCGCGACCCGGGCCTTCGGCGGCCGTATCGACGTGCTCTACAACAATCACGGCGTGATCCTGGGCAAGCCGTTTCTCGAGACCACGCCCGAAGAATGGGACCGCGTGCACAACGTCGATCTCAAGTCGGTTTATTTCCTGAGCCAGCGCGCGGTGCCGGCGATGCCCGCGGGCTCGTCGATCATCAATATCTCTTCAGTGGGCGGCCTGCTCGCGATGCAGAACATGTCGGCCTACTCGGCCGCCAAGGGCGGCGTGGCGATGCTGACGCGGGGCATGGCGCTTGACCTGAGTCCGCGCAAAATCCGCGTCAACGCGATCGCGCCGGGCGCAATCGACACGCCGATGCCGCATAATTTTCTCAAGGACCTGCCCGACAAGGAGGGCATCTGGAACGCGATCGAGGAACGCCACATGATGCGGCGCTTCGGCCAGCCGCATGAGGTCGTGACGATGGCGATTTTTCTCGCCAGCGACGAATCGAGCTTCATGACCGGCAGCGTGGTTGCGGTGGACGGCGGCTGGAGCGCCTTCTAAGCGCGCCGGCGGTTTTCCATAGCAGCGTGAGCGTTCAGCTGTCGAGCGCGAATCCGTACACGCGCGCGCAGTTCTCGCGCACGATCTTGCGCCGATCCCCATCGGGCAGCGCGCCGAAATCGCGCGCGAGCACCTCCATGGTGTGCGGCCAGGTCGCGGCCTGGTGCGGATAGTCGGTGGACCACATGAAATTGTCGGCGCCCAGGTACGGATAGATTTTCAGCCCCAGCGGATCGTCGATGAACGTGGCGAACACCTGGCGGCGGAAGTATTCGCTGGGCTTGAGCGTCAGCGCCGTTCCATAGCCCTGCTTGAAGCGGCGATAATATTTGTCGGCGCGCTCGAGCAGGTGCGGCACCCATCCGATATCGTTCTCGGCCGAGACCAGCTTGAGCTCGGGAAAGCGCTCGAACACGCCGCCAAAAATCATCGAGCAGAGCGAATGCTGCGCCTCCTGCGTGCGAATCACCATCCGCGCGTAAAGCTCGCCGATATCGGATTCGTCCTGCTGCGCGGCCTTGGTGCGGCCGGTCAGCGTATGCAGCGAAAGCGGCATCCCGCACTCCTGCGCCGCGGCCCAGAACGGATCGTAGGTGCGTTGGGTGTAGGGCTGGTCCTCGGGCGGTGCGGCCCAGATCAGCGCGCCGCGAAGCCCCATCTTTGCGCAGCGCTCGAGCTCGCGCCGCGCGCGATCGACGTCGAACAGCGAAATCATCGCGAGCCCCGCGAAACGCTCCGGCGCATAGCGGCAGAACGACGCCAGCCAATCGTTGTACACGCGAAAGCAGTCTTCCTGGAATTCCGCGTCCTCGATCCAGAACAGCACGAAGCCCATCGTGGTGTAGAGCACCGCCGCTTCCACGCCGTCGAGCTCCATGTCCCTGAGCCGCGCCGCCGGATCCCATCCCCCGGCCGGCGCATCCTCGAGCCCCGCCTCGAGAAACTTCTTGTCGAAACTCCTGCCCGCGGCGAATGCGCCTGACACACGCAGCGGCGGCAGTTGCTCGCAGACGAAAAACAGGCCCTTGCGCGAACCCGGGTCCCTCACGATGCGCGGCGCTCGATCGCGAAAGCGCGCCTGCACGCCCTCGGTCCACAAGTTTGGCGGCTCGAGCATGTGCGCGTCGGCGTCGATTATCTTAAGCGGTTTCATCGCGCGTCGAAGATTCCGCTGATTGACTATTCATTGATTGAGTATTCATTTTCGGCCGGAACGTGAGGAATGAGTATCCATCCAAAAGCCGCGGCTACAGCTCGAGTTCGATCACCCGGCGATCGCGCTGGCGCAAATCGAGGAATTCGATATACGGGCGCGAGCCGGGCGCCCTGCCGGTGCCGACCTCGGTCGCGAGATCGGTCGTGCCCTCGCCCGGATTCTTGCGTGTGACATTGACGAACTGGCACTCCGCGCCCAGCGCCACCACGTTGTGCCATACGCCCTTGTCGATGAATGCCGCCTGGCCGGGCTCGACGATGAAGGCTGCGAGCTTGTCGTACGCCATCTCGAAACGCTCGTGCCCCGCCTCGCGATTGCGCGGCGCAGGCGCGACGATAAGCGCCATCGACCCGCGCACCGGGATAAACGTCTGGTTGTACGAGAAATGCACCGCCATTTGCGAGAGCCGCCGCGGATTTGCCGGCCGCTTGAGCGTCAGCAGTTCGATCGCCACGCGCCCCTCGCCCGCATCGACCTCCGGAAAGACCGGCGCCTTGCTCTCGAGCATCCGCCCGTACGGGCGGAAAGCTTCGGCAGTAAGCGGCTCGACTTTGACCTTTATCGTCTCGTCCATCGGGGCGCCGACATGCGGCCTGCGTGTCGCTGAGAGATGTCTAGCAAAGTCGAAAATAATTTGACAACGAATGCCGCGCGGGCGCATAGGTCGGGACTGATGGCATATCGTAATCCGATCCTGGCGAGCCCCAACCGTCTGAAGCTCGGAGTTTTCGGTCTAAACGTGAGCGGCGGATGCGCGATGACCAGCGCGCCGGGCACGCTTAGAATCGAATGGGACGAGTCGGTGCGTATCGCGCGCGCCGCCGAGGCCGCCGGCATCGAGGCGCTGGTGCCGGTTGCGCGATGGCGCGGCTTTGGCGGTGTGACCAACTTCAACCATCGCAGCTTCGAGACGCTGACCTGGGCCGCCGGACTCGGCGCGGCCACCGAGCGCATCGGTATCTTCGCGACGGTACACGTTCCGACCGTGCATCCGGTACGCGCAGCCAAGGAGATCGCGACCATCGATCATATTTCGCGCGGGCGCTTCGCGCTGAATATCGTCGCCGGATGGAACGAGCCGGAAATACGGATGTTCGGCGTCTCGCAGCGCGAGCACGACCGGCGCTACGCCTGCGCGGACGAATTCACCACCCTGCTCAAGCGGCTGTGGAGCGAAGAGCGATTCGACTTCGCCGGCGACTTTTACAATGTCCCCGGCGCCGCATCGGAACCCAAGCCGCTGCAGCATCCGTGGCCGCCGATCATGAGCGCGGGTAACAGTCCGGCGGGCCGCGATTTCGCCGCACGCCACGCCGATCTGAATTTCGCCCTTGGTCCCGACCTGGAGACGCTCGGCGCCACCTGCGTCGAGGTCAAGCGTCTCGCCCGCGAGCGCTACGCGCGCGAAATCAGCGTCTTCACCATGGGCTATGTGGTATGCCGCGACAGCGAACGCGAGGCGCGGCGCTATCGCGACTACTACGTCAAGGAAGTCGGCGACTTCACCGCGGCGCACAACCTCATCGAGACGCTGATACCGAATTCGCAGAGCGCACTCGGCGACCAGTATCGCGCGATGACCGAGAACTTTATCGCCGGCTACTCGGCGCTCCCGCTGGTCGGCACGCCCGAGCAGGTGGTTGACGGGATGCTCGCGATGGCGCGCGCGGGTTTTGACGGCCTCACGCTAAGCTGGGTCGATTACGATGAAGGGCTCGGCCAATATCGCGATCAACTTCGGCCCCTGCTGATCCAGTCGGGACTGCGGGTCGAATGATTCGCCTCATGCCCAACTAGCATTGATAGTACAAGACGCTCTTAGTTCTCAGTAAGAGCGCCTTGACTCCAATTGCAGCGAAACCATACGCTGGATGCAGAGCGTCCGCCCAGGGAGAGGCGAATGCATGTATTACAGCCATTTCGGGCTCACCGGCCCGCCATTTCAACTCACCTCGTCGCCCGCCCAGCTCTTCATGAGCCGCGAGCATCGCGAGGCTTACGCGGCGCTCGAATGGGGCCTGCTGCACGAGCCTAGCGGCTTCACCTTGCTCGCCGGCGAGGTTGGTACCGGCAAAACCACGCTCACGCTCGCGATCCTCGCGCGCGAATACGAACACGTCGCTGCCGTCTATCTGACCAATCCCAAGCTCGGGTTCGAGGAGATGCTCAAGCTGATCATGCAGCAGCTTGGAATCGAGCGCCGGGGCGAGGGCAAGCTCGCCGACCTCGAGGCGATAAACGAATTCCTGTGCCGGCTCCACTCAGGCGAGCGCGTGGTCGTGCTGATCGATGAGGCGCAGGGTCTGAGCGACGACACGATGGAGCAGTTGCGCCTGCTCTCGAACAGCGGACGCCCCGACGAGAAGCAGCTCCACTTCGTATTTATCGGCCAGCCCGAGCTGCTGCGCCGCCTGACCAATCCCTCGCTGCGCCAGCTCGAGCAACGCATCGGCGCGAAGACCGTGCTCAACCCGCTGCAGAGCACGGAATGCCGCGGCTATATCGAACAGCGCCTGAGCGCGGTGAACGGCACCACCGAGCGGATTTTCAAGCCCAGCGCGCTGCGCTACCTGATTCGGCACAGCGCCGGCATCCCACGGCGGATCAACGTGCTCTGCCACAATTCGATGCTGCTCGCGTACGCCGGCGGCGCGCGCATGGTGGACAAGCGCATGGTCGAGGCAGCGGTGACCGAGTACGACAGCCTGTTTTCGACCATGCGGACGCATCCCGCCGGCATGCGCGACGCGCGGGTGCGCCGATGGCTTGGGCGCGGGCTCGAGGCGGTCGGGCTCAAGATCCTGGCGCTCGCGCGGGCGCTCAATCCGCACGAAATTCGCGCGTTCGACGACGACCCGTTCGAAGCCGCGCGACGCCGCGAGCAGGCCGAGCGCGCGCTTGAAAAGCCCGGCCGAATGGCCAGCACCGGCTAATCCAACCCTGAGCGATCCGGCGCCGGCGGTTCGACAGCCGGCTGCACAGTCCCGCCCGCCGCCCACAGCACGGCCGGATCGAGTCTCGGCCGGCTCAGATGGATGAGCCGTCCGTCGGTGCTCTCCCGCTCCACGAGCCATCGCGCCACAATCGTTATTGCGCCCAATTCGTCGCGTGCAACCGGCCGCGTCCGATACCGCTCGTAATTCGCGGCCACGAATTCGGCCACCGCCTGCGCGTCCGCGGGCTCCGCCAGCGAAGCGCTGAGCGCGAGCCGTCCGCTCAACACCACGTGAGCAACCCGCGCCGGCGGCGCGCCCACCACGATCGCCAAGTTGTTCTCGGTCACCACCCGGCTCAGGCGCTCGGCGCGCGCGGCCAGCGTGGTGAGCGAGGTCAGTTCGCGCCGCAGGCGCGCGGCTTCCTCGAAGCGCATCGCGCGCGCGGCCTCATCGCGTGCGCGCGCAAGCTCGCCCAGCAGGCGCCCGCTGCATCCGCGCAGAAATTCGACCGCGTGCCGCACGCGCGCCCCGTAACCATCCTCGTCCGCGCTCAGATTGCACGGCATCGCGCAATGCCCCATCTGCCCGTACATGCAGGGCGAGAAATCCGCCGCCGGCGTAAGCCGCCCGGCACAGGTGCGCAGTCCCAGAACCCGCGCCAGCGCGCGAACCGCCCGATCCACGCCCATGCGACCGACGAACGGCCCAAGCTGCAGCACGCCGCGCCGCGCGGCGAGACGAGTCGAAATAACCAGGCGCGGGAAGGCATCCATCAGGTCGAGCCGCACGAAATACGCCGGCGCGACGCCCTTGAGCATCCGGTTGTACGGCGGCTTGAGCTCGCGGATGAGCCGCGCCTCGAGCAGCGCCGCATCGAGCGCCGACGGCGTCGCCCGCGTGTCGATCGCGTACACGTGACTGACCAGGTCGGCGGTCTTGCCCTTCATCGCCGAGCCGCCATTGAAGTACGAGCCGACGCGCGTGCGCAGGCTGCTCGCCTTGCCGACGTAGAGCAGGTCGCCGCGCTCGTTGCGCATCAGGTAAACGCCTGGACCGGTGGGCAGCGCGGCGAGGGTCTCGGGCGGCACGTGGCGTTCGATTCTGCGGCCGGCCGCGCCGCGCCCGTGCAGATCGATCAGTCGATCGACGCGATTGATCCCGCTTTGCCCCGCGATGTCGAGAAAGATCGCGAGCAGCTCGGCCGCCATCCGCGCATCGCCGAGCCCGCGATGGCGTCCGTCGGTCGAGAGCCCGAAATGCTCGGCCAGGGCATCCAGGCGCCGCCTTCTCAGCGACGGCACGAAGCGCCGCGAGAGCCTGAGCGTGCACAGCACCGGGTTCTTGAGCCCCATCCCGAAGATGCGTCGGAACTCGAAATCGAGAAACGCAAAATCGAACTGCGCGTTGTGCGCGACCAGCACGGCGTCGCCCAGGAATTCGCGGAAGGCCGGCAGCACACGCTCGATCGGCGGCGCCTCGGCCACCATCACATCGCTGATCGAGGTAAGCCGCGTGACAAAAGGCGAGATCGGTCCGCGCGGACGCACGAGGCTCGCGAACGATCCGGTCATCCGCAGCCCTTCCATCCGGTACGCGCCGATCTCGATGATCGCGCCCGGGCCGGGACGACCGCCAGTCGTCTCCAGGTCAACCACAACGAAGCGTCCCTCGCCGAGCGGCACTTTGAGCGCGTCGTTGACGCGCAGCGTCCACATCGCACGCGTCGCGTCGAAGACGAAGTTCGGATCGCCGTCGAGCAGGCGATGGATGAGACGCGGGCCCAGCTCGGGATCGGAACCCGCGCCCTGGAACAGCAGCCCGACCAGTTCTTCGCTGTAGGCGCCGCCGGGCTGACGCTCGAGATAGGCGTAAATTTTCTCACGGGCATTCGCCCCGCAAGCCCGATGTTCAATAGCGAAGCCGGCCACAATCTGCCCCTCCACCTGCACGCTTCTGCTTCGTGTTCTGTTCGCTTTACCAGACCCGCGGTCGAAAACCTATGGTTTCGAAGCCGCTCTTTGCCGGCCGGCCTTGGGAAGCGCTAGGCTCGTTCAAGCGGGCGGGCTTGGGTGTTGGAGGCAGCGATGAGGATCAGGACGGTGGCATTCATGACGATCTCGATTGCCGCCGTCGCCCTGGCTGCGGTACTGGCCGGGAGTCTGATCTCAGAAGCCGGACCTTACCAGGAGGCGCAACGCCCCAGCGGCGCGCTGCATCCCGCTTCATGGCCGAGCGATCGGCTGACGATCGCCGACCTTGGTCATTCGGCATTGCTGATGGATTGGTACGGCGTGCGTGTGCTGAGCGATCCCACGCTGTTCAATCGTGTGGGCCTCTCGATTGGCTCGCTGATCACGATCGGGCCGCGCCGGCATAGTACGCCTCCCCTCGCGCCGTCACAGCTTCAGAACGTCGATGTTATCCTGATTACTCATGCGCACATGGACCATCTCGACCTGCCGTCGCTGCGCGCGCTGCCCAAAAGCGCGGTCGTGATCGCGTGCGCCGGATGCGGCGCGCTGATTCGGCCGCTAGGGTTTACTGACGTACGCGAGCTGGGATGGGGCGACCGTACCGAGGTGAAGGGTCTCCGCGTCACGGCGATGGGCGCGCGACACTGGGGCGTGCGATGGCCGCCGTTCGGCCGCGCCTACGGCTACAACAGCTACCTCATCGAGCGCGGCGGCACGCGGATGCTGCTCGCATGCGACAGCGCGTTCACGCCGATGTTCTCGAGCCTCGCGGAAAATCCGCCCGACGTGGTCGCGATGTCCATTGCCGCGTACGATCCCTGGATTCACAACCACGCCAATCCCGAGCAGGTCTGGGAAATGTTCCAGCAAACCCGCGGACGTTACCTGGTGCCTATCCATTGGGGGACTTTTCGGCTTTCAAAGGAACCGATGGACGAGCCGATGCGCCGGTTGCAGGCCGCTGCCGGCCACGCGGCGAATCGCGTGGCAATCAGACAAATCGGAGTGCTCTGGACCCTGCCGCAATCGAATATGCGGCCGGTTGGTATCGGCGCGGCTCGTTAGCGAAGCAGTCTTTAGACTAGGTTACGAGCGCGGATTTGCGCTACAATGGAGCCGGATGCGCAGGGTCGCCCGACGATCGGTTCGGTCGGCGGCCCGCCTGGGGGAAGGGATGATGGTTAAGCCGGAGCATTGTAGAACAAGCACGGACGCGGACACGGCATCTTCGTCTATCGCCCGGGCCTTGGGCCGCACCGGTGGCGTCCTCGCACTCGTTGGCTTGTTCACCGCAAGCATCGTTTTCGGAGCGCCGGCTTTTGCGCAGGACGACGACTGGTCGGTCGTCTCGGACCAGGTGCAGGAAAGTCATTCAGCTGCGACCGCTTCGAAGCATGCCGCTCCGCAGACCTCGCACGGCACGTCCGCTTCAGCGGTGCAGTCCACCGACGACGGCCCGCGGATGATCTGCGGCGAGATGGCACGGCCGGCGACCGAGCCGTACACGAGCATCGTCGCCGAGCTTAATCGCCAGGCAGGGACCAACGCGCCGGTCTACGAATCGATGCAGCCCGGCTCGCCGCACGTCTCGCGCGGCGGATGCATCTTCTACAACACGCTCTTTCTCAACGCGTTTTTACGCGGCGAGACCGATGCGCACGGCGTGCCCGACCGCACCTCGATGCTCTACGCAATCCTGGCGCACGAACTCGGTCATATCGTGCATCGCGACTACGACCGCGACGTCTCGAGCGTGACCAAGGAGCTCGAGGCGGATCGCTTCTCGGGCTACATGCTCTCGCGCATGGGTATCGCACGCGACAACATCTCGGCGTATTACAGCCTGGGCGGCGACGAGTTCAGCGGCATCCACGACCATGGCTTCTCCAACCAGCGCACCGCGGCCTTCGACCAGGGATGGAAGCGCGCGGAATGGAATCAGCCGGAGGACGGTGGCGCGAAGGCCGAAAACGCGGGCGCGACGAGCGAGGACGTGGGCGGCACGGACGATTCGAGCGCCGCCGCCGCCGTCCCCTAAGTGGCTCATCCCGATGGAGGGCAAATGCCGAAACTAACCGCGAAGTTCCAATGCGCGAACGAGACACAATCCGGCCCCGTCCCGTACAAGGGATTGCCGCTCAGGCAACAGCGCGGGCAAGCGCTTCTTGAGTATGCCTTGGTAGTCCTAGCGGTGGCGCTCACGTTCATGTCGGTAGTGGTCGCGATCTTGACACAGCTGGAAGGGGGCTGAGCTAGAGCAGCATGTTTGAAGAGGCTGACGATACTATCGTTAGCAGCAAATAGTGCTTTAGAGTCCCTGGGAAAGACGAACACTGAACCGCTCCGCTTCGCGCGTGTCCGCGACAAACGTCTTGAGCGTTTATCCAACTCGGCTGAGCCGTCGCAGACGGTTTGACGTCGTCGCGCTTAGCGACTCCCGAGTTGAGATGCTCGTTTGTTTGCGTGAATTTCATATTCCTCGCGACGCGAGTCAATCACTCATTCGCGAAACCAAGATCCTTGACCGACTCCGTAAGTTGTTGAATTTTCGACCTGACATGCGAACCAACAAGCTCAAGGCAACCCTGAAGGCGGGCGGAATCGCGCTCGGCACGCTGGTGTGGGACACCAGCGGACGCGGCGTGATGCATACGCTGGCCGCGGCCGGGATGGATTTCGCCTGGATCTGCACCGAGCATTCCGCCTTCAATCTCGAAACCGTGGTCGCGATGGTCGCGCATGCGCATGCCGCCGGCATCACGCCCATCGTGCGTATCCCCGACCTCCAATACGAGCATGTCACCCGTTTGCTGGATTCCGGATGCCAGAGCCTCATCCTGCCGCACGTCGGCAGCGGCGCCGAGGTGCGCCGCTACATCGAGATGGCCAAGTACCATCCGCTTGGCCGGCGCGGGATGGCGCTGTTTGCGAATGCGGCGACGGACTATGAAGAGGTCGAGCTGCCGGCCGCGATGGCGCATGCGAACGCCAATACGCTGCTCGCGGTGATGATCGAAACGCGCGAAGCGGTGGAGTGTGCGGAGGAAATCGTCATCGATGGCGTGGACCTCGTCGTGGTCGGCCACCAGGATCTCTCGCAGAGCTTCGGCGTTCCGGGCCAGTACGCCAATCCGGAGTTGCGCGCGGCCAACGACAAGGTGCGTGCGCTCTGCGAGGCGCGCAAAATCCCATTCACCGGTCTCGCCGCGCGGCCCGAGGATATCGAGGGCGTGGTCAAAAGCGGTGCGCGTTTTGTCCTGTACGGCACGGATTTGATCCTGATGCGGCGCGAGGCCGAGCGCGCCGCGCGCGCGCTCGCGCCGTTTCGTAAACGCGCCGGCGCTTAGTATCGCCTTCGGTATCGTTAGGGTTGCGGCAAAGCGCCGGAAACCAGGCGCGCGCGGTCAGACCTTGCGGCGGCGCTTGGACAGGTAATCGACCAGCATGTACTCGCCGAGATGGTCGGGGCGGGTGTAGAGCGCGCGCCCGCGGTTGATCTGCGTCATCTTCTCGACGAACGCGCGCAGGCTCGGCGAGTCGTCGAGCATGAAGGTGTTGATGGTGATGCCCCTGCGCGTCACGCGCTCGACTTCCCTGAGCGTCTCCTGCGCCGCGCGCATGCTGATGCCGCCGAACGACAGCGGCCATTCGCAGTAGAGCCGCCGGTTGAGAAAGTAGGCGGTCGGCTGCCCGTCGGTGATCACGATGATGTGCTGGTTGCGCGACGGATGGCGTCCGAGCAGCTCGCTGGCCAGACGCAATCCGTCCTGCAGATTGGTGAACGGATCGCCCATGTTCCACGACGCCTCGGGCAGGTCCTTGAGCTTGAGCTCGACCGCGCGGGTGAAGAAGCCGACGATCGAGAAGAAGTCGCGCGGAAACTTCGAGCGAATCAGCGTCTCCATCGCCATCGCGACCTTCTTCGCCGCCGCAAACCGCCCCTCCCAGCTCATCGACCATGACATGTCGAGGCACAGCACGGTCGAGGACGAGGTGCCGTAGTCGTTCTCGTAGACCTCGAAGTCGCCGGGCTCGATGCGCAGCGGCACGCCCGGACGGCGCGCCAGCGCATGCTTGAGCGTCGCGACCAGGTTCAAATTGAGCGGATCGCCGAAGGCGTAGCTCCTGGTCTCGTCGGGGCGAATCTCGGTGATGCCGCGATGGTCGGTCTGATGCGAGCCGCCGCGGTCCCTGAGCAGATTCTGGTAGATATCGCGCAGCGCGAGCTGGCCGATGCGCCGCACGCCCTTGGGCGAGAGCGCCATATGTTCGCCGCGCTGCATCATGTAGCCGCCCTCCTGCAGCAGCAGCATCACCTGGCGCAGGCTCTGGAAATCCTGCGCTGCCTGCTGCCCGAGCATCTGCTGCAGGTCCTCGGCCGAGACCTGGTCGAAGTTGCCGGACATCAGGTCCTGCTCGAGCTGCTTCATCCGCTCCATCTCGCGCATCAGCTCGAGCGCCTGCTCGTAATCGAGGCTCCTGGGGCCGTGGAACAGATGCTGGTTGCGCTCGCGGAAGTTCTCGAGGTCGCGGATGTTCTCGTACTCGTCGAGCAGCTCGTCGAAATCGGCGCGCGCCTGCGCGTCCTCGAACTCATGGCTCTCGAGCTTGCGAATCGCCTCGGAGAGCCGGCGCGGGGTGCGCTCGAGGTCGCGCAGCTTGTGATCGAGCCGGTCCGCGGCATGCTCGGCGCGCATGCGCTCGAGGGTCGCGCGCTCGCGCGCGACGATTTCCCGCAGCCGCCGCTCCATCTCGCTCAGCGCTTCCTTGAGATTGAACTCGCGATAGCGCTGGCGCATCTCCTGGCGCAGCTGCTCGAGGAATTCCTCGAGCCCCGCCACCCGCGAGCCGTCGAAGTCCATCCCCTGGCGCGCCATCCAGTCCATCGCCTGGCGCACGTCGTCGGTGAGCGAGAGGAACTCGGCCAGCTTCTCGAACACCCGCTCGGCGTCGAGCCTGAGCTTCTGGCTGCCGTCCCAGGCGGTGTAGCGAATCGCGATCATCGGCGATGCCGGCACCTGCCGCCGGGCTTACGCGTGATAGGCGAAGCGCCCGCCATGGCGCTCCTTGTTGAGCTTCTGATGCAGATGCAGGCCCTCGAAGATCAGTTCGCTCGCCGCCGCCATCAGGCCCGGCGTCTCGAACGCGCCCAGGTGTTCGACCGCCTCGCGCAGGCCCGGAACCTCGCGCAGCGCGTCGAGATATTCGGTGGCCGGCGCCTGGTCCGAGACCTCGACGCCCCATCCGCCCTCGAAATAGGCGGCGACGCGGCGCAGGTCGTCGACCTTGAAGTAGCGGTCGAAGACCTTGAGCACCGCGCGGTTGATCAGGCGCTCGATCAGGTCCTCTTCCTTCTTGTCCTCGCCCACGTACTCGAGCTCGAGTTTGCCCGCGGTCGAGGCGTAGAGCGCGGGAAGATCGCACACGCGCGGCACGATTTCGCTCTCGCCCACGCGCACGGCGCGCTTTTCCGCGTTGGAAACGATCGATTCGAAATTGTTGATCGACACGCGCACCGAGACGCCCGAGGTCTGGTTGATTTCATTGGAAGCGCGCGCCTCGAAGGTGAGATGGGCGACCACCTCCTTCATGAACTGCGGCACCCGCAGCGCCATCCCGGCGCTCGCCGGATACGCGCATTCCTGGTCCATGATCGCGATCTCGTCCTCGATCGTGCGCGGATAGTGCGTGCGGATCTGCACGTCGAAGCGGTCCTTGAGCGGCGTGATGATGCGGCCGCGCGAGGTGTAATCCTCGGGATTGGCGCTGGCCACGAAAACCAGGTCAAGCGGCAGGCGCACGCGATAACCCTTGATCTGAACGTCCCTCTCTTCCATCAGGTTGAACAATCCCACCTGGACCTTCTCGGTCAGATCGGGAAGCTCGTTGATGGCGAAGATGCCGCGATTGGTGCGCGGAATCAGCCCGTAGTGGATGGTTTCCTCGTCGGCCAGGTAGCGCCCCTCGGCGACCTTGATCGGATCGATCTCGCCGATCAGGTCGGCGACCGAGACGTCGGGCGTGGCCAGCTTCTCGGCATAGCGGCGCTCGCGCCCGATCCAGTCGATCTCGAGGTCTTCGCCGAACTCGGCCGCGCGGCGCCGGCACGCGCCGCAGATCGGCCGATACGGATCGTCGTTGATCTCGCAGCCCTTGACCACCGCCACCCACTCGTCGAGCAGATCGGCGAGCAGGCGGATGATGCGCGACTTGGCCTGCCCGCGCTCGCCGAGAAAGATCATGTGATGACCGGCGAGCACGCCGTTTTCGATCTCGGGCAGCACGCTCTGGTCGTAGCCGATGATCCCGGGCAGGATACGCTCGGCGCCGCGCAGGCGTTCGAGCAGGTTGCGGCGCATCTCGAGCCTGACCGGCAACACTTCAACCCCGGCCGCGCGCAGTTCGCCGAGCGTGCGGATACTGAGCAGGTCCTGTTTCATTACTGATCCGGTTGCAGAGACTTAGCCCTTGCGGGAGGTACTCCTTCAGGATACGGCACCGCCCGCGGTCTTGAAAAGCGGTTCGAGCAGGTCGTAGGTCTCGAGCAGATGCTGCGAAATGACGCGCGTGGCCGCCAGCACCGGCATGAAGTTCACGTCGCCGGCCCATCGCGGCACCACGTGCCAGTGCATGTGATCGGCGATGCCCGCGCCGGCCACGCGGCCCAGGTTGGCGCCCAGGTTGAACCCGTCGCAGCCGTAGGCGCGGCGCAGGCGCTCGACCGCGGCCGCCTGCAGTTCGCCGAGCGCATGGCGCTCGGCCGGCTCGAGCCGCTCGGGCGAGGCCACGTGGCGGCGCGGCGCGATCATCAGATGGCCGTTGTTGTAGGGATAGCGATTGAGCATCACCAGCGCGAGCGGACCGGCGTAGAGCACCAGCCGGCGCCGGCGCTCGCGCGCACCCGGCGCGCCGAAGCAGAAGATGCATCCGCTGCGCGCGCGTCCGGCCATGCGCAGATAGGCGGAGCGCCACGGCGCCCACAGCCGCGCCGGCCCGCCCGGGGCCGCTTCAGGCCGAGCGCGCCTCGACGTTCTGCTCCCCGCCATTCAGGCCCGCGCGTAGTTCCTTGCCGGTGCGGAAGAAGGGCACACGTTTGGCAGCGACGTCGACCATGTCGCCGGTGCGCGGGTTGCGGCCCTGACGCGCGCGGCGCTGCTTGACGCCGAAGCTGCCGAACCCGCGGATTTCGATGCGCCCGCCGTGCGCCAGCACGCCGGCCATCTCCTCGAACATCGCGTTGACGATGGTCTCCGACTGGCGATGCGAAAACTTCTGATACCTCGCCAGCAGCTCCTCGATAATGCCGCGCTTGGTCATCGGATCACCTGTGCCTTCAGCGGTGCTCCCCGCCGCGGTCGCCGCGCGGCCCGCGCGCGTCGGCTGCCGGTCGCGCCCCCGGACTAACGGTCGCGGCGCTGGCCGCGCGAGGCGCGGCCGCTCTCTTCGCGGTCCAGGCGCAGCTCCTCGTTGAGGATGTCCTCCATCGAAAAGCGCGCGGCCTCGTGCTCGCGCTTGAGATACGCCTGCATCTCCTCGCGCTCCTCGTGCTGGCGCACCGCCTTGACCGAAAGCCCGATGCGCCGCTCGCGGCTGTCCACCTGCACCACGATCGCCTCGACCTCGTCGCCGACCTTGTACAGCGACGACGGCTTGTCCACGCGCTCGTTGCTCAGCTGCGAGATGTGGATCAAGCCCTCGATACCCTCCTCGAGTTCGACGAACACGCCGAAGTCGGCCACCGAGCTCACCTTGCCGCGCACGCGCGTGTTGAGCGGATAGCGCTGCGCCACGGTGGACCACGGATCGGGCGCGAGCTGCTTCACGCCCAGGCTCACGCGCTCGTTCTCCACATCCACGCCCAGCACCACCGCTTCGACCTCGTCGCCCTTCTTGCACACCTCCGACGGATGGCGCACCTTCTTGGTCCACGACAGATCCGAGATATGCACCAGGCCGTCGATCCCCGGCTCGATCTCGACGAAGACGCCGAAGTCGGTGATCGATTTGACCTTGCCCTTGACCAGGCTGCCGATCGGATGCTTCTGCGCCAGCTCCTGCCACGGATTGGGCTCGGTCTGCTTGAGGCCGAGCGAGATGCGCCGGTTGGCCTCGTCCACGCCCAGCACCTGGACCTCGACCAGGTCGCCCTGGTTGACCACCTTCGAGGGATGCACCGCGCGTTTGCTCCAGCTCATCTCGGAGACGTGGATCAGACCCTCGACCCCCTTCTCGAGCTCGACGAACGCGCCGTAGTCGGTGACACTCACCACCTTGCCCTTGAAACGCGCGCCGACCGGATAGTTCTCGGCCGAGCGCGCCCATGGGTCGGGCATGATCTGCTTCATGCCGAGCGAGACGCGCTCGCGCGAGGGATCGTACTTGAGCACGACCACCTTGACCTTGTCGCCGACCTTGACCGCTTCCGACGGATGCTGCAGGCGGCCCCATGACATGTCGGTGATGTGCAGCAGGCCGTCGATACCGCCGAGGTCGACGAAGGCGCCGTAGTCGGTGATGTTCTTGACCACGCCCTCGAGGATCACGCCCTCCTCGAGCACCTTGAGCGTCTGCTCCTTGAGCTCGGTGCGCTCGCGCTCGATTACCGCGCGGCGCGACACCACGACGTTGCCGCGCGCGCGGTTGAACTTGAGCAGCTGGAAACGTCCGCGCTGGCCGACGTAGCGGTCGAGGTTGCGCGCCGGCCGGATATCGACGTGCGAGCCGGGCAGAAACGCCGGCACCCCGATATCGACCTGCAGGCCGCCCTTGACCTTGCCCAGGATCACGCCTTCGACCGGCACCTCGTTCTGGAACGCGCGCTCGAGCTCACGCCAGACCTTGAACTTCTCGGCCTTGGCGTGCGACAGCATCACGGTGCCGTTTTCGGTCTCGGTGCCCTCGAAATAGACGTCGACCTCGTCGCCTTCCCTGACCACGGGGTTGCCCTCGTGGTCGAGGAACTCGGCGAGCGGCACCTGTCCCTCGCACTTGTAGTTGATGTCGACGATAACGCTGTCGCGCGTGATCAGAAGAACCGTTCCGGTGAGCACATCGCCGGGGCGGGGAGCCCGAAGGCTCTGTTCCATCAGCGACTCGAAGTCATTATCTCCTCCATGCACCTTGTCAGACAAATCTTTCTCCATTTAGTGGGACCTTCCCCGGAATTCGAGGCTACTGCAATGCATACCGCCGAGCCCTGTACGTTTCAAGTCCTAAGCCGCGCCGTCGCGCGCGTTGATATGCCTCATCATCAGCGCGACCACTTCCGCAACGCTCATGCGGCTTGCGTCGATCGCAATCGCGTCGCGCGCGGCGCGCAGCGGCGCGAGCTCGCGGCCACGGTCGCGCCGATCGCGTTCATGCAATTGCGCAAGCACTTCTTCGCGCGCGATCGCGACGCCTTTGCGAGCGAGCTCGCGCCAGCGCCGCTCGGCGCGCACCTCAGCCGAAGCGTCGAGAAAAAACTTGTACTCGGCGTCGGGAAACACCGCGGTGCCGATATCGCGGCCCTCCATTACCACGCCGCCCGCCGCGCCGGCCGCGCGCTGCAGATCGCGCAGGCGCGCGCGGACCACGCCCAGGGTGGAAAGGCGCGACGCCGCTTCACCGATCTCCTGCGAGTTGATCTCGGCGCTCAGGTCGCGCCCGTCGAGCGTCACACGGCCGGCCGCGAATTCGATTCGCGAACGCTCGAGCAGCGCATCGAGCTTCGGCTCGACCGCGGGGTCGGCGGCGTCGATGCCCGCGGCGCGCGCCGCCACCGCAACCGCGCGGTACATCGCGCCGGTGCTCACGTATTGAAAGCCGAGCGTCTCGGCCAGCCGGCGCGCGACCGTCGATTTGCCCGCGCCGACCGGGCCGTCGATTGCAATAACCGGGCGCGCGCGCTTCATTTGAGCGCCTCGCGCATCGCGCGCCCGCGATTGAAGACTTCCTCGAAACGCTCGATATCGCCCGCGCCGATCGCGCGCTCGAGCTGGTCGAGCGTGATCCGAAATCGCGCGAGCGCGGCCACGATCGCATCGCGATTGGTGAGCACGATATCGCGCCACATCTCGGCCGACGACGCCGCAATCCGCGTCGTGTCGCGCAGGCCGCCCGCGCCGTACGACGCCGCCTCGCGGCCGCCGATCCGCTCGCCCGCGAGCGCGGCGGCGAGCGCCGTCGCCACCATCTGCGGCAGATGGCTGGCGCGCGCCAAAATCTGATCGTGCTCCTCGGGCGTCATCCGCTCGACGCGCGAGCCCGTCGCGCGCCACAGCCGCTCGACGGCGTCAAGCGCCGGCGGCGTGCTGCGCGCCGAGGGCGTGACGATAGTGAGCCGCCCGGCGAACAGCCCCTCGTCCGCCGCCGCCGCGCCGGTGGTCTCCTTGCCGGCCACCGGATGCACGCCGACCAGCGCCATCCGCGGCCCGAGCAGCGGCTCGAGCTCGCGCACCACCCATCCCTTGACGCTGCCGACGTCGGTCACCACGCATTCGGGCGGCAACGCGGACGTCATCGCCGCGAGCGTCGCGGGCATCGTGCGCACGGGCACGGCGAGCATCGCGAGATCGGCGCCGCGCGCCGCGGCGAGCGGATCGCGCGTCGCCTCGTCGATAATCCCGCGCTCGAGCGCCACGTCGAGGTTCTTTTGCGTGCGGCCGAGTCCGACCACGCGCTCGACCAGGCCCGCGCGCCTGGCGATGAGCGCGAGCGAGCCGCCGATCAGGCCCACGCCGCACACGGTCATCTGCCGAAAGAGCGCCGCCATCGTCAGTGCCGCGCCTTTGCCGGCAGCCTGGCCGGAAAATCGAGAAATTTCACGAATCGGGGCATCAGGTGGTCAAACGTGGGGCCGCAGCGGCCGCGCCCGCATCGGGCGCACAAACACAATAGCACATCGGAAGCCGCAGCGCGCGCCCCAAAGGTCGAAAACCGTTAATTTTTCGAAAAGCCCGGATTGCGTCCGGCCGCGCGGCCCAGCACCCGCTCGAGCGCCGCGATCATCCGCCGATTCTCCTCCGAAAGCCCGACGCTGACGCGCACGTGACGCGGCAGGCCGTAGCCGTTCATCGGCCGCACAATAACCCCTTCGCGCAAGAGCTTTTCATACACCGCGTGACCGTCGCCGACCTCGACCAGGATGAAATTCGCCTGGCTCGGCAGAAACGGCAGGCCCATGCGGCCGAACTCGCGCTCAAGATACGCCATCCCGTCGGCATTGATCTTGAGCGTGCGCCGCACGTGCTCGTGATCGTCCATCCCGGCCTCGACCGCGACCTGGCCGAGCGAGGTGATGTTGAACGGCTGGCGCACGCTGTTGAGCAGGCGCGTGATATCCTCGCGCGCCACCGCGTAGCCGACGCGCAGCCCCGCCAGGCCGAAAATTTTCGAGAAGGTGCGCAGCGTCACCAGCATCCGGCGCCCGTCGTGGTCCTCGAGCGAATCGGGATAGTCGAAATCGCGCACGAATTCGAAATAGGCCTCGTCGGCCACGATCACCACGCGCTCGGGCACGCGCTGCAGAAAACGGCGCCATTCGGCCTTGCGATAGATCGTCCCGGTCGGGTTGTTGGGATTGCCGAGGAACACCAGGCGCGTGCGCTCGTCGATTGCCGCCGCCATCGCGTCCAGATCGAACACGTAATCCGGCCGCAGCGGGACGACCTTGGCCGCGCCGCCCGAGGCCGCGATCGCGAGCTGGTAGATCACGAACGAATGCTCGGCGATGACCGCGTTCAGCCCCGGGCGCAGGAACAGGTAGACGAGCAGGTTCAGGATCTCGCACGAGCCCGAACCCATGAAGATGCGCTCGGCGGGCACGCGATGCTTGGCGGCAATTTTGTGCCGCAGCGACCAGCTCGAGCCGTCGGGATAACGATGCAGATCGTTAAGCGCCGCCTTGATCGCCGCAACCGCCATCGGCGACGGCCCGGCCGGGTTTTCGTTGGACGCGAGCTTGGCCGGCTCGCCGATTCCGAGTTCGCGCTGGACCTCCTCGATCGGCTTGCCCGGCTCGTAAGGACGGAGCGCGGCAACCGCGGGCAGGACCAGTTCGTCGGCTTTGATCAAAGGCTTTGCGGCGCCCGCTAGGCGGCGGGCGGCCTGGCTTCAGGATACGATCCGAGCACTTTCAAAAAAAGAGCTTTGCGCTCGAGCGCGGCCAGCGCGCGCTTGAGCCCCGGGTCCTCGCGATGGCCGTGCAGGTCGACGAAGAACAGGTACTCCCAGGGGCGCGCGCGCAGCGGGCGCGACTCGATTTTCGAGATATTGATGCGGTTGCGGGCAAACACGTTGAGCGCCTGGTTGAGCGCGCCGACCTCGTCGCGCACCGCGAACAACGCGGTGGTCTTGTCCGCGCCGCTCGGTGCGGCCGGAGCGTGCCCGATAACCAGGAAGCGCGTGGTGTTGTGCGCCGCGTCCTGGATATTGCGCGCGACGACGGTCAGCCCGTAGTGCGCCGCCGCCGCCTCGGAGGCGATCGCGGCGGCCTGAGCTTCCCCCGCCGCACGCTCGGCCGCGGCGCTGTTGGAGGCGACCGCTTCCAGGCGCGCGCGCGGATGGTTGGCGGCGAGATAGTTGCGGCACTGGCCCAGCGACTGCGCGTGCGAGTAGATCACTTCGATCGCGCGCGCCTCGCCCGCGCGCGACATCAGCGCGTGCCGGATTGGCAGCAGCACCTCGCCGATTATCACCAGCGGCGTGTCGATCAGCAGGTCGAGCGTGAGCGTGACCGAGCCCTCGGTCGAGTTCTCGACCGGGACCACGCCGAAATCGGCGCGCCGCGCATCCAGCGCGGCGAACACCGCCGCGATCGACGGCTCGGCGGCGAATTCCGCGCTCGAACCGAAGCGCATGCGCGCGGCCTCGTGCGAGTAGGTATGCTCGGGGCCGAGAAAGGCGACGCGCAGCGGATGCTCGAGCGCGGTGCAGGCCGAGATGATCTCGACGAAGATGCGCCGCAGATGCTCGGCGCCGAGCGGGCCGGTGTTGAGCGCGGCGACGCGCTCGAGCACCGCGCGCTCGCGCGAGGGCTGGTAGATCGCGGCGCCGCTTTGCTGCTTCAGATGGCCGATCGCCTGCGCGACCTTCGCCCGCTGATTGAGCAGGCGAACGAGCTTGACGTTGATCGCGTCGATCTGCGCGCGCAGGCGCTCGAGCCCGGGCGGGCTCGACGTCTTCGATCCGCCGGCCGAAGCGGCTGCGGCGCGCCGCGCCTCGGCCCCTGCGGCGGACGGCGCGACGGGTTTTTGCGGTTGCAAGGCGCGCGCTGTCATTTTCGACCGACGATCGGCGAACGCGCGGCGGCGCGTCGCCGATGTCGCGACAGATGGCTAGCCCATCGCGCGCGGATTTTCAACGCGCCGCTCGCCGATGAACACCGCGCCCATCGCGGCGAACTTGCGCTCGCGCTCGCGGCGCAGACGCGGCGGGGGGAGGCGGGCGAGGCGCGCCAGGTGGCGTTCGAGCGCGCGCTCCAGCTCGCGCGCGGCGCGCTCGGGTTCCTGATGGGCTCCGCCGGGCGGCTCGGGCACGACCTCGTCGGCGACGCCGAGCCGCAGCAGGTCTTGCGCGGAGAGTTTGAGCGCGGCGGCGGCGTCGGCGATCCGTTCCGGGCCGCCCTCGCGCCACAGAATCGCGGCGCAGCCCTCGGGCGTGATCACCGAATAGCAGGCGTTCTCCTGCATCAGGATGACGTTGGCCACGCCGAGCGCGAGCGCGCCGCCCGAGCCGCCCTCGCCGATGACGCACGCGACGACCGGGACCTCGAGCCGCATCATCAGTTCGAGGTCGGCGGCGATCGCCTCGGCCTGCCCGCGCTCCTCCGCGCCGAGCCCCGGCTCCGCGCCCTGGGTGTCGATGAACGTGATCAGCGGCAGGCCCATGCGGTGGGCCAGATCGTAAACGCGCGCCGCCTTGCGGTAGCCCTCGGGATGGGGCTTGCCGAAGTTGCGCCGGATGCGCTCCTGGGTCGAGCGACCGCGCTGATGGCCGACCACAGCGACCGCGCGGCGGCCGAAATAGCCGAGGCCGGCGACGATCGCGCCGTCGTCGGCGAAGCGTCGATCGCCGTGAATCTCGAAGAACTCGCGCAGCAGGTAGCCGACGTAGTCGAGCGTCTGCGGCCGCGACGGGTTGCGCGCCAGTCGCACACGCTCGATCGGCGAGAGCGCGGCGGGCGCTGCGGGTGCGGAAGTGGCAGCGGATTTTCCACGCGCGCTCGCCTGCGCGCGTGCGCCGCGCGGGCGCTGATGGGTCGAAACGTTCATATTCATGCAACAGGATAGCGCGTTCAGGCGTTCGCCGCCTCATCCGCGCACCCGAAAAAATCGCCGAGCAGGGCGCGCACTCGCTCGAGCTCGCGCTCGGCGTCAACCCATACGATTTCCGGATCGGCGCGAAACCACGTGAGCTGACGCTTGGCGAGCCGGCGCGTCTCGCGCTTGGCCAGCTCGATCGCCTCGATAAGCGTCACTTCACCGCGCAGCGCCGACGCGATCTGCCGATAGCCGACCGTGCTCAAGGGCGGCGCGCCGGGATCGTAGCCGGCCGCGAGCAGCGCGCGCACCTCTTCCAGCAGGCCCTCTGCGACCATCGCGTCAAAGCGCCGGTTGATTGCCTCGTAAAGCCGCCTGCGCTCCATCGCCAGTCCCACTGTCAGCGTGGCGAAGTCGCGCGCAGCAAACCGATGCTCGCGCTGGTGGACGCTTATCGGTCGGCCGGTCAGCTGAAAAACCTCGAGCGCGCGCACGGTGCGGTAGAGATCGCGGCAGCCGATACGCGCGGCCGCCTCGGGATCGACTTCGACCAGGCGGGCGCGCAGGTATCCGATGCCGCGCTCGGCGGCCAGCGCCTCGAGCTCGCGGCGAATCTTTGGCGATGCCGGCGGACCGGGAAAGATCCCGCCGCGCAGCACGCGCAGGTAAAGTCCGCTCCCGCCGACCACCAGCGGATTGCGCCCGCGCGCGACGATCCCGGCGATCGCGGCGCGCGCGAGCGCGGCGAACTCCGCCACGTCGAGCGGCTCGGCCGGGGTGCGCAGGTCAACGAGATGATGCGGCACGCGCGCGCGCGCCGCCGCGTCCGGTTTGGCCGTGCCGATATCCATCGCGCGGTACACCTGGCGCGAGTCGGCGTTGACGATCTCGGCGCCGAGCGCCTCGGCGATCCGCAGCGCCGCGCTCGACTTGCCCACGCCGGTCGGCCCGACGATAAACCCCACGCGAATCGGGCGCGCCGGCGCGCCGGTTACGGCCGCGCGCGCATCGTTGCCGATCGCCGCCGACAGGCTCTGGCCGATCGCGGGCGGCACCATTGGCGTGGTCGTATGTCGCGTGGTCATACCGGGTCGCAAGGCCCTGCGCGAGGCCCGCGCTCAGCGCCGGAACGCGCGTTCGATTGCGCCGCGATGCCATTGGATATGCACCGGGCGGCCGTGCGGGCAGTTGGACTTGAACTCGGTGCGATCGAGCTCTTCGAGCAGCGCGGTCATCTCCGGCTCGCGCAGCACGCGGCCCACGCGCACCGAGCCGTGACAGGCCAGCTGCTTCAGCAGATTCTCGAGCGCCCCCGCGTTATTGGTCCCCCTCGGCGCATCCTCGCCCAGCGCTTCGATCATCTCGGAGAGCAGCCGCGCGCCTTCCTCGAGGCCGAAGACCGCGGGCGCGCCTTTGAGGAGCAGCGTCGCCGGCCCGAACGGCTCGAGCTCGAAGCCCATCGCGCGCAACTCATCCAGCGCCGCCATCACCGCGGACGCGCGCGCGGGCTGAAGCTCGACCGCAACCGGCGTCAGCATCGGCTGCACCCGGATCCCGCCGGCGCGGAGTTCGGCGCGCAGCTTCTCGAACGTGACGCGCTCGTGCGCGGCATGCTGGTCCACCAGGATGATTCCCTCGTCGCCCTCGAGCGCGATATAGCCGGCGAAAAGCTGCCCCACGATTCGCATCCGCGAGTACATCGGGACGTGCGCGGTCAGCGCCCGCACGGGCGGCCAGGCCTCGGCCGCGGGCAGCGCGCCGGCGCCTTGCGCGGCGGTCTCCGCTGTCGCGGCCGCGGCGGATGCATGGAGCTCGGCGGCGGCGGCGGCTTGCGCACCGCCGCAGGTTTCGAGCGCAGCGCCCGCGGTCCATCCGAGATGAAGCGGACGCTGCGTGGGGCGCGCATGAGCGGGCGCATCGGCGACCAGACGCAGAGGCGGACGACTATCGTAAGGTGCGTCTGCGCCTCGCGCCGGCGGCGGCACGCCGGACAGCGCGGGCGTCGATGCATCTGAGGATCCGTCAGCCGTCTGGTCGGCCAGCCGCTCGCGTAATGCATGATACACCGCCTCGAACACCGCGCCCGAGTTGCGAAAGCGCACCTCGGTCTTCATCGGATGGACATTGACGTCCACGTCCTCCGGCCGCAGCTCGAGCATCACAGCCACCGCCGGATAGCGTCCGCGCGGCACGAGCGTGTCGTAGGCCTGCGCGATCGCCCGCTGCAGCATCCGGTCCCGCACCGCGCGGCGGTTGACGAAGGTAAAGAGCATCCGCGGCGAGGGATAGGATTCCTGGCTCTGGCCGGCGAGGCCGAAGACGCGCGCGCCTGCGCGCTCGGCGTCAAACGGCAGCATGCGGGCGGCCACGCGCGGTCCGTAAAGCTGGCGCATCCGCTCGAGCATCGAGGCCGCCCGCGCGAGGTCGTACACGACGCGTCCGTCGGCGGTGAAGCGAAAGGCGACGCGCCAGTGCGCGAGCGCGAGCCGCGCGATCGCCTCGGCGGCCGCACCCTGCTCGGTCGCCGGCGTTTTGAGGAACTTAAGGCGCGCCGGGGTGTTGAAGAAAAGATCGCGCACTTCGATCCGCGTGCCTGCGGCGGCGGCGCACTCGCGCATCGAGGTGACCTCGCCCGCCCGCGCCTCGAGTTCGATACCCGCCAGGTCGTCCGGGCGCCGCGTGACCATCTTGAGATGCGCGACGCTGGCGATCGAGGCCAGCGCCTCGCCGCGAAAACCCATCGTGCGGATCGCCACCAGATCGGCGGCGTCGCGAATCTTGGACGTGGCATGCCGGCGCAGGGCGACGACCGCGTCCTCGCGGCCCATCCCGCAGCCGTCGTCGCCGACCGCGATGAGCCCCGCGCCGCCGCGCGCGATTTCGACACTGATCGTGCGGGCGCCGGCGTCGAGCGAGTTTTCGACCAGCTCCTTGAGCGCGGAGGCCGGACGCTCGACCACCTCGCCGGCGGCGATCTGGCTCGCCACCCGCTCGGGAAGGATATGGATCAGCCGTTGCGCCATCGCCGGCCCCGCCCACCAAGAGCCATCCGCCGGGAGATTGGCCCGGCAGCGGCTTCAATGCATGGCGAAGATCGTCAACGTATCGTCGATGATCATGGAGCGTCCGCGCCGCCGACTCAAGCGCGCCCGGTCCCTCACTTCGCCAGATATCCCCCGTCCACCGACATCGCATGACCGGTGACGTACGACGCCATGTCCGAGCAGAGCCAGGCCACGGCCTCGCCGATCTCGGCCGGCTCGCCCAGGCGCTTGAGCGGCTCGGAGGAGGCGAAGCGCTGCTCCATCTCGGGCCGCTGATGCAGCAGCCGCCCGAGCATCGGCGTGCGGATCGGCCCCGGGCAGACGCAATTTATCCGGATCCCGTCGCGTCCGTACTCGAGCGCGGCGGCGCGCGTGAGGCCGACCACGCCATGCTTGCTCGCCACGTATGCGGGCAGGCTGGGCGAGCCGGTCAGCCCGGCGGCCGAGGCGGTATTGACGATCGCGCCGCCCCCGCCCTGGCGCAGAAGCTGGGCGACCTCGGCCTTCATACAGAGAAACACGCCGGTCAGGTTGACCGCGAGCGTGCGATTCCAGTTCTCCTCGCTGCATTCGGTCAACTTACCGGTGCGCCCATCGATGCCGGCGTTGTTAAAGGCGCAATCGATACGGCCGTATGCCGAAACGACCCTGGCGACCAGCGCCTCGACGTCGGAGGCCTTGGAGACGTCGCTCTGCACGAACGTCGCCTCCGCGCCCGCCTCGCGCACCATCCTGAGCGTCTCCTCGCCGCCCTCGGCCACGATATCCGAGAGCACGAGTTTGGCCCGTTCGCGCGCAAAGATAAGCGACGTCGCGCGGCCGATACCTGAGCCGGCGCCGGTTATGAGCGCAACCTTGCCGTCGAGCAGAACTGGCATGATACGAAGTCCTCCATGGATTTTTCTGTGGATGAGTTTCTCGTTGCGTTGTTTCTTGTGCTGACGCCTCTTTTATCCCACAGCGTGAGCGGATATGGTGAGAGGCCGAATCAAATCCAACCCGTTTCGCCTTGTCGGTAGCGGCGCGACCGGGAGCGATCGAGTTAAAGACCAGCGATGCGAACCTGTGCTATCTGCGGCAAGCGGCCGTCCGTCGGCAACAACGTAAGCCACGCCAACAACAAGACCAAGCGGCGATGGCAACCCAATTTGCAGGAAGTGCGCGCCGCGGCCGGCGGCGGCGTCGTCCGCATCCTGGCCTGCACGCGATGTATCCGCAGCGGCAAGGTGACCAAGGCCGCGCCTGGCGCGCGGGCGCGCCACGCGACCGCGACGGCCAGGCCTTCGTAGCCGCGCCCCGCGCAACGGCGACCGACCGTAGGGCGTCAGGCTGACCGGCGGGGAGCCCGCGCTCTAGGCGACCCGCCCGAGCAACGGCAGCATCCGCTCCGGCGGGCGCGCGATGACGGCCTTGTCGCCCTTGACCACGATTGGGCGCTGCATGAGTTCGGGATGCTTGAGCAGGAGCGCGACGACCATTTCCGGAGTCACGTAATCTTCAGCTTTGAGCCCCAGTTCCTCGAAGCGCCGGTCCTTGCGCACGAGGTCCGCGGACGGGGCATCGAGGATCGCGACAATCCGTTCGAGCGTGGTGCGATGGAGCGGAGTTTTGAGATACTCGACGGCGTCGAACTCGACGCCCTGCGTGCGCAGCAGCTGCAGCGCACCGCGCGAATTTCCTCAGCCCGGGTTGTGATACAGGATGACCTTGCTCATGGCGCGACCCCGATCGGCTTTTAGTTGGCGCGCGGCTTTGCCTGCGACGCCGCGCAGCCCTATGCTTCATCAAAACGGCGAAAGAGGGAAGGCGCGGATATGAAAATCGTCCGTCAGTGCATGCCGTACCGGGGATGAAGACGATGAAGCGAATGAGCGTTCTCAGGGGCGGCGCGATGCTGGCGGCGGCGGCGCTCGGCCTGGCGATGGGCGCCGCTTCGGCCGGCGCCGCCGGCCGAAGCGGCGAGCCCGGGGAGCTCGCGCGGCGCCAGGTGCCGGCGATGGCGCCACCGGCCCTGGCCACGCGCGAAATGTCGACCGAGGTCAGCGGCGTGTTCGTCGCCAACCAGGGGCCGGCGGCGGCGGGCCACGAGATGCACTTTCAAAACCGCGTAAGCGGCAACATCTATACCGTGGTCAGCGGTCAGGGCGGCGCCTTCTCGCTGCGCCTGCCACCGGGCGTTTACGACCTGCGCGGACAGCATGGCGCGATAATCGCCGACGGCGTCGTCGTGGGGCGAAGCCCGGTCAATCTCGGCCAGGTGCATCCGCCCGCCCCGTACAGCATCTGGCGATGGTTCCAGCGCCAGCACGTGGCCGAAGCAATCGTACAGAGCCCGGCGCCCGCCGCCGCCTACGTTCCGGCCGCCGGCGCCATGCCCCAGGCAATCGCGGTTACGCCGATCCAGAGCCCGCCCGTGATGGGCGGCGGATCCGGCGGCCAGGCGCTCCCGCCTGCCGAGGTGATGCCCCCGCAAGTACAGGAGCAGACCGCGCTACCCGCCGACGCCGAGGTACCGCCCGCCGGCACCCCGCTCACGACCGCTCCCGCGAACGGTGCAATCAAGCCGCCGCCGCCGATCGCCCCGATGCGTGGAACGGGCGGCTACTGACGGGTGGGATTGCCGCCGGAACGAATTATCGGAGGAACTGTTTAAACTGTCAGGCCGCCGGGCTTCGCCATTTCGCGCTCGACGGTGAACCGAATATCCTGGCCGAACGAGACCTCAAGGTTGTTCCCGTCCGGATCGGCAATATAGGCCCAGTAGCCGACCGGATGGCCGCTGTCGGTGGGACCGCTGTTGAGCCGGCCTTCGGCGCGCGCCGCATCGCACAGTCGGTCCACCTCTTCACGGCTGCGGCATCCGACGCCGAGATGACCGAAAGGTCCCAGCGCCGCGTCCTTTTGCTCGGGCCATTCGGCCAGCACAATCACGAACGGCCGCGTCCCGTCGGTCATCCAGGCCACCGGGATACCCTCGTCGGCGTCGGTGCGCCGATGCACCACATGCATGCGCGCGTACTTTGCGTAGAAAGCGATGCTGGCGTCCAGATTGCGCACGCTCAGCGCCACGTGAGTGAACCCGAGGTCGGACATCGGCCTGTGCCCCCTGCTCGCGATTTGACGGTTGGCGCGATCGCAAGAACCCCTATCAGAGCGCGCCCCTCGCCCGATTAGATTCCGCGCGCATCGGCAAGTAAAGCGCAAGTCGCCGCCCGCGTCGCGCCGGCCGGGGTTCCGGCACGATTGATCCTGGCCTTGGATGAAGCGCCGGACGCCGCCCGAGGGGCGGCGCATTCTTCAGTCCGCGGCTAAGCGGCTCGGGCGGCAGACCGCAGCCGGCGCATCGAAAGCACCGTCGCCCTGTCCGCCCCCAAGGGCGCCGCGTACGGATGAACGCTAGCCGTGGCTTGGACGGTCACCGTGCCGCCCGCGCTTTCCAGCAGGCCGAAGAGCAGAACAGGCACGGTCTGTCTCAGGGTCACCCGAAAAGACATGCGATCGCCCGCCGGAGCGACGTCGACGATCTGCGCCGGGGCGAGCCCGAACAGGTTGGCCGAGCGTGCCGCGGCCGCCAGCGCGCGCTCGGGCGCACCGGGGAGAAAGGTCGCGCCCGCAATCGCCATCCCGGTCGCCTCGACGCGCAGGCAGCTCTCGGCGTTCCATCGCAACAGGAGGTCGTGAGTGACGACGCCGGCGAGCGAGGTCGTGAGCATCACGGCGAGGATGAAAATCCGCGCCCAGCGCGGGAGCGGCGTGCCCAGCCGGCGGCGCCGCGGCGCCGTGGCCACCCGGGTTTGCGCGGGCGATGAAATCGCGGCGAGATATGCTGCTGCGTCCATGTTCGTGCCGGCCCTTACGCCTTCACCAGCCGAAGCGGCATCGGATGGGCCGCCGGGGGGCGGTCGCCTCGATCGTCTCGTCCGAAGCCCTCGAGCCCGTAGCGCACCAGCATCCGATAGAGCGTGGTGCGTGAGACGCCGAGGATGCGCGCCGCGCGCTGGCGGTTGCCGCGCGCATGGCTGAGCGCGCCGACCAGTGCCTCGCGCGTCAGCTCGCGCAGCGAAGCGGGAGTGGGCCGGACCGGCTCCGAGGCGCGGGCCGGTCCGGCGTTCGACGGCTGAGGGGAGGAGGGCACAGCCGTCGATATGGCGTCGAGGTCGCGGTGCAGGGAGGTTTCGGCCGCGACCTCGCGAGGTAAATTTTCGATATCGATGCGGTCGGAGTCGCTGAGCAGCAGCGCGCAGCGGATCGCATGCTCCAGCTCGCGCACGTTGCCCGGCCATCGGTAGGCCAGCAGACGCTCCATCGCGCGGCGCGAGATGAACCGCACGCCGGATGAGAACTCGCGATTGCAGCGCTCGACGAACAGGCTCACCAGCGCATCGATGGCCTCGATCCGATCGCGCAGCGGCGGCACCGCGACCGCGGCCACGTTGAGCCGGTAGAACAGGTCGGCGCGAAAACGCCCCGTCTCGACCTCTTGCTTAAGGTCGCGATTGGTCGCCGCGACAATCTGCACGCCGACGCGGCAGGTGCGGGTCGAGCCGACCGGCTGGACTTCATGGTGTTCGACCGCGCGCAACAGCTTGGCCTGCAGGCTCATCGGCAGCTCGCCGACCTCGTCCAGGAACAGCACGCCGCCCTCGGCCGCGCGGAAAAATCCCTGCGCATCCTCGCGCGCGTCGGTAAACGCGCCCCGCACGTGGCCGAAGAGCTGCGACTCGGCGAGCGTCTCGACCAGGTTCGAGCAATTGAACGTGACGAAGGGGCCGCGCGGCTCGCGCCGCAGCTCCCACACCGCCCGCGCCACCAGCTCCTTGCCCGTGCCGGACTCGCCGCGAATGAGCACGGTCGTGCGATGGGCGCTGAGCCGCGCGAGCCGGCGCATCAGCTCGATCATCCCGGCCGACTTGACGACCATGCCGCCGAACTGTCCGGCGCGCCGCATCGGCGCGAGGTCGAGCCATGCGCCGTCGGTGCCGCAGACCGCGGCCGACGCTGCCAGACGGCGCATCGTCTCGGCCACGCGCGCGGCGATTTCGGATGATTGGCCGGTTGAGTTCGACAAAGTGTGGTACCCCTTGGTTTCCGGGCCGAAATCACGTTGCCGCCCGGACCGTCTGGGTTGTGGGTTGAGCAACGGTCATGCCAGAAGCGAAAGATGGCGATAATTGACGATTATAGCTTCATAAGAGGAGACTTGAGAGCACTAAAGTGTCGCGTCGCAGCCTCCATGCTGTTGCCTGAATACATCTTATTTAAGCTAATCCGTGCAAATTGACGTGCCGCCCGGCTCTTATGATAGCGCGGCTGGCGAATCGGAGCTACACGAGCCCAGGCACGACCCCGGTTGAGACGCGCGTTGCGCGCCGGCAACGACGGGTTGCACCCGTGCGCGCGCTGACAACTCTGGGTTGCATTAGATCGCTTTCGCCACACGTACGCGATGGCACGCGGAATGCTGCTTGAACCGCGGGCGAGGCGGACAAAGCATTACAGGACGGATCGGGCGCGCGTGCACCCGCGTGGCGAAGCGGAGAGAGAGGCTGGAGATGAACCCGGAACGCACCATTTTCAAAAAGCGCCTCTCGTTCACCCGCGCCCCGGACTGGGTGCAGTGCGAACTGTGTCTGCGCAACGGCGAGCATCTTCCGGCGCGCTTCGTGGTCGCCGTCGACGATGAGTCGGACCGGCCCCCGGTCATCGAGTCGAAGACGCTGCGCCTTTTGTGTATCGATTGCTCGGCGCTGGTCGAGGGCGCGATCGACGCGAACGAATGGAAGCGAAGAACCAATTTCAGCGTCGCCGAATGAACGCTGAGGTTTGACTCTGGTGGGGGTTGTGGAAGGGGAGGCTTAGTGGGGAGGCTGGAAAGGGGGGAGATAAGGGGCCGGCGGCAACGCCGGCCCCTTTGGTTTTCATAGCTCCGCATTCGCGCAGTTTTTCGATCGTCGAGGCCGCGCGCTCTCCGGCGATTTCGCTACGCCCGCGCCCGCGCCGGCCCGCGACGGACGATGCCCCGCGGCGCGCGGATCGCCCGCGGGCGCGGCGTCGATAAACCGCCGCAGCCGCTCGAACCACACCAGCTTGTCCTTGAATCCCGGAAAGCTCGCGTTGAGGCCGCTCGGGTTGGGCAGCACGAAGACCCGCGCGCCCTCGATCGTCTCGCGCGCGGCGCCGGCGCCGCCGCGGGGCGCGGCGCCATCGCGCCCGGGCGCCGCGGCGCGGAAAAAATCGCGGTAAATGGTTATACCGACGAAGGCGACCACCTCGGGCTTGAGCCGGCGGATCTTGGCGCTAAGCCGGTGCCGGCCGCGCTCGATCTCGCCGCGCCCAAGCTCGGAGGCGGCGCGCGTCGCGCGCGGGCATAGATTGGTCAGCGCCAGACCGAATTCGGCGAGCCGCCCGTCCTGCTCGGCGGTGAGTTGGACCGGCACCAGGCGCGCCGCATGAAGCAGGCGCCAGAACGGGTTGCCCGGGCTTGCGAAATGATGGCCGACGGCGGCCGAACGCAGGCTCGGATTGATGCCGACGAACAGCACGCGCGGCCGCGGCGTAAGGATGTCGCGCAGCGGCACGCATCAACTACTATGCGATCGCAGGGCGCGGCGAAACGAATCCGGGCCGCAAAAAATATTGCGCGCGCGGCCGCAGCCCGCGCCGCAGCGGTGACGTAAACATGGATCAGATCGGATTGTTCGAAGCCATCCATTCGGCGCGCGCGATCAGAAAATTTCGCCCCGACCCGGTTCCCGACGAGGCGATCGCGAACATTCTCGAGGCCGCGGTGCAGGCGCCGTCGGGCGGAAACCGCCAGCCATGGCTGTTCATCGTGGTCACGGACCGCGAGCAGCGCCGCCGGCTCGCCGCCGTCTACCGCAAGGCCGCGGAGGTCGTCGCCGCGTTCTACGCGCTGCGCCGGCGTCCCGAGCACGTGGATGAAGCGGCGTATCGGCGGATGCTCGCCTCGGGGAGCTATCTCTACGAACACCTGGACGAGGCGCCGGTCCTGCTGGTGCCGTGCATCCGCGCCGAACAACTGGTCCATCCGCCGATCGCGCAGACGGTCGATCCGGCGGCGCTCGCGACTCAGATCGATCGCACCCGGTGCGCGAGCATCTACCCCGCGGTCCAGAACATCATTCTCGCTTGCCGCGCGCTCGGCCTCGGCACCGTGATCACGACCAACCATCTGATCTACGAGGACGAAGTGCGCCGCGTGCTCGACCTGCCGGCCGAGGTGCAGACGCATGCGCTGATGCCGATCGGCTATCCGCGCGGCAACTTCGGCCCGCTGCGCCGGCGTCCGGTGGCCGAGGTCGCGATGCGCGACCGTTTCGGCAATCCGTGGCAGGGCGCCTGAGCGGCGCGCGGCATTCGCGCTCGAGCTCCTCGCGGCGGCGCTGATCCTGCTGCTGCTCATCGGCATCCGCAACGCCTCGGACATGACCGTGTGGGTGATCGATCGGCGCGCGCAATCAGCCGGAGAGGCGTCGCGCGCCACTCGACGCATCTCGAGAACGGCGCCCGGACGTCCGCCGCCACCGCTGGCACGGCGATTGCCTTTGACTCCCAGTCACCCGGGCAGCCTCCGCCGCTGAACGGTTCGTCGTGTCGGTCAGCGGAATTTTGAAAAACTGGACCCGGGTAATTTTTTCATCAGAGGTTCATCATGCTGTACTGGGCGGTCGTCTTTCTGATCATTTCGATAATCGCGGCATTCCTGGGATTCGGCGGAATCGCGGGCGTCGCCGCCGGCATCGCGAAGATCCTTTTCGGTATTTTCCTCGTGCTGTTCATCCTGTTCGTGGTTCTCGGATGGCGCGCCGGACGAGCGGTCTTGTGACCGGCTGAGCCCGAAGCGCTCCGAGAACCCGCCCGCGCGCCCATCGGCCCATCGGCAAGCCGCACCTGATTTTCTGTGCGCGGGAGGGTCTCCGCCCTGCCCGCGCCCAGCGGCGGACATCAGACTCGCCGCGATTAGGCCCGCCGTCAGATGCCCGCGCGCCGCGGACCGGGCGCCAAGACCGATGCTGCCCGACGAACGGTCCATCCGGAGTCATGGCGCTTCTAAGCAATCACATATTGTAATTAACACACCATTGTAATTAGCCTTTAATTATCAATTTAAAGTGCTTTGCCTTGCTGTGAAGCGCCCGAGCTGCTATTCTTCGCATCCTGCGGATGCGGCCCTTCGAGGCCCCTGACGTGGGAGATCGGCCGGAATGTCTCGGTCCAAGCTGGGTGTCTTCTTCCGTTCGCTGACGGCGCTTCTTCTTTTCGCAGCCATTACATCGTTGACGCCTCGGGCTTGGGCGGCGGGCCCGACCGTCACGCTCTCGGGCATGGCCATGCAGGGGCCGATGATCGCGAGCAAGGTCACCGCTTACGCGGTCGATCCGTCAGACGGAGCCAACCTGCACGTGCTGGCGACGGCGACCACCGATCTCTCGGGCCGCTTCACGCTGAGCATCGCGCCGCGCGTATGGCCGCTGCGCCTGATCGTCACCGGCGGCGTCTTCGACAGCGAGCAGGACGGCGCTTCGATTTTTCCCGAGGGCACGATGGTCGCGCTGCTGCCCAACGCAACGACGGATATCTCGGGCATCTCGATCAATCCGCTGACCAGGTTCGTCAACGCGCTCACGCTGGGCAAGCTGGAATCCGGCATCAAATTCAACGCGGCGCTCGCGAGCGCGACCGCGACCATCGAATCGTACTATGCGTTGAGCACCGACCCGGCGCAGCTCGCGCCTGATTACTCGATGGCCGGTGTCGGCACGGATGCGGGCAAGCTCGGGCTTATCCTGGGCGCGCTCATCAATGAAGACCAGCACCTGTGTCCGGCTGCGCCGGGCGGGCTAATGACCGCGCTCGCGCACGACATTGAAAGCGGCAGCTTCAACGGCAGGTGGAACAACGCGCCGATTCCGTACTGCGGCGGCAAGCTCCCCGTGATTGCGGGCACCAGTGAGTTCCAGGACGCGCTCGCGGGCGTGCAGCAGCTCCAATACGTGAGCGCCGGCTTCGGCTTCGGCGGAGAGTACGGCCCCGCCGGCAATATCCTGCTCAATCAGGCCCCGCCGGTCACCCCCGACCTGCTGGTGCCGTCGATGGCCGCGATCACCGCCGCGATCTCGCAAGCCGCGCCGTCGTCATCGAGCACGGTGAGCCCGGCGATGAGCTCCGTGCGCGGCTATCCGACGGCTACGCTGCTGCACAACGGCAAGGTGCTCATCGCGGGCGGGATGATCGGGGGCACCGCGGCGACCAGCAGCACCGAACTGTACGATCCGGCGACCAACAAGCTGAGCGCCGGGCCGCCGATGCTCCAGGCGCGCGGCGAGGCTTCGGCCGCGCTGCTCGCCAACGGCAACGTGCTGATCGTCGGTGGCTTCGACGGCAGCAACACGCTCGCCAGCACCGAGATTTACAAGGAGGCGACCAACAAGTTCGTCGCCGGCCCATCGCTGCTGACGGCGCGGCTTGCCGCAGGGATTGCACTGCTGCCGAGCGGAAAAGTGCTGGTGGCCGGAGGTGGAAACATTCCGAACGCCGAGGCGACCAGCACCGAGATCTACGACCCGGCGACGAATTCGTTCAGCGCCGGCCCGTCGATGAACCAGTTCCCGAGTGCCTGTACCGCGATCCTGCTGCCCAATGGAAAGGTCTTCATCAACGGCGCCGGGATTATCGTGAACGGCTCGGTCGGCACCAGCGTCGCCGAGCTCTACGATCCCGCAAGCAATTCGATCGCCGAAATCTCCTTGGGCATTGAGCGTGCATTTGCCGCGAACGTTCTGCTGCCCAATGGCAAGGTCCTGATCGCCGGGGGGTTCGCCGTCGTGAATGAGCAGGGCACGGCCCTCAGCAGCACACAGATCTACGATCCCTCGCTGGGGACCTTGTCCGACGGCCCGACCATGAGCACCGGCCACATGAATCCAACCGTCGCACCAACCGCGGACGGCAGGATCCTCGTTATCGGCGGCCTTGGGAGTGGCGGCAGCGCCATCGACAACGTCGAGATTTACGACACCGCGTCGAACACCTTCATCGCCGGCGCGCCGATGTCCGATGCGCGCGTTTTCCCCACGGCCACGCTGCTGCCCAACGGCCGCGTGCTGATCGCCGGCGGCGTGAACGGGACCAATTTCTCGAATTTCCTCGACGGCACCGAACTCTACATGCCGTGATGCGAGCGGAGCCGGATCGCGCAGCCCGGCTCTCGAACGATGGCTTGACGGTGCTCGAGCATCTTCCCGCCCGGAGCATTTTCCCGCCCGGAGCATTTTCCCGCCCCCTCGAACGCCCATGTGGCGCAACAAAATTTTTTCTTTGCATGGCGCGGGCCGAAGCTTATGATGGCGCTCATGAAACATTACGCCGCTTGCTTCTCGCTGCTCGCCGGGCTCGCGATGCTGGCCGGCTGCGCCTCGACCAACGTCACGCAGCAGACGCCGATGACCGCGCAGGGGCTGCCGCGCCCGAACCAGATCTGGGTGTACGACTTCGTCGCCGCGCCCTCGGACATGCCGAGCAATTCGTCCATAGCCGGCCAGGTCGGCGCGCCCAGCACGCCGGCGACACCGGAAGAAATTGAAACCGGCCGCAAATACGGCGCGATGATCGCGCAGCGGCTGGTCGCCGACATTCAGGCCATGGGCATGCCGGCGATTCAGGCCGGCCCCGGATCGTCGCCGCAGGTCGGTGACGCCGTAATCCGCGGCTATATCGTTTCCACCGAGGGCGGCAGCGCCGGCGGCATGGTCAAGCGCATGGTCATCGGATTCGGCGCCGGCACCACCGAGATGGACACCGTGGTCGAAGGCTATGCGGTAACTCCGCAGGGATGGCGCAAGCTCGGTTCGGGCACGCTTACCTCGGCGGGCAATAAATCGCCGGGCCTGATCGTGCCCGCGGCAGTGGCCATAGCCGCGGCCAATCCGGTCGGGCTGATCGTCGTCGGCGGCGCGAAGCTGTATGGCGCGGCGAGCGGCAGGTCGGGACTCGAAGGCCGCGCCAATGCGACCGCCGACGAGATCGCCGCGCAACTGAGGATCAGGTTCCAGGACCGCGGCTGGATTCCACAAGACTGAGCGACGCCCAGCGCATGGAGTCGCATCCGGCGCCGGGCTAACATGTAACTGTAACGCACCGAACGCGGCCGCGAGGCCGCGCGAACGAACCCCGGCGCGCCGCGCGGCGTGCCAGCCTGATCGGCCGGCGCCGATCCTCGAAGCGGGGCCCGGCCGCCTTGCCGGTTTGCAGGTTCTTCTTCGCCTTGGCCTCCTCTCCCCACTCACAGACCTCCGCCGCGATGCGCGGCGCAGCGCCCGCCATAAGCGCGCACAAGTGGATGGTCGCGATCGCCGTGATGCTCGGCACCGTGCTGGAAGTGCTGGACGTCTCGATCATCAACGTTTCGCTGCCCTACATGCAGGGCACGTTCTCGGCCAGCGTCGATCAAATCGCATGGGTCCTGACCAGCTACCTGGTCGCCAACGGCATCATGATCCCGATGACCGGCTGGATCTCCGCGCGCTTCGGCCGCAAGCGCTATTTCCTATTCTCGGTCGTGGTCTTCGTCTGCGCCTCGGCGCTGTGCGGCATCGCGCAGTCGCTCACCGAGATGGAACTATTCCGCTTCATCCAGGGCGCGGCGGGGGCCGCGATGGTGCCCTCGTCGCAGGCCATCCTGATGGAGACCTTTCCGCCCTCCGAGCAGCAACTGGCGATGGCGACCTGGGGCCTCGGCCTGATGGTCGCGCCGATCATGGGTCCGACGCTCGGCGGCTGGATCACTTACAACCTGAACTGGCGATGGAACTTCTATATCAACGTCCCGATCGGCATCGCCGCCGTGCTGATGGTCTCGGCGTTCGTGCAGGACCCGCCCTACCTTAAGGCGCAGCGCACACGCGGCGAACATATCGACTATCTCGGGATCGCGCTGCTCGCTTTTGGCCTCGGGCTGATGCAAATCGTGCTCGATCGCGGACAGCGCGCGGATTGGTTCGCGGCCGAGTGGGTGGTGATCGCGACCGCCGCGGCGGGTGCCTGTCTTTTATGGCTGCCGATTCATGAGCTGCGCATCAGGCAGCCGATCATCGACATGCGCATTCTCGGCATCCCGATCTTCGCCCTCGCCGTGCTGCTGACCGTGGGCCGCAGCTTCGTGCTTTACGGCACCGGCGTGCTCCTGCCGATCTTCCTGCAGGAGTTCATGGGCTACGACGCGTGGAAGGCCGGCCTGGTGCTGGCGCCGCGCGGGCTCGGCACGATGGCGGCAATGCTGCTGGTCGGGCAGCTCGCCCGCCGGCGCATCGACACGCGCGCGGTGCTCGCGCTCGGCTTCGCCCTGATGGCCTATTCGTTGTGGAAAATGGCGGGATGGGATTTGCAGGTCAGCATGTGGGCGGTCATCTGGCCGGGCATCCTGCTCGGTTTCGGGATGGGCCTGACCTTTCCGGTGGTCTCGGCCGTGAGCATCTCGTGCGTCGAGCGCGAGCGGATGGGCTTCGCGGCGAGCCTGTACAACATGATGCGCAACACCGGCGCCGCGGTCGGCATCGCCTGCCTGACCAGCATGTTGATCAGCCACGAGCAGCTCCATCAGAGCCGCCTGGTCAATCACGTCACCGTCTTCAAGGCCTGGCAGCTAGGCGCGATTGGACCGCGGCTGCCCGGCGCGCCGGACTTCATGTACCTGCCGCAGATCGTCAGCGGACACAAGCCAGGCCTGGCGCAAATGATGGACAGCATCCAGTCGCATGCGGCGATGCTCTCGTTCAACGACATCTATCGCCTGCTCGCCCTGGTCAGCGCGCTGATGATTCCGTCGTTCTACTTCTTTTACGAGCGTCACGCGCACGACGGCGCAACTGCCGCCGCGCACGAGGGCTGACCCGGTCGGTCAGCTTCGTTCCGCGAATGATCAATCGACGATGCTGGCAACTACTGGATTCGATCCTGGCGCCGGTCGGCGGCGGGATAGCCGGCGCGATATTCGTGGGACTCCCGGCCTGGACCGCGTGGAAGAACCGGGAGCAGCTCAAAACCGGCTACCACCAGCTCACCACGTGAGCGGCGGGGTGACGAGCAGAATGTTTCGCGCATGCAGCGGTCGCTGGCACCGTCACGGCGCTGAGCGTGACGCTTTCGACATGGCCTCCTTACCCTGCTCCGGGAGGCCGCGCCTGATTCCGCGTCGCGCGAGCGCGGCGCCGAACGCTCGTATCGGAGCCCGCCGCCGGCGCGCCGGCATGCTGGCGAAGTGCATCTCGCTGATGTCAAAGATTAGCGAAGTTTGCTACAGTTGACGGATGAGCCTGCTCGGATTTGGAGTCGCACAATGAACGTCTCTTTGACCCCCGAATTGGAAAAGATCGTCGCCGATCGCGTCACCTCCGGACGCTACGCCTCGGCCAGCGAGGTGATCCGCGAAGCTCTTCGACTGCTGGAGGAACGCGATCAACTCAATCAGTTGCGCGAGGATGTCCGGCGCGGACTTGAACAACTCGACCAAGGGCGGCGCCGGCCATTCGATGCCGAGGCCCTCAAGCGCATCAAACACGAGGGACGGGAGCAAGTTGCCGCGGCAGCGCGCAAAGGCCGGCCGCGGTGAGCGAAGTCGTACTATCTGAACTCGCCGCGGCAGACCTCACCGACATCTGGGTCTTCGTGGCGCAGGGCAATACCGAAGCTGCCGACCGCCTTCTCGATCAACTCCACGAGAAGTGCCAGTTCCTGGCCAACTCGCCCAAGGCCGGTCGGCCGCGTCTCGAACTCGACGCTTCAATCCGGAGCTTCGCGGTCGGCAATTACGTGATCTTCTATCGTGAAAGCGCAAAGGGCATCGAAGTCGCCCGTGTGCTGCACGGCCGTCGCGACATCCCGTCCCTTTTCCGTTCCTAAACGCTCTAGCGCCGCGCCGGCGCGCGAGTCCTCTTCGCCGGGACGATACCGCTCGCCGCCCGCTTGCGGCGAACCGTCGGCGGCCAGCCGCCGGATACCGACGGTATTGCAGTAAAATAGAGCATTCGGGCCCGGCGCCCTGAAGTCCAGTAGCGGACTGTATACGATGATATCCGGCAAAATCGCAGACCCGGCCGCCTTCCGCATACCGATTTCATCCAGGGGGATGAGCGACGTGTCTCGTAAAAATACGCGCGACGGCCAGAAGGCCAGGCCCCCCCGGCAATTTAGGCGGAAGCCATCAGCGGGCAGCGGTTCAGCCCGGGTTGCGGGAAATCGAACTCACGCTTTCATCGTGGAACAGCGGTTGTCACGATGGGACTAACGTTACGAACTGGCATCGGAACCGGCATCGCGACGTCCCCCAGCCGTGCCTATACGTGCTGCTCTGGCCAGGGGCCACGGAGGACGATCACTGCAGTGCCCATTGTACCCAATATGAGCATGGCGCCGCCTAACAGAAGGCCCAAGGGCGAGCCAACGGTGTAGGCTAGTCGTAACGCGTAGACCCCGAACGCCGCGACAATAAGATTCGTGAGCACTCCTACCGAAAAGAGTCGATGAACGGCTGTTCTGTGACCGTGACCACCAGTCAAACATCCAACTGCGAGCACAACCCAGAAAATACTCAGGGAGATGAATGGGAAGTGAACACTAACGGGCGGCCAGTGAAATACTGCAATTGCCATGAGGATGAGCACCAGCGCGCGGACCCTGTCGGTTCGCTCGCGGATGAGGAGGGCCGCGGCCGCTATGGCGCTGCACAAATCGAGGGCCGGGTCCGCTAGCGGCCGGCCGGAAGCGAACGCCCATACTAGCGCAAGGACCGTTGCAAAGCCGACTCCTGCGCCCGAACTCTCGATAATCCTGTAACTCCCAAGAGCAGCCGCGCGACAGTAGCGCTCGACATATAGGGTCACTGATACGCCGGTCGCGTAACCGCCGGCAAATACCTCGACCGCTTCCGGCCACTCCATGGGCGGTCGGCTCGCTCGGAGCACCGCCGCCAGCGAAGCGATGGACAAGCCAAGAGCCGCACCCAAAAGCGGTATGAAAGCCACCGACCTGTTGGTCGTTGCTGCGTCTGATTCGTTAGTCATCGTAATAACAGCTCTACTCTTCACCGCATTGAGCTGCGAGCCAAGCAGCCGCGACGCTCGTGATACTGCCGAGGATTGCGCTACCAACTGGGCCATACGCCAGATAGCCTCCGACGAAACCGCTGCCGGCGAGCAGGCCCATACCCTCCGCGCCTATCGGGCCGCCCGCGCACAGCGCGGGTACCGGTGGCGGAGGTGCGCAAGATATCGCTGGTCCGCCGGATGGCGTATTCGCATTAAAAAGATCCAGTGGATTGGCGGCATCTCGAAGCACCTGGTCAAGCGATGGCGTCGGAGCGGGAGTCGGCGTGGGTCGCCATTGATAGCCAAAAGGATCGACCAAGCTAACCGGGCTGTTCAAAACGTATGCGTACAGATTCCAGTCCCCGCCTCTAAATCCTATCGGATCCTGGCCGATGAACCTCTGGTACGTCGGGCTGTAGTAGCGCGCCCGGTAGAAGTACAACCCCGTGCCGTCGTTTTCGCGGCCCGTGAACTGGTAGGGATTCGCGTTGGTTCCCGCAACCGTGGACTTGCCGAAGGGCTCGTAGGTGTAGCTGGTGTTGATCGCGCCGCTCGAATCGGTGAGCGCAAGCGTCGAGCCCAGGGCGTCGCTCAGGAACGCCATCGCGCCGCTCGTGTCCGTGCGCGTGAAATACTCGTCGATATCGAGCCCGGTGAGCAGCTCGGCGGTCGGATGGCGGATTGTTCCCGTCCAGCTCCTGCACCGGGTTGAGCCCGTCGTAGAGAAACTCGGTGGTAACGTTGTTCACGTCCCGCGCCACGCGACGCCCGAACGCATCGTACACGAAACTCGCGTTCACCGCACCGCCGATCGCCGTCCCCGGCGGGTCGGCTGCGGCTGATAGCCGCACGACCGGGGACTGTTCACGTGCGTCCGTAACCGGTCACGGCACGGCGCCAAACTCGTACGCGCCGATATCGCAATGGCTTCGGTCTGCTGCGTCAGGACGGCCGAAGCCGCGCTGGTCGGTGGTAACCGGCTTGTTGTTCTGATCGATGCAGTCACCAATGGCGATGGCCCCGATTGCTGGACTACCGGGAAGTAAAGCGATGGTCGGCGTCGGACCGCCGTTGTTCTCAAGAAAGCGCGGATCCAGATCGGGATTCGTGTTCAAGATGCTGCCGGGGCAGCCCGTGCTTTGAAATTGCAGATTGGACCCAACGTCCACGATGGTTGAACAGGCGACCTCGCGCAAAATGCTATTGCTCAGATGAGTAGTTGGCGTCGATCCGGCTCCTAAATTGGCGCCAACGATGGTTGAAAACACTAGATTGCCCAGACCAGAGGCGACTACAATACCCTCGCGATTTGCGCCGCCGAAAAAAGTACTATTGAGGACATTCAAGTTGCTGAGAGTATCGATATATACACTTCCACCCTGCCTGTTGGCCCTGTCGCCGGTGAAAGTGCTGGCTGAAATATCGACCGTCGAACCATCGAGAGCGTAAATCGCTCCGCCATTCCCGCCGGCCGAGTTGTCATGGACATATGAGCGAGCGATCAATGCCGGGGTCGGAGGCTTGATGTCTGACACCACGACTGCTCCGCCGCTGCCAGTCGAATGATTATTGTGCATCTCGATACCGTCTATGCTCAGTTGCCCGCCGGCGCTGTATATGGCTCCACCGCTGGCCGCCTTGTTGAAACTGAGCGATGCACGCTGAAACCGGAAAGTGCCGCGCTTTAGCGTTATCTTGCCTCCATTGCTGTAAATCGCCCCGCCACCACTTTCAGCTTTATTGTGCGCAAAGGGAAATCGTCCGGTGTGACCTCGAGCGTCGCGCCGCTGTTGACGTAAATCGCACCGCCCTGGCTCGAGCGGCCGCCGCGCACGAGGGCTGACCCGGCCCGACGGCTTCATGCTGAATACCGGGTAGAGCGGCGCAGGATCACGCGCGCGCTCCGCTCCATCCGGAAGTATTTTTCGAGCATCCGCTACTGCCCGAATCTTGGCACCGGCGGCGCACCGTTGGCGAGAGCGCGCGCTTGCCCGACGTCAGCCGGCAGACTCTTCATCGCGTCGGTGGCAGTCGCGTCACGCCGGAGGCGATCAACCTCTCCGTCGTCCGTTAATAAGGCGCTTAGCGACGGTCGCGTTTTATGCTGTACTCGGCTGCGGTTAAGGAGGCAGCGAAATCATGCGTGCACCGTCAGTGCTTCTTTTCGTCGGCTTGTTGATGACGTTTGGTGTGGCCATTGGTGCGCGTGCTCAAGAGCAAACGCCGGCAAAGCCACTCATGCATATCGGATTTCTCAGCTGCAACGTCGCGAGCGGCTGGGGGTTCGTATTCGGCTCATCACGCAAGCTTCAGTGCACTTACACTTCGGAGACCAGAGGCAGCAAGGCCGAATATTATACGGGAAATATTAATCGAGTGGGGACCGACATCGGATACTCGAAGTCCGGCGTCATGCTGTGGTCTGTGTACGCGCCTGGCATGGACGTCACGAGCACTCAAGGATTCCTGGCGGGAAGCTACCAAGGGCAGACAGCAAGTGCGGCATTCGGATCCAGTCTCGGAGGGCAAACCGCGATGAGAGGGGGAAAGGATAAATCAATCGAACTTCGGCCGGTGAATGTAGAAGGCAATGCCGGGCTCAATCTGGCTGCCGGCGTTGCGACAATTGTTCTGAAGATCGCTCCGTCTTCACCAAAGGAATAGTGAATCCGGATTGTCCGGCGGGTATAGCGCTTCTATCGTGGCGTTTCGGCGGATGGAATTGATCCGGCTATAACGGATGCGGGCGGCACCGCGCGGAAGTGCGGCAGTGGCTCCGTGCCGGGCGTCGACGGGCTCGCTTAGCGTGACGCCGGGCGGCGGGCAAGACTCAATGCCATTCCCGCACCTCTCGCCGCGACCCGTTGGTGGTAAAAATGGTAGTCGTGTCATCCTCGAATAGGCAGATTAGCCGCTGATTTGTTGGATAATTTGGGGATCAGCCGCCAATCTGGTACATCGAGCGCTCGCGGGTCGAGCGCCCTTCGAGCAGGTGATGGCCGGTCGGCTTGAGCTCGACCGCGCGCATCAGGATGCGCGCGACCGCCTCGACCCCGCCCCCCGTGCGCAGCGCCTTGCGCACGTCCATCTCGTCGTCGTTGAGCAGGCAGAGATGGAATTTTCCGTCGGCCGTCAGACGCATCCGGTTGCACGTGCCGCAATACGGCTCGCTCACCGGGCTGATGAAGCCGACCACGCCGCTTGCCCCGGGCAGGACGTAATTGCGCGCCTCGTCGGAGGGATTGTCGGAGGCGAGCTCGAGCAGCGGGCCGAGCGCGACCTCGATGCGGCGGCGGGTCTCGATATTCGAGACGTAGCGCTTGATCGAGAGCGCCGCGCATTCGCCGCCGCCAAGCGGCATCAGTTCGATGAAACGCACGTGCCAGTCGCGCGTGAGCGTCAGCGCCGCGAGCTCGACCACGTCCTCTTCGTTGAAGCCGGCGGCGACCACGGCGTTGAGCTTGATCGGAACGAGGCCCGCGGCCTCGGCCGCCATGATGCCCTCCCAGATGTGCGCGAAGCTGCCCCAACGCATCTGGCGCTCGACCGTCTCGGCATTGAGGCTGTCGAGATGGACGTTGATTCGCCTAAGCCCGGCCTGCTTGAGCGGCGCAGCGAGCTTCGGCAGCAGCATCGCATTGGTCGTAAGCGCAAGATCGCCGATTCCGGGCACGGCGGCGAGCCGCTCGACGATTTCGAGCAGATCGGCGCGAATCGTCGGTTCGCCGCCGGTCAGGCGGAACTTGCGAAAGCCCACGCTCACGGCCGCGCGCACCACGGCCTCGATTTCGGCCGGCGTGAGCAACTCGTCGCGCGGCAAAAAGCGCAGACCGTCGAGCGGCATGCAATAGACGCAGCGAAAGTTGCAGTTGTCGATGACCGAGATGCGCAGGTAATCGATTTCGCGGTTGAATGAGTCCCGTGGCATGCTGGCCGGCAAACCTCCGGCGCCCGACCGTTAATCACAGCCGATCGGCGCCGCTAACTCGTTCTAAGGTAATTTTAATCGTCCGCGCCGCTCGCATACAACCGCAGCCTCCGATCCCATCGTCTCCCCGGCTGTCCGTCCCTGACTCGTTCGATTACGATTAGGGCCCGCATCCGAAGCGATCGCCATCGACCATGACGCGTATCGATTCATCCCGTTCCCCCTCCGCCGCGCCCGCCTCCGACGGCGCGCGGGCGATTATCGAAGTCCACGGCCTGCGGGTCGAGCGCGATGCGCTCATCCTCGACGCGATCGACTGGCGCGTGGGCGCGGGCGAGCACTGGGTCATCCTGGGCGCCAATGGCTCGGGCAAAACCTCGCTGCTGAGCGTGCTGACCGGCTATCTCGGGCCGACCGCCGGAACGATCAGCGTGCTCGGCGAGACTTACGGGCGCGCCGACTGGCGCGAGCTGCGCACGCGCATCGGGCTCGTCAGCTCGTCGATCCACCAGCTCATGCCTGGACACGAGACCGCGCTCAACGCGGTCGTCAGCGGACGCAGCGCGATGATCGGGATGTGGGGCGAAGCGGCGGGGGCGGATCGGCGCCGCGCGCTGGAAATCCTGCGCGAGGTCGAGGCCGAGTACCTGGTCGATCGTCCATGGCGCGTGCTCTCGCAGGGCGAGCGCCAGCGCGTGCTGATCGGCCGCGCGCTCATCGCCGCGCCGCAGTTGCTGGTGCTGGATGAGCCGTGCGCCGGACTGGATCCGGTCGCGCGCGAGCATTTCCTGGGTTTTATCGAGCGGCTGCTCGGTCGCGGCGGCGCGCCGACGCTGGTGCTGGTGACGCATCATGTCGAAGAGATCGTCGCGGGGTTCTCACATGTGCTCGTGCTCCGCGGCGGCCGGGTGCTGGAGGCAGGGCCGCGATCGCGCGTGATGACCTCGGCAACGCTCGCGCGCGCTTTCGACGCGCCGCTCGAGCTGGCATCCGATGGCGGACGCTATTCGCTCAAGGTGGGCGCCGAGCCGGCCAAGGTGGTGTAAGTGCTGCGCCAAACGACCGAGTTTGCGCTATCGTCCCGGGGCGATCGCCGCCTGTCGTGCGCATGGATTAAAACTGATAAATTTAAGTGTCAGCGCGGGTCACGATGTACGCGCGGATCATTATCCGCAGGGCGATACCCTGCCGTGGGTGACGCACGATGGGATGGAAGCTCACCTTTGCACTGGTCCTGGTCACGATCACCGCGACGGCGGCCTGGATCCGCGGCAGCGATAAAAAGGACGAGGCGGCCGTGCAGGAGCGGGCAGCCAGGCAATTGAGCGCGCTGCGCGAGCATCTGCTCAAGCGCTGATTCCGAATCGAGTCATAGCCAAATAGCGGACGGGGACCAGCGCCGCTCAGCACCGCCGTTTGTATCAGCCCGTGATCGGCTTTTCGGGCTCGGCCACGCAGCGCGCGCAGCGGCAGGCCGCGCGCAGCTCGACCGTGGTATAAAGTGTCTCGTGCCCGTCAACCCAGCCCAGAAATACGCCCTGCTCGCCCAGCCGCGATAGCTGCCCGAGCCGCTGGCTCGCCGGCGGGATTTCCCCCGCGATCGCGCCGCGACAGGCGTCGCACGGGCATCCGCGCCGCAGGTTCTCCAGCGGATAGATGCTGTCGTGCCCGTCGGACCATCGCACGCCGATCGCGTAGCGGCCGACCTCGTTAAGCGTCGCGATCCGGGGCGTCTTTGACTTGGCGGTCGCCATTGATGCACTCTTTGCCTGTAACGCGAACAATTATATCACCGCGCGCAGCCAACGGCGCCAGCCGGGCGCAGGCGCGCGTCGGGGACACCTGCTGGAGAGGGACCGATGGACGAAAATGCGAAGAAGAAGGCGCTGCTGATGATCCCCTACGGGCTGTTCGTGCTCGGCGCGCGCCACGGTGACAAGCAGACCGTGGCCACCGTGAACTGGGTCACCCAGGCGAGCTTCAAGCCGCCGCTGGTGGTGGTCGGAGTCAAGGGCGACTCGACCGCGCACGCGCTGGTCAAGGAGTCGAAGGTGTTTACGCTCTCGATGCTGGCCACGGGCCAGAAGTCGATCGGCACCGCGTTCTTCAAGCATGTCGAGCCGGCCGGCGGCAAATTCGGCAACTTCGCCTTCGAGGCGGGCAAGAACGGCGCGCCGATCATCAGCGACGCGCCGGCGGCGGTCGAATGCAAGGTGGTCGGCTTCCATGAACTCGGCGATCACACCGTCGTGATCGGCGAGGTCACCGAAGGCTATCTCAAGCGCGAGGCTGAACCGCTCACACTCAAGGAGTGCGGCTTCAATTACGGCGGCTGATCGGCGCGCCCGCCCGCGGAAAAAGTCGTGGCCCGCAAGCGCGTCGTGGTGCTGCCCGGCGACGACGCCGCGCCGGAAACGGTCGCGGCGGCGATGGAAGTGCTGCGCGCGCTCGGGCCGGATATCGAGTACGTCGAGTTTCCGCCCGGCGAGCAGTGGGTAAAGGGCAAGACCGCAATTGACGCGCGCGCGGCGATCGACGCGTCCGATTCCACGCTGTTCGGTTCAACCTCGGGCAAGACCAGCGCGATCTTTTACCTGCGCTGGGGCAAGGACACCTACGCCAACGTGCGTCCGGCGCGCTATATTCCGGGCGCGCGCAGCCCGCTCAAGCATCCCGAGGGCATCGATTTCGTCATCGTGCGCGAAAATCTCGAGGACCTGTATCTCGGCCTCGAGGGCCCGCTCGAGACGCTCGCGCCGCTCAAACTGCACGGCCGCATCACGCGCGCCGCGCTCGACACCTCGATGCCGGGACGCTTCGCGATCAAGGTCATCACCGAGCGCAACAGCCGGCGCATCGCGGAATTCGCCTTTCGCCTCGCGCGCAAACGCAAGGCGGCGGGCGGCATCGGCAAGGTCACCGCGACCGCGAAGTACAACATGCTGCGCGAATCCGACGAACTGTTCCGGCGTATCGCCGAAGACGTTTCGTCGGCCTATCCGGATATCGGCTACGAACAGTTCATCATCGACGACTTCGCGCGCCGGCTCGTGCAGTCGCCTCACGAGTTCGACGTGGTGGTGATGCCGAATCTCTATGGCGATATCATGTCGGATGCCGCCGCGGGCGCGCTCGGCGGCCTGGGACTCGCGCCCAGCGGATGCTACGGCGAGCACTACGCCTATTTCGAGTCCGTGCATGGCACCGCGCCCGACATCGCCGGTCGCGGCATTATCAATCCGACGGCGACGATGCTCTCGGCGGCGATGATGCTCGAGTACCTGGGATTCGAAGCCGAGGCGCGGCGCTTCGAGCGCGCCGTGCGGCGGGTTTACGCCGAGGGCCGCGCGCTCACGCCCGACCAGGGCGGCAGCGCGCGCACGACCGAGTTCACGCGCGCCGTGATGGATTGCCTGTAATCCCGAAGCTGAGGCCGGCGATCAGCACGCGGATTTGCGCTCGGGTCCCGCACTCTCAGTAAAACCGCTGCTCGCCCGCCGGCCGCGTCTTCCATCGGCGATGAATCCAGTTCCAGTGATCCGGATGGCGCCGGATCATCTGCTCGATGATTTTCGTGTAGCGCTGCGTGTTCAGGCGGATCGCCTCTTCGCGGTCGGGGCCGCGGATAGTCTCGAGCGGCTCCATGCATTCGAGAAAGTGGCGGCTGCTGGTGCCGTCGCGCACCGCGAACACCGGCACCACCGGCGCGCCGGTCGCGATCGCCAGGCGCGCGAGGCCGTCGCTGGTCGAAGCCTTGAGCGAGAAAAAATCGACGAACACGCCGCGACGCACATCGAGGTCAAGCGGCATGCCGACGATCCAGTTCTGCTTGAGCAGGCGCAGCACCTCGCGCCCGGCGCCCTTGCGCGGGATGACGCGGTTGCCGAAGCGGTTGCGTGCCGCGCACACGGCGGCATCGATCAGCGGGTTGCGCAGCGGACGATGGACGATGGCGACGCGGTGTCCGTAGATCGAGTGCGCCAGGATCATCAGTTCCCAGTTGCCTAAGTGGCCGGTCAGGATGAGTCCGCCGCGGCCGCCCGACAGCTCCTCGCCTCGCCGCCAGTTCTCGAGCCCGCGGTACACGGCGTAGCGCTCGATGTTGTCGCGGTCGAGCGTCGAGAAATGCAGCCATTCGGCGAGCATCCGGCCCCAGTTCTCATAGGTCGCGCGCAGGATGCTCAGGCGCTCGGCGATGCTGCGCTCGGGAAATGCGATCGCGAGATTGCGCATCGCCACCGCCCGGTCGAAGCGATCCAGACGCATCGCGAGCGCGCCCAGGCGGGCGCCCGCGCGGATCGCGCGCTCGCGTTCCATCGCGGCGAGCGGCGCGGCGAGCGCGCCGATCGCCAGGTACTCAGCGCGCGCGCGCAGCGCTCCGGTCTGACGAGCCATAGCGGCATCGAGGCTTCCAGAGCGCGCGCACCGGCGCAAGCGCCGGCGCGCGCCTCCGCGCGCCAACCAAGCCGCGCCCGCGCCGTCCAACGGACGGCGCGGGCGCGGCGGCTCATGCGCAGGGATGCGGTCAGCGCGGGTCGGCGCCGCTCGGCGCCGGCGCCGCGGCCAGCGTCGCCGGCCCGGAAGCCGGTGCGGATGACGGCGCGGACGAACCGATGGTCGCGGGCGCGACCGTGGTCGGCGGCGCGCTCGCCGGTGCGCTCGCCGCGGGTGCGGATGGCGGCGCGCTCAGCCACGACGGCGGCCGGCTCGCCTTGGAGCTTGGACCGATCTCCTCCGCGTTGAGCGGCGTCGTGGAGGACGGCGGCGCCGCCATGCTCGAGGGCATCGAGCCGAAGCCGACGCCAGTCGACGGCGCCATCGTCGACCCGCGATCCTTGAGGTCCTGCGCGGGAGTGACGGGCACGCTGAAGGTCGGCTGATAGAGCTGCTTGTACTGCTGCATCGGCATCTGATGCATCTCGCGGCGGCCGAGCGCGTCGGTGAATTTCTGCCGCTCATCCAGCGCGAGCGCCCGCAGGTCGTCGCGCGTGCGCACGACGTGCGGCGTCAGAAACACCAGCAGATTCAGCTTCTTCTTGTCGCTGCCGTTTTCGCTGAACAGGTTGCCAATGACCGGAATGTCCGAGAGGAAGGGTACCGCCGAGCGCTGGATGTCGCTCTCGTTGGAGAGCAGGCCGCCGATGACCGCGGTGCGATGGTCCTGGACCATCACGGTGGTGGAAGCCGAGCGGATGGTCGTGGTCGGACCAAGCGGGTTGCTGGCCTGGTTGGTGGTCCCAGGGACGACGTTGGAGACTTCCTCGTAAATATCCAGCCGCACGTAATCGCCCTGTGAGACCTGCGGAATAATGTCGAGCGTGATGCCGACGTTCTGGCGATCGACCGAATTGAAAATCTGACCCGACAGCGCCGAGGTCGCGCTCGCCGAGCCGACGAAGGGCAGGTTTTCGCCGACCACGATGGTCGCTTCCTCGTTGTCGGCCGTGAGCAGTGTCGGCGCCGAGAGCACGTTGCTGTGCGTGTCGGTTTCCAGCGCGGTCATGAGCGCGATGTCGCACGGCACGGTCACGGTGCTCGAGGTGCTGCCGGTTGTGGCGGCGCTGGCCACCGCCGCCGCGGTATTCACCGCCGCGTTGATGGTGCATTGGCTGCCCGAGGCGAGCCCGATGCCCAGTCCGGTCATGCCGAGCGGATTGGTGAGCGCGTTCTGAAGCGTGCCGAAGTTGAGCTGGCCCACGCCCAGCGTGCTGCCGCTGATGTTGGTTGCGGCCTGCCAGTTGACGCCGATATCGCGCGCGCGTTCGGCGCTCACCTCGACGATGATCGCCTGGACGAAGACCTGGATGCGCGGCACGTCAAGCTCGGCGATCACTCGCTGCAGGCTCTGATAGTCCTGGGGCGCCGCGCTGATGATCAGCGAATTGGTGGCCGGATCCGCGGTCACGGTCACCGGGTTTTCGAAATCGGGCGACTTGGAGCCGCCGCCGCTCGCGGTCATCGTTCCGCTCGAATTGCTGCCGGAGCGGCTGCTCAGCGGCGAGCCCATCGAGCCGCCAAAGCCCGAGTTCGACCCGTAGCCGCCGAAGCTCGACGTCAGGCCGCCGAAGCTTGAGCCGCCGAAGCCGCCGCCGTATCCCCCCATCCCGCCGCCGAAGCCGGAATTGAAGCCGCCCATGCTGCTCAGGCCCGAGCCTCCGCGCCCCAGCGAATTGCGTCCGGTCACCGGCGAGAGCGTTGACGGACCGCCGCCGCCGCCGAGCAGACCGTTGAGCACCTCCACGATCTCGCCCGCCGACGCGTTCTTCAGGCGGTAGACGTGGATGCGCGTATTCTCGTTGGGCGGATGCACGTCGAGCTTGGCGACCAACTCCTTGATCGTGCGCATCTGCACCGGTCCGGCCAGGACGATGAGCGAGTTGGTGCGTTCGTCGGGCACCACCTTGAATCCGCCGCTCGGCCCCTGCGCCGAAGGCGCGACCACGCCGAGGCCGGGCCGCGGGAAGCGTCCCGCGCCGTTCCCCTCCGAGCCTTCCGCGCCCATGATCTTTTGGATCTGCGAAGCCAGGTCGTCGGCGAAGGCGAGCTGCAACGGGATGACTTCGATATTCTGATGCGTGCCCTGGACGTCGAGGCTGCCGATGATGCGCAGCAGGCGATCGATATTGTAGGCGTCGTCGGTGAGGATGAGCGTGTTGTCCTCGGGAAACGCCGCGACCAGGCCGTCATGCGAAACCATCGGCTGCACGACGTTGACCAGCGAGGCGGCGTCGATGTTCTTGAGCCGCACCATCCGCGTCACGTAGGCGTCGCCGCGCGCTTCGCCGGGCTCCTGCGAGGTCGTGAGCGCCGCGGTTTCGCGGACCTGGCGCGAGGGGACAATCTTGATCACCGGTCCCGCCTGGACCGTGGTAAAGCCCTTGACCTGGAGCACCGACTGGAAGATGGAAAAGGCCTGCTGCGGCGTGACCTTGGTCGGCGAGATGATGCTCACCTTGCCGCGCACGCTCTCGTCGACGACAAAGTTCTTGCCCGTGATTTCGCTGATGAACTTGGCCAGGACGGGGATATCCACGTCCTGGAAATTCATCGTGATCAGATTCTGATCCTGGGGCGGAGGAGGAGAATCCTGGGCCTGGACCTGCGCTCCTACCGCACCAAACCAGACCGCAAAGGCTAGTGCCCCCAACAACCAGCACTTCATTTTCGGATACCCCTCGGTGCAGACTCTGGGCCTTTATAGCTATCGTATGTAGGCACCGCAACCGCAGTCGGGTTTGCAAAAGTGTTACGTCTCGAAGACTATGGGATGGATAATTCGCACCTGTTTTGCATGATCATTTTTACGCGAGCTTTGCCGTCGAACATCGCCTGCGAAAAGCCGCTCCGGATACGCGCCGGCGCCGGCGCGCGACGGCAATCGCCCCAAATGCCGTCTCCGGCTGACCTTGCGCGGTGCACTTCGAATACCTGATAGGAATGCGCTATTTGCGGGCGCGCCGGCGCGAGCGTTTCGTGTCCCTGATCGCGATTATTTCGCTCGCCGGCGTGGCTCTCGGCACCTTCGCCTTGACCGTGGTGCTGTCGGTGATGACCGGTTTCCAGGAGGATCTGCGCCAGCGACTGCTGGCCTTTAACCCGCATATTACGGTGCAAAGCACCAACGGCGCCGCCTTCGATCCGGCGCAAGTGACGCGGCGAATCGACACGGTGCCCGGAATCGAGGCGGCTGCGCCTTACGTTTCCTCGCAGGTGATGGCGGTCTCGACCAACGCCGCGGGCGTGCCGGCCTACGTCGCGGGCGGGGTGCTGCGGGGCGTGGTGGCGAAGAACAACCCGGTACTCGCCGAGCTTAAGCTGACGCTGAAGTCGGGAGCGCTGGATGCGCTCGATCGCGACTTTCCGGCGGCGGTCACCGACCAGGGCGCGAAGCGCACGGTCGAGTTGCCCGGCGCCATCATCGGCGATTCGCTGGCCTTCGAGCTTGGATTGCGCATGGGCGACCCGGTCGTGCTCATCTCACCGGCGAGCCTGGGCGGAGGGATCGGCGCGCCGCGCCTGCGGCGCTTCGTGCTCGGCGGGCTTTTCCATTCGGGCATGTTCCAGTACGACTCGTCGCTGATCTTCGTCTCGCTCAAGAACGCACAGGCGCTGCTGGCGGACGACCCGCAACTCGAAAGCGGGCTCGAGTTGCGCGTGCGCGACCTGTTCGCGGCACCGCGCATCGGGGCGCGGCTGGCGCGGCTGCTCGATGGCGGCTTCACCGTAACCGATTGGACGCAGGCCAACGAGGCCCTGTTTTCCGCGCTCAAGCTGGAGACCTTCACCTATTTCCTGGTGCTGATGCTGATCGTGCTGGTGGCGGCGTTCAATATTGTGGCAACGCTGGTGATGGTGGTGATGGAGCGGCGCAAAGAGATCGCCATCCTGCGCACGATGGGCGCGCGGGCGGGCTCGGTGGCGGCGATTTTCCTGTGCGAGGGCGCCGCGCTGGGGATCGTCGGCACGGCCGTCGGCGTGCTCGGCGGCCTCGTGACCTCCTTCCTGATCGGCAAGTATCACCTGATTCATCTGCCGCCCGACATGTTCATGGTGAGCGCGGTGCCGGTGCGGCTGTACGCGGTGAACTTCGTCGCGGTCGCGGTCGCCGCGGTGGTGCTGTGTCTGGCCGCCGCGCTCTACCCCGCGTTCAAGGCGCGCACGCTCTCGCCGGTCGAGATCATCCGCTATGAATGAGCGCGGCCAACCGTTGCCCCGCGCCGCGGCAGAACCGGGCGCAACCGCCGCCCGCGCCGGGACGGCGCAGTCCGAGCTTCTGCTGCGCGCCGAGGCGCTGGACAAGAGCTTCTTCGACGCCGACCGTGAAATCCGCGTGCTGCGCGGGCTCACGATGGAAGTCAGGGCGGGCGAGGAAATCGCGATCGTGGGCCAGTCGGGCACCGGCAAATCCACCCTGCTGCACATCCTGGGCAGCCTCGAAGCGCCGAGCGCCGGCAAGGTGTTCTTCGAGGGTCAGGACCTGTTCCTGCTGAACCAGCGCGCGCTGGCCGATTTTCGCAATCTCAAGCTCGGCTTCGTCTTCCAGTTCCACTACCTGTTGGCCGATTTCAGCGCGCTCGAGAACGTGATGATGCCGGCTCTGATCGCGCGCCTGCCCGAGCGCGAGGCCGAACGCCGCGCAGGCGAGATGCTCGAGCTGGTGGGGCTGGCCGACAAGCTTGGCCGGCGGCCGGCCGAGCTGTCGGGCGGCGAGCAGCAGCGCGTTGCGGTGGCGCGCGCCGTGGTCCTCCATCCGCGCCTGGTGCTCGCCGATGAACCAACCGGCAATCTCGATCCGCAGACCGCCGACGAGGTGCATCAGCTCTTTCATCAACTCAATCGCCGGCTCGGCATCACGCTGGTCATCGCCACGCACAACGAGGCGCTGATGCGCTCGATGGGGCGCGCGCTGCGGCTGCGCGAGGGGCGGCTGTTCGAGGAGCGCGGCTAGCGGCTGTGAATCCAGACGCGGATCGAGGCGCGCCCGTTCGTTTACTTCGCACTGACGATTGGTTAGCTTGGTCGCGCCCTGCACAGATGGGAGTGTGATTGGTGGATTCGCGCAAGCGATGTCGCGTCGGCGAGCGGCTAATCCATACGATGTTTCTGATCGCGGCGCTGACGCTTGTGGCGTCGCGCGCCGGCGCACAGCCGCCGCCAACCATCTCGCGCATCCGCATCGTCGGCAATCAGCGCGTCGAAGAGGACGCCATCCGCATTCACATCAGCGAGCAGCCCGGCCAGGCGCTCAACGACGCGATGGTCGACCGGGACGTCAAATCGATCTACCGCATGGGCTTCTTCACCGATGTGCACGCGAGCGTCGAACGGACCGGCGACCAGGCGATCCTCACCTTCCACGTCAGGGAGCGGCCGCTCATCACCGACGTCCGCACCTCGGGCATGAGCAACATCAAGCCCACCGCGGACGAGGTGGTGGGCGCGATCAAGCTGCATTCGGGGGTCATCGAGGATCCGCAGCTCGTCGAGTCCAGCATCCAGGCGCTGCGCCAGGTCTATCAAAGCAAGGGCTACCTCGACGCCGACGTCACTTTCCACACGATTGCGGGGCCGAGCAACACCGCGGTCGGCGTGTTCCAGGTCAAGGAGGGGCCGCTGGTCGAGATCAGCGCGATCGATTTCGTCGGCAACAAGCATTTTTCGTCGCGCCGGCTGAGCGGCCTGATGGAGACGCGCAAGCACACCCTGCTCAGCCGCTTCTTCAATACCGGCGTGCTCGATCGCACCAAGCTGCAGGACGACGTCGATCGCCTGACCGCGTTTTACTACAACCACGGTTACCTGCAGGTGCATATCGGCGATCCGGCCATCGTCCGCCACGGCAATTCGATCGTCGTCACGGTCAACATCGACGAGGGCCCGGTGTTCGACGTGGGCAAAATCGGCGTGGCCGGCGATCTCAAGTTCCCCAGAAGCGAGCTGATGTCGAAGCTCACGCTCAAGCCCAAACGGGTGTTCAACGGCGCCGACATGGAGCATGACGTGCTGACGCTGTCGGACTTCTACTCCGACCGCGGCTACGCCTTCGTCAACGTCGATCCGCGCACCCAGGTCGATCCGGCGGCGCATCGCGTGGACGTCACTTATCAGATCACGCCGGGCAACGAGGTGCTGATCGACCGCATCAAGATTTCCGGCAACACCAAGACCTCGGACAAGGTGATCCGGCGCGAGATCCGCGTGCAGGAACAGGAGCCGTATTCGGCTTCCAAGATCCAGGAATCCAAGCAGCGGCTGAACGCGCTCGGCTTCTTTCAGAGCGTGCGCCTGTCGACCGAACCCGCCCGCCAGCCCGACAAGATCAACCTCGACGTCAACGTGCAGGAGGGCAACACCGCGTCGTTCCAGGTCGGCGGCGGCTACGACAGCGCGTCGTCGCTGTTCGGCACCTTCCTGCTGCAGAACACCAACCTGTTCGGCGGCGGCGAATCCGCCGCCTTCAGCGCGGAAATCGGCTTTCTGTTCGAGAACCTGAGCGTCACCTATACCGAGCCCTGGTTCCTCGACATGCCGCTGGCGGTCAGCCTGCAGGGCTTCGACAACAAGCTCTACCTGTTCAGCTTCAATCAGAGCGAGGTCGGCTTCCTGCTGAACAGCGGCTATCCGCTGGCCGAGCTCGGCCTGCGCAAGCTCGGTCCGTTTTCGCTCGAGCACATCACCGCCGGGCTGGGCTACGAGTTCGAGAGCGTGGGCATCAGCGGCCTGTCCCCGTTCACCACGTTCGACATCCAGGCCGCCAAGGGCTACACGCGGGTCTCGGAGTTCCTGCCCTCGCTGCGCCGGTTCACGGTGGACGATCCGCGAGATCCGCGCAGCGGCTCGATCCAGACCCTCGACCTCGAGCTGGCGGGCGCGGGCGGCACGCCGTTCATCAAGGGCGTGGCGCACGGGCATTGGTTCTTCCCGTTCATCAAGAGCCCCACGCTCGGCGAGTGGGTTTACTCGCCGGCGGTCACGCTGGGCTGGGGCACCTCGCTGGAAAGCGGCACCGGCGGCAATCTCCCGCTGTACGAGCGATTCTTTCCCGGCGGCCTCAACGGCCAGGGCCAGGTGCGCGGCTACGAGATCTACTCGCTCGGTCCGCAGGTGACGCTATTCAACCAGCTCGGACAACCGTTCGGGGTAGAGCAGGTGGGCGGAAGCAAGGAGCTGCTGTTCAGTCAGCAGATAGGCTTCCCGATCATCGAGGCACTGGGCATGCGCGGCAACGTCTTCTTCGATGCGGGCAATTCCTTCCTCACCCGCGACTCGATCACGTTTGACGGGCTGCAGTACGCCTGGGGCATCGGGCTTTTCTGGAAATCGCCGTTCGGGCCGATCAACGTGGACATCGCGCGGCCGATCAACCGGCGGCCTAACGATCAGTCCACCGTGTTCGACTTCGGCGCGGGCGCTCCGCTCTAGCGCGGCACGCGCAAAATCAGCTTAAATGTGGGCGGGCACTTGCGCGCGCCGCGCCGCGTCGGCGGCCAAGGTTGCGCTGCGCCAACCAGTTTCATGGGAGGGTTGTTACTTCGATGAGGCAAGGTCTGATCTGCGGGACGATGGTCCTGCTGATGGCAGCCGCGGTTCCGGCGCGGGCTGAAGTCAAGATCGCGTATGTCGATATTCAGCGCGCACTCAACGAGTGCAACAACGGCAAGCGCGCCCGCTCCAACATCCGCGCCGAGGCCGAACGCGCGCAGGCCCGCCTCCAGCGCGAGCAGTCCGAGGCCCAGGGGCTCAAGGACGAACTCGACAAGAAGGGCATGCTGATGCCGCCGGACCAGCGTCAGAACCTCGAAGAAGAGCTCAACAAGAAAATGCGCACGTTCCAGGATGACGTGAAGAACGAGCGTGACGAGCTGCACGAGAAGGACAATCAGGCCACGGCCGCGATCGTGCGCGACCTCGCCACCGTGGTGCGCGAGCTGGGCGAGAAGAGCGGCTACACGGTGGTCATGGAAAAGGGCGGCCTGCTCTGGGGCATCCCCTCGGCCGACATCACCGACCAGGTGATCCGTTCCTACGATGCGATGAACGTCAAGGCGGGCACGCTCGCGCCCGACCCGGCGTGGGCCGGCGCGGGGCCGCAAAACGCCTCGGCCGCCGGCGCCGGGGGCGGCGCGGAGAGCTCCGTGGGCGCAGGCGCCTCGCTGCGCAAGCGCTCGAGCATCTCGCGCTGAGAGCCGCGCACGTGGACGGTGACAAACCTGCGCCGGATCTGGCCGGCCTGCTGCGCCGGCTGCCCCATCGCTATCCGTTCCTGATGGTGGATCGGATCGTGGAGCTGGGATCCGACCGCGTGCTCACGCTCAAAAACGTGAGCATCGACGAGCCCTTCTTCAACGGCCACTTTCCCGGGCGCCCGGTGATGCCGGGCGTGCTCATCGTCGAAGCGATGGCGCAGTCGGGCGCCCTGCTCGCGCTCGGCATGAGCGGCAGCGCGCGCCCGCAGGGTCTGTTCATGCTCACCGGCATCGATCGGCTGCGCCTGCGCCGCCCGGTGGTGCCGGGCGATCAGCTGCGCATGGAAGTGCGGCTGCTGAAGCATCATCGCCCGCTGTGGAAGATGCAGGCCGAGGCGCGAGTGGACGGCGAGCTGGTGGCCGAGGCCGAATTGTCCGCGATGGAAGTCGAGGAGTCAGCGCCATAGCCGGTCGCATCCATCCGAGCGCCGTGGTCGATCCGCGCGCCGAGCTGGACTCCACCGTCGAGCTCGGCCCGGGCGCGGTCATCGGCCCCGAGGTACGCATCGGCGCGGGTACGCGCGTCGGGCCGTATGCGGTGATCGAAGGGCGCACCACGATCGGCGAGCGCAACCTGATCTTCCAGTTCTCCTCGATCGGCGCGGCGCCGCAGGATCTCAAGTATCGCGGCGAGCCTTCGCGCCTGGAGATCGGCGACGACAACCGCATCCGCGAGTTCACTACCATCCATCGCGGCACCGAGGGCGGCGGGATGCTCACGCGCATCGGCAACCACGTGCTGGTGATGAACTACGTGCACGTCGCCCACGACTGCATCGTCGGCGACCATTCTATCCTCGCCAACTCGACCGAGATCGCGGGCCATTGCGTGCTCGGCGAATGGGTGGTGACCGCGGGCATGTGTGGAATTCATCAGTTCAGCCGCATCGGCTCGCACGCGATGCTCGCGGCGGGCTCGAAGGTCGCCCAGGACGTGCCGCCGTACGCGATGGTCGCGGGCGATCGCGCGCGCCTGGTCGGGATCAACGCGGTCGGACTCGAACGCCGCGGCTTCAGCCCCGAGCTGATCGCCGCGCTGCGCGCCGCCTTCCGCACGCTCTTCTACTCCAAGCTGCTGCGCGAGGACGCGCTCAAGCAGGTGCTCGAGGAGCACGGCGCGCAGCCCGAGGTGCGCAACCTGATCGATTTCATCCGCACCTCGGAGCGCGGCGTTGTGGGCCGCGACCGTGAATAAGCTCGGCCTCATCGCCGGCAACGGCGTGTTTCCGATCGAGGTCGCCACCGCCGCGCGCCGGCGCGGCTGCGCCGTGGTCGCGGTGGCGCATCGCGGCGAAACCGACGAGCGGCTCTCCGCGCTGTGCGATCAGATCACCTGGATTCGCGTGGGAGAGCTGCAGACACTCATCGACGCCCTCAAGCGCGCCGGCGTCACGCAGGCCGCGATGGCCGGCGGAATCGCGCGCGCCCGCCTGGGCGAATCCTTCGCGCCCGACGCGCGGGCGATCGCGATGCTCGCGCGGGTCGGCCGCTTCAGCGACGACGCGCTGCTGCGCGCGGTCGCGGCCGAGGTCGAATCGGACGGCATCGCCATGATCGATCCGGTGCCGTTGTTGGAGGACGCGCTGGCCGCGCGCGGCCGGATGGCGGGCCCGCAGCCCACCGCGGCGCAGCTCGCAGATTTGCGCCTGGCGATGGGCGTGATGCGGGCGCTCGGGCGCTTCGACGTCGGCCAGGCCGCCGCGGTGCGCGACGGGATGGTCGGCGCGATCGAGGCGATCGAGGGCACCGACGCGGCCCTGCGCCGCGCCGCGGCCCTGTGCGGGCGCGGCCTGGTCGTGGCCAAGATCGCCAAGCCCGGCCAGGATCTGCGTTTCGACCGCCCCGCGATCGGCCCGGCCACGATCGACCTGCTCGAGGAAATCGGCGCCGCGATGATCGGCGTCGCGGCCGGACAGGCGCTCATCCTCGAACGCGCGCGCACGCTGGCCGCCGCCGACGCTGCGGGCCTCATCGTATGGGGCGAGGACGCCGCGGCGGATGCGGAGCCGGGCACGCCCGGCTGAGCCAGCCGACGGGAGCGCGCGCAAGATGGACGAACTGCGGGTCGCAGTGGTTGGCGCCGGGCGGCTGGGGTCGTTGCACGCGCGCAAATACGCTGGACTCGAGCGCGTCAAGCTCACCCACGTGGTCGATATCGACAGCGCGCGCGCAACGGAAATCGCGGCGCTGCACGGGGCCGCGCCGCTCGGCGACTATCGCGCGCTTGCCGGACAGGTCGCGGCCGCGAGCGTCGCCGCGCCCGGCAGCCTGCATCATGAAATCGCATCCTATCTGCTCGCGCGCGGAATTGACGTGCTGCTGGAAAAGCCGATGGCGGCAAGCGTGACTGAGGCGCGCGCGCTGGCCGCGCTGGCCGAGCGCAGCGCGCGGGTTCTCCAAATCGGGCATCTCGAACGCTTCAATCCGGCGATCGTCGAGCTGCGCCCGATGGTCCGCGGACCACGCTATATCGAATGCCTGCGCGTCGCGCCTTTCACCGAGCGCGGGACCGACGTGGACGTAATTCTCGACCTGATGGTGCACGATCTCGACGTCATCCTGAGCCTTACCGGCGCGGCGGTGGTGTCAGTGGAAGCGATCGGAGTGGCGGTTCTGACCGACCGGATCGACGTCGCCAATGCGCGGGTGCGCTTCGCCGACGGCTTGATCGCCAATCTCAATGCGAGCCGCGTGGCGCCGCGGCGCGAGCGCAAAATCCGGCTGTTCCAGCCGGACGCCTACATTTCCGTCGATTACGAAGCGCGGCGCATCCAGTTGTACCGCAAGTCGCCGCCTCCGCCCGGCGCGGCCTGGCCGGAGATCTCGGCGCGCCAAATCGATCTTGAGGAGGGCGACCCGCTGAGCGACGAGATCGCCGCCTTCGTGACCGCGGTGCGCACGCGCGGCGCGCCCGCAGTCACCGCGCTCGACGGCGTGCGCGTGATGGAAGTGAGCGAACGCATCCGCGCCGCCATGCGCGCAGAGCCGGGCGCACATGCTTGATTCCGCGGTCGCTGCGAATGACGATTTTTCCGGCAACATGGTTCTATTTGTTTACGATGAAGACCCGATTTCCGATCTTTCCAATGATTAGAACTTTGGTGGCGAAGGCTCTGGTGGCCGTCGCGATGCTCGGGGTGTGGGGCTGCTCGCATGGCAAAATGGCCAAGGCCGGATCGTATCCCGCTGCCAATCCAGCGGACTGCCTGCCGCCGATCACGCTTGTCGACCAGCACGGCCGCAACGTCGATCTGGCCTCGCTCAAGGGACGGCCGGTGCTGATCGATTTCATCTACACGAGCTGCCCCGGCCCGTGCCCGCTGATGACGGCGCGCATGGTGTCGGTGGCGAAACTGGTCGGGCCCAAACTGGGCAAGCAGGTGACCTTCGTCTCGATCACGATCGATCCGGAGCGCGACCATCCATCGCAGCTCGAGCGCTATGCGGTGGCGCGCGGCGCCGATCATCCCGGATGGCTGTTTCTGACCGGCACGCCGGCGCAGATCGATCGCGTGCTGGCGCTCTTCGATCTCACCAGCGACCGCAATCCCGACGGCACCGTCAATCACGCGGTCGCGAGCTTCCTGCTCGGCCCGGACGGCCATCAGGTGCGCCAGTACCAGCCGCTCGAGGTCAAACCGGCCACCGTCGCCGCCGATATCGACCGCGTGCTGGGCTGAGGTCGAAGCGGCGGCTCAGCTATGGTTGGGCAGATGACGGCTCGGATGGCGCACGACCATCACCGGCACGTTGGCGCTGCGCAGGATCTTTTCGACCGTGCCGCCGAGCAGCAGATGGCGCAGCGCGCCGCCGCCGTGCGTGCCCATCACGATCACGCCGGCATTTTTTTCCTGCGCGGTGCGCAGGATTTCGAGCGCCGCCTCGCCCACCTTGGTGGAAAGCTCGTAATTGCCGTAGCCGGCGAGCACGTCGTCGAAGCGATGCACCAGCTCATGGACCTTTTTGAGCGCGTTGGCTTCGAGCGCGGGATATTCGCCGTGGGGCTCGCCGTAAAGATGGTCGAGCGGATTCTCGACCACGTGCAGAATATGGAGCCGGGTATTGCTCATTTCCGCCAACGCGCGCGCGTAAGTCAGCGCGTAGCCGGAATCTTCCGAGAAATCCGTTGCGAAGAGCACGTTTTCGATCTTCACCACACCTGATCTCCCGCTGCACGGGACCGGTCGCGGCCGTCCCGCTCTGAATCTCGCGCGAACCTACTTTGTTTGCGATCCAACTGCAAGCCGCCGCGCCTGCGGCGAGCCCGCCGTCCGGTCCCGTCGCCGCCGCGCCCGCAGTGGCGCGCGCGCGCGTTTTCCAGCACAATTCATCCGATGAGCGCGACCCTGACGGAGCGCCGGCCGGCCGCCGGCACGTCGCCGCGCCGCCGCCGCGTGATGATCGTCGCCGGCGAGGCCTCCGGCGACCTCCATGGCGCCGACCTCGCCGCGGAAATCCTCGCCCGCGACCCCGGATGCGACGTGTTCGGCGTCGCCGGCGAGCGGATGCGCGCCGCGGGGGTGCGCGCGCTCTCGCGCAGCGAGGATATCGCCGCGCTTGGCCTGGCCGAACTGGCCTCGACCATCCGCCGCACGCTTGGCGTGCTGCGCGAACTCAAGCGGATCCTGCGGCAGGATCCGCCCGACCTCGCGATCCTGATCGATTTCGCCGAATTCAACATGTCGCTCGCGCGCAGCGCCCAGCGGGCCGCCGTGCCGGTGCTCTACTACATCACCCCACAGGTCTGGGCCTGGCGGCGCGGCCGCGTGGCGAAGATTATCGAGCGGACGGATCGGCTCGCCGTGGTCTTTCCGTTCGAGGCCGGGATTTACGCCGCGGCGGGCAAGCGTGTCACTTTCGTCGGTCATCCGCTGCTCGACCGCGTCGCGCCGGCGCAGGATCGGGCGGCCACGCTCAGGCGTCACGGCCTGCCCGCGCACGCGCGGCTGCTGGCGCTGCTGCCGGGAAGCCGGCGAAAGGAAGTGCGCTACCTGTTGCGCCCGATGGTCGAGGCGGCGCGCGTGCTGGCCGCCGATCACGGACTCACGCCGTTAATCGCGCTGGCGCCGACGCTCACGCCCGCGCAACTGCGCGCCGAGGGCCGCGTCAGTCTCGACGGCATTCCGCTGGTCGAAGGCGATACCTACAGCATCGTCGCCGCCAGCGAGCTGGCGCTCACCGCCTCCGGCACCGCGACGCTCGAGAGCGCGCTGCTCGGATGTCCGATGGTGGTGGCGTACCGGATGTCGCCGCTGACCTACGGCCTGGCGCGCGTGCTCGTGCGCGGCGTCGATCACATAGCGATGCCGAACATTTTGGCCGGCCGTCAAATCGTGCCCGAGTTGATTCAGCGCGACGTGAATGCGCGCAACCTGGTGCGCGCGGCGGAGAACCTGATGGTCGAACCGCTGCGCACGGACACGCGCAACGCCCTGCTCGCGCTGCGCGGGTGCCTCGGCGAGCCGGGAGCGGCCGCGCGCGTCGCCGCCATCGCGCTGGACATGATGGGATGAACGCCGCGAATACGCTCGGCGAAGACCGCGAGGCGCCGCCGGCCGGCGGGGCCGCGCGTCGCGCGGGCGGCTGCTCGATGCTCCATCGCCTTTACAACGCGCTCTGGTATCCGGCGCTGCCGATCGCGCTTGCGCTGAGCGGCGGCGCGCGCGACGCCGAGACGCGGCGCGCGCGGATGGGCCGCGGTTGGCACGGCGTCCGCGCGGCCGCCGTGCCCGGCGCCGCGCGCATCTGGACGCACGCGTCATCGGTGGGCGAGATCGGCGCGCTCGGCGCGCTGGTCAACGCGATCGCGCGCGAGCGGCCGGGCGCGACGTTTATCGTCACCGCGATGACCGCCGCGGGACGCGAGGCCGCGCGCCGCGCGATGCCCGCGGCGCAGGCGCATCTGCCGGCCCCGCTCGACGCGCCCGCAGCGCTTGACCGTTTTCTGCGCGCGACGCGCCCCACCCTGGTGCTGATCGCGGAAACCGAGCTGTGGCCGAACTACTTCGTGCGGTCGCGCCGCGCCGGCGCACGCGTTGCGATCGTCAACGGCCGTATCTCCGAACGCGCCTTCGCCCGCTATCGCTACGTGCATCCGCTGCTCCGCGACACGCTGGCGGCGGCCGAAATGGTGCTCGCGCAGACCGAGGAGGACGCGCGCCGCTTCGTGCGTCTCGGCGCCGCGCCGGCGCGCGTCTTCGTCACCGGCAATACCAAGCTTGACGGCGCCAGCCTGACCGCGGCTCCGCTGCGGACGGAGATCGCGCTCTTCATGTCCGGTCGTCCGGTGCTGGTCGCCGGCTCGACCGCCCCCGGCGAAGAGCACATCGTGATCGAGGGCTGGCGCGAGCTCCGCGGCCGCTTTGCGCGGCTCGGCCTGGTGATCGCGCCGCGTCATCTCGGACGCGCGGCCGAAGTCGGAGAAATACTCCGCCGGGCGAAGGTCGAATTCGCCGCCGCGAGCTCGATCGATGCGAGCGCGGCGCGAAGCCGCGACGCGCTGCTGCTCGACTCGATGGGCGAGTTGCGCGCGGTTTACACGCGCGCCGCAGTCGCGCTCGTCGGCGGGAGCCTTTTGCCGGGGCGCGGCGGGCAGAGCCTGGCGGAGCCTGCCGCAGCCGCCGTGCCGGTCCTGTTCGGACCCTATCATGAGAATCAACGCGCTATGGCCGCGGCGCTGCTCGAGTGCCGCGCGGGCACGGTGGTGCGCGACGCAGCCGAACTCGCGCGCACGATCGGTGAGCTGCTTGCGAACGAACCGGCGCGCGTCGAGACCGGGCGACGCGCGCGCGCGGCGGTCGAGCGAATGGCCGGCGGCGTGGCGGCGACGATGGCGCGGCTGCGGCCGCTGCTCGGCGGCGAGTAGCGATGGCCGTTTCGACGCCCGCGCCCCCCGCCCGCTCGCGCCTGGAACGATTGTGGCAGCGCGATCTCGCCTTGCACGAGCGGCTGCTGTGGACGGCCCTGGTGCCGGCCTCGGGAGTGTACCGCGCGGGCCTGGCCGCGCGCGCGCTGTGGTGGCGCGCGATGAAGCGGCGCGCCCGGCCGCTGATCGTGAGCGTGGGCAATCTCACGGTCGGCGGCAACGCCAAGACGCCGTTCACGCTTTTCCTGGCGGCCCGGCTGCGCATGCGCGGGATGCGTATCGGGATCGTAAGCCGCGGATGGGGCGGCACAAGCCGGGCGGAGCGCGCGCTACTCGTCTCCGACGGCGAGCGCCTGCTGGCCGATGCCGAGGCAGCGGGCGACGAAGCGGTGATGATGGCCAAATCGTTCGCCGGACCGGTCGCCGTCGGGCGCCGGCGCATCGATGCGATCGAACTGCTCGAGCAGCGGCTCGGCCCACTCGACGCGGTGGTGCTCGACGACGCCTTTCAGCATTTACGCCTGGCGCGCGACGTTGACCTGCTGCTGACCAATTCCGAGCGCGGGCTGGGCAACGGCTGGCTGCTGCCCGCCGGCCCGATGCGCGAGCCGCTGCACGCCGCGTCCCGTGCCGACGCGGTGATCGCGGTCGCCGCGGATGCTGCCTCATCCGCGGCGGCGCGCGGGGGCGTTGCGCCGGCGCTGCCGCGCGCCCTGGCCGAGCATCCGCACCTGATGCGCGCGTCACTCAGGCCGCGCGCGCTGGTCACGCCCGCGGCGGGCGCCGCGCGCTGGGCGGAAATGCCGCTGGCGTTGATGGGCCGGCGGGTGGTCGCGGTCAGCGGACTCGCCGACGCCGGCGGGTTCTACCGCATGCTGCGCGAGATGGATGCCGACCTGGTCGGCGTGCTCGAATATCCGGATCATCACGCCTATACCGCGGCCGACTGGCACAGCATCATCGCCGCCGGACGCGGCGGCGCGCTGTTCGTGACCACCGAGAAGGACCTGGTCAAGCTCGAGCGGTTTCCGTTCGAGCGCGATTCGCTATACGCTTTACGGCTCGAAGTCGTGATGGACCTCGACGACGAGACACGGCTGCTCGATACGATCGTCGCGCGGCGCGCGACTCCGCCCGCCGCCCGCGCGCGCGTCGAGCGCGAGGCGCCAGCAAAGGAGGCCTTCGCCGAACATGGCCATTAGCCAGGAACTGCTCGACATCCTTGCCTGTCCCAAGTGCAAGGGCGATCTGCGCCTTACCGATCGCCAGGACGGGCTGGTCTGCAACGCCTGCCATCTGCTCTATCCGATCCGGGACGATATCCCGATCATGCTGATCGAGGAGGCGCAGGCGCTGAAGTGACGCGCCGAACCGGATGAAGCGCCGCCGCCTCGCCGCGCGATGAACCGCGCCGGGCATCCCGCCGCGCGCGCGGCCGTGGCGCGCGGCTTCGAGCGCATCCGCTCCGGGCCGTACCAGCTTTGCCTCAACGCTGAGACCGCGCCCCATGCGGGGGCGATCGCCGTCGCCCTGCGCGAGCTGGGCGCCGCGGCATCAGGCGGCGCGGGCAATCGCGCCGGCGGCTTCCGCGTCGCGCTGCCGGCGGGGCCGCAATTGTTCGTGCGCCGCGCGCGCCGCGGCGGAGCGATGCGCCTGCTGCTCGACGATCTTTACCTCGGCCTGCGTCCGCGCCCCTTCGCGGAGCTCGCGGTGGCGGCCGAAGCGATGCGGCGCGGCGTGCCGCTGGCCGAGCCGATGGGTGCGGCGGTGCGCTGGGCCGCGCCCGCGCTGTATCGGGGCTTCTTCATCAGCCGCGCACTGAGCGGCATGACGCTGTGGGAGTTCGTGCGCACCGACGACGATCCCGGCGTGCGCGGCCACGTGCTCGAACGCGCGCGCGAGGCGATCGAGCAGATGCTGCAGGCGGGCCTCTATCATCCCGATCTCAACCTTCACAACCTGTTCGTCACCCGCCGCGGCGAAAGCTTCAGCGTGATCATTCTCGATCTCGACAAGGCCCGGCTCGGCGACCAGCCGCTCGGCGAAAGGGCGCGCCGCCAGGTCGCCGCGCGTCTGGCGCGCTCGGCGCACAAGCTCGATCCGCGCGGCCGCTTTATCGACGCCGCGGCGATGTCTATTCTAAAGCCTGCCTGACGGGTCCTGGGCCGATCTGACGACTGTCAGTCGGGCCCACAGGCAAATCAACGCGGGAGAGGACCGGCGATGAAAGACGAACGCGCGCGCGCACCGGAGCAGGTGATGGCTGCCCTGTTCGAGGGCCGCGAACGGCTCGATCAGATGGCGCTGCTCGCGCGGCTGGAGGGTGGCGGCGCTTCGATGTACCGCGCGTGGGCGTCGCGCGAGCGCAACGTCAAGGCGCGCGAAGCGTTGCTCAAGGCCGCCGAACGCGAAGAGGAAAACTCCAAGCTCCTGCGCCTGATGAGCACGCCCAAAAGCGAATGCGAAAAATGCCGTGTCGCGCTGGCCGCGAACGCGGCGGCCGTGTGCTGCGCGTTTCAATGCACCTTCTGCCCGGCCTGCGGCGAGGAATACCGGCACGTCTGTCCCAATTGCGGCGGCGAGCTGCTGCCGCGGCACGCCGCCCAGGCGCGCACCGCGCGCGCGACTTGAATGCGGGCGAGGGCGCGCGCGGGTGCCGGCTCAGTTGGACGGCGCCGGCGCGGCCTGGCTCAAATCGACGAGCTTGCGGCGCAGCTTCTCGATTAATTCGTTCTCGGCCTGAAGCTGATTCTGCATCTCGAACGCGCTCGGAGTCTGGGCCTCTGCGCCCTGGTTCGCGACCGCCATGATTTCATGCGGTTGCCGGAGTTCCGCCGCCTTGCGCATACCCTCGCACTGCGCCTCGAGCAGGTCTTCGGCCGCGCAGCGCTGCGTCACCATCCGGTCGATCGCGTGGCGCAGGGTCTTGATCTGCGCCTGCCGCAACTCGATCTGATCGATCAACGGTTGCTCGTCCACCTGCGTCTGGCCGGGCATCGTGGAAATGATCGAACGCCGAAGATTCTCCTTCACCTGCCACCCGGGCGCCATCGTCACGTCCTGCTGCGCGCTGTTGGACGTACCCGCCGGTCCATTGAAGCCGGTTGCGCCGGTTTTGCCGAACATTGCCCCGGTCATCTTCTGAGCGGTGGCGAAGCCGGCGAAAGCGGCCACGAGCTTCTGCGGCAGCTTGCAGTCGAGCTTGCCCGGCGGCGCGAGGCGCACGGCGTCGCCGCTGACCTCGACGTCGCTGCCGACGTTGTGGTCAGCGCTGTGCACGTTGATGATCGCGTCGACCTGGTTTGGAAACTTCTTGGCCGCGGCGGCGCGCAAGCGCTCGGCGACGTCGAGCTGGTCGGAATCGACCGCTGCCTCGGCAAACGGCTCGATGTAGCTGACCTCGCCCACTTCGTCGTAGCAGGCCGAGGCGAGCGAGTCCTGGGTGACGTAAATGTGCTCGGGCGGATGGGCCGCGGCGCTCGCCGGCGCGGCGGGCGCACGCGCGGCGCCGCTCGCTCCGGCGGTCGCGCAGGCCGCCAGACCGAGAACGAAAATCGCAAGCGAACCGAGATACGCTGCTCTAGCTGCTGAATCCATGGCGAATTCGCCCCTCAACCCCTTGATACCGATGCGCGCCGCCTGATACGCGGCTCCAAGCCGCCGGTTACGGTCCGACGCGACTCGCGGCGAAGAATTTCGATCGCGAGGGAGAGCGCGCAGCGCGCGACGCTACATGCGAAAGCCGTGATTTACGCCCATCCCTACCCGCGCGACCCGCATCACGCCGTCGATCGCGGCGATCTGATGAATCAGCCCGTTCAGCTGGCGCGCGCTGCCGACGCTCAACTCGAACACCGAAACGGCCCGCCCGTCATTGCCGGTGGACTTGACCTCGGCGGTCGAGATGTTCACACCGGCCGAGGCGATGGTCTTCGACATCGCCGCGAGCAGCCCGGGCTGGTCGATGCTCAGCACCTCGAGCCGAATCGGCCGCGGACTGTCTTCGCCTTCCTTCCACACCACCGGCACGCGGCGCTGGGGATCGCTCGCCATCGCGTGCGGGCATCCCTTCAGATGCACGGTCACGCCGCGGCCGCGCGTGATAAAGCCGACGATCTCCTCGCCCGGCAGCGGACTGCAGCATCGCGCGAACCGCACCAGCATGTCGCCGACCCCCGACACGATCACCGCATTGCCGCTCGGCGCGCGGCGCGAATCGCGCGGTGCGCGCGCTCCGTCAGTCGCCGGCGCGGGCGCCTTGTCGGCGCGGTAGAGCTTGAGTTCTTCCACCGTCAGCAGCTTGGCCAGCAATTGAGCGGCGGTGATGATGCCGTAGCCGACCGCCGCCAGCAGGCTATCGACGTCGCGGTAGGAGAACTCCTTCAGCACCGGCTCGAAGCGTTTGCCGGGACGCAGTTGCGCCACGCTCAGCCCGAGCGGCTCGAGCTCGCGATCGATAAGCGTAACGCCCCACTTGATCGAGCGCTCGGCCTGCTGCGCGCGCAGCCACTGGCGGATACGGCTCTTGGCGCGCGCCGTGGCGGCGAAGCTCATCCAGTCCTTGCCCGGCGTCTGCCGCTCCGAGGTCACGACTTCGATCGTGTCGCCCGACTTCAGCCGATAGCGCAGCGGCACCATCCTGCCGTTGGCCCGCGCCGCGCTCAGATGATGGCCGACCTGGGAGTGGATGCGGTAGGCGAAATCAATCACCGTCGCGCCCTGCGGAAAATCGAGCACATCGCCCTTGGGCGTAAAAACAAAGACCTCTTCGGAGAAGAGGTCATCCTTGACGTTGGAGAGAAATTCCTGCGGATCCTTGAGGTTCTGCTGCCACTCGACCAGCCGGCGGAGCCACGCGAAGCGCTCGGTGTCGCGCAGCTCGCTGGTGCCGCCCTCCTTGTAGGTCCAATGCGCGGCGATGCCTTCCTCGGCCACCTTGTGCATCTCGGCGGTCCGGATCTGCACTTCCATCCGCTGCCCCTGCGGACCGATCACGGTGGTGTGCAGCGACTGGTACATGTTGACCTTGGGCAGGGCGATGTAATCCTTGAAACGGCCGGGTATCGGCTTCCAGCTCGCGTGCGCCACGCCCAGCGCCTCGTAGCACTCGCGCAGCGTGGCGACGATGATGCGGAACGCGACCAGGTCATAGACCTGGTCGAAGCGCAGCCCCTCCTCCTGCATCTTGCGATGGATTGAATAGATGTTCTTGGGGCGGCCCGTGACTTCGGCCTTGACCCCGGCCTCCTCGAGGCGCTGGCTGATGATGCCGACCACCGCGCGGATATATTCCTCACTCTCGGCCATCGTGCGCGCGACGTGCGCCTTGAGCGTGGCGAAAGCGGTCGGGTTGAGGTAGCGGAAGGCGGCGTCCTCGAGTTCCGACTTGAGCCAGTAGATGCCGAGCCGATGCGCAATCGGCGCGTAAATTTCGAGCGTCTCGCGCGCGATCTCCTCCTGTCGCTCGCGCGCCAGGTGGCCCAGCGTACGCATGTTGTGCAGGCGATCGGCGAGCTTGATGAGCACGACGCGGATGTCGTGCGCCATCGCAATCACCATCTTGCGGAAATTTTCGGCCTGCTTCTCGGCGCGGCTGGAAAACGTGATTTTCGAAACCTTGGTCAGCCCGTCGACCAGGTTCGCGACTTCGCTGCCGAAGAGGTCGCGCACTTCGTCGAGCGAGGCCCTGGTGTCCTCGACCACGTCGTGCAGGAGCCCGGTGACGATCGACGGCAGGTCGAGCTTGAGCTGGGCGATGATGAGCGCGACGTTGAGCGGATGGGTGACGTAAGGCTCACCCGATTCGCGCGTCTGCTCTGCATGCATCCGCGCCGAGTACTCGTAGGCCCGCCGCAGAAGCTGCAGATCGGCCTGCGGGTTGTAGGCCTGCACCTGCTGGAGCAGATGGTCCAGTTCGGCAGGTTCGGCGCTCGCGACTAGTTCATCCACGCCGCGAAGCCCTCGCGCAGCCTTTGCACTCGCAGCCGCTCGGCCTCCACCACCGCGTTCAAACACGACAGCGACTCTTTCAGATCCGCGTTGACGATCAGGTAGTCGTAGTCGGGATAGGCTTTCGCTTCCTCGCGCGCGCGCCTGAGGCGATTGGCGATCGCCCTCTCGTCCTCGGTGCCGCGCCTGCGCAGTCGGCCCTCGAGCTCGGCGAAGCTCGGCGGGAGAACGAAAATCGTGACCGCGTCGCGCTGGTACTTCTCCTTGATCTGACGCGCGCCCTGGATATCGATGTCGAGCAGAATATCGCGGCCCTCGGCGACCGCGCGCTCCAAAGCGGCGCGAGGCGTCCCATAGGACGCCTCGAAAACGCGAGCCCACTCGGCCAGCTCGCCCGCCTCACGCCGCCGGATGAATTCCTCCTCGCTCACGAAGCTGTAATCGAGTCCTTCGACCTCGCCACTGCGAGGCCGGCGCGTGGTCAACGAAACGGAGGCCTCCAGGCCGCCGATCGCCTTGAGCGCCTCGCGAGAGATGGTGGTTTTGCCGGCTCCTGACGGAGCCGAGAGAATGAAAATGATCCCGCGCCGGGGCGCCCCCAAGTGCTCCATGTTCAAGCCTACAAAACGCCCAAGTCCTTTGCAATAAACGCTTTTCGGCGCATCTGCGAGCGCCTGGGCGCGGCCTACTCGATATTCTGCACCTGCTCGCGCATCTTCTCGACCTCGCCCTTGAGCGCCACGGTCGTCCGCGAAAGCATCGCGCTCTGCGATTTGGCTCCGATCGTATTGATCTCGCGGTTGACCTCCTGGAGCAGGAACTCGATCTGCTTGCCGACCGGCCCTTCGCTCCCGACCAGCGCGCGCAGGCCCTGCAAATGAGCGCGCAGACGGGTCACTTCCTCGGTAATATCGGCGCGCTGGGCCGCCTCGGAGGCCTCCTCGAACAGGCGTTTCTCGTTCACCGCCAGGTCGGCGACCAGCTCGCGCAGGCGGAGCTGGAAATTCGCGATGATCTCGTTTCGTGATTCTTTCGCCAATTTTTCGATCTTCGGAATCGCGCCGGCGATCACGCTGATACGATGGGTGAAATCGTTCATCAGCGCCCTGCCCTCGCGCTTGCGATTGGCATCGAGCGCCTTCAACGCGCGACCTATTGCGGCCAACCCCAGTTGCACGCCCGGTTTCGAATCGACCTCGTCCTCGCTGACCTGGAAAATCTCCGGACGATGGAGCAGAACTTCAATTCCGGGCTTGCCGCTGAGGCCGAGGCTGCGACCGAGCCGTCCAAGCTCCTTGACATAGCGCGCTGCGAGCCGATCGTTGACCTTGAGCGCGGTAGGAGGGGGCCCCAGCGGGGTGCATCGGACGAACAGCTCGACCCGTCCGCGCGCGATGACGCCCTGCACGAGCTTACGGATATCGGCTTCGTGCTCGCCCCAGGTCCGTGGCAGATTGAGCTTGAGCTCGAAAAAGCGCTGATTGAGGGTCCGCACCTCGGCGGCCACGCGCATCTTTCCGCGTTCGATCTCCGCCCGTCCAAAGCCGGTCATGCTGCGCATCTGAGTTTCGTTTCCCGTGCCGGATGTCGGCTCGTTCGCTATATCCCCTGCGCGCCCAGGGCGCGCGCCGATGCATCAGTCTGAAGGCATGCCCGATAAAGCTCAACCGTCCGCAGAGCCATCGTCTCGATCGAGAAGCGCTCGAGCGCGATCGCGCGCGCCGCGGCGCCGAGCGCAAGACGGGCGCGCGAGTCGGCGCAAAGATGCGCCAGCGCACGCGCCAGCGCCGCGCCGTTCGCCGGTTCGACCAGCATGCCGTCGCGGTCGTCGTCGATCGCATCGACGATTCCGCCGACACGCGAGGCCACTACCGCCAGGCCGCACGCCATCGCCTCGAGCATCGCCACGCCAAGCCCCTCCATAAGCGAGGGCATCGCGACAGCATCGAGCGCCCACAGGATCGGGCGCGCATCCTCGACCTGCCCGAGCATCCGCACTGCACCCTCGAGGCCGAGACGGCGGATATCGTCGGCGAGCGCGCGGCGGAGCGAGCCGTCGCCGGCGATGATTGCCACCGGGCGCGGCGCCAGGTGCGCGGCGGCGCTTTGCGCCGCCGCGGTGTCGCCGCGGCGCATCCGCGCGATCGCCTCGAGCAGGAAGCGATGGCCCTTGCGGGGCTCGAGGGCGCCGATTGCGCCGATGGCGCAATCGGCGCCCTCGAGCCCCAGCGCCGCGCGGGCCGCTGCGCGCTCGGCCGCCTGCGGCGGCCGGAAGTGCGCGCAGTCCACACCGCTCGGAATCACGACGATGCGCTCGCGCGGCACGCCGGCGCGCGCGAGCGCATCGGCGACGCCGCCCGAGATCGCGGCAACGCCGTCCACCGCGCTTCCGAAGAGCCATCGCGCGAACAGCCGATTGGGCGCATAGTCCATCCGGCGCGTCACAATCGCCGCGCGCGCGCGACCGCGCGCCCACGGCGCCAGCGCGTGCGCGCGCGCGGTATGAAAATGCACCACGTCGTAGCGCTCGCGGCGCAGGATCGCCCTGAGCTTTGCCGCGGCTGCGAAATCCAGCGCGTTGCGGATGGGCAGCGGATGACAAACGATTCCGCCGGCGCGCGCGCGCCGCCACAGCTCGCCCTCGGGATCGCACAGCAGCTCCGCCCGATGCCCCATCCCGAGCAGCGCCCGCGTCAGGCCCAGCACCTGGGTCTCGCCGCCGGCGAAGCCGCGCTCGGGATCGACGCCGCCGACGCTCAGCGGCGGCCCCGCGCTCGAGACGGCAACCGGGCCCTTCGGCGGCTGCACGCCCATGGCGTTCAATCGGCGAAGCGGTAGTAAACAATCGCCGCGATCGCCGCGATTGCGTCGCGCCAGCCGATCTTCTTGCCCTCGGCATAGGTTCGTCCCGAGTAGGAGATGGGGACCTCGTAGATCCGCCAGCGCCCGCGCGCCGCCTTCGCGGTTATCTCGGGCTCGAAGGTGAAACGGTCGGCGCTGAGCTTGAGCGTCATCAGCTTGTCGCGCCGAAACGCCTTCATCCCGGTCTCCATGTCGGTCAGGTTGAGATTGCAAATCATGTTGGAGACCAGCGTCAGCATCCGATTGCCCAGGTAGTGCCAGAACAGGAGCACGCGATGCGGTCCGCCGAGGAAGCGCGAGCCGTACACCATGTCGGCGCGGCCGTCGAGCAGCGCCTCGAGCACGTGGCGGTAGTCGCGCGGATCGTATTCCAGGTCCGCATCCTGCACGATCACGTACGGATTGCGCGCCGCGGCGAAGCCGGTGCGCAGCGCGGCCCCCTTGCCGCGGTTCACCGCGTGGTAAAAGCAATGGACTTGCGGATGCTCCAGCGCGCGAAGATACTTCACGGTCTCGTCGGTCGAGGCGTCGTCCACCACGATCACTTCGGCCTCGTAACCGCAGGCGAGCACGCGCCGGATGACTTCCCCGATGGTGCGCGCCTCGTTGTAGACCGGAATCACGACGGAAATCTTCGCCGCCTCATCCATCGCTCCCTCCCTCGGTTTCCCGCCCGCTCCGCCTTCGACAGCCGCGCCCGCTCGACGACCGCATCTCCTTCAACGACCAGGACGACAGGACGACCGAGCGGGCGCGGCCGCCTCGTTCGCCCTTCCCACACTATCCCGAAGCCGGCGCGCCCGCAGCATCCCGGTGACCCGGCGGCCAAGCCGATGCGCCGGCGCGCCCATCGCGGTCGCGTAGGCATCGACGATGCGCAGCCGGTCGGCCGGACCCATCCCCTCGATATCGAAACGGCATAGCTGCACGAGATTGCGCAACCTTCGCCGCTCCCAGTTGAGGCGCGGGCGCGTGGTGCGCTCGTGATCGATCAGGCTGAAGCGCGCCGGCGGCCCGGCCGTGACGAAGATGTTGTAGGGCGTGAGATCGCCGTGGATAAAGCCGGCGCGATGAAGCCGCCCGACCTCGGCGCCGAGCGCGTCCAAAAGCTCCCGCCGCAGTGCGGGCGCGGCCGCCAGCGCGCGGAGCACGCGCGGAAGCGGCTCGCCCTCGACGCGCGCGGTGACCATCAGCGTGCGCCGGTCGCCGGCGCGCTCGTCGCCGAGCAGGAGCACCGGCGCGATTGCGATCTGAGCGCCGACCAGCGCGTCGAGGATCGCGCGCATGCGCGCAGCGCGCGATCCCAGAAGGAGCCGGCGGATCGCCTTGAGCCCGCGCGGCGCGTCAAGCAGCTTCACGAAGAACTCGGTCTCGCCGGACAGCGGCGATCCCAGGCGCATCCGGTAGGTCGACGCGTGCCGCGATCGGCGCAGCCGCTCGCCGCCGGCGCCGCCGGCGGCGATTTTCAGCGCGCGCTCGACCAGTTCCAATCCGACCCGCGAAGGCAACTCGGCCAGTGCAGGTCCCGGGAACAGAGTCCATCCATTGCGCTGAATTCTCGCGCCGGCCTCGGCGTGCTCGATCCGGGTCATCACTGCATCAACGCGACACCGCCGTCGACGCCACGCCGGCAGCCGCCGCGGCCGGGCGCGCCACGCCGTCGGCCGGCGTCCCGGCCTCGCGTCTGGCGGCCAACGCGCGCCGGATCGCGCTCACCACTTCGGCCGGCGCGATTCGCCGCATGCACTCGCGGCCGATAGGACAGCGGCGCAGGTAGCAGGGATGGCACGGGATCGCGCCCGTCAGCGCCAGGTCGGCGAAGCCCCATGGCGCGGAACGCTCGGGCGCGGTCGCGCCCCATAACGACACCACCGGACATCCGACGGCCGCCGCGATATGCATTGGACCCGAGTCCGGACCGAAAGCCGCGGCGCATTGCGCAAAAATCGGCGCCAGGTCGCGCAGTCCGGTGCGCCCGGCGAGATTGAGCACCGGCATCCCCGCGAGATGCGCGATAACCTGCTCGGCCAGCGCCACTTCGGCGCGGCCGCTGCCGATCAGCACCGGGAAAAGCGCCGGCGCATCGCCATGGGCGGCCGCGGCTTCGCGGATTACCGCCGCGATCGCGTCGGCAAAGTAGATCCGGCTGGGCCATGACGATCCCAGGATCACTGCCAATCGCGGAGCCGGAGCGCCCTCGAGAAGCTGCGCTGCGCGAGTGCGCTCATGGTCCGAAGCGGCCAGCGCAAATTCAATCGGCGCCGGCGCCAGGCCGAGCGCGTCGCCGAAGGCCTGATACTGCATCAGCTTGAGGCGCATTGCGGGCTGCGGCGGGATGCGCCGGGTCGAAAACAGATGGTTGAACTCCTTGCCATTGGCGCGATCGAAACCGATACGCACGCGCGCGCCCGAGGCGAGCGCCACGGCGCCGCTCTTGAGATGGCGCTGCAGGTCGATCGCCAGGTCGAAGCGGCCCGCGCGCACGCGCATCAGGAAGGGCGCAAACGAAAACGGCGCGCGCCGCCGATCGTACACGATCAGCTCGTCGATCCATGGATGATTCTCGAGCACCGCCCGCGATTTCGGTTCGATCGCCCATGCGATATGCGCGGCCGGCCACGCGCGGCGCAGACGCCCGAGCAGGGGCAGCGCGCGCACCACGTCGCCGATCGCGCCGAGCAGGACAATCAGCACGCGGCGCGGCTCAGCGTCGGTGGCGGTGGTCGATGAGGCGGCTATGGTTTTGGCGGTCGGATCGGCGGCGCTCATGCGGCTTGGGCTAGCCTATCAGCCGAGCGTAGCCTCCGACGATAGCCGCGGCACCAGGCGGGGCCGATGCTCAGGTCCAGTCCAGCGCGCCGCGCCGCCAGGCGTAGATGAGGCCGGCGGCGAGGATTGCGATGAAGACGAGCGCCTCGACCAACCCGAACACGCCCAGATGGCGCAGCTCGACCGCCCACGGATAGAGAAAAATGACCTCGACATCGAAGACCACGAACAACAACGCGGTCAGGTAAAAATGCACCGAGAAGCGCCCCCAGGCGGCGCCGCTCGGCGGATTGCCGCACTCGAACGCCTCGCCCTTGACTTTGCCCGGACGCCGCGGGCCGGTGAGATGGTTGATCGTGACCATGCCGCCGACGATCGCCGCAGCCACGACGAGCGTTACCAGGATCGGAAACCAGGTGAGCAGCATGTTCGATTTTCCCGCGGTACCCAGGAAGCGGCACTAATCGGCATACCAATAGCGGATTAGCTCCGCTTTTCCAACGGTCCCGCGCAATTCAAAGCGCCTCAAGGAAATTCACCAGGTCGGCCTTCTCCCGATCGCTCAGGCCTATGTTGAAACGCTGATCATAAAAATTCACGACGTCCTCGAGCCTCGCCGCCGAGCCGTTGTGAAAGTAGGGCGCGCGCGCCGCGAGTCCGCGCAGGATCGGCCCCTTCACCTTGCCCACGTCGGCGCATTGGCCCGTGATCATCGCCCGCCCGAGGTCCGTCACATTGAAGACCTGCCCGGCCATCGGACCGGTCGTGTCCGTGCATGTGACGGTAAATGACGGGAGGCCGGAAACGCCAAGCACTGGCGGGGACGCGTCGGAAACGCCGATATCCAGCGGGAGCTTCAATGAGTGATTGCCGACGTTCGGCGAATCGTGGCACGTCGTGCACGTGCCCGTCACGTCGGCGGCGCCGAAGGGGTCGGAGGAGAAAAGGTTCAGGCCGTTGACGCCATGGATCGTGAACTCGCGGGTGTTGAAAATCGCCTCGCCGCGCGCGATGGACGCCCGGTCCGGATTGCCCTCGTTCTGCCATGGCTCGTAAAGGGTAAAGACGTCGGGAGCGAAGCCGGCGGAGAGCGAGTCGTTGATGCCTATGAAGAAAGGCTGCTTCGACAGCGCGCCAGGGCCGCCGGATGCGCCATCGCCGGACAGCCGGCCTGCCTTGAAATCAACTGTCTGCGCGTCGTAAAGCGCTGATTCAAAGGCGACGATCGCATTGACCTGCGCGGGATTCGGCACTCCCGACATCGCCTGCGCGTGTCCCTGCGTGGCATCGAACGCCTGGCTCGCCAGCGACGGCTCGCGTCCGTCCCACATGATCGCGAGCGGCGCGCATCCAGGTTGGCCGGCCGGACATTCTGTCAGGAACTCGAGATTGGCGGCCGGGAGCGGCCGCCGATATACCGACACCGTCGGATCATCGCCCGTCAGAGCGGTACAGCCGTAAGGGTCGTTGACGGCGGTGATCTCGAAGTCCCGTGGCGCCGGCAGCGGCAGGAAGATTCGAATCAGGCCCCTGGTCAGCAGCAGGTTATACGCCTTGAGCTTGTCGCTGAATGTGGCGACGGGATCGCTCGGGCACGTGGCGCCATCAACGATGCGAAAGATCGGATCGGCGCCGCCGCTGGCGAAGAAGCGCTCCCGGATCGACGCCGCGCTCACGCCCCATGCGCTCCGCGGCTCATGGCAGGTGGCGCAGGCGCGGCCATTGGTGCCGAGGCTTTGAAAGAAGGGATTGCGCCCGGTGACCGTCGGCGCGGCCAGGTTGTAGGTGGCGACTATCCCGGTGCGATCGAGGCTTTGCAGGTTACGCCCGATGACCCGGGGAAAGATGCCCGGAGGTCCCGCAGGGGAACTCGCGGGATCATGCACCTGCATTGCCTGCTGATGGACGACAGCGGCCCAATAAGGGACTGATGAAGAATTCGATTGCGCGCGGGCGCTAAACGAAACGAGTATTGATAGAACAATCGCCGACGAACAGCTCAGAAGCAGCTTTGCACGCATCAGATACTACCCCGTCAGGCGCAGGCGTTAACAATGCATGATTCCCGGCTTTGGCGCAGAAAAACTAACATTGTCAGGCGCGCCGCAGAAGAGGAATCGGAGTCGAATCTTTGATCCGCGCGATCCAGCTGAAGCAAATCTCAGCTTATCTCGGCTCCATTCGGCAATAACTGCGTTTATTCGCCGATATTCGCGTTCGACGCGAGCAGCGCGCGCATCCGCAACCGGTTCCGCTTTGATGGTGAGCGTCAAAGCGATTCGTACACGGCCGCGATCAGCGCCTTGGCGCGCGGATCGAGCAGGATTGCGCCGCCCATCCGATTCATCGCGTAGCCGAAACCGATCTTGGCGTCGAGGTCAGCGAAGCCGAGCGAGCCGCCGGCGCCGGGATGGCCGAACGTGCGCGGATTCGGTCCCAGCTCTTCGCCCGGCTGCGACAGCATGAAGCCGGTCGAGAAGCGCGTCGAGATCATGAGCACTTCGTCGCGGCCAAAAGATTCCTCTTCGCAGCAGGCGGAAAGCTGGCGCGCGCCCATCACGCGCACGCGGTCGATTTCGCCGCCGCGGGCAAGCGCCCCGTAAAGCCGCGCAAGCGCGCGGGCATTGGTATGGCCGTTCGCCGCCGGAATTTCCGCCCCGCGCCATCGGCGTGAATTGACGATCGCCATCGACAACACCAGCGGGTTCATGAAGGTCCGGGCCGTGATCGATTCCGGGTGTTTGGCGGCCTCAGCAAACAGGTTGAACTCGCCCGGCGCAGGCGGCGGCGCGCCGATCATCTGGGCGACGCGTTCGTCGTGGCGCGCATCGAGACCGATATGCGCGTCGATTCCGAGCGGCCGCGCGATCTCGTCGCGGAAGTAGCCGCCGACCGTCTCGCCGGTGATGCGGCGGACTACCTCGCCGACCAGGTAGCCGAAGGTGATCGCATGATAGCCGTGGCGCGAACCGGGTTCCCACCACGGCTCCTGCTCGGCCAGCGCGGCGGTCATCAGGGACCAGTCGTAGAGATCTTCGGGCCGCAGCGGCTTGCGGATCGCGGGGAGTCCGGCGCGATGGTTCAGCAGTTGACGGACGGTGATCGACTCCTTGCCGCCGGCGGCGAATTCAGGCCAGTAGAGCGCGGCCGGCGCGTCAAAGTCGAGCCGGCCCTCGGCGGCGAGCCGATGAGCGCAAATCGCCGTGAGCCCCTTGGTCGTCGAATAGACGTTCACGATCGTGTCGCGCGTCCACGGACGCGTGCGCGCCTTGTCGGCCCACCCGCCCCACAAATCGACGACCATCCGGCCGTCGAGCGTGACGGCCAGAGACGCGCCGGTCTCGCTGGCGCGCGCGAAATTTTGGGCGAACGCCTCGCGCACGCGCGCGAAACGCGCCTCGCACGTTCCTTCGATTGCAGCCTCAGCCATTTCCCTTACCGGATTCTATGGTTGCGTGAGCAGCGCGCCGCCGCAGCTCGAGCCCGCGCCCGCGGTGCATCCGAAGCAATGCGCGCCGGTCGCGATCCGCTCATCGGCGAGCGCGCCGAGATCGTCGAAGTCCCAGATGGTCGGCGTCGGTTTCCCGCCGCGGGCGCCGAGCGGCAATTCGAGCATCTGATTGAAGTCGCAGTCGTAGAGCCGGCCGTCCCATCCGATACTCACCAGCGCGCGGCACATCAGGCCCTCGACCGTGCCCGGATTGAAATGATTCACCAGCAGGCCCATGTAGTCCGCGTACTTGTTCCACTGCTCGAGCTGATGCGCGAAGCGGGCGATCGGCATGTTAGCGATGGTCAGCAGGCGGTTGAAGCGCACGCCGAGGCCGCCCAGCTCGCGGCGATAGTCGGCCTCGAGCGCAGCCTGCGGCGGCGGCAGCGAGGCGCCGACCGGGTTATATACCAGGTCCAGTTCCAGCGAGCCGGTGCCATAGCCCAGCGCGTTGAGATTCTTGAGCGCGGCGATGCTCTTCTCGAACACTCCGCGCCCGCGCTGGCGCTCGACATTGGCGGCGCTGTAGCAGGGCAGTGAGCATACGAGAATGACCCGTTGCTCGCGGTAGAATTCGCCAAGCCATTCCATCCCCGTCTCGAACATCACGGTAAGGTTGCAGCGCACCGTCACCTCGCGGCCGGCGCGGCGTCCGCCCTCGACCAAAACGCGGAAATTCGGATTAAGCTCGGGCGCACCGCCGGTCAGATCGAGCGTCCGGATGGCGGGGCTGGAAGCGAGCAGCTCGAGCACGCGGTCGGCCGTCCGGCGATTCATCCGTTCGCTGCGCGCCGGCCCTGCGTCCACGTGACAGTGATGGCACGCCTGGTTGCAATGCTTGCCGACGTTGACCTGCATCGTGGACGGCGTCGCGCGCCTGAGCGCGGCGAGTCCGTGCCGCGTCAGCGTCGCGGCGAAATCTGCATTGAGGCCGCCGCCCGCGAACCGTGGGTTTCCCGCGACTGTCATCGCTTCGTCCATATGTTATTGCTATCGCATCTTGACCGCGCAGCCCAACGCCCATTGCAGATGCGAGATTGCCCGGTGAGGCCGCCGCGCGCGGCCGCGGCGCCGCTTGCCGGACCGCGGCGGATCGCCGGCGAGCTGATCGCGCTCGCGTACATCGCGGTCATCGCATGGATCGCTTCAGCAACCGGCGCGTTCTACGTTCTGTTCCCCGAGCTGGGCGCGCTCTCGCACGACGTGATGACGCGGCCGCACGGCACCTGGGCGCGCGCACCGCTGATGCTCGCGATCACGCCGGCACTCACCGGCGTCGTCGGCATCCTCTTCACGCGCGCGCTCCCGTACGGCTACGCCTCGGTGATCCTGACCGTGGCCGGCGCGATCGCGGTGGTGCTGGTCCTGCGCTCGCCGATCGCTCCGGCGATCTCGGCGGGCCTGCTGCCACTGGTACTGGGGGTGAAAAGCTGGTGGTATCCGCCGGGCATCCTGCTTGGAACGGTGCTGCTGGCCGCGCTGTCGCTGAGATGGAAAAAATTCTGCACTGCGCACGATGATCTCGATGACGAGGCGAATCGTCTCGACGATCTGATCGAGGCGACCCCCGAGAGCGGCTATGCATGGCTGGCGGCGCTGATGGCGTTCGTCGCCGTCGCAGTCTTCTTCGTGCAGCTCACCGGAATGCGCTTCGTGCTGTTTCCGCCGCTGGTCGTGATCGGGTTCGAGATGCTGGGGCACACGGCGATCTGCCCGTGGGCGAATCAGCCGCTCAAACTTCCGCTCGCCTGCTTTCTCACCGCGCTCGGCGGATTCATCTCCTGGCGCTATATCGCCGCAACTCCGCTCGCCGCGGCGGTCAGCATGGGATGGGGAATCGCCGTCCTGCGCGTGTTCGAGCTGCACGTGCCGCCGGCGCTCGCGGTGGCGCTGCTGCCGCTGGTGATGGATCGGCCGACGGCGGCCTATCCGTTCGCGGTCGCACTCGGCACGGCGTTGCTTGCGCTCTGGTTCCTGGCCTGGCGGCGATTTGCGCGCGTGGCGCTCACCATCCCCGGGGCATCCCGAGCAGGCGCTCGGCGATGATGTTGCGCTGGATTTCCGAGGTGCCCTCCTCGATCGTGTTGCCGCGCGCGCGCAGCGTCCCGTACTGCCAGCGTCCGTCCTCGACCGCGTGCGGCGAGCCTTCGACCAGCATCGCCGCCGGCCCCTGGATCGCAAGCGCAAACTCGTTCATGCGCTGATTGAGTTCGCTCCACAAAAGCTTGGAGATCGAACCTTCGGGACCGGGCGTGCCGCCGCGCAGCAGGCGCGAGAAATTGCGGTAGGCGAGATACTTCATCGATTCGACGTCGATATAAAACTGGGCGAGCGTCTGGCGGATGACGCGCGGGTCGAGCGGCGTCGCGCGCTCGGCGATCGCGCGCAGCGCGAGCGCCTTGAGGTCCTCGAAGGTGTTGCGAAAGCGCGCGACGATCGAAAGCGCGAGCGTCGCACGCTCGTTCATCAGCGTGGTCAGCGCAACGCCCCATCCGCCGCCCTGGTGGCCGAGCAGATTTGCACGCGGCACGCGCACCTCGTCGAAGAAGAGCTGGTTGAATTCCTCCTCGCCGGTCATCTGGCGCAGCGGCCGCACGCTGACGCCCGGACTGTGCATGTCGACCAGCAGGTAGCTGAGCCCGCGATGCTTCGGCTGGTCGGGCTCGGTGCGCACCAGCAGCATGCACCAGTCGGCGATCTGCCCGTGCGAGGTCCACACTTTGGCGCCGTTGACCACGAACTCGTCGCCCACGAGCTCGGCGCGGCTGGTGAGCGCGGCAAGGTCCGAACCCGAGCCGGGTTCCGAGAATCCCTGGCACCAGATTTCCTCGCACGACAGGATCTTCGGCACGAAGCGCCGGCGCTGCTCCTCGGTCCCGTGCTCGAGGATGGTCGGACCGGCCATCGAGAGCCCGATCAGATTGAGCGCCGCCGGCGCGCGCACCCGCGCCATCTCTTCGCTCATAATCGCGCTGTAAACGATCGTCTTGCCCTGGCCGCCGTATTCAACCGGCCACGAGAGGCCGAGCAAGCCGGCCTCGAACAGCCGGCGCTGCCAGTCGCGCAGCGCGGCGATCGCCGCCGGGTCGGTGGGCAGCGAGAATCCGCGATCGGGAATGTCGCGGGGCGCGTTGGCCTCGAGCCAGCGGCGCGCGTGCATCCGAAAAGCCTCTTCCTCGGGCGTATAGCTGAAATCCATCGCGTCTCTGGGTCCGCTCGCTCGCGGATTCCTAGTCTCTAGCGCAAACCGGCGGCGGCTGTCATGCGGTCCGTGCGGACACCGGCGCGCTCGTTTTGGCGGTTCTCATGAAACCGGCTAAAATACGAGCGGGTTGTCGCATCGCCCCGACAACGTTTAAAACGCGACCGCGGACCACGATGAGCACGTCGGACAAAATTTCCCGCGGCGGATGCCACTGCGGGGCGGTCGCCTTCGAGGTCGAGGGCCGCCCCGAGCGGGCCGAACAATGCAACTGCTCGATCTGCAGCAAAAAGGGTTATCTTCATTGGATCGTGCCGCGCGAGAGCTTTCATTTGCTGACGGCGATGGAAAATCTCGCGACCTACACCTTCAATACCGGTGTCGCGAAGCACTATTTCTGCCCTAACTGCGGAGTCGCCGCGTTCTACGTTCCGCGCTCGCATCCCGACCGGATCGACGTGAACGTGCGCTGCCTGGAAGGATTCGATCCCGCCGCACTCGAGGTCGAACAGTTCGACGGCGCCAACTGGGAGCAGGCGATCGTCGCGTATCGCGCGGCACGAAAATGATGCGCGAAGCTTCGCCACCCGGCACGCGCGGAGGGCCGCGACGGCGCTGAAAGCGGTTGAACACGATCGCCATTCTCGGCGCCGGCGCGTGGGGGACGGCGCTCGCCGCCTGCCTCGCGCGCGCAACGCATCAGGTCACGCTGTGCGCACGGCGCGCCGAACACGCGGCCGCGATGCGCGCCGCGCGCGAAAACGCGGCCTACCTGCCCGGCGTTGCGCTGCCGGAATCGATTCAGATCACGGATCGATGGAACGATGCGGCGCGGGCGGCGGAGGTGGTGGTGATGGCGGTGCCTTCGCGCTTCGCGCGCGCGACGATGGCTCCGGTCAGCGCCGCGCTGACTGCGCAAAACACGCTGGTCAGTGTCACCAAAGGCATTGAGCAGCATTCGCTCATGACGATGACCGCGATGCTGGGCGAAGTCGCGCCGGCGGTGCGCAGGCTGGCCGTGCTTTCGGGGCCGGGGTTCGCGCCCGAGGTTGCGCGCGGCAAACCTGCGGCGATCGTCGCCGCGGCCGCGGACGAGGCTGTCGCGCAAGACGTGCAGACGCTGTTCGCTTCGCGCGCGCTGCGCGTCTATCGCAGCACCGACGTGGTCGGCGTCGAGCTCGCGGGCGCGGCCAAGAACGTGATCGCGATTGCCGCCGGGATGTGCGATGGGCTGGCGCTTGGCGCAAGCGCGCGGGCAGCATTAATCACGCGGGGTCTGGCTGAATTGGCACGGCTTGGGCGGGCCTCGGGCGCGCGCGGCGAGACGATGTACGGCCTGGCCGGACTGGGCGACCTGGTGCTCACCTGCACCGGCGATTTGTCGCGCAACCGGACGCTCGGATTGAGGATCGGGCGCGGGGAGAGCGCAACTGGCTCGACCAGCTCCGCGCCCGGCGCGCCGGTGGCCGAGGGCGTCTCGAACGCGCGTTCGATTCGCGCGCTGGCCGGGCGCAACGGCGTCGAGATGCCGATCGTCGCGGCGGTCTGCCGGGTGCTCTATGAAGGCGCGGCGGCAGACGCTATGGTCGAGGAACTGTTGAGCCGCGAGTTGAAGCGCGAGTTCTGAGCGCGATTCTGGCGCGCGCGGAAAACACTTGTACGAGAAGGTATTCGATGGGAACCAAGGGAACCTGCAAGGCGAAGGATTGTAACCGCGAGGCGGTCGCGAAACATTACTGCCGCATGCATTACCGGCTGTGGCGCCACGGTGAGATGCCCAAGCCGCGCTACAGAACCTGCACTTTCGAGAAATGCCGCAAGAAACGCGTCCGCGGCAGCCTGTGCGAAGAACACTGGACCGCGAAGCACGGCAAAGCCGGCGCCTCCGCGGCACCCGCCGCCACGCCGGCCGCCGCCGCCCCGGCCGCAGAAAGCGCCTAGCAGAACAAGCTTCGCGCTCGGTCGGACGAGCCTGCGCCGCGCGGCCGGTGAACCCATGCGCAGGCGCATCGCGAAGACGGGAGAAGCACGATGGCGAATCTGATCGTAGCCGGTGCCGCGGGACGGATGGGCCGTCTGCTCGTCTCGCTTATCGCGCAGGACCGCGCACATCGCCTGGTCGGCGCAGTCGAGGCGAGCGGGATGCCGGCGCTCGGCAGCGACGCGGGCACCATCGCGGGAGTCGGCGCGCTGGGCGTTCCGATTACCGCCGACTACGGCGCGCTCGCCGTTCCGGGCACGGTCACGCTCGACTTCACCGTCGCCAAGGCCGCGCTGGAGCACCTCGAAATCGCGGCGAACCACGGCGGCGCGATCGTGCTCGGCACGACCGGGCTCACGCCGGAGATGGAGGCGCGGGCGCGCGAGATCGCGCCGCGCACGCGCACGGTGATCGCGCCCAACATGAGCGTCGGCGTGAACGTGCTGATGAAGATTGTCGCCGAGATCGCCCGGATTCTTCCGGATTTCGACGCCGAAGTGCTCGAGATCCATCATCGGACGAAGGTTGACGCGCCGAGCGGCACGGCCGTGGCCCTCGGGCGCATCATCGCCGCTGCGCGCGGCGAAGATTTCGCTTCGAACGCCATCTACGGCCGCGAAGGAATCACCGGAGTGCGGCCGCCGGGCAAGATCGCGATGATGGGGCTGCGCGCGGGTGACGCGGTCGGCGATCACACGGTGATCTTCGGCGGCCAGGGCGAGCGGCTCGAGCTGACCCATCGCTCGCAGAGCCGCGACTCGCTCGCGCGCGGCGCGCTGCGCGCCGCGGCATGGCTCGAAAATCAGCCGCCCGGGCTCTACTCGATGCGCGACGTGCTGGGACTCTAGCGCGCCGAAAAGCTTCGGCCCCGGCGCTCGCCGTACGCGCGCTCAGTTCTGGCTCCGCCGCAGTTGCAGCACATCCCAACGCTCGCGGAAACGCGGGAGCCATCCGCGATGGCGCGTCTCGAAATACGCGAGCATCGCAGCGATGGCGAGCACGTTGCCGACCAGTATCCTCCAGAATCCGATCGCGGCGAGAGCCGCCTCGTCAAAGGCGGCCAGCGCGCCGACGAAGAACAGCTCGAAGATGGCGAGCAGGAAGATTACCGCCACCGCAAAGACCGGCTCATATTCCGCGGCATAGAGCAGCACCGCGGTCGCGATCCCGAACAGGATGAAGGCGAAGAAATGCAGCGCCGTGTACCCAAGCACCAGCGGCAGCGTGACCTGCACGCGCTCGGGATCGAACATGCCCTGGAAGATCGCCGCGCCGAGCACCGCCGGCGTTCGCAGCACCCCGCCCGTAATCGAGTCGCAGATCAGGAACCAGACCGCGACCACCAACGCGCCGACCACGCCGGCGAACGCGCCCTCGCGGGCGACTCCGGTCCACGCGCCTTCGAGATGATGGGCAAGGATCGGATGGCGTTCGAGAAAGTACGCGATCATGGCGAAGGTCGCCATGGCGTCGCCGATGATGAATTTCCACCATGGCATCGAGACGCTCCTCGACGGCCCGATCAGCATCAGCAGCATGATGGAGAAAATCTCGAACACCGGCACCAGGACGATCATGGTCGGAAAGAGCGCGTCGTTGGTCTCGGCGGTCGCGAACATCATCGCTCCGAGCACACCGATCGCAACGAATATCCCGAAATGCAAAATGAAGCGGAGAAGAATCGCGGCTCCGCCGGCTTCGGCGCCGACTACCGTGGCGGCCAGCGCACCGAGGGAACCGAGCGGCTGGCCTCCAGCGGCATCGAAGATCAGATACCACAGCCCAATCACAATCGCGCCGATTATTCCCGCTACCGCGCCGTCCACGGCCAGCCTTACTGTTCGGTTCATCGGTTTCCTCCGTTCGGAGACGCCGAGAAGCGAGCCGGTGCCGCCGAGTCCAGGACGCCGACGCGACGCGCTCCGGGGCGGACCGGGGCGCATCGCGCGAGGATCATGAACGGCTCTTCCGGGGCCCGAACCAGCGCCCCTGATCCCACGACTATGCCATGTCCGTACGTGATGGAAGTGGGGTAAGGCAGGTACCGCGACGCAGCACCCTCAGGTGCAAAGCGACGCGGCGAAACCGGTCAGAGACGATTCAAGCGCGAACGCCGCGGCGGGTGTGCAGCACGCGCAGTTCGGGCGCGCGGCGCAGGTTGATTGCCGGGACCTCGATTTCGTCGTCGCGCGCCCAGCGAAAGAAGATCAACGTCGCGATCACCATCAGGTAGAAGCTGTCGCCTACCCACATCAGGATGCCGCCGATCACCTGATCCTGCAGCGGCGAAAGGCCGAACGGATGCGGCGCCACCGCATACCACGGATAGGTGACGGACTCAGCGAGCGTGATCGGCGCCGCCACTGCGGTCATCGGCACCATCAGCAGGAACAGGTAGAGAATCTGCGCCGGATAGCTCAGGCGCGGAAACTCGGGCATCGGGCTGAGCAGCGGCCAGAACAGGATCGTGCCGGTCACCATGAAGAGCAGGTGGAACGTGACATGCGCGGCCTCGTTGTCTGTCATCAGGTTGAAGATCGGCGGATCGTGAACGAAGACGTAAACCGTGGTGAAGGTCAGGAACGCGACCAGCGGATTGCTGAAAAAGCGGGCCAATGGCCTGATCGGCCGACTCATCAAAACCGGCCGCATCATCCAGTCGGGCACCGCAAGCAGCACCAGCGGCGGAATGACCCAGCTCTGCAGCGAATGCTCGAGCATGTGGGCCCAGAACGAGCGGGCGTCTGTCAGGGCATCGAGCGGTCCGAAGGTCACGAGCAGCGTCAGCAGGAACAGGCCGAAGAACAGAATCTGGCGGCGATTCGGGTAGCGGCCGAGCGCGCGCGCGGCCAGCGGATACAGTATCGCCAGCGCCAGGATGCCGATGGCTGCGGATAAATCCATCTTGCAACTTCCGCCGCGGCCGTGGCGCGTGCAGCGCCTGCGGCTGCGGACTACTTCAAAGTGTAAGACGTCCCTCGAGCGCCGAAAAGATCATCAGGAGCGCGGCGCCGATAAAACACGCCAGGATCAGCGGGAAGACGAAGAAGATGCTGAAGATTTTCTGGTCGTAGTACAGATGCATATAGAACCCGCCGACCAGGAAGAACTTGGCGATCGCCAGCAGGATCAGAATCGGCACCAGCACCGGCTGCAGAAAGCTGACGTAATACACCGCCAGCTCCATCAGCGTCAGGATGACCAGCGCGAGCGCGATCAGCGCATAAAGCCCGGGCCCCGGATGCCCGGAAGCGTGCTCCGCCCCCGCAACGTGTCCAGCCGTCGCTACGTTCTCGCTCATGCGTTGTGCACCGACCTCATGAGGTAGATCAATGTGAAGATCAGGATCCAGACCACGTCAACGAAGTGCCAGTAAAGTCCGGCGATCTCGACCGAGAGCGCCCGCGACTTGCCCGCCCTGCCCGTGGCCGACGCCACCGCCATCACCAGCAGCCAGATGACGCCGATCGCGACGTGCGTGCCGTGCGTGCCGACCAGGGTGTAGAAGGTCTGGCCGAAGATGCTGCCCTGCATCGCCAGATGCTCGTCGAGATAGAGGGTCGAAAACTCATAGTACTGGCCGCCGAGGAAGATCAGGCCGAAGAACGCGGTTCCGAACAGCCATATCGTCGCCCACTTCTTGTCCCCGCGCTGCGTTGCCGCGAGCGCCAGCACCATCAGGAAACTCGACATCAGTAGAATAAAGGTGCTGAACGAAGTCAGCGGGATGTTCAGGACTTCGGCGCCGATGCCGACGTTGCGCGGCTTGTAAACCATGTAGGTCGAGATCAGACAGGCGAAAAATACGCACTCCGAGCCGAGGAACGCCCACATCCCGGCCTTGCGATGGTCGATACCGGTGTAGGTCGGCGGGTCCTGATGCGTGTGCTCTTCGCCGTGATCCGGATATTCGAAGGCCATCCCGATGATCGAGAAGAACAGCAGCGCCGCGGCCAGCGCGTCGATGCGGATCCAGTTCATCATCATGCCGATTCCGCCCACCACCAGCGCGAGCGCGAACAGCAGGGGATAGAGCGATGGCGCCGGCATATGCGGCGCGCCATGAGCGGCCTCGTGATGTGCGCCGGCGGCCGGAACCGCGGCACCAGAGGTCTCACCCTGGGCGGGCACGGTGCGGTGTCCGTGGCCCTCGAAGATCACGCCGTACTTGTCCACCCACAACGCGTCGCGGCCGCGCACCACGGGAATGGCTTCAAAGTTGTACGCCGGCGGCGGCGAAGGAACCGCCCATTCCAGCGTGCGCGCGTCCCACGGATCGGCCTCGGCTTTCTCGCCGCGCAACAAGCTCCAGATGAGGTTGTAACCGAAGATGACGAAGGTGATGAAGAGCAGGTAGGCCGAGATGGTCTCGAAGGCGTTCCAGAAATCCCAGCCCATGCCGGGCGCGTAGGTGTAGATGCGCCGCGGCATGCCCCACACGCCGAGAAAATGCATCGGGAAAAAGGTGCCGTTGAAACCAATGATGGTCAGCCAGAACTGCAGCTTGCCCAGCTCCTCGCTGAGCATGCGGCCGGTGATTTTCGGCCACCAGTAATAAAAGGCCCCGAGGATCGCGAACATCATGCCGCCGAACAGCACGTAGTGAAAGTGCGCGACCACGAAGTAGGTGTCGGTCTGCTGCAGGTCGATCGGCACCGCTGCGTGCATCACGCCGCTCAGTCCGCCGAGCGTGAACTCGAGCACCGCGGCAACTCCGAAATAGAAGGCCACCTTCATGCGCAGCGAGCCGCCCCATACGGTGGCGCACCAGCTGAAGATTTTGATCCCGGTCGGAATCGCGATCAGCATCGTGGTGATGGCGAAAGTCGAGTCCGCCACCGGCCCCATACCGGTCGCGAACATATGATGGCCCCACACGCCGTACGACAGGAACCCGATCAGCACCATCGAGTAGGCCATCCCCGCGTAGCCGAACAGCGGCTTGCGCGAAAACACCGGGATGATCTCCGACATCATCCCGAACGCCGGCAGCGCCATGATGTAAACCTCGGGATGGCCGAAGAGCCAGAACAGGTGCTGCCACAGGATCGGGGTCGCGCCGAGCTCGACCAGGTAAAAATGCGTGCCCACGAAGCGGTCGAGGAACAGAAAGATCAGTCCGACCGTCAGGCAGGGAAAGGCGAGCAGGATCAGAATCGTCGTCACCAGCATCGCCCACATGAACATCGGCATGCGCATGAAGGTCATGCCGGGGGCGCGCATGTTGACGATGGTGATGAAGAAATTCAGTCCGCTGAGCAGGGTCGAGATGCCCAGGATGAGCAGTCCGATGTTCCACAGGTCGATATTGATGCCGGGCGAGAAGTAGCGCTCGGTGAGATTGGCGTAACCGAACCATCCTGCGTCGGGCAGCGCCAGGCTGAGCCAGCCGACGTTCATGAACAGCGCGCCGAACAGGAAGACCCAGAAGCTAAGAGCATTAATGCGCGGGAAGGCGACGTCGCGCGCGCCAATCTGCAGCGGGATGAAGAAGTTGGCGAAGAATCCCAGCTCGAGCGGCATCACCACCATGAAGATCATGGTCGTGCCGTGCATCGTGAACATCTGGTTATAGGTGTTCGCCGAAAGGAAAGTGTTGTTGGGCACCGCAAGCTGGGTGCGAATCGCCATCGCCTCGAGTCCGCCGATGAGCATGAAGAAGAGCGAGGCGATGCCGTACAGAATGGCGACGCGCTTGTGATCGACAGTCGTCAGCCAGCTGTAAATCCCGCGTTCGCTGGTCAGGTAATTTCCGTGTTCTAGCGGTAGCTGTTGGGGTTGTGCAGCCATTGGCGCTCTACCTACTTGAGACTTTCGAGATAAGCCACCAGGTCGTTGAGGTCCTGGCCCTGCAACCCGAGCGTGGGCATGTTGGCCCCGGGTTTGATCGCGTCCGGATTTTGAATCCACTTCGCCAGGTTTTCCGGCGTGTTGTCGAGGATGCTGCCGGCCAGCGTGGTGCGCGAGCCAAAATGCGTCAGGTCAGGCCCCTTGAAGTTGCCCGTGTACTGCGGCGACAGGCCGGAGATTCCCTTCACCGTGTGGCAGATCGCGCAGGGCGCGTCGGCGAAGATCTTCGCTCCCCTGGCCGCCGCGCCGCTCTCCGGCGTCACTGGCGCCGCCTGCTGATGCTTGACCCAGGCGTCGAAGTCGTCCTTGCTCTGCACGAACCCGCGCAGGCGCATGTTGGCATGCGAGTCGCCGCAGAACTCGACGCATTGCCCGTAAAACTCGCCCAACTGATCCGGTGTATAGGTGATCGAGTTGATCTGTCCGGGCACCACGTCGCGCTTTCCGCCCAGTGCAGGGATCCAGAAGCTGTGAATGATGTCCGCCGACTGCATCGAGAAATGCACCATGCGCCCGGCCTGCAGATGCACCTCGTCGGCCGTGTCGATTCCATACTGCGGATAGCGGAACTCCCACCACCACTGGTGCGCGATTACCTTGACCTCGAGCGCGTCCTTGGGCCAATGGTCGGGCTGGGTGGCCCAGATGGTGCGGATCGTCGGCACCGTGATGGCCACCAGGATGAGCGCGGGGATCGCGGTCCACAGCACTTCCAGCCGGATGTCCGAGGTGACCGTGGAAGGCTCGCCGGGCTCGCCCTCTCGCGTCGAGTACCAGAACATCGCGAGAAACATCACGACGAGCACGACCACCATGATGAAGAAGTCGATCCAGTTGACGAAGACGTAGATCCCGTGGATGCGCCGGGCAAAATCGGACCCGTTGCTCAGCGTGTCCATCGGGTAGCGGGGCGAGCAGCCGGCCATGGCCGCGCCCAGCGCCAGCAGCAAACCCGTCAGCGAAGCCCTGTTTAGCCAAGCCCGCTTCATCAGTGCGACTCTCCGATCGGCTCCATGGCGGCGGCCGATACCAGTTTCAAGCCGGGATAAGCACATAGCCAAAACGCGCCGAGAAACCCGGCCGTGACCAGAATTTCGATCCAGCCGAGCGGGACCGTCCGCGGTGAAAGCGACGGCACGACCAGCACATAAATCTCCGACCAGATGCCGATCATCCCGAGCAGCGCCACCGTGCCCAGGATCACCGGCGTCTTCTTGGGCCGGATGCCGAGCAGGACGACGAAGGGAATCGCCCACACCAGACACACTGTCATCCACGACATGAACGCCCACGGCATGTACTGCGAACGCACCACGATGAAGAAAGTCTCTATCGGCATGTCGCCGTACCAGATCACGATGTATTGGGCGAACAGCGTGTAGAACCAGAAGATCGAGAACGCAAACACCATCAGGCCGAGATCGCGCATGAACTGGCCGCGGGTGAAGACATTGCCCGGCCCCAGCACCCGGCGCAGGCACACCGCCGTGACCGCCATCGTCACGATAGCGCTCCAGAACGTCCCTGCGAAGAACCACCATCCGAACAACGTCGAATGCCACAGCGGCGACAGCGACATCACCAGGTCGAAGGCGAGCAGGGTGTACACCACCGCGAAGCAGATGCAGACCGCGGGCGCCAGCCGTCGGATGGCGGGCGGCGGCATGAGAATGTCATTCGAATGCGCCGCCCAGGCACGCGCCGCCTCGCTGCGCGAGGCCGCCAGGAACGACATGCTGATGAGCGTCATCACGGCCAGGCCGATGCCGTCGCGCGCAAACAGGAACGGCACGTTGAGCCATCCCGCCTTGGCCGGGATCGGATGCCTGATCCAAGGGAAGATCCATTCGCGACCGAAAAACAGCACCCAGAACAGGATGAAGCCCGGAATGAGAAAGCCGCTGAAGGCTTCGGCCAGGCGAAAATGCGCGCGGCCCGCCCATCGTCCCTGCGTCAGGTAAAAGGCCGCCGACGCCACCACCCCGCCCTGCGCGATGCCCAGCCAGAACAGCAGGTTGACCAGGAAGGCCTCCCATGCACGCTGCGCAAGGCTGTCCTTCATCACGGAGAAGACAAAGGTCGCCAGACCGATAGCGACCAGCACGATCGCAATCGTCGCCAGCGGCTGGGCCGGTAGGTCGGCCGCCGGCGGCGGTCCCGCCGCGCCGGAGCGGTGCAAAGCGTTCTCAGAATTGGGGCTCATTCGATATTCCGGGTTTCCTGATTCGATTACCGGCGGGGCTCGCGTGCATTTCCCGCTACGCCGCCTCTCGCGTGATCTCCTGCGCTCCCGCCTCGCGCAGCATCGATTCGAAGCGCTCCGCCTCGCCTTCCGCGCACCGCACCACGAGGCCGAACTCGTCGCTCGCAAAGCGCGAACGGTAACCGCTCAGCGGCTCGAACGACGGCAGATTGGCGAGCAGCACCCAACTGGTCAGCGCCGAGATGCCGCCGAACAGCACCATCAGCTCGAAGGCGATGATCATATACGGCGGAATCGAGGCGATCGGCTTGCCGCCCGTCACCAGGTTCCACTCGAGCGAGGTGCCGATGGTCAGGACGAAGGCGCTGACGATGCCGGTGATGCCGCCAAGCAGCACGAACCAGCGCACAAAGCTCGAGCGCTTGTAGATCGCCTTGTTGATGTGCTCGCTCGGGATCGGCGAGAAGACGCGGAACTGCGTGTGGGCCGCCTGCAGCTGTCCGATACAGTGGACCAGGCGCTCCTCGTCGGCGAACGCTCCCACCAATTCAACTTCTGCACTCATGCCGCATCGGCATAGCCCTGGCGCAGCGCTTGCTTGAGCCAGACGATGCCCTCCTTGAGCTCGGTCATCGAAATGACCGGCATGTATCGCGCAAACAGCGAAAACAGCAGCAGGAACCAGGCGAAGGCGCCCACCGTGATGCCCATCTCAGTGAACGACGGATGCCAGAAGCGCCACTGCGAAGGCTCGAAATTGGTCGCCAGCGAGCCCGCGATGATCACAAAGCGCTCGAACCACATCCCGATGTTCACGAAGATCGTGACGATGAACAGCGGCACCGGGCTGGTGCGGATGCGCGGCGAAAACAGCGCCAGCGGGATGACGCAGTTGCAGGCCACCATCACCCAGAACATCCATCCCCACGGTCCGAAATACCGCATATGGAACGTCATCTGCTCGATCGGATCGTGGCTGTACCAGGTGACGAACGATTCGACCGCGTACGAGTAGCTGATGATGAGCGAGGTCAGCAGCACCACCTTGGCCAGGTTGTCCAGATGCCACGGCGTGATGAGATCCTCGATGCCCATGATCCAGCGCATCGGGATGAGCAGCGTCAGCACCAGCGCGACGCCTGAGAAGATCGCGCCCGCGACGAAGTAGGGAGCGAAGATCGTGCTGTGCCATCCGGGCAGCTGGGCCATCGCGAAATCCCAGCTGACCACGCTGTGCACCGAGAGCACCAGCGGCGTCGCCAGGCCCGCGAGCAGCAGATAGGCCATCGAAAAATGGCGCCACTGGCGGTCGCTCCCCTGCCAGCCCAGCGCCAGGATCGTGTACATCCGCTTGCGCCAGCCGGTCGCGACCTCGCGCACGTTGGCGACATCGGGGACCAGGCCGGTGAACCAGAACAGCGCGCTGATCGTGAGATAGGTGCTGATGGCGAAGAAGTCCCAGGTCAGCGGCGAGCGGAAGTCGGGCTGCAGGTAACGTTCGTTGGGGTACGGCGCGAGCCAGTAGAAAAACCATGGCCGCCCGAGATGGATCACCGGAAACAGGCCCGCGGTCGCGACCGCGAAGATGGTCATGGTCTCGGCCGCGCGGTACACCGCCGTGCGCCAGCGCGTGCGGAACAGATAGAGGATGGCCGAGATCAGGGTCCCCGAATGCGCGATACCGACCCAGAAGACGAAGTTGGTGATGTACACCGCCCACATCACCGGATCGCCGAGGCCGGTGACCTGCAGGCCGTTGTAAATCTGATTGGTCCACAGCCCGGCTCCCAGCAGCGTCAGCGCCACCAGGAATGCGATCCACAGCCAGTAGGCGATGCCGGGCGGATTGAGGATCGCGCGGACGCTGCGGTCGATATCCGCAAACGTCGGATCCAGGTTGATATCCTTAACGGCGGCAGCCACTTACGCTTTTCCTTTCGTCTGGTAGATGTCGCGCAGGTAGGTCACGTTGGGGCCCACGTTGATTTCTTCGAGCACCAGGTACCGGCGCACCTTGTTCTTGACCCGGCGCTGCATCATCGCGCTTTGCGGATCGTTCTCGTCGCCGAAGGTCATCGCCTTGGACGGACAGGCCTGCACGCACGCCGGCTGAATCTCGCCGTCGCGCACCGGGCGCTTTTCGATCAGCGCCGTGATCTCGGCATGGGTGATGCGCTGGATGCAGAACGAACACTTCTCCATCACGCCCGCACCGCGCACGGCCACGTCGGGATTGAGCTGCAGATGCAGCGGCTCGTCCCATTCCGGCAGCGACCAGTTGAACCGCCGCACCTTGTAGGGGCAGTTGTTGTTGCAGTAGCGAGTGCCGACGCAGCGGTTGTAAATCTGCTGGTTGAGCCCTTCGTTGGTGTGCGCCGAGGCGAACACCGGGCAGACCGGCTCGCAGGGAGCGCGATCGCACTGCTGGCAGAGCATCGGCGCAACCTGCATCAACGGCGCTTCATCCGCTTTGTCCTTGGGCGGAAAGTAGCGCTCGACCCGGATCCATGACATCACGCGCCCGCGGTCCACATAGTCCTTGCCGACCACGTTCAGATTGTTCTCGGCGTAGCAGGCGGCGACGCACGCGCTGCATCCGGTGCACGCGTTGGCGTCGACGGTCATGCCCCACTTGTGCTTGGGATACTCGAAGGGCGCGTAGAATTCGTACGGCTGCGGCGGCTTGGGCTCGTCCGAAGGGGGCACGATGCCCTTGGCGAGGTCGTCGATGCTGATGGTCTGGACGATGCCGCGCTCCATCTGACTGTCGCCGTACAGCACCGTAACCAGCTTGCGCACGTCGCCGGTCGGACGCGCCTTGACCGCCACCGCGCGCTCCCATCCCGGCAGCACCGACAGCACGTTGGCGCCCTTGCCGTTGGCGTAGCGGCCGTACGCGGTGTGGCCCTGTCCGGTCGGCACCGCCACGACGCCGGGACGGATATGCTCGGAGAACAGCGCCGAGGCGGCGATGCTGCCGGCGGCGGTGGTCAGCTCGACGATTCCGTTCGGCGAGACGCCGAGGCCGCGCGCGGTGTTTGGATGGATCTGCACCCACGAATCCCACACCACCTGCGCCAGCGGCTCGGGAATCTCCTGCAGCCAGGGCTTGTTCGCGCCGCGGCCGTCGTAAAAGAAAATATGCGGTGCGGCGACCAGTGTCAGCGGCGACGCGGGGCGCTCGGCGGGCGCGGTCGCGCCAAAGACTTTGGAATCCAGCGATACGGCGGCGGGTCTCACTTCCTCGAAATATCCGCCGTCGCGGCGCGCTTTCTCCCAGAAGTCGTCGAATTTTCCGCCCGCCTTCGCGCCCAGCTCCTGCCACGTCGCGTTGACTGCGTCAGCCTGGCCCTCCCACGGCGCCTGTTCGGTCTTGGCGCCACCCGCGCGGGCCGAGGCGAGCAACAGGTCGCCGAGCGGCTTCGTATCATACACGCGCTGCATCACCGGCTGCCCCAGTCCGCGCACGCCGGCACGCGGGTGTGTGTCATGCCAGGTTTCCAGCGGATGGTCGGTAGGTAACTGCAGATGGGCCGCGGCGGCGGTTTCGTCGGGCACGGTGCCCATCCAGACCACGAACCCGACCTTGGCGAGGGCCTCGTTGAACTTCTGCCCGGCCGGCATCGAGTACACGGGATTGCCGCCCGCGACCACCAGTACATCGATCTCGCTGCCGGCCATCGCTTTGACCAGCGCCTCGATTTCCTGGGGCGAGCTGACCGGTTCCGGACCGCCGTCGGCGAAGATCACGGTCTTGCCCACGTTGCCGGTAACCGCGTTCAGGATCGCCACCGCATTGTGCAGCACCGGATCGTCGGTGCCGGCCAGGGCGACGGCGCTTTCCGACTGTCCGAACGACTCGGCCATCCGGGTGATCGCATCGGCCGGCACGCCGGTGCGCTGCGCAACCGTCGCGACCTCGAAATCGGCGGTCAGCTTGCGCAGCGCGTCGACGTCAACTCCGGATTTGCTCGAAACCCATCCCTGCTTGAGCAGCACGCTCAACACGCTGAGCGCGATCGCCGCCTCGTCGCCCGGACTGACTGCGATCCACTCGTCGCACTTGGCCGCGGTCATGGTCATCGCCGGACCGACGTAGGTCGCGCGCGCGAGCGAGAGCTGGCCGCGCCGCTCCCGCGGCGTGCGAAACTGCGCGTACTGGCGATGGTACTCGACGGGCGAGCCCCAGGTGCTAAGGAAATCGGCGCCGAACGAGATCAGCGCATCGGCTTTATCGATACGGTAAAAAGGAAGGTCGTCGCGCCCGAAGCAGGTTTTCGACGCCGCGCGCGCGGCATGGTCCGCCAGCCGCTCGTAGGTCACCATCCGGCCCGAGCCGTAGGCTGCGAGCCACAGCCGGGCGATTTTCGTCTGCGTCGGACCCAGCGGTCCGCTGATGAACGCGACCCGGTCCTTGCCCGCCTTGGCCGCCGCCGCCAGGCGATCGTTGAAATTCTTGATCGCCTCGTCCCAGCTCGCGGCCGTGAACGCCCCGCCCTGGCCGCGCCGCTGCGGACGCGACAGGCGATCGGGATTATACAGCTCCTGCAGGCCGGCCTGGCCGCGCGCGCAGATCGATCCGTCGCTTATCGGGTCGGCCGGATTCCCCTCCAGCTTGATTGCGCGCCCCTCGCGTACCCGCGCCACGATCCCGCATCCCGCCGGGCATTCCGTGCATACGCTCGCATAAAACGTCGGCATCCCCGGAATCACGTTCTCGTCGGGAACGACGTAGGGAATCAGGTGACGAGCGGCCGGCTCGCATCCCGGCACTGCCGCTGCTGCTCCAGCGGTGGCGGCGAGCTTGATGAACGACCGCCTGGACAGGCCCTCTGACATTTGTGTGATCCCTCTCGCTCGTCTTAGTGGTGGCAGATATAGCAGTCCTGGGTGGCCCCGCGCTTGGTATGACAATCGATGCAGAAGCCCATGTTGATCTCGTGGACTGGCTGTACGCGATCCATCGTCTCGACCGGCCCGTGACACGTCTGGCAGGCCACGCCCGCGTTGATATGCGGTCGATGGGTGAACTTCACAAAATCGGGCAGGGTGTAAACGCGATTCCAGCGGATCTCGAAATTGGATTGCGTATGGTCGGTCCACGGCCGGGTCACGGGCAGCAATCCGCCCGTCTTCTGGCTGCCGTGGCATCCCACGCAGCGCTGGACCGGCGGCACCCCGGAAGTCACCGAGCGCCGCGCATACTCATGGCAGTACTGGCACGGGATTTTGTTGACGCCCGCGTGGATCCGATGGCTGAACGGGATCGGCTGCTGGACGTCGTAGCGCGGCGCCCATGGACGCTGCGAAAAGAGGATTACGCTGACACCCCCGGCGAAGGTCAGCAGGGCCAGCGTGAGCAAAGTACGGTTCAGATTCAGGTTCATCTCAAATCCGGTTAAGCGTCCCCAACTAGCCCTTGCGCGCCATGGACTTGCCGCTGCCCACCGGCATCACGGTCCGCGCCCCTGCCCGACTGCGTGCGCGGTCCTCCGGTGCACGCGCAATCAAACCGTTCTGACCGCGCACTCCAACTTTTCGGGCTCTCAATTCTTCATCAAAGCCGGGACTGCGAAATCGCAAACGGCAAGATTACTAACATTGCTCGGTACGTTCGGCAAGAGAAAGTAATGGCTGGGCCATAATTTTCGGCTTGCACATCCGCGCCAATTTGGCTAAAAGCGCGGGTTTCCGATTGCGCACCGTGCCGGCAGGCAGACGCCACCGCACAGCCGCGAGTCGCTGAGCGGCGCGAAGCGACCGGCCACAGCGCAGCGATTTGACCTGCGGAGCGCGGCTTGGCCGCGCGCGGAGTCGAGGCACGCACGGTTGCCCACAGCCGCGGACCGCCGATTGTGGGCAGCCACGGGCCACCCATGTTTGTGCGCTCGATCAAGTGTGGTAGTTAATTGTTGGATCTGACAATCAGGGACCAGTTCACAAGGTGCAGATAAAGCCCGCCGCCAGACTCGGCCTGTTACCGCCATATCTTTTCGCCGAACTCGACCGCCTGAAAAAAGAGGTCCAGCAGCGCGGGGTTGACGTTATCAGCCTGGGCATCGGCGACCCGGACCTGCCGACCCCGGCCCATATCGTCGCCCGTCTACAAGAGACGGCCGCCGACCCGATCAACCATCGCTATCCCGATTACGAAGGCCTCGAACGCTACCGCGCCGCGGCCGCCGGATGGTATCGCCGGCGCTTCGAGGTGCGGCTCGACCCCGCGCGCGAGGTATGCGCGCTGCTCGGTTCCAAGGAAGGCATCGCCAACTTCCCGACCGCGGTCGTCAACCCCGGCGACGTCGTGCTCATCCCGGATCCGGGCTACCCGGTGTACTACTCGGGATGCGTATTCAACGGCGGCGAACCTTATTTCATGCGGCTGGCCAAGCAGAACGGCTTCCTGCCCGACCTGCGCGCCATCCCCGACGAGGTCGCGCGGCGGGCGCGCCTGATGTGGCTCAACTACCCGAACAATCCCACGGCGGCGACCGCCGAGCGCGCCTTCCTCAAGGACGCCGTGGATTTCTGCCTCAGGCACGACATCATCCTCGCCCACGACTTTGCCTACTCGGAAATCGCCTTTGACGGCTATCGCGCGCCGAGCGTGATGGAAATCGAGGGCGCGCGCGAATGCGCGGTCGAGTTCCATTCGCTCTCGAAGACCTACTCGATGACCGGATGGCGCGTCGGTTTCGTGGTCGGCAACGCCGCGGCCGTCGGAGCTATCGGCAAGGTCAAGACCAATATCGATTCGGGCGTCTTCCAGGCCGTGCAGGAAGCAGCCATCGCCGCGCTCGAGGGCGGCGAGGAGACGCTGCATGAGTACTGCGCGATCTACCAGCGGCGCCGCGATCTGATGATCGAGGCGCTGCGCGGGCTGGGGCTCGAATGCGCCAAGCCGCGCGCGACTTTTTATATCTGGGCCGGAGCGCCGCGCGGCTACACTTCGCTTTCGTTCACCGAGCGCGTGCTCAAGGAAACCGGCGTCGTGATCACGCCCGGCTCGGGCTTCGGCAAGGGTGGCGAGGGATTCGTCCGCTTCTCACTGACGGTTGCGGACGAGCGGTTGCGTGAGGCGGTCGAAAGAATACGGGGGCTGCGGTTTTAGACAGCGAGGATGCCGCATAGGGCCTTCATCGGATTGGGAACGAACCTCGGCGATCGGGCGGCCAATTATCGCGAAGCCGTCCAGCGTATCGCGGCGCTGCCCACGACTCGCGTCGTGCGCCAGTCCTCGCTCTACGAGACCGAGCCGGTCGGCGATATCAAGGGCGCCTTTATCAACGGGGTGATCGAGGTCGAGACCGAGCTTGCGCCGGATGCGCTGATGCGCCGGCTGCTCGCGATCGAACGTCTGATGGGCCGCAAGCGCGTGCGCGGCAAGAAGCCAGCCTCGAGCCGCGCCAAGTACCGGCCGCGCATCATCGACCTCGACCTGCTCTTCTTCGACAACGAGATTATCGACACGCGCACGCTCAAGGTTCCCCATCCGCGCCTGCACGAGCGCCGCTTCGTGCTCGCGCCCATGAGCGAGCTGGCGCCCGCGCTAATCCATCCGAAACTTAATTCGTCGATTTCCGAGATGCTGGCCGCGCTCAAGTCGCCCTTCAGGGTGACGCTGGCGCGCGCCGACCTGCTGAGAGCGCCGTCGATGGCGGGGGGAGGAATGGCTTCGCGATGAAATTTTTTATCGACACCGCCGACATCAATGAGATCCGCGAAGCGGCGACCTGGGGCCTGGTCGACGGCGTCACCACCAACCCGAGCCTCATCGCCAAAACCGGACGTTTCTATGCCGACGTGCTGCGCGAAATTTGCGAGGCCGTTGACGGTCCGGTCAGCGCCGAAGTGGTGGCAAGCGAGGCGGCCGCAATGCTCGAGGAGGGCGAGCGCCTCGCGCGGCTGCATCGCAACATCGTGGTCAAATGCCCGATGGTGGTCGAAGGCCTCAAGGCGACGCGCGCGCTCAGCAACCGCGGCGTCAAGGTCAACGTGACGCTGGTCTTCAGTCCGCTGCAGGGGCTGGCGGCGGCCAAGTGCGGCGCGACCTACCTCTCGCCGTTCGTCGGGCGGCTCGACGATATCGGCCACGACGGTATCGCGATGGTCGGTCAGTTGGTGCAGATTCTGCGCAACTACAGCTATCCGGCGCAGGTGCTGGTCGCCTCGATCCGCACGCCGACCCATCTGCTGCGCGCGGCCGAGATGGGCGCGCACGTCGCCACCCTGCCCTTCGGCGTGATGAAGCAGATCCTGCACCATCCGCTGACCGATGCCGGGCTGGAAAAATTCCTCGCCGACTGGCGCGCCACCAGGCAGAAAATCTGAGCGGCAAACCCGCGCGGCTTAGACCATCTCGACGCCGCCCCAGATGAACAGGAGCGAGAGGGCGCCGTTGCGCGAGCTCACGTTATGCGTGCAGCCGCGGGGCCGGATGCTCATGTTGCCGGTCGCGATCTCGCCGCTCTCGTCGGCATGCGAGCCCTCGATCATGAAGACCAGTTCCTCGCCCAAATGGCGATGGCGCGGCAGGGTCGCCCCCGGCTCGAACATCGCCAGCACCGCGCGGCGGTTGGTCTCCTTGTCTTCCCAGATGGGCTTTTGACGCACGCCGGGCAAGCCGTCGCGCCATGGGATTTCGCTCACCTGCAGCGTGCGCGAGCGCGGCGCATTACCGACTTCGCTCGCCGGCTCGATACCGCCGGTGACCACGGCCAGCACCGTCGCGCCGTTGCGGCTGCTGACGTTGTGCACGCAGCCGTTCGGACGGTAGCTCATGTTCCCCGCGGTGACCGTGCCGGCTTCGTCTGCGATCGCGCCTTCGACCACGTAGAGGATTTCATCGCCGGCATGGCGATGCATCGGCAGGCTCGTGCCGGGCTCGAAGCGGCTCAGAAAGGCCTGGCGCGAGGTCGCCGGATCGGACCATAGCGCCTTCTGGCGGATGCCCTTGAGCGTCGCATGCTGCTTCCATTCGATATCGCTGAGCGCGATGATGCGCGAAGCGGTGTTTTCGGCCATGGCTCCCTCCCGAGTCGCCGCCGCGCGCAGCGCGAAAGTCACACGCGTAAATCACGCGTGAAAATCATGCGCGAAAATCGTGCGATCGTTGGGCGGCAGTCCGGGGTTTAGCTCCGGCGCGCAGATGCTGTCAAACGGCGATGCAGCACCCGCGCTCGGCGCGGGCGGCTTGGCCCGCCGCTGGGGTCGCCGGCCTCGCGGTGGCATGCGGCGCGCGCCGATAACCGCCGCGACGCCCGCGCGCCGCTACTTGCCGCCGTACCCGAACGGAACGCCCACGCCGGTGCAGTAGTCCCATCCCGCGACCGTGGAGAAGTAGTCGTAGGGACCGCAGTTGCCCGAGGTGATGTCGTGGTATTCGGTCGTATCGCTCATGTGGAAGTAGATCCGCGTCAGCTCGGCCACCGACGACGCCTTGAATTTACCCGCAGCGTTGATGATGCCCGTGACCGCCGCGGCCGAAAGGCTGGTGCCGCCGAAGATATACCAGTTGCTGCCATTGACGCCGCCATCGGGCGCGTCGCTTATCGGGATGCTGTCGTAAACCCAGAAGCCGGTATTCGGATCGCCGTCAAAAGCGATATCCGGCGTGCCGCGGCGCCCGCGGACCGATACCGGAAAGGCGGTTTGCACGCCGTTCTGATACGACGGTCGCGCTTCGTAAATGCTCGGTCCCCCGCCCCCGTCCTGCCACGTGCTCTGGCCGACGAGACCGCCACTGCCGAGAAAATTGCGCCGAATCGTCGAGCCGCCCACTGCTACCACGTTGGGTGACACGCTCGGATACGAGGCGCCCGGCTGGTCGCCCGCCGACGAAACAAAGACCACGTTCGGGAACGTGAGAAAGCCGGGGTCGATGGACGTCTCGCCATTGAACTCGTCCCCGCCCCAGTCCATCAGCACTTCGCCTCCGCCCGCGGCCGTTACCAGGTTCCCGGCAGTTGCCACCGCCGAGAAAAGGTCCACCGCGGAATTGGAGGCAGCCTCCACCAGGACGATGCTCGCGCCGGGCGCCATCGCGTGGACCGCCTCGATGTCGAGCGATTCTTCGCCCTCCCAACCGCCGGTCGGATCCTGCGCGGGCTTCGAGCCCGTGGCGTAAACGACCTGGAAATTCGAGCCTGTCACCGCCGGCAAGCCGAACTGCGCCGAGAATGTGTTCAGGTCGCTCATCGCATTCGGATCGTCGAACGCATCGACGATCGCGATCAATTTCGAGCCGCCGCTCGGGTTGGTGGTGACGACGTTCGGATTGCAAAACGGGACGAACGGCACCAGACGATAGACGCAGGCGAGCGACGCCGGCGTCTCGAAGGCAAACCCGCCGAAGGGCACGCCCACGGAGTTCTGAACGATCGCATTCGCGCCGGAGGACGCCTGGACCGACTCCATCAGGATATGGGTGTGGAAGCGAACCCCGGCATCGCCCGGACGCCCGAGGGTGGATTGGAGAGCCAGGACGTGCATCTGGGGTATTTCCTGCGCCCGGGAACCCGGGGCGAATGCGAGCAACAAACCGACCACCAAAGCCGATAGCGCGATAAATCGAGACATAATGCCCTTCCGCAGCGAGGCCGACAAACAGTCCATGTAATTGCGTCAAAAACGCTCACAAACCGCTTAGGGCATCTAATGGACTTTTTTGCTCTGAACAACGGCGCAAAAGCGAAATCAGCGATTCGGGTCAATGACTGACCGCTTTCGCAGGCCCTAATGACAAAACGTGAAAAATGTCAGCAGCGTGCTTTTGGCTGACGCCATTTGCGAGACAAGCATCCGCGCGGCGGCAAGGCGCAATTGCGCACGGCGCCGGCGCGGAGCGCGGCGGAGAGAGAGCTTCAGTATCCGGCTGGCGCGGAGCGCCTACGAGGCGCGGGCCTGCGGCGCTGAATCGAGCGCGCGATCGCGCACCAGCACGCCCTCGGCGTACAGCGCGCGGATGCGCTCGTCGGGCATCGCGAGCACCTCGTGCAGCACGCGCTCGTTGTCCTCGCCGAGCAGCGCCGCGCGCACCTCGAGCTTGTCCGGCCAGGCCGAAAACTTGACCGGCACGCCCGGGATATCCACTTCGCCGAGAAAGCGATCCTTGACCCGGCGCACCGTCTTGCGCGCGCGCAGGTGCGGATGCTCCATCGCCTCGTTGAGCGAGAGCACGGGCGCGCAGGCGACGCGCTCCTTGTCGAGCGCGGCCAGCGCGTCATCGCGCGTGGGAAAGCCCGCGAGCCATTCCTCGATGATCGCCTTGAGCGCGTCGTTGTTGTCGCGCCGGCCGCGCGCGCTGCGAAAGCGCGGGTCGGCGGCGAGTTCGGGCTTGCCCATCGCGCGCACCATCTGCGGCCACTGATGCGGCATCACGGCGAGGAACACGTATTGATCGCCGCGGTAGCGGAAGATGCCGGTGGGGCCGCCGTTGGGATGCTGCGAGCCGCCGCGCGTGGGGCGGAACTTGTTGCCGCGCAGCGACACCATCGGCACGTTCGCCTCGTGCATGTGGAAATAGGTGTCGAGGATCGACGCGTCCATGTACTGGCCCTCACCGGTGCGCTCGCGATGGAGCAGCGCGAAGCCGATCGCCATCGCCGCCGACATCCCGGTCGAGACGTCGCCGATCGCCATCGTGACGATCGAGGGCGGACGGTCGGTCTCGCCGATGCCGTCGGTGATCGCGGCGTAGGCCTGGCCCATGTAGTCGTAGCCGACCTTGTAGGCGAGCGGCCCGCTCTGTCCGAGCGCCGAGATCGAGCACATGATGATCGCGGGATTGCGCTGCTTCAGTTCCTCGTAGCCGAAGCCCATTTTTTTGATCACGCCGGGCGCGTAGTTTTCCACCACCACGTCGATCTTCGGAATCATCGCATGGATGAGCTCGCGCGCGCCGGGCTTGTTGATGTCGATCGCGAGGCTGAGCTTGCTGTGATTGTGCTGGAAGTAGTAGCTGCTCTGGCTCGAGTCCTTGTACTGGGCGTCAAGCGGCTTGAGTCCGCCCGCGCGCACGCGGTCGCCGGCCGGCGCGAGTTCGACCTTGATCACTTCGGCGCCCATCTCGGCCAGCACGCGCGTGCAGGTCGGCCCGGCAACGAACTGGGTGAAATCCAGAACGCGATAACCCTCGAGCATCCGCGGTTTGTCCGACATCGCAACCATCCTCCGTATGCGCGCGCGCCTGAGTACGTGCGAAAACAGATTCCGTTACGGCCACACTACAAAAAGCCGCCCGGCCTGTAAAACCACTTTTCCTCCGCATGCCGCCCGGCAATTTTTACCGCTGCACGTTTCGGGTTAATAGCTTGAACAAATCGGGTTACGTTCCGGTTTGCGGCGGAAGTCTCGCGCGATTTCCGCGGCATCCTCGTCTGGCACCGTTGATGCTCCTTCTCTGTTGCGAGGTGCACGACGATGAGCAGCAAGATCTACTCGGCGGTCAAAGTGCTGGCTTTTGTCGCAGGCGCGACGATGCTGCAAGCCTGCTTCTTCGGCGGAGGACATCCTTACTACGGCGGCGGCCCTGATCCTTACGCCTACAGCCCGGGACCGCCGGTTTATGCATACGGGCCTGCGCCGGCGTACGGGTACGCACGGCCGCCGGTAATCGGCGATTACGACGATCATCACGACTGGCACGATCGCGATTGGTGGGTGCATAACAACCGCCCATGGGTGCAGCAGCATCATCCGGGCTGGATTGGCCATGCGCACGAGGAACATGAGGAGCACGAGCATCATTGACCGCTTCGCGACGGAGCAGAGCGCCTGACGAGAATCGGCATCGGTCAACGGGCGGAGCTTGAGGCGACTCGGGGCTCCGCTCTTTTTTTTCGCCGACCGGTTGATTCAGCAGGCGAGCCGAAGTCGCGCACGCTCCGGATTGGGAGCGCCGATAAGAAATCCTGGGCGAAGCCGCACCGCATCTTCAAAAACAGCGGGCGCCTTCGGCTAGCGCCACGGCTCGATGCTGATCGAAAACGTGGCGGCGGGCTCAGGGCAAGGCGCGGGCCCGGACGCCGGTCATGGTTCTTTCTCCATCCATTGATCCGCACTGCCCTCTGAGAGACATCCGGCGATTTGCGGGGATCGCGCAAAAATCGGGCGAGCTGCCCGAACAAAGCGTCGTGAGACATGTCACGGCGCGCACGGCCCGGACCGTCTCATTTCCGCAACGGACCAAAACCAAGACAAAATCCTTCCGGCTGGCAGCTGCTCTGGCGCAGCGATCAAGCGTGGGCTGGAGGTTAGAGGAAGCGGGTAGATCGTTCGAACGCGAGACGGATGCTGCCTCCGATGACACATCTTACCGTCGGTGCCTGGAGCAACGGGCTCATAGGGAAGCTTTTGAGTTGCGGTCGCATAGCAGTGGTCTCAGGGCATGCTCATTGCTTCGCATCAAACGCGACTACACAAGGCGTTGCATTGTGCTTCGGCCCGAGCGCACCCGCGTGTCAACGGATCAGGAGTCTGATACGGAACCTCGATCGCCAGCCCAAGCCACTACGACGGAGTTCTACGACCTTACCCGATTCACATTGGCGGATATGGTCCGATGCGGTGCGGCGCTTCGGCGTTTGACGGCCGGCTGCGCATCCATGGAAGAGGCGGCGCAGAAAACCGCCCGGTACCTTTACGAGGCTCTGCGAAGCACAAGTTCGAATACCCGTTCATGCGTTCTTGTGCGCCTTTTCAGGACGTATAGCTATGGTCGGCTGAGCGGTGATTTGCAAAACGCAGGTCGCTCCGCAGTCTCGTCGCCGGTCGCAGGAGATATGAAGTGCCTCGTATTGCTTGGGACATGCGGCGATGAACCTCAATGGAACGCGCGGCGAGAATCGAAAGGGCATCAGTGCATTCCGCTGCGGAGCGAGGCCGTCATCGCGCAGTTTCCCATGATTGCCCGTTTGATTCAGCAGCTTGGAGTGCCGGTATCCGCGCTGCTCAGACCCGCACCGCAGATCATCAAGGATTTTGAACGCAAGAGCTTTGGCGTCTTCTACGTCCCGGCGGCGCTCGGCAGTCCGTTCATTCCTGCGCAGAAGGACTTCGTTCTGCACTATGGAGTGCAATCGGCACTTGGGTTCGGTGGGATTCAGCCCGACGGCGAGTTGTTCGTGGTAATAATCTTCTCGCGCGTAGCAATTCCGCCGTCCACGGCCGAGATGTTTCGGACGATTGGGCTTAGTCTCAAGCTCGGGATGTTGAGTTTAATCAACGCGCCCGTCTTCGCCGACTGACCGCCGCCATGGCTGAAATCGAGACAAGTCCAGGTCGCGAAATCGAATTCGAATCGCGAATAGCGGCGCTGGAAGAGCTGCTGCGCGCTTTCGAACGGACCGTGGTGGAACAATCCGACCGCATCGAGCAAGCCGGGAAGGCCGAATCCCAGCTGGCAGCCATCGTCGAGTTTTCCGAAGACGCGATAATCAGCATTTCGACTGACTTGCGCGTGATGACCTGGAACAAAGGAGCGCAAAAGCTGTTCGGATACGATGCGGCCGAAGCGCTCGGGCAAGCGGTTCTGGACCTGTTGGTTCTGCCGGAGCACAGAGAGCAGGTATTTGCGCGGTTGCGGCAGGAATTGTCGGAACTTGTGAAGAACCCGGGTGTCGCGCGCCGGCTTGAATCGCCCGCCAGGAGAAAGGACGGGAGTGCCGTAGACGTATCGCTGGTGGCCAGTGGAATTCGCGATCGGCGCGGCAGCCTCGTTGCCGTCTCGGTAATTCTGCGCGACATCACGGAGCGCCTGCGTGCGGAGCGGGAGCAGCGGCTGCTGGCCGCCATCGTAAACGGCTCCGAGGACGCGATTGTAAGCACCGGGCTGGACAACCGCATCCTCAGCTGGAACCACGGCGCGGAAAAGCTCTTCGGCGTCACCGGCGAGGAGGCGCTCGGCCGAACCATCCTCGAGTTCATCCCCGCACAAGAGCATCAGCGAGTCGGTGAAATGATTGGCGAGCTGACGCGCTCGGGCAAGCCGACCAGCTTTCGATTGCGCAGCATGCGCAAGGATGGTTCGCAGTTCGATTCATGGGTCAATTTTTTCCCGACTTATGACGCCGGCGGCCAGCTGAGCACGATCGGCGCGATCGGCCGCGACATCACCGAGCTGGTCAAGCTCGAGCGCGAGCAGCGCTTGCTCGCCTCGATCGTCGCTTCGAGCGACGACGCCATAGTGAGTCTGTCGTGCGAAGGCCGGATTACGAGCTGGAACCGGGGTGCGGAGGCGCTGTTCGGCTATTCCGAGGACGAGGCGCTTGGCCAATCGGTGAGCTTGTACTGTCCGCCGCACGTGCGTGAGATGGCGGAGGCCAGCGTACGCATGCGGCTCGCGACGGCAGCCGCGCATCAGCCGCTGGAACGGGTTGACGCGCAGTGTCAGCGCAAGGACGGAACCATCATCGAAGGCTCGATAGTCTCCTCGGGAATTTACGATTCCGATGGAGCCTTGCTCGGCCTGTCGGAAATCATCCGCGACGTTACCGAGAGCAACCGCGTCGAGCGCGAGCGGGCGGGATTGGCCACGATCGTAAACGCCTCTCATGACGCGATCATCGGCTTTTCGAAGGATCTGAAGATCACGAGCTGGAATTCGGGCGCCGAGGCGTTATACGGGTTCAGCGCCGAGCAGGCGATCGGCCGCGGTTTCGACCTGTTCGTGCCGCCGGAGGAGTTGGAGCGGGGGCTGAAAGCCGACCGCCAGATGTTCGAAACCGGCAATCCGGTGACCTGGGAGCAGCGCGCAAAGCGCAGAGACGGGAGCTGGTTCGTCTCTCAGGTGACGGTTTTTCCGATCCGCGACACAAAAGGAAACATCGTCGCCGGCGCCGGTATCGGCCACGACATCACGGCGCTCAAGCGGATCGAGCAGGAGCTGCGCGAGGCGCACGAATATACGCGCGGGCTCATCGAGTCGTCGATCGACGCGATGGTGATGGTCGACGGCGAAGCGCGCATCAGCGACGGCAATCAGCAGCTCTCGCGCCTGACCGAGGTGCCCAAAAAGGCGCTGCTCGGCACGCCTTTCGAGAACTATTTCACGGACCCGGTCGCCGCTCGCGCCGCAATCAAGAAGACCTTCGGCGAGGGCTTCGTTTCCAATGTCGAGCTGTTGGTCAAGGCGGCGGGCGGCAGGCAGGTGCCGGTCTCGTTCAACGCCTCGCTGTATTACAAGGCGGGCAAGGTCTTCGGCATCTTCGGCGTGGCGCGCGACGTCACGGTGCAGCGCAGCGCCGAGCGCACGCTGCGCGCCGAGCGCGAGTACAGCCGCAGTCTGGTCCAGTCCTCGCCTGACGCGTTGCTGGTCGGCAATGCCGAACTGACGCTGACCGACGCCAACGAGCGCGCCCTGGAGCTGAGCGGGTACTCGCGCGCTGAGCTGATCGGGAGCCGGCTGACGGCGTTGTTCACCGATCCGGCGCGCGCGCAGGCGGTTGTGGAAAAAGCGCGCGACGCCGGGCTGGTGCACGACGTCGAGCTCAGCCTGTTGACCAGGGACGCGCGCGAGATTGCGGTCTCGCTCAACGCCTCCTCCTTCCAGGACAGCGAGACGGGCGGCCGGCGAGTGGTGGTCGCGCTGCGCGACGCCAGCGAGAGCAAGCGCGCGCAGGCAGCCAACTCGTTGCTGGCCTCGATCATCGGCTCATCGGGCGACGCGATATACAGCGAGAGCACCGACATGATCGTGACCAGCTGGAACCCGGCCGCCGAGGCGCTATTCGGCTATACCGCGGCCGAGGCGATCGGTCACAGCGCGGCGCTGCTGGTGCCGCTGGACCGGCGCGGCGAGGTCGCCGAGCGCATCCGGCGCATCCGCGCCACCGGCAAGGCCGAGTCCTACGAGACGGTGCGCCTGCGCAAGGGCGGCGGCGTGGTCGAGGTCGCGGTCACGCAGTCACCGATCCTCGACGCCGCCGGCGCGGTGACGGCGCTGTCGGTCACGGTGCGCGACATCAGCGAACGGCGGCGGATGGAGGCCGAGCTGACCAGCGCGCGCGACGCGGCGCTGGAGGGGGCGCGGCTTAAGTCGGAGTTTCTGGCCAACATGAGCCACGAGATCCGCACTCCGCTCAACTCGATCATCGGGATCACCGGGCTGCTGCTCGACTCCGGCCCGCTCAGCGCCGAGCAGCGCGAGCTCCTCAGCGACGTGCGCGAGAGCGGCGACGTAATGCTTGGGTTGATCAACAACATTCTCGACTTCTCCAAGCTGGCCGCAGGCAAGCTGGTGCTCGAGGATCTCGATTTCGAACTCACCGCCGAGTTGGAGGGCACGGTCGAGATCGTTGCCGAGCAGGCGCGGCGCAAGGGTCTCGAACTGACGGCGGCGATCGAGCCTGATGTGCCGCGCCGGCTGCACGGCGACGCGGGCCGCCTGCGCCAGATACTGCTCAACCTGCTGGCCAACGCGATCAAGTTCACCGAGCGCGGCGAGGTCGGGGTCGCGATCAGCAAACTGAGCGAGAATCTCAGGGAAGCGATATTGCGCTTCGAGGTGCACGACACCGGCATCGGTATCCCCGCCGACCGGCTGCACCTGCTCTTTCAACCCTTCAGCCAGGTCGATGCCTCGACCCGCCGCCACTTCGGCGGCACCGGGCTGGGACTGTCGATCGCGCGCGAGCTGGTCGAGCGCATGGGCGGAACGATCGCGGTCCAGAGCACGCCGGGCGCGGGCGCGCTCTTCTGGTTCACGGTCAAGCTGGCCAAGCAGGCGGACGCCAGGAAGCCGGCCACCGAGCGGTTCGCGGCGATGGCCGGAGCCCGCATTCTGGTCGTCGACGACAACGCCAACAACCGGCGCATCCTTGAGCGCCAGCTCCTGTCGTGGGGGATGCGGCCGAGCGTCGCGCCGGGCGCCGAAGAGGCGCTGAGCATGATGCGCGCCGCCGCTGCGGCCGGCGAGCCCTACCCGGTCGTCCTGCTCGACGTGATGATGCCCGAGATCGACGGCATCGAGCTCGCACGCCGCATCAAAGCCGACCCGGCGCTGGCCGCCGTCGCGGTCATCTTCGTCTCGTCGGCCGGGCCGAGCGGCGAGTTCAAGCAACTCCTGCGCGGACTCGACTATGCCGGTTGGCTGATGAAGCCGGTGCCGGAGTCCTCGCTCTACGACGCGCTCAGCCGGATGCTCGAACCGGCGGCGGCGTCCGCCGCGGCGGCGCAAGCACGCGCGCCGGGCGAGCGGTCGCGCGCCGGTGCTCTGAAGCTGCCCATCGGACGCAGGCTGCGGGTGCTGCTCGCCGAGGACAACCCGATCAATCAGAAAGTCGCCGTGCGCCAGGTGCGCAAGCTCGGCCTCGATATCGACGCGGTGGCAAACGGACGCGAAGCGGTCGAAGCGGTCTCGCGCCTGCCCTACGACATCATCCTGATGGATTGCCAGATGCCCGAGATGGACGGCTACGAGGCAACGCGCGAGATTCGCCGGCGCGAGCAGCGCGCAGGCGGCCGGCGCACGCTGATCGTCGCGATGACCGCGCATGCGCTGCCCGGCGACCGCGAGCAGTGTCTGGCCGCCGGCATGGACGGCTATGTCAGCAAGCCGGTCAAGCTTGCGGCGCTCGAGCAGGAATTAGCCACGCTGCTCGCCGCCTCGCCCCCCGCAGCCACCCGCCAGAGCGCGGCCGCCGCCGCGCCCGCATCGTCCGACGCGCCGGCGGGCGCCGTTGCGGCGCCGGATGGCGGCCACTCGGCAGAGACCCGCCCGAACGCAAGCCCTGCCGCACCCGCATCGTCCGACAGTGGACCCTCCGACCTGCCCAACGAGGCGGATATCGGACGATAGCCGGGAGTGAGTAACGCCAGATGGAAGGACGCGGATGGTATTTGATCCGCGCCCTGTCAGGCTGGTAACCAACTGAGATCGAGACGAGTGCGGACGATTGTGCCGGTCCGGTTGAAACCGCCACGCCGCGTTCGCAGCAAACGAGTTCGGAGATTTCCGCTCGAGGTTATGATCTCAAAAAGACGAGAAGATCCTCGTTCACCTTTTTCCTGGTGGGTCGCGAACAGTCCGTGCGACGCTCACGGATAGTGAATTTCCTTTGCCTCCTTGACGCGATTCGCGCTGTCTTCCGGCCCGAATTCTTTACGGGCACGATCTGATCGGCTTCGCCATGGAGAAGCAGCGTCGGAACGTCGATCTTCCTGAGGTCGTCGGTAAAGTCCGTTTCTGAAAACTGCTTGATGCACTCATAGGCATTCACCAGACCGCATTGCATGCTCCAAAGCTCTCGGCCTTATCTCTGGTCGTTATTACAGGCATCTGCAATTCTCCTCGCTTGCGTGAATTCGCTGCCGGTGCGCACCCAATGCCCCGGCGGCGACTTTTCGTCGATGGGCGCCCGGCGTGACGAATGCCAGGCACATCGATCCGTTGAAACAATCAGCGAACGCGCAGAACGATTTTGCCGCGTAGATGCCCCCGAGAACCTGCCTCGTAGGCTCGACGCGCGGCCGCCAGAGGAAATGTCTCCGACACGATCGGTTTCAGGCTTCCGTCATCGACCAGCTTCGCAAGTTCGACGAGCTGACCACGATTGGGCTCGACGATAAAGAACTTCCCGCTCACCCCGAAGCGCTCGGCCTGTGCGGCCGGCGGCTCCTCGACCACTGATATCAACGCGCCTCGGCGTCGAACGACTCGCCACGATCGCTCGAGCGTCTCGCCGCCAACTGTATCAAGGACCAGGTCGATGTCCTTGAGGTTTTCCTCGAAAGGTTTGCGATCGTATTCGAGAATCGAATCGGCGCCCAGGCTTTTAACGAAATCAGCATTGCCTCTCGAGCAGGTGGCAATGGTTTCGGCGCCGAAATGTTTTGCAAGCTGGACGGCAAAGTTGCCTACTCCGCCGGCTCCGCCATGGATCAGAACGCGCTGCCCGGCGCGCAGAAATGCGTGGGTGCGAAATGCCTGCCACGCCGTAAGCGCAGACAATGGAAGCGCGGCCGCGTGCAGATGGTCCACGCTCCGCGGCTTGGGCGCCAGCTCGCTGACCTTGGCGATCGCGAACTCCGCCGCGGCGCCATCGCGATAGAAATCTATCAGCCCGTAAACCTCATCTCCGGCCGCGATATCCGGGGCATCGGGTCCGGTTTGCGCCACCACGCCGGAGATTTCATGCGAAGGGATGATAGGGAGACGGCTCCTGCCATGTTGGTCGGTCCAGGTCGGGTCCCAGGTAAACTCGGTCGGAGTGATGGCAGCGGCGCACACTTCGACCAGCACTTCGCCGCTGCCCGGTGCGGGGCGTGCGACGGGCTCATAGACGAGAGTCTCCGGGCCGCCTCGACGGTGGCTGCGAATCGCGTTCATTGTTTGAGATGCTTCCATAATGATCTCCCAGTTTGAAACGTTGCGCAGTGCATCGATGCTGAGCCGCTATCGGAGCAAAGCGCCATATCAGGCCGAGCGAACGGAGTAGCCGAAGGGCTGGTTACGCAACTCCGATGCCACGGCTGTCGCTTCCGTCGGCTGAAATTTCGATTCCCACGATCGCAAGATCTAGCGATAAAAGACGAGATCTCGCATCGAGTGCCGACGCCGTGGCGTCGCGAAGCCTGTTCAGCTACGAACGGCCGGCTGCGAACAACTCATAAAATGCGAAGTTCGCCGCTGGAGCTTTCTTGTTCCAGTGGCATCGGCGTTGCTCTATCCAAAGAAAATCCATCGGGAGGCGTCGCCTCGAGAGGGGCTGCGACTCCCACAAAGACAAGGAGGCCTGCCATGTCGACTCTATCTTCCGCATTAGCCCTTCCCGATTCCCTGATCGCCAAGGAAGCGACCGACATCCTGCGCGAATATTCCACCGACCTGCTCTTCAATCATTCCATGCGCGTCTACCTGTTCGCGGCTGAGCAGGGGCGTGAGCGAAAGTTGCGGTTCGACCCTGAACTGCTGTACGTCGCGGCGGCGTTTCACGATCTCGGCCTCATCAAGAGGTTCTCGAGCAAGAACGAGCGCTTCGAGGTGGACAGCGCGAATGCCGCCCGCCAGTTCCTCACCGCGCACAAGGTCTCCGAAGAGCAGATACAAGCTGTTTGGGAGGCTATTGCCCTGCATACCACGCCTGGCGTGACTCAGTACATGCGTCCCGAGGTGGCCTTGCTCTATTCGGGGGTCGGGCTCGATGTGCTCGGAAGAGGGCTCGAGCAGTTTCCTTCGGAGTTGCGCGATCAAATCGTGGCCATGTACCCTCGCCGAAACTTCAAGGAAGGGATGGTTCAGGCCTTGCTCAACGGCTATCTGGACAAGCCCGGCGCCAGTTATGGCACCGTGATCGCCGATATCTGTGAACGTTTCATCCCCGGTTATAAGAGCCCCGACGCCTGCGACTTGATGGCCGCGTCTCCCTTTCCGGATTCAGCATCGGAAAGCTGAACCTGCGCTCATTCCGCGCTTACCTTTGCGTGCGTCGGGTCGTTCTTCTTCAGCAGCAGGGTTATGGGGAGCATCAGCAGACAGATAACGCCGATGATCCACGCGACGTCTATGTATGACTGGATCGTCGCCTGTGCGATTAGAGAATCGTAGATCCGGCCATAGGTCTGCTGCAGCGCTTGCGGATGGCTCAGGCCATGATGAAAAAGGTCTGCGCTCAGGCGCTGGGTCGCGATTTGTAAACTCGGATGCGCTCGAGTGACGTGCGCGATGAGCTCGTCCTGATGGAATTGAGCGCGCCGCACGATCATCGTCTCGAGCAGCGAAATGCCGACGCTGCCGCCGATATTGCGCAGCAGGTTGATGGTGCCGGATACCTCGCCGCCTTTTTCCTCCGCGATGCCGACATAAGCGGCGGTGTTGATTGGAATGAACAGCAGCGCGAGGCCGAGCGACTGGAACTCGCGATAGCTGGCAGCGGTGTGGAAGTCGAGCTGCAGATCCAGACTGCTGGTTATATGGAACAGCGCTATCGCGCTGAACACCAGTCCGCCGATGATAAGCCAACGAGCCTCAATCCGCCGCACCAGTATTCCGACGATTGGCATCAGCACGATCATCAAGGCCGCGCCGGGCGCCTGCGTCATGCCGGCCAGCTCCGCGGTATAGCCCATGAATGCCTGCACATACTGCGGCGTGAACACGGTGATGGCATAGACTTCCACTCCGAAAACGAAGATCAGCAGCGCCGTGGCGGAGAAGTTGCGATTACCAAACAGCCGCAGGTCCATCACCGGTTTGTTCCGCGTCAGCTCCCATGCCACGAACAGCACCACGGTCACGGCGAAGATCACGGCCAATGCCGTGATCATGTGGGAGTGGAACCAGTCATCCTCCTGACCCTTGTCGAGCACCACCTGGAGGGAACCAAGGCAGAGCGCCAGCAGGCCAATTCCGATGTAATCGATGCTGAGGTACGCGCGCGCCTTGCGCGTCTGTTCGACCAGGTATGAAGGATCCTCGATCAGACGCGACACCAGCAGGAGAGAAACCATCCCCACCGGCACGTTCATGTAGAAAATCCATCGCCACTGATAGTTGTCGGTGATCCAGCCGCCGATGGTCGGGCCGATCGCGGGCGCCAGGACCACGACCATCCCGTATAGGGCGAACGCGGTGCCGAGCTGCTCGGCCGGAAAAGTGTCTTTGAGAATCGCCTGCGATACCGGTTGAAGGCCGCCGCCGCCGGCGCCTTGCAGCACGCGGAATATGATCAACGTCCCCAGCGACGGCGCGATGCCGCAAAGAAACGAGCTGATGGTAAAGACCACGACGGAAGCCATGTAGAAACGCTTGCGTCCGAAGCGCACCGAAAGCCATCCGCTGATCGGCAGCACGATCGCGTTGGCAACCAGGTAAGAGGTGAGCACCCAACTGGCGTCATCCACGCTGGCCGCCAATCCGCCCGCCATGTAGGGCAGGGCAACATTGGCGATGCTGGTGTCGAGCACCTCCATGAACGCCGCCAGCGAAACCGTGCCCGCGATGACCCAGGGATTTATGCGCGTCCTGGGCGCGGGAGCGGGCGCGGGTATTTTAGGAGCGGCGCTCACTTTATTGGGCGCCGATTCGCGGAGCCACTGCAGGCTGGTGGGAGGCTGCGAAATTCTGATTACCGGCCGTCAGCCAGACGGTCGGTTCGACCGACATGCCCGGACGCAATCGGTGTCGGAGATCCTGCCCCGGATAGAGTCGAATCCGGACCGGCAGCCGCTGTACCACCTTGACGTAGTTGCCGGTTGCATTTTCCGGCGGGAGCAAGCTGTAAAGCTCGCCGGTCGCTCCGGGCATCCCTTCGATATAGCCGCGGTAATCGCGTCCGGTCGTGTCCACGTGCACGGTGACCGGCTGCCCGCGCCGCATCCGGCGCAGCTGCGTTTCGCGGAAATCGGCCGTAATCCAGATATCGTCCAGATTGACAACGGTCATGAGCTGCTGGCCCGGTTGAATCCGCTGCCCCACCTGAACCGTCTTGTCGCCGACCACGCCCGAAGAGGGCGCGACGATGTGGGTGTAGCTGAGGTTGAGGCGCGCCTGATCCAGCGCCGCCCGGGCGGATTGCACGCCGGCCTTGGCCTGACCAATAACGCGAGCCGCTGCGGCGACCACCGCGCGGTCGGCCTTGACGGCCGCCGCATCGACTTTCCCGATTTTGGCGATTTCGTCGTAGGTCTCGCGCGCGATCACCTGGCCTTCGAGCAGTTGACGATAGCGCGACACGTCCAGTTGAGCCTTGTCGTTGGTGGCGATTGCGGCCGCCAGGTTGGCGACGCTCAGATCGTAGTTCTGCTGCGCCGCTTTTGCAGCCTGCTGCGCCTGGGCGAGCTGTGCGGCCGCGTTCTCGACTGCGACCTCGTAGTCGCGGGGGTCGAGATCGACCAGCGATTGTCCCGCTTTCACCCGGTAGGTGTCCTCGACATAAACGCGGACGACCGTGCCATCAACGCGAGTGCTTATAGGATCGAGATGACCATCGATCTCGGCGTCATCGGTCCATTCGTAGGATTGCAGGTAGTTCCAGACGTGCCATCCGGTCACGCCGAGCGCTATCGCGAGGATTAGCGCCAACACCAGCCTGAATGGACGACGGCGGAAAATGCCGCCGGCAGGACGTCGTGAATGAGCGTCGTCAGTGTCCTCCTGCGCTTCGCCGTCGGCATCGCTGTCGTTCGATAGCGGGGTGCGTTGCAAGGCGTGCTGCTGAATTTGGAGGCGCTCCAGTTCATAGCGAAGTTGCCGCACTTCGTGTGCCGGAGCATCCGGTTCCTGTTGGTCCGTCGACTCCAAACCGTCTCGCTGCAGGTCGCGGAGCGACTTTCCAACCGCCCCGTTATGTGTGTTCGTGCCGCTACCGTTGCTTTCCATCAATAATCCCAAACCCTGAATCCCGATCCGAGCTATTCGGTCTCCAGGCATTCAATCAGGAGAGCGATCAATTCCCGGAATTGTTTCATCTGGTCCGGCCGAAACGCCGTTTCAAATATTTGCCGGTTGCTGCGCGCCACTTCGGGGTAAAGTTTGCGAAAGAACTCGATGCCTTTGGCGCTCAAGCGAACCAGGGTGCTGCGACGGTCATCGCGTGAAGGCACGCGCTTTACCAATCCGCGCGCCTCCAGCCGATCCAGGATTCCGGTGATACCGCCCTTGGTAATCAGGGTCCGCTTGGCGATCTCCGAACAGTTGAGCCTCGCGTCATCCGCCCTTGCTAGCGCACTGAGCACATCCAACTGCGCAAGAGTCAGGCCATGCGCATGATAGGGACGGCCAGGATCGTTGCCGAACAGGTAACCAACCCTAAGGAGCGCCCGGGCCGCGTCCATGAAGGGTTTGTCGGCGGGTGCCGTCAACTGGTCTGCGAGCGATCCTTGCGGGGTTTCGCTGGATGATTTGTGAGTCACGAAGCCTCCCTGCTGCGATAGCCGTGCCAGCAAATTAATTTAGTATTAAACTAAATAGTTGCCGGAATTCCGAATCGTCCTTTCGCGAAAATCTTCGCATTCCGCGAAGCGAGTTCGGCGCACTAGGCGTCGGCCGCGCGGGAACACCGGCTGCGGCAGACGATGGCCTAATCCAAGCGGACGAGTTTTCTCGGATTTCGCGTTTTTGCGCGGATTATCGTGAGTTGCGCGTGATGCCCAATGAGCGAATCCGCGACGCGAGCGTGCTCGGATTGAAACCCAGCATTTCGGCGGCGCCGCCTCGCCCTGAGATCTTCCAATTCGAACGTTCCAGGGCGGCAACGATATTGTCGCGTTCCAGTTGCTTGAGATCTTCGCTGCGGAGAATCTTTGCGCTCGCCGGCTCCGCCGGCGGCCCTTTGCCGCCATCAATCGAAAGAGATGGTGTCGGCTTGGAGTGGGCCAGCGCCAGGTCCAGGCGCAACCTCGTTCCCTTTGCCAGTATCATCGCGCGCTCGATTACGTTCTGCAGTTCCCGCACATTCCCCGGCCAATCGTAGCTTTTCAGCAACTCCGCATCGTCATTGGTGAAGCGCACGTCAGGACGATCGAGCCGATTGCGCAAGAGCGATACGATATGGTTCGCCAGGGCGGGAATATCCGCGAGGCGCTCGCGTAGCGGCGGTATCTCCAGGGGAAAGACGCTGAGGCGATAGTACAGGTCCTGCCGGAACCGCTGCGCGGCCACCTCCTGCTTGAGGTCGCGGTTGCTGGCGGCGATGATCCGCACATTCACTTTCCGCGTGGCGTCGTCGCCAATCCGCTGAAATTGGCCATCCTGCAGAACGCGCAACAGTTTGGGCTGATGCGCGGGCGGGATCTCGCTGATCTCGTCGAGAAACAGGGTTCCGCCGTCCGCGTACTGAAACCGTCCCACACGGTCGCGCAAGGCGCCGGTGAATGAACCTTTGACATGACCAAAGAACTCGCTTTCGAAGAGTTCCGACGGGATCGCCCCGCAGTTGACGCGCACGAACGGCCGCTCGCGCCGCATGCTGCGCTCGTGGATGGCAGCGGCGACCAGTTCTTTTCCCGTGCCCGATTCTCCGAGAATCAGGACCGCGGCATCGGTCGGCGCGACCATCTGTACCTGTTCGAGGACTCCGCGCAGCGCGACGCTGGCGCCGACGATGTTCCCGAAGGCCAGGACCTCCTTTACCTCCTCGCGCAGGAAGTCCCGCTCCATCTCGAGCTGCCGCCGAAGCCGCGCGATCTCCTCGAAAGCGCGGGCATTGGCGATGGCGATTGCGGCATGATCGGCAAAGATCCTCAGCCAATCGCATTCGCTGGCCGTCGTTGCTGAACGCCTGAAAACGCCGAGGGCCCCGAGAATCTCGCCACGGAAGATCAGCGGTTGCCCGGCGAAGCTGACAATCCCTTCGCGCAAGGCCCAGTCGGGCCGTGCCACCCAGCGGCTGCTGACCAGGTCCCGGCCAACCAGGATCGGTTCTCCACGTGCGCCGATCTCGCCTACCTTCCTGACGTTGAGCGGGATTCGCCGGAAGTCTCCGTCCAGCCGCGACCAGTCCTCTTGGGATGACGCCGGGTTGCCGGCGCTGGCGACCAGATGAAGACAGCGCACCCGGCCCGGGCAGTCCTGCCGCATCGGGCAGGAATCGCAAATGTCGCCGGGAAGATTCAGCCACACCCGCGCAAGCGCGACGTCGTGCTGGGCGGCCAGGCCGGTGACGATACGCTGGAAGACGTCCGCGATGGTGGTCGCCTCGCCGACTCGCAGCGCCAGTGCTTGAAGGGCCTGGGACTCCACTTTCGCTTCCGGTCTCCCCCTGGTTGCCCGGAGAAACTGAGACGCGTCGAGGGCGACGGCTGAATTCTACGGCAAGGCGGCGCCCGGCGAAAAGCCAAATGGCGGCTCATGAGTTCTCACGAAATCTTTTTTGTTTTTGAGATCCGCGCCTGTCGAGATTCGCCGGTGCCACTCGAGGCCGCCCTGGCTGTTTGAACTCTCGGGAGGCACTGACATTGCTTATCAAGACGCCTGGCACACAAACTCCGAAAGGAATCCTTGCTACGCGAATATGAAGCCGATCGATTCAGTCGAGATTGTCGAGAACTTCTGGGCAGCCGTCTGGAAGGCGCAGAATCCCAAAGCCATCGACCGATTCATGGTCGATGACTTCGTCCTCACCACCGGCGGCGTCGACGTGGTCTCGAAGGAAAAATTTAAGCAATGGGCCTCTGCGTTTATGGCCAGGATCAACGACTTTCAATTCGAGGTGCTGGAGACGTTTCAGAATCGCGATGGAAGCCGGGTGGCCTCGCGATGGCGAGTCAGCGGCAAAAACAACGGTCTGATGGGCACGCCTGCGGACCAGAGGCACATTTCGTTCACCGGCATCGCAGTGTGGGAGGTGCGCGGCGACGGGAAGCTCTGCCATAACTGGGTCGAGCGCAGTTTCTTCGAGCTCTATCAGCAGTTGCACCCGGCAGTTGCGCGAGGACAGGAAACTGGCTGACGATTACGATGACGCGGCCGGCGGATTCGAGCGTTCGGCCGCGGTCCGCCGCAAGGAGTGTCAAAAAAGTATGCAAGAGGAGCAAAGGGATGAGTGCTGAGAGCGCCGATGCCCGACGTCCGCCGCTGCCGCCGTTCACTCGCGAGGCCGCTGTCCAGAAGGTTCGCCTGGCCGAAGACGCCTGGAACTCGCGCGATCCCGAGAAAGTCGCGCTCGCGTATACTCCCAACTCTCGATGGAGAAACCGCGCCGAGTTCATCAATGGCCGAGAGGAGATCATCGCATTTCTCAAGCGCAAGTGGTCCAGGGAGCTCGAGTATCGTTTGATCAAGGAACTCTGGGCGTTCGACGAACGCCGTATCGCGGTGCGCTTTGCCTACGAATGGCGCGATGATTCTGGAAACTGGTTCCGATCGTATGGAAACGAGAACTGGGAGTTCGACGACAATGGCCTGATGCAACTGCGCCTCGCGTCGATTAACGATCTTCCGATACGCCAGGATGAGCGCAAATACCGCTGGCCACTGGGCCGCCGCCCCGACGACCATCCGGGCCTGAGCGAGCTTGGCCTGTAACCGCTGCTCGGCGATTGAGTTTGTGCGTCCCCCTATCTGGAACGGGTAGTCAGGCTTACAAAGGAAGTTTGGTGGAGCAGAAGGGATTTGAACCCTCGACCCCCACGTTGCGAACGTGGTGCTCTCCCAGCTGAGCTACTGCCCCACCGCGCGGGAAATCTTACGCCGAAACCACGGTTTGCAAATAGTCCCGCAACCTAGCAGCCAGATCCGGCCGTTTCAAGCCGAACCCGATCTGCGCCGTTATGAGCCCCAGCCGATCGCCGAGATCGTAGCGCGTGCCCGCGAACTCGTAGCCGTACATCGCGCGACGCCGACTGAGCGCCAGCAGACCGTCGGTGAGCTGAATTTCGCCGCCGGTACCCGGTTGGCCGTCGGCGAGGATGCCGAAAATCTCCGGCGTCAGGACGTAACGACCGACGATCGCGAAATCGCTCGGCGCGTTGTGCGGCTCCGGCTTTTCCACCATGCCCGTCAGCCGATAAAGCCGCGGCCCGGCCGGCTCGGCTTCAACGATGCCGTACTTGGAAAGTTCCGCGCGCGCCACGCGCATCAGCGCCACCACCGGCCCCTCGCGCGCCTCGGCCACTTCGAGCAACTGGCGCAGGCAGGGAGGATCGGCGTCGAAAATATCGTCGGGCAGCATCACCGCGAACGGCTCATCGCCGACCGCGGCGCGCGCCTGCAGCACGGCGTGGCCGAGGCCGAGCGGCTCGGCCTGCTCGGCGCGCGTGATGCGCGCGATGCCGGAGATCGATCGCACGACCTCGAGCAGCTCGTGCTTGCTGCGCGCCAGCAGATGCCGCTCGAGGTCGGGGACCGGGGCGAAATGATCGAGCACGATCGAGCGCCCGGGCGACACCACGATCACGATCTCCTCGATTCCCGAAGCGACGGCTTCTTCGACCACGACCTGGATCGCCGGGCGATCGACCACCGGCAGAATTTCCTTGGGAATGACGCGCGTGGCCGGCAGCATCCGCGTGCCGAGACCCGCCGCGACGATCACGGCCTTGCGAACCCTCATCGAATGTCCTCGCGAATCGGTATCGGAGAGAATGCCTGCAGGCCGGGGGCGACGGCGGGCACGGCGCTCAGCGAACCGAGCCCTGGCGCTCGCGCGCCTCCTGCGCCGATTTGCACGTGATGCAGAGAGTGGTCACGGGTCGCGCCTTGAGCCGTTCGATTCCGATCTGGCCGCCGCATTCCTCGCACTGCCCGTAAATTCCGCCGTCGATTCTTGCGAACGCCTCGTCGATCTTGCCGAGCAGCTTGCGCTCGCGGTCGCGCATGCGCAAAAGAAAGGCGCGATCGGACTCGAGCGAAGCGCGGTCCGAGGGGTCGGCGCAGGCCTCCTCGCTTTTGGTGTTGAGCGCGCCGAGCGCGCGCTCGGCTTCCTCCAGAATCTCGGTTCTGCGATCCTCGAGCAAACGGCGGAAGAAATTCAGGTCTCTTTGCCTCATAATAACGGGGCGCGAGAAATCGATAAAATTCTACTTACGCCCCACTGTTAAGTAAACAGGCGGCGGCATAAACTCGATTTTCGCGCTGCGCGCTCCGGTACGGCGGCATATGAAATCGGCATTTCTCGACGCATTTTCCGGTCTCAGCGGCGACATGATCGCCGGTGCGATGCTCGATGCGGGCGCCGACTTCGATCATCTGCGGCGCGCGCTCGCCTCGCTGCCGCTTGACGGCTATCGCGTGGGTACGCGGCGCAAGGTGCTGAGCGGAATTTCCGCCCTCAAGTTCGAGGTCGAGGTCGCCGCGCGTCAGCCGGAGCGCCATCTGCGCGAAATCCGCGAGATCATCGCGCGCGCCTCGGCGCTCTCCAGTGACGCAAAGGAACGCGCACTCGCGATATTCGGCGCGCTCGCCGAGGCCGAAGCCAGGGTCCATCGCACCTCGCCCGAGGAGGTTCACTTCCACGAGGTCGGCGCGGTGGATTCGATCGTCGATATAGTCGCCGCCGCATGGGGATTCGAGCAGCTCGGCGTGGACGAAGTGCTGGTCTCGCCGCTGCCCGCGGGCAGCGGCATCGTCCGTTCGCAGCATGGCGCGATCCCGGTTCCCGCGCCCGCGACCGTCGAGCTTTTGGCCGGGTTTACGCTGCGCATCGGCGACGGCGCGGCCGAGATGGTCACGCCGACTGGCGCTGCGATCCTGCGCGCGCTCGCCAGGCCCGCGCCGCCCGCGATGGGCTTCCAGGTCGAGCGTGTCGGTTATGGCGCGGGCTCAAGGGAATTCGCCGACCGGCCCAACGTGCTCCGCCTGATGCTGGGCGAGCGCTCGCGCGCGTGGGAGAGCGACGAGCTGCTCCAGATCGAGACCAACATCGACGACCTCAACCCTCAGGTTTACGAGCACGTGCTCGAACGTCTGTTCGAAGCCGGTGCTCGCGACGTGGCGCTGATCCCGATGATCATGAAAAAAGGCCGGCCCGGCGTGACGGTTGCGGTGCTGGCCGAGCCGGCGGCACGCGAGGCAATAGCGGCAGTGCTGTTCGCCGAAACTTCGACCATCGGGTTGCGTTACCATCCGGTCGCGCGCCTCAAGCTTGCGCGCGAGTTCATCGACATCGAGACTCAATGGGGCCCGGTACGGGTAAAGCTTTCGCGCGCTCACGGGGAAGTGCTTACCTTCTCGCCGGAGTACGAGGACTGCAGGCGGCTCGCGCGCGAGCATCGCGTCGCCCTCAGGACTGTCATCGAGCAGGCGCGCGAGGCCGCGCGGCGGCGAATTTCCGCTCATGACTGAAGACCGGCTTCGCGTCAACGAGATCTTTTTCAGCATCCAGGGCGAATCCACCTGGGCCGGGCGCCCATGCGCCTTCGTGCGGCTTACCGGATGCGACCTGCGATGCGTATGGTGCGATACCGAGTATGCCTTCCACGAGGGGCGCACGATGACCGTCGAGGAAGCCGCCGCGCGGCTTTTCGGTTACGGCTGCGACCTGGTCGAGGTGACCGGCGGCGAGCCGCTGCTCCAGCCGGGGGTGCATCGCCTGATCGCCCGCCTGCTCGACGCCGGAATGACCGTGCTGGTCGAAACTTCGGGCGCCAGCGACGTAAGCCGGCTCGACCCGCGGGCGGTCAAGGTGATGGATCTGAAGTGCCCGGGCAGCGGTGAATCGGCGCGCAATCGATGGAGCAACCTCGAACATCTGACCCCGCGCGACGAGGTTAAATTCGTGCTCGCCGACCGCGCCGACTATGAGTGGGCGCGCGACGTGATTCGTCATCACGCACTTGCGGCGCGCGTCAACGCGATACTCCTGAGCTGCGCATTCGGACGCCTCGCGCCCGCGGCGCTGGCGGCATGGATTCTGGAGGACCGTCTGCCGGTCCGGATGCAGCTGCAGATGCACAAGCATATCTGGGCGCCGGACAGCCGCGGCGTATGAAGCCGTGAAGACGGTCACGCCGCGGGCTCAGAGCGAGCTTTCGCGCATCCGCCAGGTGCGGGTCGGGTTGACGATCGCGGCCGCGGCGTTCGTGCTGTGGTGGATAATCGAATTCGCGACCTATGGCGGGCGGACCAGCGGCTTCGACGCCTTCGATCTGCTGCTCATCCTGATCGCCGTGGCAATTGGCGCCCTGCTCTACCAGGCATGGCAGGCGCGCTGTCCGCAATGCGCCAACCGGTTCTTCGTCAATCGCGGACTCCCGCTCGGATTCCATCTTTCGACGCAATGCCCGTTCTGCGGAGCGCGCCTGAGCGATTTCGAGGAACGGCTGCGATAAACGCCCGCGCCGCGAGCGCGAGTTGGACGCTTTGATTGTCGGATGCCTTGCCGCTAACCTTGGCCTGCGATGACCGCGCCGCTGATGAGCGATGTGCTGCCCGACCTGATCGAGGAGCTGGCGTTTTTGCTGCGCGCGCAGGGCGCGGAGCCGCTGTGCGAGCAATTGCGCGCACTGAAGATCGAGTCGCTCTGCGATTGCGGCGACGAAAATTGCGCGAGTTTCGCCACCGAAAACGAGGTCAAGGTCGCGCGCACGATCGAGTTGCAGTCGGTCGAAGGATTCCTGATCGTCGATCTGAACGCGGCCGATCGCATCTGTTTCATCGAAGTGCTCAATCGCCCTGACGTGAAGTACCTGCTCGAAGAGCACTATCCCGCGCGATAGGAGCGCGAGTACTCGCATGGCAAAGAGAATCTTTCTGGCGGGAGCAGGCGGCGCGGTCGGGCGGCGGATGCTGCCGCTGCTGCGCGAGGCCGGCTACGAAGTGACCGGGACCACGCGCGTCGCCTCGCGCGCCGAAGAGTTGCGCGCGGCCGGGATTGAACCGGCACTGGTCGATGTCTTCGACCGCGCCGCGCTCGTCTCGGCTTTGGCCAGGGCGCGGCCCGACATCGTTGTTCATCAGCTTACGGACCTGCCCGCGGGCCTCAAGGCGGAGTTGATGCCCGAAGGACTCAAGCGCAACGCCCGCCTGCGCATCGAGGGCACGCGCAACCTGGTCGAAGCCGCCCTGCGCGCCGGGGTGCGCCGGATGGTCGCGCAGAGCATCGCCTTCGTATACGCCCCGGGTCGCGAGCCGCACGCAGAGACCGACGCACTGATGACGACGAGCGAGGAACCCTGGCGCTCGACGATGGAAGGCGTGGTGACGCTCGAGCGCCTCGTGACGGCGACGACGGGAATGGACGGGCTCGTCCTGCGGTACGGCATGTTTTACGGCCCGGGGACGGGTTTCGATGCGCCTGCGGGAAAACCCGCCGTCCATGTAGACGCGGCCGCATGGGCGGCTGCGCTCGCGATCGATCGCGGGGCGCCGGGAATCTACAACGTTGCCGACAATGACGGCGCGGTCTCTATCGCAAAAGCCAGGCGCGAACTGGCATGGGATCCGAACTACCGGCTGAAACGCTGAGCCCGGTCTCGGTCCGACCCACGTCGATTCAGGATTTCACTTCCTCCAGGTAGGCAAGCGCATCCGCCAGCGGCACCACGTCGCCGTATTTGCTGTCCATATCGAACAGGTTGGCGGCGTGCGGTTCCTGCGCGCGATCGCCGACCGCCTCTTCCGGGATGATGGGCCGGAAGCCGTGCGAGAGCGCATCGACCACGCTCGCCCGGACGCATCCGCTGGTCGTGCATCCGGTGACGATCAGGGTATCGACGCCGCGAGTGACGAGCGTCGCGGCGAGCGGCGTGCCGAGAAAGGCCGAGGCGTATTTCTTCACCAGCAGCAGGTCCTCGGCCGTACGCTGGATGCGCGGGTCGAGTTCCACCAGGTCCGAACCCAGCTTCAGTTCGAGGAGAGTGGGCGCCTTCTCCGGCCATAAGCCTCCGTCGGCCGGAACTTTGGGGTCGTAGCCGACCACAGTGAAGACGATCGGCACGCGGTTTTTTCGGGCGGCCGCAATCAGTTTGTTGATCGCTGCGACTTGCGCGTCCAGGTTTCCGGCGAGCGGCGATTTCTCGGGTGCCGTGAAGCCAATCTGCATGTCGACGACCAGCAGAGCGGGATGCTTGCCGTAGCCAATCCGATGACCCAGTCCGCTGCGGTCATATATCGTCCGTTTGTCTTCGCCCATGAGCGCGGTCTCCTGCAATCGTTGAGAGCAATGATCCCGGTCGCTTCAATTGCCGCGCGGCTTCATCACCTGCGCCACCGGCTGCCCGAATCCCTTCTCGGCCACGATCTCGCCGTTTTCCATCACCAGGCGTCCTCGCAGAAACGTCATCACCGGAATACCCCTGACCTTGCGGCCCTCCCACAACGAGTAATCGGTCCGTCCGCGGTACCGATGCCGCCCGAGCGTCGCCTCAGCCTCGGGGTCGACCACCGCCAGGTCGGCGTCGGAGCCGACCGCGATGACGCCCTTCTTCGGATAAATGCCGTACATGCGGGCCGCATTCTCCGACAGTGCGCGTGCGATCGTCACCAGGTCGATCCCGCGCCGGTTGATCGCCTCGTCGAAGATGAGCGCGAGCGTATCGGCCACCTGATTGTTCACCCCGACCCGGCAGTCCCAGAAATCGCCGCGCTCCTTGAAGCTCGCGGTGTAGGTGAGACTGTCGGTCCCGATCACGGAAAGCGTGCCGTCCTGGATGCCGCGCCAGAGGCGGTCGCGATCCTTCTGGAAACGCAGCGGCGGCTGAATTTTGCCTTTGCCGCCGGCGCCGATCGCGTCCATCTCGGGCGCGGTGGTCGAGAGAAAGTACGCGATCGTTTCACCCACGATCGGCAGACCCTGCGCCTTGAGCGAGGCGATGGTGTCAACACTCTGCGCGGCGCTGATGTGCACAGGATAGAGCGGACATCCGAGCTGGTTGGCAATCAGCCCGTAGGTGTAGATCTGAACGCTCTCCGCCCATTCGGGACTGCTCTCGGCCCACGCGGTCAGGTAATCGCGCCGGCCCATGCGCTTCAGTTCGTCGATCAGAATTCCGCGCACGTAAGGGTCTTCGGCGTGAATCATCGGAAAGACCGGGCGCCCGGCCGTGTTGATCGCGCGGCAGGCCTCATAGAAAAAGGCCGGGCTGATGCCGTCCTTGCTCATGCCGAAGCCCTCGGCCTGCGCGCCCGCATAGCCGGTGAAAAACTTGTACGAGACGCCGCCCTCCTTCGCCACCGCCGGAATCTGCCGCGCCTGGTCGAGCGTGTTGACCACGCAGGTGATCTTGTAATCGCACCAGCTCCGCGCCGCGCCGCAGCGCACCGCGCGTGAGAAAAGCTCGGGCAACGGCTCGCGGCCAATGAGCGTCGTGGTGGCAATCGTGGTGACACCGCCCACCAGGCATTCGCGCGTATCGAACTCGAAGTCCGTCGCCATCGCATCGTCGCTGAAAGCGTCGCCGCTCAGGCCGAGATGCACGTGCGGATCGAACAGCCCCGGCATCACGATCTTGCCGCGCAAGTCTATTTCGCGCCGCGCGGCCCCGAGCGCCTCTTCGCTGCCGACACCCGCGATGCGCTCGCCCGAAATCGCCAGGCCCCCGCGAATCGCACCGCTGGGAGTGACTATGAGGCCGTTTTTCAGCAACAGGTCATTGGCCATGTATGATCTCCCCTGGCCGGCGGTCTCGCGATGCATCCTGCGGCGCGCGCGTCGCGGCAAGCGTCTGGATCGCGGCCCGCGCCCCCGGTCGCCTCGATCGGACGCGCGCGCTTAACGGTGGATCGATTCCAGCGCGTCCGGATCGAACAGCGCCTTGAGCAATTGCGGCGAATAGCGCTCCATCACCGGTCCCTGCTGGCGAAAGACGGTCGCGCGGCGGTTCTGCACGTCGATCGCGGTCAGATGCCACCAGATCACCGCGTGCGCGCCATTCATCGTCTCAGCCCAGAAACCCGGCTTGAACGTCTCGCTGTACTTGTACTCCCATTCGATCACTTTCCACAGTTTGCCTTTGCGGTCAAAACAGAACTGGTAGCCCGGCGACCACGCGTCGGCCGCCCAGAAATTGATCACCGCCGAGTACGGATGGCGCGGATCTTTCGGCGACCGCAGCGTCATCGCCATTTTTTTTACTGACCAATTGTCGTCGGGTACGACGTTGTCCGGACCGAAGTAACGAACGTAATGGTTGCCCGGATCGTTGATTTCCAGCACGTCCTTCCAGCCGAGGAACTTCCAATTCCAGTCGAGCACGCGGTCGTTGAAGCCGTCGAAGTCGTCGATCGTGATATCGGTGCCCAGCAGCGAATCTGATTTGACCTCGGCCGAGATGCGCCGCACGCGGCGCAGGTTCGGAATATAGGCCCAGGCGTCGTCGGCCCGGTTCGGATCGCCTTTGTCGGCGTCTTCGAGATAGCGCCAGATGATGAAGGCGGTGCCGCGGATGTCGAACGGTGTAACGAAGTAGGTCAGGTTCTCCTGCTCGATCTTGTCCGCACCGGCGAGCGGTTGCGACTTCCCGTTGAAATCCGCGAGATGACTGAACGGCACACGGGCATAAAACAAGGTCAGGTAGCGCTCGACGCGCCCCGCCCCGCCGTAGTCCTTGCGAACATCGGCTTCGTTCGGAAAGGGCGTGGACCACGACGGCAGGCCCGCTAAATAGTTTCTCGGAGGCGCCATCGCACTGACGAAATTGGTCGCGCCTCCGCCGATGTTGTATCCGAGCCTGACCAGCCCGGTATCCACGCTCAGATCATAGAAACCGAAATACAGATATCGATACGTGTAATTCCATGCCGCTTTGTAGCCGGCCAGCTCATCGCTCGGGTTGAGACCTTCGTTCGGAAAAGGCTGGCCGCAGGTGTAGTTCATGATTGCGCCGTCACTGCGCAACCTCACCTGCGATGCGTACTTCTCGGTGCAGTTCAGGTAACTCGGCGCCGGCGTGTGCGGAACCGCCTCGATTACCGGAGCTCTGAATTCACGGAAGTTCAGCTGTTCAAGGTATCCGGGCGGAACGAACGGGCGCATCCGTTCCAGATCCTTGGCGGTCAGAACGTCGCCCGCTTTGAATTCCGGCTTGGCGTTTGCGTACTGCTTGAGCCAGCTCGAATAAGTATCCAGTGTGTAGCTTGCAGGGTCGGCGGCGAAGACTGTTCTCGTGACGCCGAGGGTCATCATCGACGCGAAGCACAGCGCGTGGAGTAGCTGGAATCCAAGCCCGGCGGGCCCGGACGTCGATCCGCGACGAGGAATGTTCATGATTTTCTCCTTCGCGTTGCGATGGCCATCGCTTCAAGCATCCGTCGCAGCGCGGCGAACGGACAACCCGCGTAAGAGAGGCTTTCGTATCGATTACGCTCCGGATTGGAGCAGATGTGTATGCAATTTACAAACAAAGCCGACCAGGCGGAAAGTCTCAGTGCGGCAACTGAAGAATTTAGACGATTTAATCGCTAAATGTCGAAAAGCGCCGCCGATCTTCGCGCTAAACCGCGAATAACGAACAATCGATGCGTGAATAAACGCAATTTCGCGCGCTCACAAAATCAATCAGGCTCAATCGCCGTGCGTCTTTCGGTAATCAGGCGATAGTACTCAGGTTCCCGGTTGGCAAAGTTGAGGACTCCACGCTTGTTCTCCAATGCGAGATCAAGGTCGCACCGTGCCACAATCAATTCGTCAGCCTTGCTCACTGCCTGCGCGACGATTTCGCCCGACGGCGCGATGATACAGCTTCCGCCCGCCAGATCGCATCCTTCCTCGATCCCGGCTTTGGCGACGCCCACCACGTAGGTACTGTTCTGATACGCGCCCGCCTGCATCACGAGATGATTATGAAAGCCGGTCAGATGATCGTAAACCGGCATCCACGGCACATGACTCGGAGTATTGTAGCCGAGCATCACGACTTCGACCGACTGCATACCAAGTACGCGGTAGGTCTCCGGCCAGCGCCGATCGTTGCAGATACACATTCCGACAATCCCGCCAAAACCGCGCCAGGCGCCGAAACCCAGATTACCGACATCAAAATAGCGCTTCTCCAGATGCTGGAAAGGGTAGTGCGGACGATAGTCGGCGTGCCCTGGCAGGTGAATTTTTCGGTACTTGCCGATTATCCGCGCGCCCTGGTCGACGATTATCGAAGCATTGTAGTGACGGACGGTGTCATTGTCGACGGCGCGCTCGGCGAAGCCCAGATAAAAGCCGATCCTGCATCGCCTGGCTTCCTCGAACAGCGGCGACGTGTCCCGCGAGGGCATCTGGTGCTCGAAGAAGCTGTCGATCTCCTCCTGATCCTCCATCCACCAGCGTGGAAAAAACGATGTCAGGGCGAGCTCAGGATAGACTATGACATCGCACTTGATATCATGTGCCCGGTGCATCAGATCCACCAATCGCGCGACCACCGTCTTGCGGCTGTCATTTCTCGCTATTGGACCCAGTTGGGCAGCTCCGATGGTAAGTAGTCGGCTCATTGTAATGACTCCCGCGAACTCGCTATCGATTGAAGCATTCTCTTAAAACATGCTTGCGTCAAACAGCGCGACGCGCGAGTTATGCGATTGTCAACGGGAAAGAGCGGCGCGCGACGCTGTTCCGCTCCGGTTTGATTGTGTATGGTAGGAACACTCGGGACGTCGAGCGCCGGCCGGAATAAAAAGGGGTGAATGAGATGGAGCGTCTTGGCATCGCGCTGGGCGCGGGTCTTTCGCCCGCCGACACGGTAGAATGCGCCCGTGTCGCCGAAGAGATCGGCTATGAGTCGGCCTGGATAATCGAAGGCCATGGGGGCGACCAGTTCTCATTGGCTACCGCATGCGCGCTGGCGACGCGACGCATCCGTCTCGGCACCGCGATCAGCAGTGTGTTCGTCCGGACGGCGCCGACGATCGCGATGGCGGCGTCGTGCCTGGATCATTTTTCGCACGGGCGTTTCATTCTCGGTCTCGGCTCGAGCCATAAGGTCCAGGTCGAGCCCGAGCACGGCGTTCGTTACAGCGACCCGGTAACGCGTGTGCGAGAAACTGTCGAAGTCGTTCGCGCCCTGCTGCGCGACGGCACGGTGTCATTTCATGGCAGGACGATCGCAATCGAACGCTTCGATCTCTGGTTCAAGCCGCTGCACAACTCCGTGCCCATCTACGTCTCGGCGCTGTTTCCCAAGATGCTCGAGCTGTGCGGCGAGGTTGCGCAGGGACTATTGATGGTTTTCAGCACGCGCGACTCCGCTCGAAATGCGACTGCGCATCTGGCGGTGGGGGCGGCGCGCGCCGGACGCAGCGTCAGCGAGATCGAAATCGCGACGCTGCTGCCGACCAGCGTCGATCGCGACCGGAAAACCGCCTACGACCGGGTGCGTCCGGTACTGAGCTTTTACGTGGGGTTCTTCCCGCGCTACCGGCGTCTCGTCAGCGAAGCCGGTTTCGGCAAGGCTGCCGACGCCGCGGCCGAAGCGTTCGCGCACGGCGACCGGCAGCGGTCGCTGGCGGCCATACCGGACGAGATGGTTGCGGCGCTTACGGTATCCGGCACCGCTTCCGATGCGCGCGCACGGATCGTCGAGTACCGGCGCTCGGGAATCGCGCTGCCAATCCTGATGCCGGTGGCCAATGCGGAAACTGAACTGGCTGAAGTGGTGGCGACCCTGCGGGCCTGTACAGAATGACATTCGAATTCGCATGGTGCGGCGCGAGTGCTCGAGTTCCCGCGAAGCGCCCTGCTCTCCCGCCGGCAGCCATGCGCACTTGCTAGCGGGAACGCGAAGTCCCTAACGGCGATGGATAAGTGGGATATTCAGTCCGGGCTGTGTTGCGCTCTCATACGGATGGAATGCCATAAGATGAACACGTCGGAACTCAAGGCTAAAGCCGAAGCGCTGCTCACGCTGCATGACCGGCGCGCGGTCCTGGTGTTACCGAATGCCTGGGATGCTGCCAGCGCCAAGGTCTTCGCGGAGAGCGGGTTCGCCGCGATTGCCACCACGAGCGGCGGCATCTGTCGGATTCTCGGACTGCCCGATTCGGAGATCATCGGACGCGACCAGATGCTTTCGATGGTGCGAACGATTGTCCGCGCGGTCGAGGCGCCCGTCACCGCGGACCTGCTGGCGGGATTCGGCGCGACCCCCGCCGAGGTCGGCGACACCGCTCGCGCGGCGCTCGAGGCCGGCGTGGTCGGTATGAATATCGAGGATTCGCCGGGGCGCGATGCGCCGCTGCGCGAGGTCGAACAACAATGCGAGCGCATCGCCGCCGCGCGCGAGGCGGCCGAACGCGCCGGCGTGCCCATGGTGATCAACGCGCGCGTGGACGCCTGGGTGCGGCAGGTCGCGAGCGGCCAGGAGCGCGTTGAGCTCGCAATCGCGCGCGGCCGCGCCTACCTAAGAGCCGGGGCGAGCTGCATCTACCCGATACTGGCGAGCGATTCGGCTGAAATCGCCGCGCTCACGCGCGCGATCGATGGGCCGCTGAACGTGATGATGCGTCCGGGAGTTCCGGCGATCGCCGAGCTGGAAAAAATCGGCGTTGCGCGGGTGAGTTTCGGATCGGGAATGATGACGGCTGCGCTGGCATTCACGAAGCGAATGGCGCAGCAGATCCGGACCAGTGGAAGCTGCGATCTGCTGAATGCGAAATAGCAGGCCGGCGGCTCTCTCCGCTCGGCCCGCGGGGCCGATACGGCGCGCGTTCGCCCTTGCCGGCTTGCGGCTCCGCGCGAGCGTCGGCGCGCGAGCGCGCCGACGCCTCGATCGAAGAACGTCACACCGATCGCGGTTGACGCCGCCGCCGCGTTGATTGCGGCGGCGCGATTCGCCTACCACAACCGCCATCGGCTGGCGGCGAGGCTGTGCGACTCCGGATTGGCCAAGACCGGGTTGCGCCCATCAGTTACCCCAGACCGTGCCGCCGTCAACGTTGATTGCCTGGCCGGTGATCCATTTGCCGCGATCCGCGACCAGGAAGAGCACGATCTCGGCGCATTCGCTGCCGTCGCCGGCGTAGCCCAGCGGAATCATCGTCTTGACGAATTTCTCCCACGACTCGCCACGGCCGAGATCGTCCATGCGAAAGGTATCGATGATGCCGGGGCATACCGCGTTGACCCGAATACGGTTGGGCGCAAGGTCGAGCGCCATCGAGCGGCTGAGCGCGTTCACGGCGGCCTTCGAGGCCGAGTAGGCCGCGGCCCTGGCCTGGGCGAGCTTGCTCGCGATCGAGGAGATATTCACGATGCTCCCGCCCTGGCCCTGCGCAATCATCCTGCGCGCCGCGGCGCACGACAGCAGAAAAGTCCCGTCCAAATTGGTGACCAGGACCTTCTTCCAGATTTCGTACGGCAGCTCCACGGCCGGAACCCGGTCGGGCCCGCGCGCGGCGCTCGCGTTGTTGACCAGGATATCGACGCGCCCGAACTCGGCGACGGTCCGCTCGACCAGCAGCTCGACCGCACGCGGATCGGCGACGTCGGACACCAACGCCAGGCAGCGACCGCCTGCCTGCCGGATCTCGTCGGCAACGCTGTCGATATCGCGCCATCCGGCCGCCTTCTCGTCGTCGGGATAACGTTCGGGCGGCCGGCCGGTGCCGGTAATAACAATTGCCGCGCCTGCGCGCGCGAGCAGCTTAGCGATCGGACGCCCGATACTGCGCATTCTGCCCGCACCGGTGACGATCGCGACCTTGCCTGCCAATTCCTGTTCCATCGAGACGGATCCTCTTGAGAATAAAATGATTCTGATTCTTTGCGACCTGACACTAGCCAACCGCAAAGTGTTCGGACAAGCGCGCGATGCCGGCGGCGGCGAGGGCCGTGCGCGCGCCGCGTTGGACCCCTGCGCGATCCGCATGCGTGAGGAGCAGCGAATCGAGTCCGGAGTTTTGCTATTTGCGCCGTGCTCCCGTACAGTCGTTCGCAGCGACGTGAAAATCACGGGGGGGAGCAGATATAAAGCCAGATTGGGCTGCCGCTTGGCATTCGCAGTGGCGCTTTCAGTCTGCCTGGGGTCAGCATTCGTTCCCGCGCGCGCGCCTGGCGCGACCGCATCGTCGGTCGTTCAGGCATCGCCTGCCCCCCTTGCGTCGGCGCCGGGCGAACTCGGCGCCCTTATCGTATCCGGCCGACTGTCCGATTTGCGCTGGCCGAATTTCTCCGATGTTCGCGCCGATGTCGCGGAATTCTATGCGCTGAACGGCAATGCTCCGGCGTGGGTGCACGACGCGGCCGCCCCCACCGCGCAGGCCCTGTCGATGATCGCGCTCCTGAAGCAGGCCTCGCTCAAGGGCCTCAATCCGGAGGACTACGATGCCTCGCGATGGGATACGCGCGTGGCCAGGCTCGCGCCGGCCACTGCCAGCCCCGCGGGCAGCGACGTGGTGCATTTCGATCTCGCGCTTACGATTTGCGCGGCGCGCTATCTTTCCGCTTTGCACATCGGCCGGGTTAATCCACGGCCTGCGAAGTTCGCGTTCGCGCTCGGGCCGGAGCATTACGATCTCGCTCAATTCATGAGTCGGGCGATGATTGCGGCGCCGAGCGTCGACGCTGCCGCGGCGATGCTCGAACCGCGCTATGACGGCTACCGGCGAGTGGAAACCGCGCTTGCGGCCTACCTCAAGCTAGCCGCGCAGGGCGACGGCGTGCGGGTTCCGATGCCCGACAAGTCGGTGCATCCCGGCGGGGCCTTCGCCGGAATCGCTCCGCTGGCCGCGCGCCTCCATCAGCTCGGCGACCTCGCCTCTGACGCTCCCGAGATCGCCGAGGCCACGAACTTTGGTCAACCCCTGGTCGATGCAGTCAGGCACTTTCAGCGGCGCCACGGCCTGGAGCCGGATGGCATCCTCGGCAAGGACACGGTGGCGCAACTCAACGTGCCGCTTGGCCGTCGCGTGCTCCAGCTTCAATACGCCCTGGAGCGCTATCGATGGATTCCGGCGAGCTTTCCACAGCCACCGATCATCATCAATCTGCCCGAGTTCAAGCTGCGGACGATGCGCCGCCAGCCCGCGCCGTATCTGACCATGCGCGTGGTGGTCGGCAAAGCCTACGGACATCAGACGCCGGTTTTCGCCGACGACATGCGTTATCTCATTTTCCGGCCTTACTGGGACGTGCCGATGTCCATTCAGCTTGCCGAGCTGGTGCCGAAGATCCGGCGCGACCGCAACTATCTGGCGGCCAACAACTTCGAAGTGACTACCTATAACGGCAAGGTGGTCACCGACGGCGAGGTGGATGACGAAGTATTCGACAAGCTGCGCTCGGGCGAGCTGGTTATCCGGCAAAAGCCAGGACCCAAGAATGCGCTGGGCCTGGTGAAATTCATTTTTCCCAATCATTACAACGTGTATCTGCACAGCACGCCCGTACCGGAGCTTTTTCTGAAGCCGCGGCGCGATTTCAGCCACGGATGCATTCGAGTGCAGGATCCCGTGGCGCTGGCGGCGTGGGTGCTCCGCGACAAGCCTGAATGGAACGTTGATAAGATCAGGCAGGCGATGAATGGCGATCAGACGATACAGGTGAATCTCGACAAACCGATACCGGTACTGATTCTGTACAGCACCGCGGTTGTGGAACCGGACGGCGAAGTGCGGTTCTTTCGAGATATCTACAATTATGATTCGAAGCTGGAGCAGGAATTGGCCAGCGGTTATCCGTTTCCGATTCCGCGTTAGCTTCCACGATTGACCTTCCGCCCGGTTCCGTACTCTGGCGCGTTCGCTTATATGCTTCACCACAACGTAATCGCTGCACGTGTGGCAGCCTGGTTCCGATGCGTTTATCCGATCCTGTTCGTCGCGGCGCTGACGCTGGCGGTCGGCGTTTCATCGGCGGTGAGTTCCGACGAAACGTCGTGCGCTCGAGTGCCGTCCGGCGGAAGGTGGCGTCTCCAGGTTCAGGCCAACGTCGAATGGCTGGTCGATGCATGCGGCCGGCGGTTCTTTTCCATCGGCGTCAACACCGTCACCCCGGACAAATCCTCGCCGGCGGATACGACCGACGGCTGGCCGCAACGCGTCACACAACAGCTTCGCGGTTGGGGCTTCAACACGGTCGGTGCCTTCAGCTCGCGCGCGCTCGAGCTGCCGAGCATGCCTGAACTGGACCTCGGGTGGCGCGCCGATTTCCACTGGAAAGACCCGTTCGCGCCGTCGATCGCCGAGCGTTTCGCGGCCGCGGCGCGAGAAGCGACTCTCCGCTACAAGGCGGCCGGATACCGGATCGGATATTTCTCCGATAACGAAACGGGATGGTGGAACGGAGCGCTGTTTACTTTCTATTTGAAAGCGCCCGCGACCAACTATACCAAGCAGGAGTTGATCGCGTTCATCCGCCGCTACTACGACGACGACTGGGAGCGCTTTACCGGCGACTTTATTGTTGGCGACGGCATTTCTTCGTTCGCGGACCTGCTTCGAAGGGCGGGCGCGCATCCATTTCTACGGCCCGGCGGAAATGGCATCAGGCTAATCCGCGCATGGACCGGCGTGGTGGCGAAGCACTATTACGAAGTAGTCTATCGCGCGCTGCGCGCGGCGGATCCCGACGCGCTCATTTTCGGCGATCGTCTTCCGAGTTACTACGACCCCGACGCGGTGCGCGCGATGGCGCCGTACGTCGACGCGATTGCCACCAACTACGACGTCGACAGCCCCGACGGATGGATTGCGCATTACTATTTCGACGGGCTAAGGCAGCTTAGCGGACATAAGCCGATAATCATCTCGGAATGGTATTTCGCGGCGCTCGAGAACCGCACTGGCAATTTGAACAACGGCCATTTGATGATCGTGCAGACGCAGGCCGAGCGCGCGCGCGGCGCCGCCAACGCAGCGCGCAATTTTGCCCGCGATCCAGATGTCATTGGGCTGCACTGGTTCCAATACCGCGACGAGCCCAGGGGCGGCCGGCCGCAGGACGGCGAAGATTATGATTTCGGACTGGTCGATATAAACGACCGGCCGTATGAGGAACTGACCGCGGCGCTCGCCACGGCTAACCACGACCTCGCCGGGATCCATCGCAATGCAGCCGTCGCGGGGTCGAACGATAGTCGCCGGGATATACGCATTCCCGAGGCCGAGATCGATACCACTTCGCCTTCACTCGCGCGATGGCCCAAGGAGCAGTCGCTGCTTATGGGGATGACCGCGCCCAAGCCGGAGGTCACGTTCGGCGATTATTTTCTAGCCTGGGATGCGCACGGACTCAGCCTGGCGACGGACAGCATGGACTATTACGACGCGCACCTGATTCGGTACAGTACTACGTTCCCGGCGAGCGAAGCCTTCCGAATCGATTTCGGTGTGGACGCCGGAGCGGGGCCACGTCGCTTTGCCTTCCTGCTAATTCCGCCCAAGGGCTTTTATCGCAAGGGCGGACTGCAGATGCGTATCGAGGTCTGCCGCATCGAGCAGGGGAAGTGCATGCCGGTTCCCGCCGCGAGAGCCATCTACCAGGTGAGCGACCGCCCGCGGATTACGGCGCAAATCTCGCTGCCGTGGCGGGCGCTGGGCGTGCCGGGGCCGCCCCCCAGCCGTCACCTGCGCGTGGCGTTGGCGGCAACCGGGTTTTTTCGCTCGCGCTGGATGTCGCTCGGCGGCGCGCCGCCGGAGCGAACGATGCTCGATACGGCGCGCTGGAAAGACGCGACGATGGTTGGCCGGCGCGCGGCTTCCGAGGCTTCGAATTGAGCCCGCGTGGTATATGCGGCCGCTGCCGCGCGCGTGAGCTGGAATGCGCGACCGCGCAGCCGCAGCCGCGGCGAACGGCAGTCGCACGACAAGGAGAAGCCGGATTCAGCAGGTCGTGAGGCTGCGGCGACATAGCAGCCCCACGGTCCCGCTCGAGGTTTTTCGCCGCCGCCTAGCGCGCGCCGAGCACGGAATCCTTGAGCGACTTGGCAGGTGTGAAGCGCAGGCGCGTGCGTGCCGGAATTTTGATCGCCTCACCGGTAGCCGGATTACGCCCCATCCGCGCCTTGCTCTTGCGCTTGCGGAAAATTCCGAGACCCGCAAGGCGCAGGGAGCCTTCCTTTTTCAACTCGCGGATTACCAGCGCGGTAAGCTCCTCGAGCGTCGCCTTGGCGTCCTTTTTGGAAATCCCGGCTTTGTCGGCGAGATGCGCCGCTACTTGCGACTGCGTCATCATCCTCCTCCTTGTGCGAGTGATCGCATGCAGAGCGTGAACGAGCGCCAGGCTATTTGCAAGCAGGCACGGGTAAAAAACCTGTGTTTTTCTTAAGAACGAAAGCGATTTTTCAACAGCCCCCGCGCGGAGCCCTTGGGGCAGAGGCACTTTTTTGTTTCGCTGCTTGCGCGCTCCGCTCCCGTGCGGGTTTTACCGAGCCCGTTCAGTAGAGCACATCGACCAGGTAAAGACCCGCCGCAGGAGCCGGCGCCGGCGCGAGTGCACGGTCGCGGCTTGCCAACAATGCGGAGATCGTCGTTGCCGGCGGTTTGCCGGCGGGTTTGCCGCGCCCGACCTCGACCATCGCGGCGACCATCGTGCGCACCATGTGACGCAGGAACGCGCTGGCCTCAACACGGTAAACGAGACCGCGCGCGTCCTGCTCAGGTTCGCAACGCCATCGGCTGACGACGACGCGCCGCACCGTGGTCTTTTCGACGGAGCCGAGCGAGCGGAACGCGGCGAAGTCGTGTTCGCCGACGAACTCGGCCGCGGCCCTGTTCATCGCCTCGAGATCGAGCGGCTCGCGCACCAGCCACGCCGAGTTGCGCGCGAACACCGACCGCAGCGCACGGTTGAGCACGCGGTATTCGTAGATCCGCAGACGCGCGTCGCGCCGCGGATCGAACCGATCATCGACCTCGGCGGCGTCGAGCACCGCGATATCGTCGGGCAGCATCGCATTGAGCGCGCGCGCAAGCTCCTGCGGTGCGAGCCGCCGCGGCAGGCGCGCCGCCGCGACCTGGCCGCGCGCATGCACGCCGGCATCGGTGCGCCCGGCGGCGCGCACGCGCACCGGCGCGCCGCAGATGCGCGCGAGCGCCGCCTCGAGCCGGGCCTGGATCGAATCCTGACCGTGCTGCAGTTGCCAGCCCGAATAATTGGTTCCGTCGTACTCGAGCCTGAGCTTGACCTGCATCGCCCGGTGCTTACGCGTTGCCGGGGGCGGCGCCGGCGGCGGCGAGCTTTTCCGCCACCCACACTGCATCGAGCGCGGCCAGCCGCGCGCTGTCGAATGCGCACCATACCGAAGCGCCCGCCGCCTGCACCGCGGGTTCGACGAGTATCGCTTCCTGCCCGATCGCATCGATTACGCCGGCGGAGCCTTCCTCGCCTTCGGCCAGCATCAGGCCGGGCGCCGCGCGCAATCGCTCCCTGAGATTCTGCAGGTCCGCGACCTCCGGAATGAGGATCGAGAGCGCGGAGCCGTGCAGCACCGGGATATGGACGACGTCGACGAGCAAATGAGACGCGGCTCCGAGCAGAGCCGCGCATTGGCCGGCGAGCGCGGCTGCAAGTCCCATTTCCGGGTCCGCGGGATAGGCATTGAAGGCGCGCTGGATTTCGTCCTCTTCGAGATTGTGAGTTCCGCTGAGGAGTTCGCGCGCCTCCCTGGCGACCTGTTCGACGCTGTCGCGGCCTTCGGCGCTTGCGCCCAGCATCACGGTCGCGCACACGATCCGACCCTGCGCGCCGGCCGCATTGATTACGGAAGCGAGCGCATGGGCCGCCGGATGCGGGATCGCGATCAACCGCGCGCCCGCCGCGATCTCCCGGACGCGCTCCGCGGGCGTGAAGCCGGGCGCGACAAACGGCACTGTCGGCATCTCCGCGGGCACGCGCAGCGCCGCGCTGAAATCGACCAGCAGGGGGCCCGGCCGCGCGTGCACGATATCGGCGGCCCAGCTTCGCGTCACGGCAAGAAAAGCAAGGTCGAAGCGCGAGAGCTCGCCCGGCTCGTAAAACTCGGCGACGGCAAGGGCCTCGCCCCGCGCTTCCACGGTTTGGGTTGCGCCGCGCTCGGTCGCGAACAGCGCCAGCTCGGCGCAGGGCAGGGCGCGCGCGTCGATCAGTTCGACCACCTGCGCGCCGACGGCGCCGGTGGCGCCGACGACGGCGAGCCTGAGTTCGCGGCCGGCCGCCGCGGCCATCTCAGGTCTCCGCGCTCTCGAGTTTTTCGCGCACCAGCCGGCCGATCGCCTTGCAGCCGACCACCTTGGTGCCCGCGCCGCCGCCGAGGTCGCGCGTGCGGTAGCCCTCGCGCAGCACGCCCTCGACCGCCTGGCCGATCTGCTCGGCCTCGGCGCGCATGCCGAGCGAATGCTCCAGCAGCATCGCCGCCGACAAAATCGCGGCCAGCGGATTGGCCTCGTCGCGGCCTGCGATATCCGGCGCGCTGCCGTGAATCGGCTCGAACAGGCCGACGCGGCATCCAGCACTGTTGAGCTCGTCGCCGAGCGACGCCGACGGCAGCAACCCCATCGACCCCGCCAGCACCGACGCCTCGTCGGTCAGGATGTCGCCGAACATGTTCTCGGTGACAATCACGTCGAAGTCGCGCGGCCGGCGAATCAGATGCATCGCCATCGAATCGACGAGCTGGTTGTCGAACGCGACGTCCTTGTATTCCGCGGCCAGCTCGGAGGCGATCTCGCGCCACAGGCGCGAGGTGGCGAGAATGTTGGCCTTGTCCACCGAGGTCAGGCGCTTGCGGCGCTCGCGCGCCAGTTCGAAACCGTAGCGCAGCACGCGCACGATTTCCTCCTCGGAATAAACGCAGGTGTCGACCGCACCCCGCAGGTCGCCATGGTTGCGCCGTTCCGACGGCTTGCCGTAATAAATCCCGCCGGTCAGCTCGCGGATCACCACCAGGTCGACGCCGTGGACGATTTCCGGGCGCAGCGGCGAAGCCGCCATCAGTTCCTTGACCGCCTTGACCGGACGGACGTTGGCGAACAGGCCCAGCTCCTTGCGCAGCGTCAGCAGGGCCTGCTCGGGACGCTTGTCGGCCTTGGGGTCGTCCCACTTGGGGCCGCCGACCGCGCCGAACAGGATCGCGTCGGCGTCGTGCGCGTGCTTGAGTACATCGTCGGGAAGCGGCGAACCGAACTGGTCGATCGCATGGCCGCCGGCGATGCCCTCCTTGAACTCGAGATCGAGCGCGGCGTTGCGCGCGACGATCTTGAGCACCTGCAGTGCTTCGCCGACAACTTCGGGACCGATCCCGTCACCCTTGAGAACCAGAATCTTGTAGGCCATCTATGACTTTGAAGAATGCCAGCGCGGAATGGAGACAGCGATAGGTTTGCGGGCGGATTATTTGCTTCGAGCGCCGCCGGTTCGTGCCAGGACCGAGTTCGACCGAGTTCGTTGCCAGACCGAGTTGGTTGCCGAGTTCGTTGCCGGGTCTGAGATTCTCAAAGCGCCTTCGATCCGTCGCAAGGCCCGTGTACCAAAGCTGCGCTCGCCCGTTAAACACCTTCCGCGGGGCGCGGACGCCTGTAGCGCCCCGCCCGACGCCCATAGCAATTAGCCCAACGTGATTCGCTCGGCAAGTCCCGTTAATGTGCGGGTGCGTCAACGGCGGCCGAACGCACGATCGCGCCGGCCGTCGCAGGCGCTCGCTCTTACATGCCCTCGGCCGAGCGCAGCACCGGCGAGCTCTCGCGGCCCTTGAGCCGGTTGAGCGCGTTGACCAGCGCGAGCGCACTCGCCATCACGATATCGCTGTGCGCGCCCTGGCCGGCGACCGTCATCCCGTCCGAGCGCACGAGGCAGCTCACCTCGCCGAGCGCGTCGGTGCCGCCGGTGATCGCTTTGACCGAGTAGCGCTCGAGGGCGGGCTGCATGCCGGCGAGCTTGTAGATCGCCTTGTAGCATGCGTCTACCATCCCGTCGCCCGAGGCCTCGGCGACGCGTTCCTCACCGCCGCCGACGCGCATCGTAACCTGGGCATGCGGCGTGGTTTTGGCCGAAGAACTCACGCGCACGTCGATCAGCTCGAAATGATCGGCGACCCGCCGCGTTTCTTCGTTCACCAGGGCGAGGATGTCGTCGTCGTAAACGATCTTCTTCTTGTCGCACAGCACCTTGAACGCGGCGAAGGCCTTGTTCACGTCGATCAGCGCCGGGTCCACGCCGAGGTCCACCAGCCGCCGGGTGAAGGCGTGGCGTCCCGAATGCTTGCCCAGCACCAGCTTGTTGGACGGGATGCCGATGTCCTCGGGCTTCATGATCTCGTAGGTGAGCTTGTACTTGAGCACGCCATCCTGGTGGATGCCGGCCTCGTGCGCGAACGCATTGTCGCCCACGATCGGCTTGTTGGGCGGCACCGGCTGACCGATGATCTGCGCCAGCAGGCGCGAGGCCGGGTAGATCTGGCGCGTGTCGATTCCGGTGCGCACGCTCATCAGGTCCTGGCGCGTGCGCAGCGCCATCACCACCTCTTCCATCGAGGTGTTGCCGGCGCGCTCGCCGATGCCATTGATGGTGCATTCGACCTGGCGCGCGCCGTTCTTGATCGCGGCGAGCGAATTGGCGACCGCAAGACCGAGATCGTTATGACAGTGCGCGCTCCAGATCACGCGCTCGGCGCCCTCGACATTGCGCCGCATGTAGGCGAACATCTCACCGAACTCCTCGGGAATCGCGTGGCCGGTGGTGTCGGGCAGGTTGATGATGCGTGCGCCGCGGCGGATTACCTCGGCGCAGACCTTCGCCATGTACTCCCAGTCCGAGCGCGAGGCGTCTTCGCACGAGAACTCGATGTAATCCAGGTGCTGGCGGGCGCGCGCCACCGCCCAGGTCGCGGCGTCGAGCACGTCCTCGCGCGTCATGTTGAGCTTGTACTTGAGATGGATGTCGGAGGTGGCGATGAAGATGTGGATGCCGGGATTGCGCGCCTTGTCCACCGCGCGCAGCGCCGCGTCGACGTCTTCTTCGCGCGTGCGCGACAAGCTGACCACGGTCGGCCGGGTAACCGCGTCGGCGATGCGATGAACCGACTCGAAGTCGCCGGGTGAAGAAGCGGCGAAGCCGGCTTCGATGATATCCACGCCGAGCCGCTCGAGCTGACGCGCGATGGCGAGCTTCTCCTCGACGTTCATGGTGCAGCCCGGCGACTGCTCGCCGTCACGCAGCGTGGTATCGAAGATGCGCACGTAGTTGGGATCGGGCAGGATATCCCGGACATCGTTTACCGTCTTGGCCGTCGGCATTGTTATCTCCTCGCGTTACGCGCCCCCCGACCCATCAAGGCCTGCCCAGGAAAGAAAACGCCCCGGGCGGCCTTTTGACCCTCCGGGGCGTTCGGTTCAGGTTTTGTTACGCTTCCTAAGCCTGCACCACGACGCTCCCGGCGAGGGCCTCAATAAGGCCCAGGCTAAGCAGCAGTCCCAGCAGCAGATTCGGACGAAGCGACATCGAAGGCATTCTAGGTGCCCGGTTGGAGCACAGTCAAGCGGGTCAATGTTCGGGCCGAGGCGGTCCGCTTTCCGAAAGATCGCCGGTGCTGCGCGAATGCGCGCGCGGCTTGCGCGCATGGCCCGGACCGGACGCGACCGTCTGCGCCGCCGGCCCGAGCACCGGCGCCAAAGGCTGCGCGCGCTCGCCGCGCAGCAACAGGTACGGTCCCGAGGCGACATAAGCAGTCGCCAGTATGAAAAACGTGAACTGCGGCATGGCAAATAGAAACGCCAATGCGAGCAGCATCGCCACGATCAGCTCGACCCGCGCGCGCTGATGCAGGTTGACGGTCTTGAAGCTGGGGTAGGGCACGCGCGAAATCATCAACGCGGCAAGCGCCACCGTCAGCGGCGCCATTACGCTGACCAGCGCATGCGGCGACTCCAGTTCGAAATAACTGTACGCGAGCACGCATCCCGCGATCATGGCCGCCGCACCGGGTACCGGCAGGCCGATAAAGCGCCGCTTGTCGGCGCTCGCCGTCTGCACGTTGAACCGCGCCAGCCTGAGCGCGGCGCAGATCACGAACATTCCCGAGATGACGACGCCCCATGCGCCGAGCAGCCGCAGCGACCAGCAGTAGGCGATAACCGCGGGCGCCACGCCGAAGGCCACCACGTCGGAAAGGCTGTCGAACTCGACCCCGAAATGACTCGAGGTGCGCGAGAGCCGCGCCACCCGGCCGTCGAGCCCGTCGCACACAAACGCGATCAGGATCATCACCGCGGCCAGCTCGAAATGCGAATCGATCGCCGACACCAGCCCGAAAAAGCCCGAGAGCAGGCCGAGCGAAGTGATCGTGGCCGGCGCAAGGAACACTCCGCGGCGCAGCGGTGCGACCACCCGCGCCTGCTGCTCTTTGAGGCGGCCCGAGATGAGGCGCATCCGGTTCTGGTTCATGTCCTCCGTGCGATTCACCGTGTGCGATTCATATCCCGAGATTCATTGCAGCAACTCGGCAATTATACTCTCTCCGGCCCTCACCCTTTCTCCCAATTTAACCACTACGCGGTAGTCCGGCGGGACAAAATGGTCGACCCGGCTGCCGAACATTATAAGTCCAATACGCTCGCCACAGCGCACAATATCGTGAGGATGCAGCCGACATACGATGCGCCGCGCAAAGTATCCCGCAATTTGCACGAGCGCGTGCTGGCGCCCGCGCGCATCGCTCAGGACGATCAGGTTGCGCTCGTTCTGTTCGCTCGCGTGATCGCGAAAAGCCGCATGGAAGGCGCCGGGGGTATGGCGCACGCTGAGGATTTCGCCGCTTACCGGAGCTCGGTTGACGTGCACGTTGAGCGGCGACATGAACACCGATACGCGATGATAGCGCTCGCCCGCCGCGCCCTCGGGCAACGGCATCTCGACCACGTCGGTCACCCGGCCATCGGCGCCCGAAAAGACCTGGCGCTCGGAGGCGGACGCCGGAATGCGTTCCGGATCGCGGAAGAAGGCCGCCAGGGCGAGGCCGCAGAGGATGAGGATCCAGCCCGTCAGTTGCCATCCGGAGGCTATTGCCACGGCGCCAAGACCCAGCACCACGGCCGCCAGCATGACGCCCTCGGCCGCGATGCCGATCGCGCCGCCCACGCGCCGGGCTAGATCACCGGCCCACGATTCCATCGCTCTTGTCCAGGCCCCGCGAGTCCTTCAGTTCCTGCTCTTGTCGACGAGGCGGTCGCTCGCGAGCCAGGGCATGAACGAACGCAGCTTACGTCCGACTTCCTCGAGCGGATGCTTCTCGGCTTCCTTGCGCAGTTCGCGGAAATGCGGCAGGCCGGCGCGGTATTCCGCGATCCATTCGTTGGCAAACTTGCCCGATTGGATGTCGGCCAGCAGCTCCTTCATCGCCTGGCGCGCGGCCGGTCCGACCACGCGCTTGCCACGCGTCATGTCGCCGTATTCGGCGGTGTTGCTGATCGAATAGCGCATGTTGGCGATTCCGCCTTCGTAGATCAGATCGACGATCAGCTTCACCTCGTGCACGCACTCGAAGTACGCCATTTCGGGCGCATAGCCGGCGGCGACCAGGGTCTCGTAGCCGGCGCGGATCAGTTCAGTCAGGCCGCCGCACAGGACCGATTGCTCGCCGAAGAGATCGGTCTCGGTTTCCTCGCGGAAGGTGGTTTCGATGATCGCCGCGCGCCCGCCGCCGATGGCGGCGCCGTAAGCCAGCCCGACCGCCTTGGTATCGCGCGACGGGTCCTGCTCGACCGCCAGCAGGCAGGGCACGCCGCGGCCCTTGACGTACTCCGAGCGCACCAGATGGCCCGGGCCCTTGGGCGCGATCATGAACACGTTGACGCCGGCGGGCGGCTTGATGAACTTGAAATGAATGTTGAAGCCGTGGCCAAAGGCGAGGTACTTGCCCGGGGTGAGCTGCGGCGCGACCTCGGACTCGTAGATTTCCGAGCCCATCTCGTCGGGCACCAGCATCATCACGATGTCCGAGCGGCGCGCGGCCTCGGCGGTCTCGAATACCGGCAGGCCCTGCTTGGCGGCCTTGTCCCACGACGGGCTGCCCTTGCGCAGCCCCACGCACACTTCCATCCCGCTGTCGCGCAGGTTAAGCGCGTGAGCGTGACCCTGGCTGCCGAAGCCGAGGATGGCAATCTTGTGCGGACGCAAACGCGATAGGTCGGCGTCGCGATCGTAATGGACCTGCATGGCGCAACTCTCCCTGTTTTGATTTTCTTGCCGACGTCGCCGGGCTTATCCGGCGTCGCGCGCGGCCGCGCGATGGTTGCCATCGTGCTGGACCGCCCGGGCCATCGCAATCTTCCCCGAACGCACGATCTCCCTGATGCCCAGCGGCCGCACCAGCTCGATGAAGGCCTTGACCTTGTCGGCGTTGCCGGTCAGCTCGACGGTCACCGCACGCGGGCCGATATCCACCACGTGCGCGCGGAAAGCGGCTACAATCGAATCGAGCTCGCCGCGCGTGCGCTCCTCGACCGCGACCTTGACCATCACCATCTCGCGGTCAATGGTGCTGGTCTCCTTGAAATCGGTGACCTTGATCACCGAGACCAGCTTGTTGAGCTGCTTGTTGATCTGCTCGAGCGTCTGATCGTCGCCGGTCGCGACCAGCACGATGCGCGAGACGGTCGGGTCCAGCGGGTCCTCGTTGACCGTCAACGACTCGATATTGAAGCCGCGGCTGGAGAACAGGCCCGCCACGCGCGCGAGCACGCCGAACTCATTTTCGACCAGGACGGATATGGTATGGCTGGGCATCGATTGGGTTGCGGCGGCTCGCTCTCGCGCGCGGCGCGGCGCGAGCCTAGCGCGCGTCGTGCTGATGTCGATGCAGGAGCGCCATGATGCGGTCCTTCGAAATCAGCTTGAGCTTCTGAATCCGTTTCTTCTCGAGTTCCTCGTCGGCCGTCAGGTAGTGCTTCAGTCGGAAAGATTCGAGCTGGCGTTTCAGCTCGGCGTGCTCTTCGTACAACGTCCTCAGTTCTTCATCGGTGGTTACGTACTGATGGATCAGTGCTTCTTCCTTCGGCTCCATTTCCCATCGCTCCCGAGGTTAAAGGACCGGCCTTGAAAGTCGCCTCCGCCGTTCGCACGTACAACGGTTCCATGACGAATGCATTATCCGCCGCCCCCGCCGCCACACGCGCGGCACCCAGCGCCGCCACCACGCGGCCCCGCAGACTCAGCACGCCCAGTTCCAGACACGTTGCCTGCCCGCCCGCGCGCGCAGCCAACGCGCAGGCTTCGGCCGCTTTCGCGTCGCCGACCAGCAGAACGTCGGTGCCAAGATGTGGAACCAGGTTCGCGAGCGTGACCACGAGGTCATCTGACAACTTTTCTAGCCCATCGCCGGTTGTCCGGTAAAGGGCAGCATAGACCTCGCCCTTGCGGGCGTCCAGCACAGGACAGATAAGCCGCCCGGGCGCGGTCCGGTCCTCGGCGACGGCCGTCAGCGCCAGGCTATCCAGGCTCGGAATTCCCGCCAGCGCGCAACCGGTCGCCAACGCCAGCCCTTTCGCGTAGCTCAGGCCAATCCGCAAGCCGGTGAACGAGCCCGGCCCTATGCCGACAGCGATCGCCCTGAGCTCGTTAAGAGCAAGTCCCGCGCTCGCGAGCAGGCGCCCTGCCGCCTCGGGCAGTTCAGCGCCATGCGAAAGCACCGGATGCGACGCTTCGGCCATTACCCTGCCGGCATCGATCAATGCCAGGTCGGCCCGCGGCCCGCCGGTTTCGATTCCCATAACCGGGCCGGCCGCGGCGCCGGCGCGCAGCGCGCTATCAACTGCGCATAATGTGCGAGATGTCATTGATGATGACGAACGTCATCAGCGCCACCAGCAGCAACAGCCCGATCTGCATTGCGAATTCCCGATGGCGCAGCTGGAGCGGTTTGCCGCGCACGCCCTCGATCAGGAAGAAAAACAGATGGCCGCCGTCGAGCAGCGGCACCGGCAGCAGGTTGATGATCCCAAGCTCGAGACTGAGCATCACGGTGAAGCCGGCGACGTCGGCGAAGCCCTGCTTGGCTTCCTTGCCCGCCATTTTGGCGATCATGATCGGACCGCCGAGCGCTTCGCGCGCGGGCGTCGTGCCGTTGATGATCATCACGATACCCATGATCAGACGGCCGCTCAGCTCAACCGTCGAAACCGTGCTCTGATAGAGCGCACTCAGCGGACCATAGTGATGTACGCCCTCGTCGCCACGCGGCAGCACACCGATTATCCATACGTCGGCCTTGCCGCCGAAGCCGGTGTCTTCCTTCTCGTGCACCGGCTTGACCACGACTGACATGGTCGTTGCCGCGGCGTTCGCCGCCGGCCGCTTGAAGTCGATCCTGATGGGCTGGCCGGTAGTGTCCGACTTGATCGCGTCGGACAAATCTCCCCAGTTTTCGATCTGCTTTCCGTTGACGGCAACGATCTGGTCGTCCTGGCGCAGACCCGCCGTGTAGGCCGGCATGCCCTTCTTGATCTCGCCCAGGATCGGCTTTACGTAGGGCACGCCGTACATGAAAACCACCGCCATCAGCACCGGCGCGAACAAGATATTGGCGAGCGGACCCGCCAGAACAATCTTGATCCGGGTGCCCAGGCGCTGGGTCGGAAAGGCCTGTGCGCGGTAGCGCTCGAGCAGCGCCGGCGAGCGGGCCTCCACCAGCGCCTTGATCGCCTCGTCCACCGAACTGCGACGGCCGATCTCGGCCAGCAGCAGGGCCTCTTCCGGCCTGACCTCGCGGCCCAAAAGTTCATTGATTTCGGGCGCCCCGGCGGCGGATACGGAGGCCGCGGCAAGTGCCGCGCCGTGGCCCACCGCGCCGGTGCCGATCTCTCGCGCGTCGTTCCAGCGCTGCGCAAGCGCCGATACCACCTGGGCGGGCTCGCTACCAAGCGAAGCGCCACGCCCTTGCCTGCGCACCGCCTCGAGCAGGTCGAGCTGAAGCTCGCGCACGTAGCCTTCCAGGGTCTCGGGCGTCGGTTCCTCGGCGACCTCATCGCCGAGCATCCGCACGTAGCCGCCGAGCGGCGTTGCGCCGAGCGCATATTCGGTCGCACCCCGGCGAATTCCGAAGATTTTCGGCGGATAGCCGACCGAATAGCGAATCACGCGCACGCCCGAGCGCTTGGCCATCAGGAAGTGGCCGGTCTCGTGCACCACGATGAGGACCGCGAAGATGATGACCGCTGAGAGAATCGACGTGATCATAATTACCGGTTGTCCGAGGCGGGATTACGGTAAGGCGACGCGTTCATTAGGCACAATAATACGCCATAACCATGGCGAAAACCATGCTGCACGTTCGATCGATGAGGCCGCCGTGCCCTGGGAAAATCCATCCTGAGTCCTTGACCCCCGCGCTGCGCTTGAGCGCCGATCCGGCAAGGTCCCCCACTTGCGCCAGCACGCCTATCGCAATCGAGAGCGTGATCGTCCGGCCCGTTCCCCATCGCAATACCAGCAGTTGATTCAGGATAAGACCGGCTACCACGCATAGTATGAATCCGCCGATTGCCCCCTCGACGGTCTTCTTCGGGCTTACTCGCGGGACGAGCAGAGTGCGTCCCATTTTCGAGCCGGCGAAATACGCTCCCGTGTCGCTGGCCATTACCAGCAACAGGACAAAAATCGTCACGGCCACGCCGCCGCTCCGATTGCGCAAAAGCGCGAAATACGGGAACAGGGCTCCGACGTAAAGGCCGCCCAGGATCATCAGGCCAGGACGCGGCCGCGCCGCAGCCGTTTCGTTAGCCGCCGCGCCCCGCCGAACCCGCTCGACCAGGGCCAGCATCGCCAGCGTGACTCCGAGCGGGATTGGCCAAAGATGCGCCGGCGCCCACGCGAGCAGTATCGCGGATCCGCCGCCGGCGGCGAGCAGGCTCAAGACGGCCGCGGGCTTATGTGCCCCGGTCATCGCGCCGACTTCGTAGAGCCCCCATGCGGTCACAATTGCAATGAACGCGGCGAACCACGATGCCGGCGCGAACAGCACCATCGCCAGCAGCGCGGGCAGCGCGATCAGCGCCGTCCAGACTCTAGTTCGCAGCACGCAGGCTTGGGCTGGCGGAGGCGGCCTCGACCGCGCCAAAACGGCGTTCGCGAAGCTGGTAGTCGGCGATCGCGTGCAGGAACTCGCGCTCGCGGAAGTCAGGCCATAACGTGCTGGTGAAATAAAGTTCGGTGTAGGCGAGCTGATAAAGAAAGAAATTCGACACCCGCAGCTCGCCCGAGGTACGAATCAGCAGGTCCGGGTCCGGCATCGCCGCGCTCGCCAGCCGGCTCGCGACCGCGTGCTCATCGATATCCGCCGGACGCAGCCGGCCCGCAGCCACATCCTCTGCGATCCGGCGCGCCGCTGCCGTGACGTCCTGTCGGCCGCCGTACGAGAGCGCCAGCGCCACGGTCATCGAGCGATTGGCCGCGGTCGCGGCGACTATCGAATCGAGTGCGCGCCCAACCGCGGGCGGCAGGCGTTCGAGGTCGCCGAGCGCGATCACCCTGATATCGCGCTTCATCAGGCGCTTGGTCTCGGTCGTGAGATAGCGATGGAACAGCTCCATCAGGAAGCGCACTTCGGTGCCCGGGCGATGCCAGTTCTCGTTGGAAAAGACGAACAGCGTGAGATAGGGAATGCCGATTTCACGCGCGGCCTCGACCACCGCGCGCACCGAGTCCTTGCCGCGGCGATGGCCCTCCGGACGCGACAGCCCGTGCTGTCGCGCCCAGCGTCCATTGCCGTCCATCACGATCGCGACGTGCCGCGGCAGCCGGCTCGGGTCGAGCGAAAGCCCCGGAAATTCGTTGATTGGGAGTGAAGAAGCCACTAACCGGATACGCCGCAGGTGCGTTCCACCCCGCTGCCAGTCGCGCGGGGCCGGGCCCGCGGGTCAGACCTCCATAATCTCGGCTTCCTTGGCCGCCAGCACCTTGTCGATCTTCTCGATGTGCTCGGTGGTATGCTGCTGCACCTTGGCCTCGGCCGCGCGCAGCGTGTCGTCATCGAGCTTCTTCTCTTTGTGCATCTTCTTCAGCCGATCGTTGGCGTCGCGGCGATGGTTGCGCACGGAAACGCGAAACTCCTCGGCCGTCTTGTGCACGTGACGTACGAGCTCCTTGCGCCGCTGCTCAGTGAGCTCGGGGATCGGCACGCGGATGATCTTGCCGTCGTTGATCGGCGTCAGGCCAAGGTCGGAGGTCTGGATCGCCTTTTCGATCTCGTGCAGAGCGCCCTTGTCATAGGGCGTGACTACCAGCAGGCGCGGCTCGGGCGCGGCCAGTCCGGCGAGCTGGCGCAGCGGAGTGCGCGCGCCGTAATAATTGACGTGCAGGCTCTCGAGCAACGCGGTCGAGGCGCGGCCGGTGCGCACGCGGCCCAGCTCATGGCGAAAGGCGCTGAGCGCTTCCTCCATCTCCAGCCGCGCCATCTCGATCACGTCATCCTGTGTCTCTTCAGCGGCCACTTTCCACCCAGGTGCCGATCGGCTCGCCCATCACGGCTCTTCTTATATTACCCGTCTGGAGCAGATTGAAAACGACGATCGGCAGGTTATTGTCCTTGCACATCGAGATGGCCGTGAGGTCCATCACTTTGAGGTTGCGCTCGAACACTTCCTGGTAGGTCAGGCGATCGAAACGCCTGGCGCCCGCCTCGCGCAGCGGGTCGCGATCGTAAACCCCGTCCACGTGATGGCTCGCCTTGAGAATCGCCTCGGCGCCGATCTCGAGCGCGCGCAGGCTCGCCGCCGTGTCGGTGGTGAAATAGGGATTGCCGGTGCCGGCGGCGAAGATGACGACGCGGCCCTTTTCCAGATGGCGCACGGCGCGCCGGCGGATATACGGCTCGCACACCGCCTGCATCGCGATTGCCGAGAGCACCCGGGTCGTCACCCCGGCGCGTTCGAGCGCGTCCTGGAAGGCGAGGGCGTTGATCACGGTGCCGAGCATGCCCATCTGATCGGCGCTCGCGCGGTCCATCCCGCGCGCCTCGTACTCACTGCCGCGCAGGATGTTGCCCGCGCCGATCACCATCGCAAGCTGCACGCCGAGGTCGGCGATGTCCTTGATTTCGCGGGCGAAGGCGGCGAGCGTGTCGAGGTCGATGCCCGCGCCGCCGGCCGGCGCGAGCGCCTGCCCGGAGAGCTTGAGCATCACGCGATGGAAGCGGGGCCTGCGGGCTGCGCTGGTCGCCTCGCTCATTGCGCTCGCTTCTCCCGGATGCGGGACCGGCTCAGGCTCCGGCGGCCGCGCCGCCGTCGCGCGCCTCGCCGAGCTGGAAGCGGACGAAACGGCGAATCTCGATTTTTTCTCCCAGTTTGGCCACATACTCGCCGATCAGGTCGGTGACGGTGCGGTTGGGATCGCGCACCCAGGCCTGTTCGTTGAGACAGATGTCGCGGAAGAATTTTTCCAGCTTGCCCTCGACGATCTTTTTGACCACCGGCTCGGGTTTGTCGGCCGATTGCGTCGCGTAGATCTGGCGCTCCTGCTCCACGACTTCGGAGGGGACGTCCTCGCGGCTGACGCAGCGTGGATTGGCCGCGGCGATCTGCATTGCGATCTCCTTGACCAGCGCCTGGAACTCGGGCGTCTTGGCGACGAAATCGGTCTCGCAGTTCACCTCGACCAGCACGCCGAGCTTGCCGCCGGCATGGATGTAGCTTCCGATCGAGCCTTCCGAGGCGAGCTTGCCCGAGCGCTTGGCGGCCTGCGCGATGCCCCGTTCGCGCAGCCATACGATGGCCTTGTCGAGGTCGCCGCTGGCCTCGGCCAGCGCCTTTTTGCAGTCCATTACGCCGGCGCCGGTCTTCTCGCGCAGTTCCCTCACGATGTTCGCGTTGATTTCCATGCTTGAGATGTCGATTGCCCGTCGCTAAAGAAAGAATAAATCCATCGCCCGTTCCGCTCTGCGGCGCCCGCGCCTCACACGCTCTGGCTCGGCGGCTCGGGCAGCGGCGGCGGCTCTGCCACGGCGGCCGCGCTGTCCTGCTCGCCCTTCTGCCGCTCCTCGGCGATGCGCTTGCCCTCGAGCACCGCGTCGGCCATCGCCGCGGTGAACAGCTTGATCGCGCGGATCGCGTCGTCGTTGCCCGGAATGCGGTAGGCGATAAGATCCGGATCGCAATTGGTATCGACCACCGCCACTACCGGAATCCCCAGCCGCTTGGCCTCGGCCACCGCGATGTCCTCTTTCTTGGTGTCGATCACCCACAGCGCGTCGGGCAGCTTGCGCATGTTCTTGATGCCCGCCAGCGTGGCCATGAGCTTGCCGTGCTCGTGGGCGTTCTCGCTCATCTCCTTCTTGGTCAGCGCCTGGATCATCTCGGGGTCGGCCATAATCTCTTCGAGCTTCTTGAGCCGCTCGATCGACTGGCGGATGGTCTGGAAGTTGGTCAGCATCCCGCCCAGCCATCGATTGTGCACGTAGAACATCCCGCAGCGCTCGGCCTCCTCGCGCACGATGTCCTGGGCCTGCTTTTTGGTGCCCACGAACAGGATCGTGCCGCCCTGAGCGGCGAGGTCGCGGACGAAGTCATACGCGTCGCGAAACATGCGCACGGTCTGCTGCAGATCGATGATATAGATGCCGTTGCGGGCGCCGAAGATGTAAGGCTTCATCTTCGGGTTCCAGCGGCTGGTCTGGTGGCCGAAATGCACCCCGGCCTCCAGAAGCTGTTTCATGCTGATTTCGCTCATTAGGTCCTCGGTTGAAATGTCCGCCCGCCCCTCCCCGGCGCGGCGCCGACATCTTTTTATCAAGCCGCGCGGGCAGTTCCTAGCGCGCGCGCCTAGCCGTTCATCGACTCGAGGAATTCCTCGTTGGTCTTGGTGCCCTGCATCTTGTCCAGCAGAAACTCCATCGCCTCGACCGCGTTGAGCTGCGACAGCAGCTTGCGCAGGATCCACACCCGGTTGAGCGTGCTCCGCGGCAGCAGCAGCTCCTCCTTGCGGGTCGAGGAGCGCTGAATATCGATGGTCGGAAAAATGCGCTTCTCGAGCAGGCGGCGGTCAAGTCCGATCTGCTGATTGCCAGTGCCCTTGAACTCCTCGAAGATGACCTCGTCCATGCGGCTGCCGGTGTCGACCAGGGCGGTGGCGATGATCGTCAGCGAGCCGCCGTCCTCGGTGTTGCGCGCCGCGCCGAAGAACTTCTTGGGCTTGTGCAGCGCGTTGGAATCGACGCCGCCCGAGAGAATCTTGCCCGAGGGCGGCACCACCGTGTTGTAGGCGCGCGCCAGGCGCGTGATCGAATCGAGCAGGATGACCACGTCGCGGCCGTGCTCGACCAGGCGGCGCGCCTTCTCGATCACCATCTCGGCCACCTGCACGTGACGCGTGGCGGGCTCGTCGAAGGTCGAACTCACCACCTCGCCCTGCACCGAGCGCAGCATGTCGGTGACTTCCTCGGGCCGCTCGTCCACCAGCAGCACGATCAGAACGATCTCGGGATGGTTGTGCGCGATCGCCTTGGCGATCGCCTGCAGCATCATGGTCTTGCCGGTGAAGGGCGCGGCCACGATCAGGCCGCGCTGGCCTTTGCCGATGGGCGCGATCAAATCGATGATGCGCGTGGTGTAGTCCTCGTGATCGTATTCGAGCTTGATCCGCTCCTGCGGGTAGAGCGGCGTCAGGTTGTCGAACAGGATCTTGTCGCGCGCCTTCTCGGGCTCTTCGTAGTTGATCGATTCGACCTTGAGCAGCGCGAAATAACGCTCGCCCTCCTTGGGCGGCCGGATCAGCCCCGAGACGATGTCGCCGGTGCGCAGGTTGAATTTGCGGATCTGGCTCGGCGAGATGTAGATGTCGTCCGGGCCCGGCAGATAGTTGTAGTCGGGCGCGCGCAGAAAGCCGAAGCCGTCGGGCAGAATCTCCAGCACGCCTTCGCCCAGGATCGATCCGTTGCGCGAGGCCTGCGCCTGCAGGATGGCAAAGATCATCTCCTGCTTGCGCATGTTGGTCGCGCCGTCGATGTTGTACTCGCGCGCGATATGCGCCAGCTCCGTGATCTTGGCCGCCTTGAGCACCTTGAGATTGAGTGCGCCGCCGTCGCTGACGATTCCGCCCACGTGCCGCTCGGAAGCGTTGAGCGCCTGCGCGCTGCCGACGCCGCGCGCGTAGCGCTCGGCGCCGCCGGTTTCGCTCATCAGCGCGGTCGCGCCGCCTTCGCCGCCGCCCGTGGCGTCGTGCTCGATGCTGCCGTTACTCTCGGCGGGCGCGCCCGGCGGGCCCTGGATGTGGCGCGGATGAGGTCCGTTGGGACCGTTGCGACCCTCGTCACCTGAACCGTGACTGTCGCCCCTGGCCCCCCTGCCCTTGCCCATATGCCTTGTCCGCAAAATATGACTCCAATTTCCGGCTGAATGTGACAGAACCTGATTTGCCGATCCCTGGAAAGCCCCCAAGCTGCCGGCGAGATCGCGGCGCCGATCGCGCCACTGTGCCCCTGATGAATCCCGAACCGATTATTCCCGGGCCGATCAAATGGATTGAGACGTTTGGTCGCGGTGAGGAGGCGACGCCCAATCTTCGGCGGGCACGCGGCGGCTGCGAACGATCCGGGGCGGACCTGCTACAACTCAATTAACGCAGGCCCTTGGCATCAAGTTATCCGAGCCGATTGGGGCTGTCAACGGGATGCTTTTCGGGATGCTTTCCGGCCGTTTTTTCCGTCGGCTTCCCGAGCGGGCGGCGTCTGATTTTCGGCTGCCGCGACGCGAATTTCTATGGCGCGCTCGATCGCGGCCGGCGCACTGAAGACGCCGCGCGCGCGCAGGAAGTCGATGAAATCGGCCGGCAGCGGCGCGACGAATTTCAACGCCGCGGCGGTGCGCGGATGCGCCAGCGCAAGCGCGAACGCATGCAGCGCCTGACGCGCGAAGCCGCAGCTCGGCGCCGCCGCGCGATGCCGGCCGCCGTAGAGCGCATCGCCGAGGCACGGATGGCCGATCGACGCGAGATGCACGCGGATCTGATGCGTCCGGCCGGTGAGCGGCCGCACCGCGACCAGCGTCGCGTCGGCCGGGGGCGCGGGCATCCGCGCGAGCACACTCACCTCGCTGATGGCCTCTCGTCCATGCCGCGAGTTGACCGACATGCGTTTGCGCTCGACGGGATGGCGGCCGACCGGCCGCGCGATTATGAACCGCTCACGCGCGACGATTCCACGCACGATCGCGAGATAAGTCTTGCCGACCGCGCGCTCCTTGAACTGGCGCGCGAGTTCCATCCGTGCAAACGGCGTGCGCGCGACCGCCATCAGCCCCGACGTGTCCTTGTCGAGCCGATGGACGATGCCGGGACGCATCACGCCGTCCGGCTCGACCATCGCCGCCATCTCGGGAAACCGCACGAGCAGGGCATCCACCAGCGTGCCGCCGGAATGACCGGGCGCCGGATGCACGGTCATGCCGGCCGGCTTGTTGACCACGATCATTTCCGCGTCGGCATGGAGTATCTCGAGCGCCGATGCCTGCGCGCTCGGACCGGCAGGCGTCGCTGCGACGGCCGGCTCGGGCTCGGCGATCTCGACCCGGTCGCCGGCGCGCACCTGGTCAGCGGCGCGCGCCGCGGCACCGTTGACGCGCACCAGTCCCGCCCGAATCATCCGCGCCGCCTGCGAGCGCGAAAACTCCGCCCCCAGTTCGGCGGCGACGAAGACGTCGAGCCGCATCCGTCCGCCTGGCGCTGCGGCAATCAGTGTGCGCGCGAGCACGAATCGATTATAGCAGGCGCGCGGCGGACCGCCGTCGCGGGCGGCCGCAGCCTACAGCCGGTAGGGCGCGGGATGCGTCTTCTCGTAGGCCGCGATTTCGTCCTCGTGCGCCAGCGTGAGCGCCACGTCGTCCAGGCCCTCGAGAAAACACTTCTTGGGAAACGGATCGATATCGAAATGCGCCGACCAGCCGAACTTGTCCGCCACTTTCTGGGCCGGCAGATCGACCGTCAGCTCATAGCCGGCGTGCTGCTTGATCGCCGCGAAGATCGCCTCGACCTCCTGCGGCTTGAGAATGATCGGCAGCAGGCCATTCTTGAGCGCGTTGTTGCGGAAGATGTCGGCAAACGAGATCGCGACTACCGCCTTGAAGCCGAAGTCGGCGAGCGCCCACACCGCGTGCTCGCGCGAGCTGCCGCAGCCGAAATTCGCCCGCGCGACCAGGATTGAGGCGCCCTTGAACCGCGGCTCATCGAGCACGTAGCCCTTGTCGGGCTGATTGCGCCAGTCGAAGAAAAGTCCCTTGCCCAGCCCGCTGCGCACCACGGCCTTGAGAAACTGCTTGGGAATGACCTGATCGGTGTCCACGTTGGCCCGGTCCATCGGCGCGACCAGGCCGGTGAAGTTCTTGAACGGTTGCATCGCGTGTCTGCCCCTGAAATGGCGATTCGGCCGCGCGGCAGCTTTGCGCCGCCGCCGGCATCGGATTGCATAGCATAGATAGCATGCCGCCGCGCACTGGGGCAGGCTCGTCGGCGCGCGAACGGCTTATCGCGTTCGCCGACTCGGCGCGCGAGCGGTCGCGCGCGCGAGGCGCCGAATCGTCATTCGGCGCCTCGCGCGAAATCGACTCGAACCGGGGGCCGCGCCGCCTAGTCGGCCGCGGCGACGCCGTTGTGCGCACTCGTTCCGTTGACGCTCGCGCTTTCGCCGCCAAAGGCGCGCGAGAGTTCGACGAAGCGCCGCTGCAGCGCCTTGGCCGGCTCGAACGCCTTGATCAAGTGCTGGAGCTGATCCTGGAACGCGGTCGCCGGCTCCATCGCCGAGGCCAACTGCACGAGCTGCTCGTGAAACGCTTCGGCCACGCGTTCGAGCTGGGTCTGAAATGCGCGCATCGGCTCGAAACGATTCGCGAGATTCTCCAGATGGCTCTGGAAGCCCTTGATCGGTTCGAAGGCGGCGGCGACGTCCGCCAGCTCTTCCTGGAACGTTCGAATCGGCTCGAACACGTTGGCCAACTGCGCCAGCTGACCCATCGGCTCGAGCACCTTGGCCAGGCGGGCGAGAGTGTCCTGCGCCGACTTCATCGGATCGAACACCTTGGCCACGGCCTGATCGGGTTGTAGAGAAATAAATGATTGGTCCAACGCCCTGCCTCCTCCTAGTTGCAGTGCAAACTCCCAGCGTCCCGCGATCCTCGAACCCAACAAGCGCACTCGGCTCCGCGCGCGGAGCGTCGCAGCCGGTGTGACTTGAATCGCGCTTTCCAATCAGGCGGTCTCATGCATTGCCAGGCAGCAGCGCGGCCGGTGCGCCCGCAGGTCAGATGGAACAGGATAGGCTGATGTAGGCAGCTTCAAGAGTGCGTCGATTGGAAAAGCGCATTTAAGATGAGAGAGCTAACTAGTCCAGTTGCATTTTTGGGGCAAGGACTGAATCGCTCACGTATCCACCGATCGCAAAGCCGGGCTGTGCGTAACCCTGCAGGCGGACGCGCTTGTGAGGCCGATGTAGCCGGTCTAGACTTCGCTGTTAAAGCCGATGCATCGAGTGACCAGACTGCGCCGGCGCGGTGTCGGCCAAAGCGTCGAGCGCGAGGCCATGCGCATCGCACAGCCGGACGCTGAAGCGGGCGCGGGCGGCGCAGACTCCCAATCCACGGTCGATACCAACAGCGATGACGCAGCGATCGGACGCTTTCGCGACGCCGTCGAAAGTATTGCGGCCGAAAATATTGCGGCCCGAAGCGCAACGGGCGAAACCGTCGGCTTCGCGAGTGCCGGACTCGGCGCCGCGACCGCGCCTCCCGAAAGCGAGCCTCCCATCGCTACGGCTGAGAGCGCTGCGGTGAGTCCTTCCAACTCATCGCGCAAAAGTATCGCGGCCGAGGAATTCGTGCTGATCGACTCGCACGGCGCGCGCCGCGCGGCGCTCGCGCTGGAAGACGGCGGCGGCGCCGCGCTAACGCTCAGCGATGCCGGCGGGCGCACGCGCGCGGCGATCCGCGTCGGTATCGACGGCGCGCCATCGGTGGTGCTGTATGACGCGCTTGGCCGCCGTCGCCTCGAGGTTGCGCTCAAACCCGACGGCAGCAGCGGCCTGGGACTCTACGATGAGAATGGAGAGGGCCGCGCGGAAGTGGTGGTCAGCGGCGGCGGCGCGCCGTCGCTCTCGCTGTTCGCAGCCAACGGCAAGCGAATAGCGCGGCTGCCGACGAACCGCGAGCGCTGAGTTTTGCCGCGGCTTGGCGCGTCGCGGCGCGGCAGGCGCGCGCCTTTAGTGCGCCGGCCATTCGCGCACGTCGACGAAATGGCCCGCCACGGCGGCCGCCGCAGCCATCGCCGGGCTCACCAGATGAGTGCGTCCACCCTTGCCCTGGCGTCCCTCGAAATTGCGATTGGACGTGCTGGCGCATCGTTCGCCCGGCTGCAGGATGTCCGGGTTCATACCCAGGCACATGCTGCATCCCGACTCGCGCCATTCGAAGCCCGCGTCGGTGAAGATGCGATCGAGTCCGAGCTTCTCGGCCTCGGCCTTGACCTGCTGCGATCCCGGCACGACCATCGCGCGCACGCTGGCGGCGACCTTGCGTCCGCGCACGATCTCGGCCGCCGCGCGCAGGTCGCTCACGCGCGAGTTGGTGCACGATCCGATGAAGACGCGGTCGATGCGGATGTCCTGGATCGGCGTGCCCGGCTGCAGGCCCATGTACTCGAGCGCGCGTTCGAGCGCCTGGCGCTCGCCCGCGCTTTTCGCGCCGGCGGGGTCGGGCACGCGCCCGGTGACCTCGGCCACCATCCCCGGGTTGGTCCCCCAGGTGACCTGCGGCGCGAACGTCGCCGCATCGAAGGCGATGCTTTGGTCGAAGCGCGCGCCCTCGTCGCTGCGGAATTTGAGCCATTGCTCGGCCGCGCGATCGAATTCGGCGCCGGTTTTGACGAAGCGGCGTCCGCGCAGGTACTCGACCGTCTTCGCGTCCGCGGCGATCATCCCGGCGCGCGCGCCCGCTTCGATTGACATGTTGCTGACCGTCATCCGCTCTTCCATCGAGAGCGCTTCGATCGCCTCGCCGCGGTACTCGATGACGTAGCCGGTGCCGCCGTCGGTGGTAATGCGGCCGATGATGCCCAGGATCAGGTCCTTGGCGGTGACGCCGGGCGCAAGTCGCCCGCCGACGCGAATTTCGAGCGTCTTCGGTTTCGCCTGCCACAGGCACTGCGTCGCAAGCACGTGCTCGACTTCGCTGGTGCCGACGCCGAAGGCGAGCGCGCCGAGCGCGCCGTGAGTTGCGGTATGGCTGTCGCCGCACACGATGGTCATCCCGGGCTGGGTAAGGCCGAGTTCGGGTCCGATGACATGGACGATGCCCTGCTCGGGCGCGCCAAGATCGAACAGGCGCACGCCGAAGTCGCGGCAGTTGCGGCGCATCATTTCGATCTGCTGTCTGGAGTCGGGGTCGGCGATCGGCTTGGAGCGATCGGTGGTCGGCACGTTGTGGTCCTGGGTGCCGAAGGTGCGATCGAGCGCGCGCACTTTGCGCCCGCTGTTGCGCAGCGCCTCGAAGGCCTGGGGCGAGGTGACTTCGTGCACCAGGTGCAAATCGATATAGAGCAGCGCCGGTTCGCCGGGCTGCTCGCGCACCACGTGGGTGCGCCAGATTTTTTCGAAAAGCGTCTCGGGCGCCATCGCGGATCTAGCCTCTCACTTCACGGAATGCCGGACCTAGCATTATGCCGCCGCGCGCCGCGGCGTCAAATACGGTGCCGGCGGCGCGCCGACGCTTTGGCATTATGCCTTCGCCCGCGCGCCGTGGCAGGATAGGCGGGGGCAGACGCCGAAGGTCGCCGCGCGCGCGCGGCCCTGGCGGACCAGAAAAGGGGAGGGCGATGCGATCGAGCTACGATGCGATCGTAATCGGCAGCGGCTTCGGCGGCGCGGTTGCGGGATGCCGGCTGGCGCAGGCGGGATTGAGCGTCGCGATACTCGAACGCGGGCGGCGCTACGGCCGCGGCGAATTCCCGCGCAACTGGGACAATCCGGCGCAAGGATGGCTGTGGGCGGCGGGCGGCGGCCTGTTCGACGTCCGTCCGTTCGGCGCGATGACCATCGTGCAGGGCGCCGGATGGGGCGGCGGCTCGCTCATCTACGCCAACGTTCATCTGCGCGCGCCGCAGGACGTCTTTCAAAGCGGATGGCCCGCGGGCTACAGCCGCGCCGCGCTCGATCCGTACTACGACCTGGTCGCGTGGATGCTCGATATCGCGCCGATCACCGCGTCGTCGCATCTCGGTGTTCCGCCCAAGACTCAATGGATGAAGACGGCGGCCGAGCGCGTGGGACGCGAGGCGCGGTTGTGCTACCCGAATCTCGCGGTTGATTTCTCGGCTCCCGGCGTCGCCCATCGCAACAAGTTCGACGTCGAGCAGAGCGGATGCACTTACTGCGGCGAGTGCGACATCGGATGCAACGTGCTGGCCAAGAACACGCTCGATCTGAACTATCTCGCAATCGCCGAGCGGCGCGGCGCCGCCACGCTTGCGCAATGCGAGGCGGTGCGTATCGAGCGCGACGGCGGCGGCTACCGGGTGATTTTCAAAAACCACGCGGCCGGCGGCGCCGAGGCGGCGATTTCCGCGCGCGCGGTCTTCCTCTGCGCGGGCGCGGTCAACTCGACCGAGCTGCTGCTGCGCTGCCGCGATCAGTTCGGCACGCTGCCCGCACTGAGCGCGCGGCTGGGCGAGCGCTATTCGGGCAACGGCGATTTCCTTGCGTTCGCGTTCAATGCGGCAATGCCGTTCGCGCCGTCTCACGGTCCGACGATCACCACAGGAATCGTCTGCGACCGCGGCGCCGGCGCCGAGCGCGTATGGTTCATCTTCGAGGAGGGCGGCTATCCCAAAGAGATCGCCGGCCCGCTCCAGGTGCTCAATCCCACGGGCGGCTGGCTCAAAACGATCGCGGACGACGCGCTCGAAAGCGCCCTGCGGACCCTCGCGCGCCGCCGCATCGCGGCGGGCGCGCCGCCGCGCGATGACACGGCGGTGTTCCTGGCGATGGGCCGCGACCGTGCCAACGGCACGCTCGCGCTGCATCCGCTGACGCGCACGCTCGAGGTGCGATGGGACGTCGCGTCCAACGCCGCGCTCTATGCCGCCGAGCAGCAGCTCAGTATCGATGTGGCCGGCGCGATGGGCGGCACGGCGGCGTTCAATCCGCTGTGGCAACGATTGAAGCGCCCGGTGTCGGTGCACAACCTGGGCGGCTGCGTGATGGCCGACGACGCGGGGCACGGCGTCACTGATGCCGGCGGCGCGGTCTTCGGCTATCCGGGGCTCTACGTCCTCGACGGCGGCGCGCTGCCGGCCGCGACCGGCGTCAATCCCTCGCATACGATCGCCGCGGTCGCCGAGCGCAATATCGAAGCCGCGATCCGCAAGCTTACCGGCAACCCGGCCTGGCGCGCGCCGGAAGCCGCCGACGCGCGGCCAATCGCCGATCCGCTCGCCGGGATGTGATTGGCCGCAGGAGGAAACATGCCGCAACAAACCGCCACTGTCGGGCTGAGCTTCACCGAAACGATGAAGGGATTTCTGCAAAAGGGCGCAGTGCCGCCCGCGCTCGATGACCTGGCCGCTTACGTCGCAGCCGAGCGCGCCGGCCAGCAGGCCAACAGCTACATGGAATTCACCCTGACCATCGCGATGCCCGACCTTCAGGTGTTTCTCAACGATAGCGCGCATCCGGGAATCGCAAGTGGAAATGTGCGCGTCGACGGCTTCACCGCGGGCGCCGGCGCGCCGGTCAGCGACGGGCTCTTCAATCTATTCATCGAAACCGGCCGCCAGTACGATCGGCGGATGCTCTACGCGCTGCCGTTCGTGGGCGCGGACGGCAAGCCCTACCTGCTCGACGGGTTCAAGGAGGTCCGCGATGACGGGCGCTTTGACGTCTGGGGCGCGACCTCGACGCTGTACACGGTGATCCGCGCCGGCCACGAGCGCTCGGGCGAAGTGCTGGCGAGCGGCATCCTGCACATCCTGATCGCCGACTTCATGCACCAGCTCGGCACGTTCGCGGTGTCGGGCACCGACGATCCGGCGCGCAAGACGCAGGCGCTCGCGCAGTTCGGTCGGATGTTCATGGGCACGCTGTGGGACGTGTTCGTGCGGCCGCGGCTTGCGCAGTAGCGGCGCGGATCGCATGGCTTGACCATGGGAGGTAGTCGCGATGGCTCTGCCGGCAGTGGAGAACTATACGGTGACGACCGCCGACGGCGTCGAGATCGGGCTCGCGCGCTATCGCGGCGGCGACAAGGGCCCGGTGATGGTCGTGCACGGCGCGGGCGTGTGGAGCGGGATGTTCCTGCTGCCGACGATCGAGGAGCATTTCACGCAATACCTGGTGAATCACGGGTATGACGTTTGGCTGCTCGACTGGCGCGCGAGCATCCGCCTGCCGCTTCGCCAGTTCAACCTGGACCAGGCGGCGGAAAACGATTTTCCCGCCGCCCTCGCCCTCATCCGCGAGCGCACCCGCGCGGAATCGGTTCAGGCGGTGGTCCACTGCGCCGGCGCGAGCGCGTTCTTCATGGCGCTGGCGGCGGGTTATCTGCCGGAGGTGCGATGCGTCGCGTGCTCGCAGATTGCCCTGCACTACGCGGTGCCGCCGCCGACCGAGATCAAATGCATGCTGAACCTGGGCGACGTATTCGCCGATCTCGGGGTCGACTATCTTTCGGCGAGCGAAGACCCGCGCCATCCGATTTTCCAGCGGATGTTCGGCGCGGTGGTCGATCTCACCAATCACGAATGCAACAGCACGGTCTGCCATCGCATCACCTTCATGTACGGCCATCTCTATCGCCACGAACGGCTCACCAGCGCGACCCACGATCGCCTGAGCGAGCAGTTCGGCGCCTGCAACATGACCGCGTTTCGCCATCTGGCGCAGATCGTCAAGCGCGGCACGGCGGCGAAGTTCGACTTCGGCTCGGCGGAGAACCAGTGCCGCTACGGCGCGCCCGAGCCGCCGAGCTACCTGCGTCCGGAACATCTGCGGCTGCCGATAACGTTTGTCTCGGGCGAGCTCAACCAGTGCTATCTGCCGGTATCGACCGAGCGCACCTTTCAATGGCTGCAGAGCGTCAACGATCCGAGGCTCTATCGCCGCCACGTCACCGCCGGCTACGGACATATAGATAACTTCATGGGCGCGACGGCGCACCGCGACTGCTACGCGCTGTTCCTCGAACAGCTCGAGGCCTGTCCGGCCTGAGCGCGCCGCCGCGGCGGAGGGGAACGCGCCAGGTGCGGTCCCCGCGCGATTATTTGATGCGCCGCGTGGGGGCTGCGCGTTCGGCGCGGACGAGGCCGCGCGTGAGCGCGCTCTCGCCGAAGCGCGCCGCGACCTGGTCGAGCGCGCGATTGAGGCGGTCGCGCGGCGCGTCGCGCGACCGCGCATGGCCGAACAGTCCGAGCTGCGCGGCATCGCCTTCGGCATCACGCGTGAGGTTATGCATCTGCACGCCGGCCAGCCGCACCCGTTCGCGTTCGCGCACGCGCAAGAGCAGCGCGCGCGCTACGCGCGCGACCTCGGCACCGTCGTCGGTTGGCGCCGCGAGCGACTGGCTGCGCGTGACGATCGGGTAGCGTCCCTGCCCGAGCGGCCGCGCGAGCTTGAGCTTGAGCGTAACCGTTCGCGCGCGCACGCGGTCGGCTCGCAGCCGGCGTCCGATAGCGTCGGAATGCGCGATCAGCACCCGCGCCAGCTCGAGCGAGTCGAGCGCAAGATCGTGTTCGAAAGTGCTCTCCTCGCCGTAGGATTTTCGTTCGCAGTCGCCGACGACCGGGCGCGGATCGCGGCCGAGCGCGAGTTCATGCAGGTGCATCCCGCCTGGGCCGAATAGCGCGCGCAGCCGTGCGACGTCGGCGCGCGCGAGGTCGCCGATGGTGACGATGCCCGCGGCGTGCATGCGCGCGAGCGTGACGCGGCCGACGCCCCACAGGCGCTCGACCGGCAGCGGCGCGAGAAACCCGGTCAGTTCCTCCGGCCCGATCATCCTGAGTCCGTCCGGTTTCGAAAGATCGCTCAGAATCTTCGCCGCCATCTTGGTCGGCGCGATTCCGACCGACACCACCAGGCCGGTGACTTCGCGCACGCGGTCCTTGAGCGCGCGTCCGGCGGCAAGCGGCGAGGCGAAGACGCGATGCGTTCCGGTGAGGTCGAGAAACGCCTCATCGAGCGACAGCGGCTCGACGATCGGGCTGAACTCGTCGAAGACGCCGCGCACCGCGCGCGAGACTTCGGCATAACGCGCCATGCGGCCCGCGACGAAAACGCCTTCAGGGCACAGCCGATGCGCCTCGTGCGCGGGCATCGCCGAGCGCACACCGAACTTGCGCGCCTCGTACGAGGCCGAGGTCACCACGCCGCGCCGGCTGCGTCCACCGACGATCACCGGCAGGCCGCGCAGCGCCGGATTATCGAGCTGCTCGACCGAGGCATAGAACGCGTCCATGTCGGCGTGCGCGATCACTGCGGGCCATCCGAGGGCGCCGGCCTTTCCGTTCACCGCGCGGCCTCCGGAGCAGCCCCGGCCCGCGGCGGCGGCGAAAGTTCGCCTGGGCGCTCCCCATAGATTGCGGCAAAGACCGCCTGCGCAGCGCGTTCTCCGCTGAGCACGCAATCGGGAATTCCCACGCCGCGCAGCGCGGCGCCGGCCAGCTCGAGCCGCGGCAGCGCGGCCCCGGCGCGCTCGATCGCGGCCACGCGCGCACGATGCCCGACCGCGTACTGCGGCATCGAATCGGGCCATCGGTCGATCCGCGCCCAAAGCGGCGCCGATCGCAGGCCGAGCAGCGCGCGGAACTCCTCACGCACGATCTCGAGCAGCGCGCGGTCGTCGAGCGTCATCAGCTCGGCCTGCATCGCACCGCCGATGAACCCGCGGGCGAGCACCGTACCGGCGGGCGCGCGCCCCTCGAACTTGAGGCTGGTGAAGCTGCCGGCGATGATCCTGCGGTGCTCGATCGCCGGCACGACGAATCCGAAACAGCGCGGCGGACGAGCAAAGTCGCTCTCGCGGTATGCGAGATTGACCACTGCCGCCGAGGCGTAGCCGATTGACGCAAGCGCCCGCGCGAGCGGCGCCGCGTCGGCCTCGAACAGCGGCGCGGCCCGATGCGCCGGCAGCGCACAAACGACCGCGTCGGCCGCAAGCGATTCGCCGTCCGCCAGCACGACGCGCCATTGCGCGGCGCCGGGCTGATCGGCGCGCTTGAGCGCGACGACGCGCGCGCCGAGCCGGATGCTCTCGCCAAGCCGATGCGCGAGCGCCTCGGTCAGAGTGCTGATGCCGCCGGCGAAGCTCGCGAACAAACTCCAGCGCGCGCCGCTGGTTCCGTTCGCCGAATGCGCTCGTTCGCTCTGCGCGCGCGCCGCGGCTCGCAGCCCGCGGATCACGCTGCCGTAGCGCGCCTCCATCTCGGCAAAGCGCGGCAGGGTTGCACGCAGGCTGAGTTGTGCCGCGTCGGCGGTGTAGATGCCGCCGGCGAGCGGCTGCGCGATGCGCTCGAGGACCTCGCGTCCGAGCCGGCGGGTGACGAAGGAGGCCAGGCTTTCGTCGTCGTCGCCCTGGGCGGCGCGGCGCGGGAGCAGCGGCTCGATCATCAGCCGCAGTTTGCCTCGGGGCGAGAGCAGCGGACTGCGCAACATCGGCAGCATCCGCGCGGGCGCGAGCAGCGAGAAGCCTTCCGGGATGTCTATCAGCGCGCCGTTGCGCACCACGAGAGTGCGGCGGAATTGGGCGCGCGTCGCAATCAACTCGTGCTCGAGGCCAAGGCGCCGCGCCAGATGGAGCGCCCAGGGCTTTTCGGTAAGGAACGAATCGGCGCCGCCCTCGGCGACGAAACCCTGCTCGCGAATGGTGCAAAGCGCGCCGCCCAGGCGCTCGCCCTGTTCGAGCAGCGCGATTTCGAGCGGGACCCGGTGCATCGCCGCCAGCTCGCGCAGCCTGAAGGCCGCGCTGAGGCCGCTTATGCCGCCGCCCAGGACCGCGATTCGCGCCGCGCCGCTATGCGCCATCCGCTCGCTCTCCGATGGTCATGCGCTCAGGCGCCCATGCGCTCGACGACGAGCGTCGCGATCATTTCGATAAAGCGCGGATGCTCGCCAACCGTGGCCGCGCGCGTCATCGTCACCCCGGCCGCGCGCGCCGCCTGCGCCGCCTCGATGTCGAGATCGTACAGGACTTCGACGTGGTCGCAGATGAAACCGATCGGCGCCAGCACCGCGGCGTCGCCGCCGAGTTCGCGCAAGACCTCGCAGACGTCGGGCGCGAGCCACGGATCGCGCGGACTCCCGCTGCGGCTCTGGAAGGCGAGCGTCCAGCGCGGCCGCTCGAGCCGGCGCGCGATCAGCTCCGCCGAGCGGCCAAGCTGCTCAACGTACGGGCTCGCTGCCGCCATTGCCTCCGGGATGCTGTGCGCGGTGAAGATGACGCGCGCGCGCGCGCGCCCATCGGCGGGCAGGCGCGCGAGCGCCGCGCCGACCCGGTCGGCCGCCGCCTCGATGAACAGCGGATGCGCGTGCCATTCGCCCAGATACTCGATCGCCGGCGCACCCGCGCCAAGCCGCGCGCGCGCCTCGGCCACGTTTTGCAGATAACGGTCCCAGCTCGCCTCGCAGCGATGGGCGGCGAGCACGAAGCCGAGCGCGCGGCGCACGCCGGCATCGCGAAGCTCGCTGAGCGCATCGTCCAGCCATGGCGGCGAATTGCGCATTCCCAGCTTCACCGGGATTTTCACGCCGCGGCGCGCAAGCTCGTCGGCGAGCGCGGCGGCCTGGCGGCGCGTCGTCGCGACGAAGGGCGAGCATCCACCGATGGCTTCGTAATGACGGGCTACGGCTTCGTAGCGCTCGCGCGGGATCGGCCGCCCGGCGGTCACGCGATCGAGAAACGGCCTGATGTCCTTCGGGCGCTCCGGTCCGCCGAAGCCGATGAGCAGCACCGCACCATAATCTGCGCGCCCGTTCATCCGTTCACTGCGCGCCGCTCATCTCGTGCACCGCGTCCACCAGCGCGCGCACATGATCGACCGGCGTCTCGGGCAGGATGCCGTGGCCGAGGTTGAAGATGTGGCCGGGGCGCCCGCCGGCGCGCTCCAGGATCGCGCGCGCGCGCCGGCGAATTTCGGGGATATCGGCGAAGAGCGCGACCGGATCGAGATTGCCCTGCACGCCGACGCGATCGCCCAGGCGCGACCATGCCTCACCGAGGTCGACGCGCCAGTCGAGCCCTATGATGTCACCGCCGGCCTCACGCATCGCCTCGAGCAGCATCGCGGTGCCGGTGCCGAAGTGAATCACCGGCACGCGCGCGTCGAGCGCGGCGATCGCCGCCGCGCTGTGCGGCATCACGAAGCGGCGATAGTCGTCGGGCGCGAGCGTTCCGACCCAGCTGTCGAAAAGCTGCACGAGGTCGACGCCCGCCGCGATCTGCAGCTTGAGGTACTCGGCCGTGATTTGCGCGAGCGTGGTCATCAGCCGATGCCAGCGCTCGGGCGCGGTGTACATCATGGTCTTCGTCGCCTGGTAATTGCGCGAGGCGCCGCCCTCGATGAGATACGACGCGAGAGTGAAGGGCGCACCGGCGAAGCCGATGAGCGGCGTGCGGCCGCCGAGCGCGCGCCGCGCCAGTCGAATCGCCTCGCCGACGAAGCCGAGCGCGCCGGCGGCGTCAACCGGTGCGATGCGCGCAACGTCGGCGTCGGTGCGCACCGGTCGCTCGACCGTCGGGCCGCCCTCCTTCGCGTAGCGCAGCCCAACCCGCATCGGGAGCAACGGCAGCAGGATGTCGGCGAAAATGATCGCGGCGTCGACGTTCAGCCGTTCGACCGCGGTGACCGTGACCTCGGCCGCGACTTCCGGCCGCCGGCACATTGCGAGAAAATCGTGCCGGGCGCGCACCTCGCGATATTCGGGCATGTAGCGACCCGCCTGGCGCATCAGCCAGATCGGAGTGTAGGGTGCGGGCTGCAGCCGGCACGCGCGCATCAGCGCGTGGTCATGCAGCGCCGCCGACCGACGCGACGCGCCCGCGCCCGGAGCGTTCATTTCCGCAGTCATGTTACCTGTCCGGGGCGCTGACGTGCACGGCCATTCCGGATTCGAGTCGGGGTTTGCATCGCGACCATCTATATTGGCCCGAGGCGAGGGACCGAGTCCATCGCCGATCGCGGGCGCTTTCATCGTTTTGACGCGATTGCTATAGGGTTCGCGGGGGTCGCCGGACGGGGCTTTGCGCCAAACCGCCGGCGTGGGGATAGCCAACATGTTTCACCGAATCTGCCTTGCACTCGCGGCCGTCGCCGCGGCGATCGCCGCATCCCTGGTCACGCTGCACGCCGACGAGGCGAAGCCGCCCGCACCGCCCGCCTCGCAGTCCGCGACCATGCCGCTCTATCCCGGGCTGGGCCCGGTGCATCACCCGGTCACAACCGCGTCGCCGCTGGCGCAGAAATACTTCGACCAGGGTCTCGCATTCACCTACGGGTTTAATCACGACGAGGCCGAGAGATCGTTCGCGCAGGCGGCGCAAATCGATCCGAAGATGGCGATGGCTTACTGGGGAATGGCGCTGGTGCTCGGACCGAACTACAACATGCCCGGCGACGCGGAGCGCAATCGCAAGGCGCGCGCGGCGGTCGAGCGCGCCGAGGCGCTCAAGCCCGGCGCCTCGCCCGAGGAACGGGCGCTGATCGACGCGGTGGCGCAGCGCTACGGCGCGCACGGTGAAGGCTCGGCGGCGCTCGACCAGACTTACGCGAACGCGATGCGCGCGGTGGCGCACCAATATCCCGACGATCTCGACGTGCAGACGCTGTTCGCCGAATCGCTGATGGACCTGCATCCGTGGCGCCTGTGGAGCATCGACGGCAAGCCCGGCCCGGACACGATCGAAATCGTGACGACGCTCGAGACCGTGCTGCGCAAGGACCCCGACCACATCGGCGCCAATCATTACTACATCCATGCGGTCGAGGCGTCGCCCGATCCCGCGCGCGCGATGGCGAGCGCGGATCGTCTGGGCAAGCTCGCGCCGGGCGCCGGGCATCTGGTCCACATGCCTGCGCACATCTACATTCGCACCGGGCGCTTCCATGACGCGGCCGAGGCCAACGCGCGCGCAATCAGAGTCGATCAGGCGTTCATCGCGCGCAGCAAGGAAGCCGGTATCTATCCACTCGTGTATTACACGCACAACATCCACTTCCTGTGCTACGCGCAGATGGTCGAGGGGCGAAAGCACGACGCGCTGATGAGCGCGCGCCTGCTCGAAACCAAGGTGCCGCTCGATGCGGTGCGCGCGATGCCGATGGCGGAGTTCCTCGTCCCGATGCCATACTTCGTCGAGGTCCGGTTCGGGATGTGGGACGAGGTGCTGAAGGAGCCCAGCCCGCCGTCGGACCTGCCTTATACGACGGCGATGTGGCATTACGCACGGGCGCTCGCTTACAGCGCCAAGGGCCAGCGCGCGCTGGCCGCGCGCGAGCAGAAACAGCTCGAGACGAGCGCCGCGGCGATTCCGGCCGATCGTCCGCTGGGCACCAGCAATCACGCCCGGAACTCCGCCGCCGTGGGCGTCGCGGTAGCAGCGGGTGAGTTGGCCGCGGCCCGCGGCGATCATAAAGAGGCGGCGGCGAAACTCGCGGAGGCGGTGCATCTGCAGGACGCGCTGATTTACGAGGAACCGCCCATCTGGTACTACCCGGTGCGCGAATCGCTCGGCGCGCAATTGCTCGCGATGCATCGGCCGCAGCAGGCCGAGGCGGTCTATCGCGAGGACCTGCGCCTCAATCCGGGCAATCCGCGCTCGCTTTATGGCCTGGCTGAATGCCTCGCCGCCGAGGGCCGCAACGCCGAGGCGACCAAGGCCCGCGAGCAGTTCCGCAAAGCCTGGCGTTTCGCCGACAGCGAGCCGACGCCGCCCGCCGCCAGCCCGCGGCTGCGCGGGTAGACGGCGGCGCGCCCCCGCCTCAGCTCCGCGCCTCGCGAATGAACTGGTCACCCTCGCCCGGCCTGTGTTAGCTCTGACGCATGAGGCTTTAGACGTCGATGAACCGTGAATTGGTGAAAGTGGCGAGGGACGGCGCCATCGCGACGGTGACGCTCAACCGTCCCGAAAAGCTCAACGCGCTCAATCGCGCGCTGCGCGGCGAGTTCTGCGCGGCGATGCTCGAGCTGAACGCGGATGGGGACGTGGCGGTCGTAATCGTCACCGGCGCCGGCCGTGCTTTTTGCGCCGGGCTCGACCTCAACGAGCTGGGCGCCGAGGGCCTGCGCGAGACGGGGGGTGTGACCTTTATCTCGGTGGTTGAGCGGATGGACGCGCCGGTAATCGCGGCGGTCAACGGCTTCGCCGTGACCGGCGGCTTCGAGCTGGCGCTCGCTTGCGACATCGTCATCGCGTCCGAGACAGCGCAGTTTGCCGACACCCACGCGCGGGTGGGCGTCATGCCGGGCGGCGGGATGTCGGCGCGCTTGCCGCGCGCGGTCGGCGTGCGCAAGGCCAAGGAGCTCTCGCTCACCGGCAACTACCTGAGCGCGGGCGAGGCCGAGCGGCTGGGGCTGGTCAATCGCGTGGTCTCGCCGCAGCGATTGATGGCCGAAGCGGGCGAGACGGCGCGGCAAATCGCGAGCGCCGATCGGCGCGTGGTGCGCCAGATGAAACGGCTGATCAACCTGGCGACCGAAGCTCCGCTTGCCGACGGCCTGCGCATCGAGCAGGATTTCTTCCGCGCCTTCAACCTGAGCCGCAATTTCAACGACGTCGCCGAGCGCCGGGCGGCGATCGTCGAGCGCGGTCGCGCGCAGATCCGGAACTGAAGGCGCGCGGGCGCGAAAGGAAGGATTTCATGCGCATGCGGGCCGTGTTCGCGCTGCTTGCGTTCGGCACATTCGTGCTTGCGGTCACCCGCGCCGGCGCCGCCGGCAGCAACGGGATCGTGCCGCCGGCGATATCGCAGGCAATCGATAGCGCGGTCGAATCGCCGGATCGGCCCGCGGCGGACAGGGCGCTCGACGCCGGGCGTCATCCGGCGCAAATCCTCGCCTTCTTCGGCATCGCGCCGGGGATGAAGGTCGCCGACCTGTGGGCGGGGGGCGGTTACACGACCGAGCTACTGGCGCGCGTGGTCGGACCTACGGGCAAGGTTTATTCGCAGAACGGTCCGTTTCCGCCGGCGTTCAAGACGGCCGAGGACGCATGGAAGGCGCGCGTTGCGGAACCGGGGATGAGCAACGTGGTCGAACTGCAGAAATCTTTCGAGGATCCCGATAACATCCTGCCGGTTCCACCCGAATCGCTCGACGCGGTGATTATCGACATGAACTACCACGACCTCGTGGCGCGGGGATATGACCGCAGCAGGATCAATGCGGCGGTGTTCAGAGCGCTCCGGCCCGGCGGCGTTTACGGCGTGATCGACAACAGCGCTCAACCCGGCTCGGGCGCGCGCGACGCTCGCACGCTTCATCGCATCGACGAGGCATTCGAAACCGCCGAGATCGAAAAGGCGGGATTCAAGCTGGCCGCCACCTCGGCCGTGTTGCGCAACCCCAGGGACGACCGCACCTGGTTCGTGATGAAGCATCGCGGCGAGCAGGACCGCTTCGTGCTCAAGTTCATCAAGCCGCCCGGCGCGGGCGGAATCGGCGCGGGGCTGCCGCATTAAAACGTCAATCCGCGGGGGCAGACTCACCGCGCGTAACGCGATATAGAAGAAACCGAGGTCACGCATATGAGAACGGGTTACATGCTGCTTTTCCAGAACGCGCATCAGGGGATGTCCGATGCGGAAATGGTGCGGCACGAGATGCGTATCGCGGAGCAGGCCGAGCCGCTCGGCTTCGATACCATCTGGAGCGCCGAGCATCATTTCGACGCCTACTCGATGCTGCCCGACAACTTCCAGGTGCTCACCTATCTCGCCGGGCGCACCAGCAGGATCCATCTCGGCACCGCGGCGGTAATCCTGCCGTGGAATGATCCGCTGCGCGTGGCGGAAAAGGTGACCATGATCGATGCGCTCAGCAACGGCCGCTTCATCCTCGGCCTGGGGCGCGGCCTGGCGCGCATGGAGTACCGCACCTTCGGCGTGGATATGAACGAATCGCGCGAGCGCTTCACCGAGGCGGCGAAGATGATCCTCGAGGCGCTGCGCACCGGCTACATGGAAGGCAACGGCCGCTTCTACAAACAGGTGCGCGCGGAAATCCGTCCGCGCCCCGAGCGGCCGTTCGAGGGACGCCTATACGGAGTTGCGATGTCGCCGGATACGGCGCCGATGGTCGCCGAGCTGGGCGCGCGCATGATGTTCTTCGTCCAGTTCAATATCGACCAGCATCTGCCGGGAATCGAGCTGTACCGCGACGCGTTCCGCAAAGCGCAGCATCGCGCCGCGCCGCCGCCGCTCGCGATCGATTTCACCTACTGCGACCGCGACGCCGGCCGCGCCGAGGAAATGATCCGACGCTACGCCGCGGGCTACTATCTCTCGGTAATCAAGCACTATGAGTTCAACGACGACTATCATTCGAGGCTCAAGGGCTACGAGAATTACGCCGACGCCGCGCGCATGCTGCGCGAGACCGGGCTGGACAAAGCGGCCGAAGCCTATGCGATGGAGCAGGCCTTCGGCACGCCGCAGCAGGTGCTCGACAAGCTCGAGCGGCGGCGCGCCAAGGTCGGTGATTTCGAATGGAACGTCTGCACCAGCTTCGCCGGGATGCCGTTCAAGGAGGTCGAGGCGAGCACCCGCCTGCTCGCCAAGGAGGTGCTGCCCGTGGTGAAGTCGTGGGGCGAGGACCGGTTTGAGGATATGCGCGCTTCCGCCTGAAGCGATTGCCGATCGAAACCTCCGTGCGAAAAGCCCGCGCCGGCTCAGATCGCGCGGGCTTTCGCGTGCGCGGAATTACCGGCGCGCCGTCCTCGATGGCGCATCGCGATGGTCATCGCCCGAAGCGGCGCATCATGACGATACCAATCCGAAGTAGCGCATCTCGATGGTCAGCGACAGAATCCCGCCCGGATAGTCGAAAGCCGCGGTCTTGAACGACGGCGCCGAAAAAAGCGGCCGCACGTTATTCGAGAACGCGTAGCCTTCCCTGGGCATACCCAGCGAGTTGAAATCGAATTCGCCATTGCCGTTTTCGTCGTGGAACATCACGAAGGCGTATTTGCCGGGCCGAAGGCCCTCGAAAATGATGTCCGCCGTGCGATCCTTAACCGGCACGATGCGCCGCGCGATGCTCTTGTTGTCATCCGAAGGGTAGCCCCCGGGCGAATCGAAGAGCGTGCAGATCACCTGGCCGTTCGAGCTGCGCAAGCCGATTACGCGAATGTGAATGCCGGTAACCGCCGGCGCGGCTTCGCCCGCGCCCGCGGCGCTCAATGCCAGCACCAACGCGATGCCGGCCAGCACGCGAGCAAAAGTTCCAAATCTGAAGTCAGTCATGTGCTGATGGCGCAGCGGCGCGGGCCGCCGCGCTCCTTCCACGCGCTTCCTCGTTTACGATTAGGCCGAACTTTCCGGATGCGACCGTCCCCGACGAGTCTGCGCAATAATTCCGCCGAGCCGGTCCTTCGATTCCGCCGACGCGCAGATGCGGTGATAGTCAGATACCTTCAACCGTTCCACGCCCTACCGGTAAATCGCGCATCCCGTTAAAGCTTCAATTCCGGCCGGCCGCGAGAATTTCTTTCGCGCGCTTGAGGTCCTCGGCGATTTGCGCCGCCAGCGCCTGGCCGGACTCGAATTTGCGCTCGCCGCGAATCCGGTCGACGATCTCGAGGCGGATGCGAGCGCCGTAGATCTCGCGGTCGAAATCGAAGATGTGCGCCTCGATGGTGCGCGCGGGTTCGGCGAACGTCGGGCGCATGCCGATATTGGTGATCGAGGCGAACGCGCCCTCGGGCAGGAGCACGCGCGTAGCATAGACCCCGTCGGGCGGCAGACATTCGGTCGCCGAGGCGAGATTGGCCGTGGGAAAGCCGATCGTGCGCCCGCGCTCGCGGCCGTGCACGACCGTGCCGCTCAGAAAATGCCTGCGCCCGAGCAGCCGCTCGACCGCGCGCATCTCGCCCGCCGCGATAAGCTCGCGCACGCGCGTCGAGCTTACCGGCGCGCCGTCGACGGCGATGGGGCCGACCACGGTGGTCGCAAAGCCCATCGCCTTTCCCAGTTCGACCATCACCCCCGCGTTGCCCGCGCGCGCATGGCCGAAGCTCACGCTGTGCCCGACCACCACTTCGCGCGCGCCGATTTTGCCCAGCAGGTATTCGCGGACGAAGTCGACCGGCGCAAGGCGGCTCAGCGCCGCCGTGAACGCAAGCACGATCACCCCGTCGATTCCCGACTGACGCAACAGCTCGAGCTTGTCATCGGGGGCGAGGATGAGACGCGGCGCGCGCTCGGGCGCGAGCAGCTTGGCCGGCAGCGGCTCGAAGGTCAGCGCGAAGGCGGTGCCGCGGGCGGCGCGAGCGCGCTCGATGGCGGCGCTCAGGATTGCGCGATGGCCGAGGTGGACGCCGTCGAAGTTGCCGAGCGCGACCACCGGATGGGGATGCGCCCGAAGCTGGTCGATTTCGCGAATTATCTCCATCGCAGGGGCGGCGCGGCGCATTGGATATCGCGGCGGATCGGGCTGCGATCCGGCGTTCGCACCCGGCGCCTCGGTCCGGCTCAGCTGCTGGCCATGCTCTTCATCATCGCGTCGGCGGCCGCTGCCTCAGGCGTGCCCGGGTGATCGCGGACCAGCTTCTGCAGCGTCAGTCGCGCGTCGAGCGAATCGTTGGTGCGCAGGAACGCCTGCGCCTCGCGCAATTGCGCACTGGCTGCGAAGCGTCCGCGCGGATAGCGCATCGCCAGATCGTTGAACTGCAGGATCGACTGATTGTAGTTCGAGGGATCGCGCGCGCCCAGCTCGAACAGCGCGTTGGCGGAAAAGTACTCGGCCGGCTCCGCCAGCGGCGACTTGGGATGCGCCCGCTGAAAGGCCTGGAATCGCGCGATGGCGTTTTGGTACTTGCCCGCCTTCATCTCGACCAGGCCGTCGCGGTACGTGCGCGAGCCGGGCTCGGTGCTGCTGTTGGCGTTGGCGAGTTCCTGGTCGAGCGCGGATTGCCATCCCGCGACAGGCGGCGGCGCTTCCGTCTCACCGGCGGTGCCGGCTTCGTTCGGCGTCGCGCTCTCGCCGGGCGGAATGGACGCGGTCGTCCCACCCGGAGCAGCGGGCGATCCGGGCGCTCCCGGAGCGCCGGCCATTCCCGGAGCGCCGGGTGCGCCCGGCATCGCTGGGGCGCCGGGCATTCCTGGCGCTCCCGGCGCTCCCGGAACGCCGGGCACGGATGGCGCACCGGCCGCGGTGCCGTTGACCTGCGCCTCGAGTCTGGCGATGCGCTGGTTGAGCGAGCTGAGCTGTTTTGACCCGGTGTCGGCGCCGTTGTGCTGCAGCTCGGTGATGCGATCGTTGAGCCGCGCGATTTGCTCGTGCAAATCGCTGATCTGCTGCTGATCGTTCGCGATCATCTGGCGCATCGACTGTTCGTTCTGCGAGACCTGCTCGACGTCCGATTGCGCCGCGCATCCTCCGACGCCGAGGCCCAAAGCGATCGCGGCGCACAGCCACCGCGATCCCGGACCGCGGCGATTGAGGCGAAGCGCCGGCATGCGGGCGATCTCACCCATCACTGCTGGACGACGAAGTGGTCGCGCCGGTTTTGCGCCCAACATTCCTCGGTTTCCTCGGTGCACAGCGGCAGCTCCTTGCCGTAGCTGATGGTTGACATCCGGTCGGCGCCGATGCCCAGGGTCTCGAGATAATCCTTGGCCGCCTGGGCGCGCTTGGCGCCGAGCGCGATATTGTACTCCTCGGAGCCGCGATCGTCGCAATGACCCTCGATCTGCACGCGCGCGGCCGAATTCTTGGTCATCCAGTCGGCGTTGGATTTGAGGATCGCGCCGTCCTGCTCGCGGATGGAATAGTCATTATAGTCGAAATGGATATCGCTGAGCGGCCCCTGGCCGTTTTCGCCCAGCGTGCCCTTCTGAAACTGATTGAGCGAGCTGCTGCCGTTGGCGCCGAGCCCGTTCTCGCCGATTCCCGCCGCGCCGGCGCCGCCCTGACCCGCGCCCGCGCCGCTCTGCTTCGACGAGCATCCGACCACCAGCGTCGCACCGAGCAGCGCCGCCGCGGCGATTGCAGCGAAGCGCCCGCGCGGACTGCGATCACTCACCAAGCCACCACGACCATGCGGGAGAAGTGTCATTGCCCTCATCCTCCATCAAGGCAGATATAATCTTACCGGTTTGCGCCTGCGTATTGATCTGCATCAGATAAAGCCGTTCGCGCCCGCCGCGGTTCACGCTGAAAATCAGGTAGCGGCCGTCCGGCGACCAGCACGGCGACTGGCTCGAGCCGATGTTGTCGGTCAACTGCACGGCGTGTCCGCCCGCGGCCGGAATCATGAAGATTTTGAATCCGCCCGCGCGGCTCTGGTAGGCAATCCATTTGCCGTCGGGCGAAAATGACGGCGAGGTGTTGTAGTCGCCCTGATAGGTCAGCCGGCGCGCCGCGCCGCCGCCGAGGTTCATCACGTAGATCTGCGGCGTGCCCGAGCGGTCCGAGGTGAACGCGAGCTCGCGCCCGTCGGCCGAGAACGCCGGATTGACGTTGATCGCGCCGCCCTGCGTGAGCTGGCGGATTTCGGCGCCGCTGCGTTCGAGCAGATACAGATTGGTGTGTCCGCCACTCTCGACCGCGGCGGCGATATGGCTGCCATCGGGCGAGAGCGCGCCGCCGATCACCAGGCCGTGCGGGCTCTCGATACGCAGCTCGGTGCGCCCGGCAACGTCGAACAGATAGAGCGCCGGCGCGCCGCTCTTGTACGACAGGTAAAGCACGCTGCCCGCGCTGCGCGCGAATTTCGGGAACAGGTTGATGGTCGGATTGTCGGTCACGCGAAACAGTCCGCCGCCGTCCGGGTAGGCGAGATACACTTCCTTGAAGCGCCCCTCGCGGGTGGAGACGAAGGCGATCTTCGTGTCGAAGGGGCCGCGCATCCCGGTCACCGCCTTGAGCACCGAGTCGGCAAAGCGCCGCGCCATCTCGCCCACGTCGTGCGGGCCGCCGTTGAAGCGCGTGCCGAACATCCGCCGCTGCTGCGCGACGTCGAACATCAGCGCCTCGACCGCGACCTGGCCGTTCTGATTCGACACCGCCCCCTTCACCAGGAACTCGGCATTGATCGAACTCCAGTCGGCGAAGTTGAACTTGCCCAGGTCGTAACCCGAGCTCTGCGGGTCCTCGATATAGGACTTGGGCGCAACGATCGAGAAGAATCCGCTCAGCTCGAGATCGTGTCGCAACACGCGCACGAAATTACCCGAGAGCGTGCCCTGCTCGTCGCCGCCCAGATTTTTGAAATCCGAGACCGCGATCGGCGCCGCGGTCGAGCCGGGGCCGCTGATGGTCATGTGGATCGGCTGCGCGAGCGCCGCGCGGACGGGCAAAAGCGCGCCGGCGGCGGCGACCGCAAACATCAGGGTAAAGCGTTTCAACATGATGCTTCGAGCAATCCGGGCGGCGCGGCGCCGTTCGCGTCCGCGCGTCCTCCGCCTCCTCCGGCCCGCTACGATGATTTCAATTCACCCAGCTTGAAGTCCGCGTCGACACCCTGGCCGAACTCGGAGCGATATTTCTCCGGCGGCGGCGGAAAGGGCGCCGCGCGCCGAATCGCGCGTATCACCGAATCGTCAAACGACGGGTCGCGCGAGCTGTGCGTCAGTTTGACCCCGGTGAGACTGCCGTCGGGGCCGATTGCGAAAGTAACGCTGGTGGTCAGGTCGCCGCTCCCCCCCACATAATTCCACGCCTTCTTAATCCTATCCTGTACCGTTTGGTAGTAGAGCAGAAATTGTGGGTCCTGTTGAATCCCCATGCTGCCCGTGCCCGTGCCCACGCCGTAGCCCTCGCCCGCGCGCGGAACGTTGGCCACCACCGGTCCTCCGCCGGCCGGTCCGTGCGCCTTTTCCGCCGCGCGCTCGGCCAGATGCTCCTTGAGCAGGTTTTCGCGCAGCGCCGCCAGTTGCTCCTTGACGTTCGGCGTCGGCTCCGCGCGCGCGATCGCGATCTCGCTCGGCTTCGCTCCGGGATGCGCGCGATGGCGGGCAATCGGCGTGGGGGCGGGCGTCGGCCGGTGGCGATGCGGCGTCGGAGTCGGCCTGGGAGTGGCACGCCGAGTCGGACGAGGCCGCGGCGTGCGTTTTGGCGTCGGCGCAATCGTGGGCTCGGGCGTCGGCTCGAGAGTCGGCTCCGGCGTGGGTTGGGGAGTCGGCTCGGGCGTGGGCGTCGGCGTCGGCGTATAGCCCATGTTGAGCGCGATCACGGTCTTGTCATTGTCGGGCGGCGCGGGCGGCGGGGGCGGCTTCTGATGCTGCTCGAGCGCGGGCTTGCGCTGCACGCTCTTGTGCGGCTCGTCCTGGGTGAGACGCGGGAGATGAGTTCCGAGGTCGCCGGCCGGAATATTGTCGACGATTTTGACCGTGTAGCCGGCCGGCGCCGTATCCGTACGGCGAAAGTACGCCGGCAGGATCACCAGCACCAGCGCGAAGAACAGCGCATGGCCGAGCGCCGACAGTATAATCGCTCCGACATATCCCAGGCGCGAGGAGCGATCGCTTCCGTCAAGGTTTGGCGCCGCCACCGAGCGCACCGCCCGCCGCCGGTTCCTCGCCCGAGGGCGGCATCTCGGTCACCATTCCGACGTTTTCGATTCCCGCCGCCTTGATCGCCGCCATGGTCTTGATCACGGCGCCATACGGCACCTGCTCGTCCGCGCGCACGAACACTTCGCGATCGGGCCGCACCGCGGCGATCGCCTGCAGCTTTTCGCTCAACTGCTCAAGACCGAGTCGCGTATCGTTCAGATAGATTTCCTGGCTGCGCGTGATCGAGACCACGAACTGCTCTTCCTTGCCGGGCAGCGCCGAGGCCTTGACCCGCGGCACGCTGACCTCGACGCCCTGCTGGATGATGGGCGCGGTGACCATGAAAATCACCAGCAGCACCAGCATCACGTCGACCAGCGGCGTGACGTTGATCTGGGAGGCAAGCTGCCCGCGTTGTCCCGCTTCGAAAGCCATCGCCGTGCCGGCCGTTCGTCCTCAGCTCAGGAAATGACGCTCGGCGATGTTGAGAAATTCGGACGTGAAGTTTTCCATTTCGATCGCGAGCTCGCGCACCCGTGCGGTAAAGTAATTGTAAAGCATCTGCGCCGGAATCGCGGCCACCAGGCCGATCGCCGTCGTGATCAGCGCCTCGGCGATGCCCGGCGCGACCGCCTGGATATTCGAGGAATGGGCCGCCGACAGGCCGATGAAGGCGGTCATGATGCCCCAGACCGTGCCGAACAGCCCGATGAACGGGCAGGTCGAGCCGGTGGTGGCGAGAAAGGTGATGCCCTTTTCGAGCTTGGTGGTTTCGACATTCGCCTGCCGGCGCATCGCGCGCGTCACGTTTTCGACGCCGCCGAGGTCGGTCGAGAAGCCGCCTTCGGCGCCCACGGCCTGGCGCTTGGCGCGCGTGAGTTGAAGCAGTTCCTGGTAGCCGGCGCGAAACACCTGGGCGACCGGGCTGCGCGTCAGCCCGACGCTGCCGCTATGGATCGCGGCGAGGTTCTTTGATTCCCAGAACAGCGATATGAATCGCTCCGATTCGCGCCGGGCGTGCGAAATCTGATTGAGCTTATAAATAATGATGCCCCAGCTCACGACCGAGAACGCGACCAGGGTCCACAGCACTACCTGCACCACCGGGCCCGTGCCCAGCAGCAGGTCCGCAACCCCCATCGTGCCGGGGCTGCCTAACTCATGGGGCATACCGCATCCGCTCCCCCCGCTCGTTAGAACGCCATCAGCGAACTTTGTTGCGATTAATTTACGTGGTGACGGGGGCGGGGGCAAATCGCTCTTCGCGCGATACGCGGGCGGCGCGCCGCCCGCCGCAAAACCGTGCGAGGGCGCGTGGAGTGTGATAGGTTGAGCCGGTTACTACAGCCTGGCGCACAAGCCCCGGGGCTTCCCCGAAGCGGGTATCGGTCCGGAGGGCGCGCTTATCGAGGAGGACTGGAGCAGTGGCGATCAGGATTGGGATTAACGGTTTCGGCCGCATCGGCCGGATGGCTTTTCGGGCGATGCTCGGCAAGCAGGACATCGAGGTCGTCGCGGTCAACGATATCACCGACGCCAGGACGCTCGCTCATCTGCTCAAGCACGACTCGGTCCACGGCTCGCTCAAGCATCAGGTCAGGGCCGAAGGCAACGAGATCATGCTCGATGGCCATGCGCTCCGCGTGCTCGCCGAGCGCGATCCGGGCAAGCTCCCGTGGAAGGAGCTCAAGGTGGACGTGGTGGTGGAATCCACCGGGCTCTTCACCGCGCGTGACAAGGCCGCGCTCCATCTGAACGCCGGCGCGCGCAAGGTCGTGATCAGCGCGCCCGCCGACGGCGTGGACGTGACCCTGTGCATGGGCGTCAACCAGCAGGCCTACGACCCGGGCAAGCATCACGTGATCTCCAACGCCTCGTGCACGACCAACTGCCTCGCGCCGATCGCCAAGGTGCTGCACGAAAACTTCGCCATCGCGCACGGCCTGATGACCACCGTGCACGCCTACACTTCGGACCAGATGCTGCAGGACGGACCGCACAAGGACCTGCGCCGCGCGCGTGCCGCGGGCCTCTCAATGGTCCCGACCTCGACCGGCGCGGCCAAGGCCATCGGCTTGGTGCTGCCTGCGCTCAACGGCAAACTTGACGGCATCGCCGTGCGTGTGCCGACGCCCAATGTCTCGGTCGTCGATCTGACCGCCACGGTCGAGCGCGACGCGGACGACAAGTCGGTCAATGCGGCGATGAAAAAGGCGGCCGAAGGCGAATTGCGCGGCATTCTCGCCTACTGCGACGAGCCGCTGGTCTCGGTGGATTTCAACGGCAATCCGCACTCGTCGATTTTCGACGCCCCGCTGACCAAGGTGATGGGCAAGCGGCTGGTCAAGATTTTTTCCTGGTACGACAACGAGTGGGGTTATTCGAACCGGCTGGCCGACGTGACCGCATTCGTCGCGAGCAGGATCTAGGCGACCGGCGGGAGCGACGATGGCCGCGCTCGAACTTACGCAGCTTGCGCTCGACGGCCGCCGCGCGCTGGTGCGATGCGACTTCAATGTACCGCTGAGCGAGGGCCGCATCGCCGATCCCGCGCGTATCGACGCGAGCCTCGACACCATCCGCTACATCCTCGAGCACGGCGGCGCCGCCGTGCTCTGCTCACACCTGGGGCGTCCCAAGGAGCGCACGCCCGAGCTGAGCCTCAAGCCGGTCGCCGAGTACCTGAGCGCCGCGCTGGGCAGGAAGGTGGCGCTGGCGCCCGATTGTATCGGCGAGGTAACGCTGGGCAAGATAGCCGCGCTCAAGCCGGGTGAGGCGCTGCTGCTGGAAAATCTGCGTTTCCATCCGGAAGAGGAGGCCAACGATCGCGACTTCTCGCACGAACTGGCGCGCGGCAAGGACGTCTACATCAACGACGCCTTCGGTTCGGCGCACCGCGCGCACGCCTCGACCGTGGGCGTCACGCGGTTCATCGCCGAGCGCGCCGCGGGTCTCCTGATGATGCGCGAGCTAAAGGCGCTCAGCGCGCTGACCCACGATCCTGCACGGCCGTATATCGCGATTCTCGGCGGCGCCAAGGTCTCCGACAAAATCGGCGTTATCCGTAATCTGCTGACCAGGGTTGACGCTATCCTGATCGGCGGTGCCATGGCCTACACCTTCATGCGCGCGCGCGGTATTGAGATCGGACGTTCGCGGGTCGAGGATGACAAGCTGCAGCTCGCGGCCGAGCTGATGACCGAGGCCGCGCGCCGCGGGCTGGCGATCGTGCTGCCGCTCGACCACGTGGTCGCCGCCTCGCCCGACGCGGGCACGGCCGAGACCGTCGAGACCATCGCGCCCGACCGCATGGGGCTCGATATCGGGCCGCGCACGATCGAACAATTCGTCGCGCGCCTGCGGGGGGCGCGCACGGTGGTGTGGAACGGGCCGCTGGGTTTCTTCGAGCATGAGGCGTTCGCGCGCGGCACGCTCAAGGTGGGCGAGGCGCTGGCCAACATGGATAGCGTGTTCAGCGTTATCGGCGGCGGCGACACCGCCGCGGCGCTCGCCAACCAGCCGTGGTCGGCGCGCTTCAGCCATGTTTCGACCGGCGGCGGAGCAACGCTGGAGTACCTGGAAGGCATCGAGCTGCCGGGCGTCAAGGCGCTCGAGCCCGGCGCCTAGAAGCGTCCGTGCCGTTTTCACGACTTCAAGCCCGATCAACCTGACAAGCGGAGAAAGCGCGATGCGCAGGAAGATGCTCGCCGGCAACTGGAAGATGAATCTGACGCCGAACGAGGCGCGCCACCTGATCCGCGCCCTGCGCGCGGAGCTCGACTCCGCGGCGGCGGCGCTCGGGCGCGATCGCGACGTCCTGGTCGCGCCCGCGGCGGTCGCGCTCGCCGCCGCGGCGCAGGAACTCGCCGGCTCGAATATCGCGCTCGCCGCGCAGAACATGCATTACGAGGACAAGGGCGCGTTCACCGGCGAGGTGTCGGCGCCGATGCTCAAGGCGCTGGGCGTGACGCACGTCATCCTTGGCCATTCGGAGCGCCGCCACCTATTCGGCGAAGACGACGAGCTGATCAATCGCAAGGTGCGCGCCGCGGTCCGCCATCGTCTCATTCCGATCCTGTGCGTGGGCGAGACCCAGGCCGAGCACGACGGCGGCCATACCACCACCGTCATCCTGCGCCAGACGCAGAACGGCCTCGCCGGCATCGACGGCCGCGAAGCCGCGCGCGCGATCGTCGCCTACGAGCCGGTGTGGGCGATCGGCACCGGCCGCACCGCGACCCCGGCGCAAGCCTCGCTCGCGCACGGCGCGATCCGCGAGGCGATTGGCGATGCGTTCGGCCCCGAATGCGCCGCGGCCGTGCGCATCCTGTACGGCGGCAGCGTGACGCCGGAAAACGTCGAGGGTTTGCTCGGCGGCCGCGATATTGACGGGGCTTTGGTCGGCGGGGCAAGCTTAAAGGCTGACACGTGCGCAAAGCTCTTTCGTGCAGGCACCTAGGTAGTAACATTCAATGGTTCAGGCCGTAATCGGAATTCACGTCACCGTATGCGTCACGCTGGTGATTCTCATCCTTCTGCAACAGGGTAAGGGCGCCGAGGTTGGCGCAGTCTTCGGAGGCTCCAGCAACACCGTTTTCGGGGCGAGCGGCGCGGGCAACGTGCTCACGCGCGCGACCAGCGCCCTAGCGGTGATATTCTTCGCGACCTCGCTCTACCTGGCATATACCTCTTCGGAGCGCGCTTCGGGCAGCATTTTTGGAAGCGGTTCGAGCGTGATGTCGAAGCATGCGGTCAAGGCG
>DATGIT010000007.1:0-79315 GCA_035295545.1 Binataceae bacterium (SeqCode)
CCTCTCTCTTCTTTGATGGTCGAAGTTACCATCGTGGCCCGTTCATCGAGGCCGTTCGAAGGTGAGGCTGGGTCCATTCCATTACTCCTCGCGCAGTTTGCTGTTGAAGCTTTCGATGAAGGCGTTCTGCACCGGCTTGCCGGGTTGGATGTAGTGCCAGGAGACCCGCTCGGCGGCCCAGCGCAGCACCGCGTTGCTGGTCAGTTCGGTACCGTTATCGCTGACGATGGTATGGGGCCAGCCGCGTTGGTTCACCACCGATTCCAACTCCCGCACCACGCGCGCGCCGCCCAGCGAAGTATCCACCACCGCCGCCAGACACTCGCGGCTGAAGTCGTCGAGCACGCACAGGACCCGGAAGCGGCGGCCATCGGCCAAGGTATCGGACACGAAGTCGAGCGACCAGCGTTGATTGAGGCCGGCCGGAACCATCATCGGCGTGCGTGAGCCCAAGGCCCGCTTGCGCCCGCCGCGCCGGCGCACCATCAGCCGCTCCTCTCGGTATAATCGGTAGACCTTCTTGTGGTTCATGATCTGGCCCTCGCGCGCCAGCAGCCAACCCAGCCGCCGGTAGCCGATGCGTCGGCGTTGCGCCGCCAACTCCCGCAGCCGCTTGCGCACCGCCTCATCACTGGCCCGCCGCCGCTGATAGCGCAGTGTCGAATGGCCGATGCCCACCAGCCTGCAGGCGCGTCGTTGGCTCAGTCCGTGGCCTTCCATCAGCCGGCCAACCGTCAAGCGCCGCGCCGCACGCGTCAGCCGTTTTTTCCCAGGATGTCCTTGAGCGCCGCGTTATCCAGCATCGCCTCCGCCAGCAGCTTCTTGAGCCGCCGGTTCTCGTCTTCCAGCGCCTTCAGCCGCCGGGCCTCCGAGACCTCCAGCCCGCCGCACTTCGCTTTCCACTTGTAGAAGGTCGCCTCCGAGATTCCGTGCCGCCGGCATAGCTCCGGCGTCTTCGCTCCCGCCTCATGCTCGCGCAAGATCCCGATGATCTGTTCTTCGCTGAACCGACTCGCCCGCATCTGTCCGTCTCCTCTCGGTGACGGACTCTAACTCATTTTCGCGCCGCTTTTCGGGGGGCAGGCCACGAGCTTCCGTCTTCCATGTCTGTTGGTTCAACATCGGGTGCCCGCTCCCGACCATCGAGTCTAACAAAGCGCGATCAGCGCCACTACCGCAGATCGCAGGCGCAATCCGTTATGCGACCGAATTCGGTTGGAAAGTCCTCGCCGGCGTCCTTGACGGATCGTCTGGGCGGCTCATACTGAACGTCAAAATGCCACGGACACGCCAAGCGTTTCCGATGTTCCATGGATAGCCGATGACCAGGCCTCGCACAAAAGACAATCTCGATACGCTCGTCGGTGCTATCCTTGAGGCAATCGAACGAGGTCGCAACAACGGTAGCTTCGCGCCGTCGCAACAAGCCTACTTTCGCTGGCGACTGGAGGGGGAGCCCAAATACAGCAAAAAAGGCGTTGAACTGCCGTCGGCCCGCGGGGAGACGAATGTTCGACCATCCTGGGCAATGGCCGTCGCCTTGATAGCACAAAGAGAAGTGCCGCAAACCCGGGAGTTTCAAGCGACGATTGCGAGTCTTCAGGATATCGCTGAGATCGGTGCGCACGCCGATCAATACCTTCAGAGCTTCGTTTTCGCTGTTGCGGGGAAGGCTGTGGAGTTGCACCCGCACGCTGACCGAAAGGCATTCGAAGGCATTGTTGGTCGGTTCCTCGATGACATTGAGCGTTCGCCTTTCGAGTGCGGTGCCGAAGTTCAACTTGAGGGCCTCGTCCTTGAGAGCGAGAAGATAGTGCCGAGTCCTGGAGTCGTGCTGCGCAGGCCGACGCGTGAAGATTTCGAGCAGGAAGTTCCATATTTCGGACCAGGAATCAATCTGGGACTGTCCTATACTAGGGCAATATCCGCGATCGCGACGGTCACGCGCCAGGGAGCGGGTCCACGAGACGCGCAGCTCGCGGTGGAAAAGCTCATAGTCATGCTCCGGCTCTTCATGGTCGCGAGCGTGAAATATCTCTCTTATCGACTTTCCGGCGATTCGATAATTTATCCTGTGCGAGGGCAAGTCACGAGCGGCGCGCGGCAGGTCGTTTCTGAGCGAGCGTTTATTCGTTCCGATGACGAACCTCGCCTCCTGAGATTCTGGCATGCATTCGAGCCAATAATTCCAGATTAGTTTTGTGATATGAGCGCGAACCGATGGGACCATCGGGATGTTGCATTCGAGCGATACAGCAATGCGCTGATGAATCCGGCTTCCTTCGAGGAGCGCGTAGCGAATGGAGTGATGGCGCTCGAAGCACTTCTTCTTGAAGAGCGTTTAGAGCTTGGATATCGGCTGCGCTTTCGGGCAGCCAAGCTACTCGGTTTTCTAGGAGAAGGATCAATTGCAGTGCGAGATGCCATTAGCGACGCCTACGGCGTTCGCAGCGCATTCGCTCACGGCGCGCGATTATCTTCGGGACAGAAGAGTAAATTCGAGAATCGCTATGGAACTCCCGACGGCCTCGTACGAGTGACCCTCAATTTCGTCCGCAAGGCAATACTCATATCGCTGCTCGTCACACGCACCAAAAAAGATCTCATCCGCCTTATCGATGACGCTTTCATCGAGCGCCCCGCGGAGGATCAGTTGCAACAGTTGTTGCTGCCGGTCTCCGAACTCGTATAGCAACTGGTTGCTGTTGTCAGGCTAGGACATGAAGGCTGGAAAATGAACACTGTGTACGTCGGGGGCAGGAACGTAGGCGGAAGATCCACGCGTTTCCGTGCTTTCAGAAGATTTAATTGTCCAAGCGCCAGAGACCGGACGACCTCCGGGCAACGTTCACAATGTTCACAAAGTTCATTAGAATGTCGAACAACTGAACCTCGTCTGACGATGGGCAGTTCAACTTCGTCTGCGCCAACGAGGAGGGTTTCGGGCTTTGGCTGAGCTCTAACGTTGCCTGCGCCTGAATTTGCTAGCTCAATGAGTTATACGTTTTTGGGCAATGGCCTAATTAGGCCATGCGGTAGCAAAATGTAGCAAGAGACCTTTCCCCGCCACCCTCGCTGTCCTCTGAATGGAGGTTCTGTCCGGAAAGCGAGGGTCGTTTGATACTGGCGTCTCTCACCGGCGGAGATACGCACAACAAGTTTGGAGCTGGCGTCGTTCAAAGAATTCCTCACGATGGCGGCGAGGTAGCGTCGGCGTCGGCATGGGATAGGGCAGCCGAACTGACCGCCACTGCGCACGGTACGCTTCCTGTCTGCGCAAAGATCAAGCCCACAAATGCTAATTTTTGCCAGGATTCCCTGGATACACGCGACTATGGTCACTCATCCTATAGCAAATTTCAGGACCGCCTGGATGTGCAGGATCCGTCTCGCACACATTTGTGCCACTGGGATCTGCAACTCCTGAGGGATGTGATGCCGCCCACGCGCGTTGGGCTCGATCGATCGATTCGCCTCCGGGGCGTGGCTCTACCACAGCAGAACTGCAGCCGTGACTCCGGCAGTATTCCTTTACCGCCTCTGTCTCTTCTTTCAGGCGGTCAGGCGTGTTCAGTTCAGGATGATTTAAAATAGGACCGCCCACCTGCCCTGGAGGCGGGGTACTATACACTGACTCGCTCTTGACGGTGGGTACTTGACTGGGAGTGTATCCATTCCCATCTTGTGCCAGCGCGATCGCCATTTGGCCGCCTAAGATCATGAATGCGATCATCCCTAGAATTACTTTCCTATTCATCGAAGTGTCTCCAATGCTTAACATGCCAGATTGCATTCAAAGCTTGACCGCCGGTCGCGATTTCTACAGTCCTACCATCATCTTCTAGATCAGCCTATGGCAGCCCAGATGGTAGCGCAACTGCCCAGCCTAGAGGAATGGAATAGATGGGGACACCTCCAGTAGATGCACCCGTAGAGTAGGGTCCGAAATTTTGCGTGTTTCCGTTCCACACATCAGCGGCAAATGCGTCCCAATTATCTCCTGTAAATGAAGTTGGCGTAACAGGGGCCAACGTAGGGAGACCACTGATCTGTGAATAGTTCACACTGATAGGTTCAGTACCATTTATTTCATCAGCAGCATCTTTGAATACGGCAACTAACTCGTTGAAAGCGGGAACTGTGACTTGGCCAACAGTGACGGTATTGTTGTCTGGCGCATTGCTGACACCGAATCCCCATGCTGAGAAGCTAGCGATCTGTGAAGTATCGATCCGCCAGTGCTGAACGAACTGGCGCGGAGCATAGTCGTCCAGCGCGCTGTGCGGCCGTACCCGGTTGTAGTCATCTCGCCACAGCTCGAGCTTCTCGCGGACGTCGGCCAAGCTGAAGAAGACGTGCACGTTCAGGCACTCGTCACGCAGCCGTCCAGTGAATGATTCGATGTAGCCGTTCTCCACCGGCCGGCCGGGACGGATGAAGTCGAGTTGCACCCTGTATTGATACGCCCACGCGTCCATCGCCTTGCTTGCGAACTCGGTGCCGTTATCGACCGTGATCGACTCCGGGGCTTCGCGTTCGGCGATTACCTGGGACAGCGCCAACGCCACCTTCTGCCCGGTGAGCGAACTGTCGGCCAGGAGCAGCAGGCATTCGCGGGTGAACTGGTCGACCACCGTCAGGACCCGGAACCAGCGCCCGTCGTACAGCCGCTCGCTGACAAAGTCCATCGCCCAACGCTGATCAGGTCGCGCGGCCCTGAGCAGCGATGTGCGTTGCCGCCGCGCGATCTTGCGCCGCACTCTGGTTCGCACCGTCAGTCCGTCTTCCCGATACAAGCGATAGATCCGTTTCGCGTTCACCGCCCAGCCTTCTCGTCTCAGCATCACCGTCAGCCGCCGATAGCCGAAGCGCACCCGGCTCGCCGCCAGCTCGCGCAGCCGCCCCCGCAGCGCGTGCTGCGGATCCCGCCGGCTGCGGTAGTTCATCGTCGACCGATTGACCATCATCAGCCCCGCCACGCGCCGCGTGCTGAGCGCAAAGACCGTCTGCGTCCAGCGCCCCAGCTCGCGTCGATGGCGAGGCCTTAGAGCTTTTTTTGCACGATCTCCTGCAGGATGTGCCGGTCCAGCGAGAGGTCCGCCACCAGCCGCTTGAGCTTGGAGTTCTCCTCGCGCAACTGCCGCAGCTCGCGCAACTCGCTCAGCCCCAACCCGGAGTACTTCTTCTTCCAGATGTAATAGGTCGCTTCGCTGATCCCATGCTCGCGGCAGATGTCGCTCACCCTGCTCCCGCTCTCCGCCTGCCGCAACGCGCGCAGAATCTGTTCTTCCGAATGCCCCTTCTTCGCCACTTCTAGGTCCTCCTCCATCGTCCTCAGAGGACCACGCCGCCCGCCTCACACTCAACTTATCGCTGGCTCGCTTTTCGGGTTTTGGGTCAATTTTCCCCCGCAGGGGGGCGGAATCAGTTTCTCCGCTTTGAGCCGCGCGAACTCGAATGGGTCAGCCCGCGGCCTCAGACTGCGCGGTTGCTGACTACCGGCTGATCTGCGTGAAGCTGGTGCCCCGGCTTTGCGGCGCCGGCCACTCGCTGGTTCGTGATCCACCCGCGCATCTGGCCGCAATCGTCAATGGCCTCGCATCCAGTAACTTCTGAGCCATGGGAACGCAACCGTCAGGCCGAAATTGATCGTCGTCTGCGGCGCTATCGGAGTGAACTGCCGATAAACCATCCATTGCCCCGTCACGAACAAGTTCATCGGCGGCAGCCCTGGACGGAGGAGCGTCCGGCCGATCCCGACGCTCAAGGGTAACATCGTCGAGGAATGCCGACGCCATCCGATGTTCCAGTTGGCCTCTGCGGATCGCAGGTACCAGTTGCCCAACAGGTGAAGTGCCAGCACGGGTTGCAGCTCGAAGGTGTTCTGCGGCCGTCGCGCGGGCGAGGTGTATGCGAACGAGATCGGGTTCTGCGCGATGAATCCGACCAGCAGCCCTGGGACGCCGCTGTAGATTGCCCCGAGCGCCGGGCCGGCCTGCCATGCGCCCAGGCCGGCGCTTTTCGAGGTAGCGGTTGGGAACACCATCGACGCTCCGACCCCGATCAGGAGCCCGGTCTTACGCCGGTCCGGCCATGGAAGAACCGCGATGTCGAACATTGGCAGGTCACCGAATTCGGTCCGCGTGCCGCCTCTTGAACCGGGTACCGTGACCAGGGTGAAGGTCGGCCTCACCAGTTGCATAAACGGAAGAAGCGTGTTCGGCGGAATGCGCGGGATGAGCGGTCTCACGATGAATTGATTGGTTTCGGCATTCCTGGGACAGACCCCCGGCACGCAGGGGCCGTAGTTGGCCGGCGAGTAACTGTCCCTGACAACCACCTGCGGCAGAGTGGTAAGCGGATTCGTGAAGTCCCGCTCCAGCATCTCCTCTTCGCTCGGCGGGGATGCGGACGTCTGAGCGCCGGCGAGTGCGGCCGGCACCATCGTCGATGAAGCCACGAGCAGGGCTAAGCGGAACGCAAAAAGCAGCATCGAATCTTTGCGATTCAACCAGCGCCCCAATCCGTATCCTGCTCGAACCAGCCGGCAACTTTTCGGCAAGGATCGGCACGCCGGGATTGCATGCCGGAGCGCCCTCTTCCGCCGCACCGCTCGAGCATTCCCATGACCTGTTCCGTCGCTGTGCCGCATCCTGCGCCAAATGTGGATAAGCGGCAATGCCGGCCCGTGACGTCGGCGAAACTAACAGCCGATCCCGCATCTGCCGTTGTGCGTGCTGTTGCGTCTTCCACGAACCGGCCGCCCGAAGACGTTCTCACGGAGCCGGCATTGAAGCAACGGCGATACCGGAGCTGTACGCAAGTGAACTCTCACCTCCGATCCGGCGAACATTTGCAACTGCATCCGATCGACACGACATCTGAGTTGAAACGAACCACTGGCCTTCCCGGTGCGATCCCCTTTCGCATCGGCGGCATGGCGGCGGACGCTTTTCGTAAACTCATCGACGTCGTCGACGGCGTGAGGCAATGCCGGCGCACTGCCGGTTGAGGGGTGGCGCCGATGCTTACGTCCGGCGCGGCGGTCCCGAGCTTTGCGCCTCAGATGCTTGCCCCGAACGCTCGCAAATCGGGCGAGCGCAGATCAATCTTGCGTCGCGTGTGGACCTGCCTCGCGCGGCCGGGCGACGATGACGGGGGAACTGACAGACGCGGGCAGACCCGCATGGGCCCGCCCGCGCTTTTCAGACTATGCAGCCGCTGACTACTGGCTGATCTTCGTGATCTTGGTGCCCCAATTGTTGGCGCCGGCCACCTTCTGGTTCGTGATCCAACCGATCACCTGGCCGGGAGTTCCGCTAAATGAAGTAGCCGGGTCGAAGCGAGCGGCCGAGTAATCTCCCCAGCGTTGCGGGCTCGAATTCGCCGGGACGCTGTTGCCGCTCAGGCAAACGGAACTGCTCGCGGCCGGCGTCGCATTGAGCGCGACGACGGGATTGGGTGCCGCGAGCGCTCCACCGAAGAGAACCATCGGCTTTTTGCTGCCGGTCGTATCGGTCGCGGTTTCGGTCACGAAAATGTCGCCCAGAGCGTCGGCCGCGATCGCCGGGTTGAAGTCATCCGATGTGAAGCTGAGAAAGAAATCGCCTGACTTGGCGATACTGGGCCCCGACGGATCGAAGGCCATCCACACCGGGACGGGAAAAGGCCCCGAGCCCACCGTATGCACGCAATAGAGCAGGCCGTCCGAAAAACTGCTGAACGGTGGAACCTGGTAGCAGGCGTTCTGGAACCGCCCGTCCAGCGTATCGAGATCGTTTGGACATCCTGGTTGCACCGCGTTCGGCGGGATGGCGAAAGTTGTGCTTGCAATTGTGCTCGCGCCGGACATGATGGGCGACGTGCTGGCGTCGACCATCGCGTAGAGCGAAAGACCCACGCCTGACGCCGCAACGGCGAAATAATCCACGGGAAAATGTCCATAGAAGGGCTTGCCCAATTGGATCGGCGGCATGATCGTCCCGATCAGCCCGAGTTCGAATACCGGCACGCTGAATCCCAGACCGTTGTAAAGACGGGCCTTGGGAATCGCAAACACGTCGGTGTCGATATACACGTCAGTGTCATCGAAGACGTTGCCCGTGAACAGAATCGCGTCCTGATCCATCCCCATATGCGGATAGTCAAGTATATTGGGCGCACCGAAGTTCGCACCGGTGAAATGGTAGATGTACCATCCGCCGGATACGGCGGAGCTGGTTTTCGAAATCGCGAGCCACAAGCTGCTGCTCGTGAAATCGTCGGACATCACGACCCACCGATGCCACGTGCTGTCGAACAGCACCTGGACGTCGCCGACGAAATGACCGGTGCCGAAGAGCGAGTTGAGCGAGGTCTGCAGCAGGACGGTCCCGGTCTTCGAAAAAACCCACATCGACGAGTTGGTGAGCTGAACCACCTGGCTTCCGGACACGTCCATGTCGTCATCCGAGGGGAAAGCGCTGGTGCCGACCACGCCCTGCCGCGCACCCGGAAAATTTATCCCGCCTGAAATTACCGGCGCATTGAGCGGCGCGGCAACCGCCGGCGCTTTAGGCAAACCTGCCGCCGCATTCGCCGCCGCTTTGAGCGCGGCGTACCGATCCGCCGGCATCGTGGGAAGGGGGGTCAGTGACAGCACGGCCGGCATGGCTCCGGAGGGCGCCAGGGCCGCATTGGCGGCGATAGTCTCGGACGCGCGCTCGACACCGGGAGCGGCGCTGATTGTCGCTGCGGCCTGTATCGAGGGGCCGAAATTTGCGATGGGCGACGCGCTTTGCGCGTTTGCCGGTCGCTGGTTAATAATCGCCGCGACGAGCGCGGCGGCGCTGACCATTATTAACGAAATCACCCACTTTGAACGCATTATCGATCCCCCTCCCATTTGGTCGCCGACAAACGTACGATTTTAACCGACACGAAGAATTTCAGGTGTCAGCTTTGCAGCATATTGACGCAATGGCCACAACGCAATTGTTCTTATCGCGTCTTACATGTTAAGGAACTATTACTTATCAACATTTTCACTCTTGTTTGCTGAAAAGTTGTGAATGGCATTTTTAACGTATCGACGTCTGAATTTCGCTTTTCCGAGCAATGACGAGCGTCATGGGAACGATTTTTTTTCGCGTCGCGTTCTTCGCCGTCGTCACATTGTCTGCGCCCTGTTCGGCGCGGGGTCAGCCTGCAGCGCAGGGCAGCCCCGTGCCGGAGGCGGGATCCTTGTCGGGACGCGCGGTGACGAGGACGCCGCAGGATATCGAAAAGGACCGCGGCATCGCGCCGGGCGGCGGAACGGCGGTCGAGGTCCCGAATCGGACCACCGTCCCCAAGTCCGAATATCTGAAAGCCAAGCAGCGCGGCGCCGATCGAGGCTGCAAACCCAACGCGCCCAGCAAATTCGAACAGCCGCTCGGCGTACGACCATAGGGAAGTCGGCATCTTATCCTCAAATGGTAAGATGCCGAAGAATCTTACAATCGAACGTTAACCGCCTGGCATTCGCGGAACAGACGAATTCTCATCAGGCGTAACCTCCGCGGCTTCGACCCGGCCCCCAAGGTCAGGTCGGATAAGAGGGCTGGAGGACGGCGGCGCCGGTCTCGAGCAGGGATTTCAGGTTCGAGATGACCTTCGGCCAGCCGCCGGACACGGCCTCGATGAGCTTCGAGGGTTCGCGCTCGATGGTGTGAACGATCGAGAGCTTGACCGCCGCTCCACTCGGTTCAAGTTCGATGGTGCACAGCGAGGGGCCTTCGGCATTGAGCTCCGGCCTCTTCTGATGCTGCCAGCGGATCACCAGGCGCCGCGGCGGTTCGGCCTCGACGATTTCGCCGGCGTCGAGGACCTGGCCGTCCGGGGACAAAAGCTTCCAGGAGGATCCCGCCGTCCACCGGCTTTCACAGTGATTGCCCAGCCAGTACTGCTTCATGAACTCGGCGTCGGTCAGCGCTGACCACAGCTTCTCCGGGGTCGTGCGGATGTAAGTAACGTAAACGAAGGTCGTTTTAGCCATTGGTCTTCTCCTTCTCCAGCCGTCGTTTCAGATTGGAAAGCGCCCGCAGGCGCGGCTTCTCGAACTTGGCGATCCAGCGCTCGTAGATTTCCTGCAGCGGCACCGGATTGAGGAAATGCAGCTTTTCGCGGCCGCGCCGCACGGTGGCGACCAGGTTCGCCGCCTCGAGCAGGTCCAGGTGCTGGGTCACGCCCTGGCGCGTCATGTCCAGGTGGCGGCACAGCTCACCGAGGGTGCGGCCGTCGTGCGCATGCAGCAGATCGAGCAGCTTGCGCCGGCTCGGATCGGCGAGCGCCTTGAACAGCAGGTCGGGGTCGCGCGCGGCCATGGTGTTATCAAACGCAAGTAATTGCTTGCATGAGATATAGGCAAGAATACGCTTGCATGTCAAGCGGCGATCGAATCGATGCGGCGCCCGGCGATCGCCAACGCGCGCCCCAAGCGACGCCCTGCGACGCGAGGCGGGAAACAGATTCCGCCCCCTCTGTGGAGAAAATGAAAACCGACTCTGCTTACCAATCGATGGATATCGGGGCGGCTTTCCCGAGCGGCCGTCGCGCCGGGCCGGAAAGGTCAATTCTGCGGGCGAGCCGTGGCCCGAGGGAATTCAGGGAGGCCGCCGTATGTCCGTGAGCGCCGCGCGCGCGGCGGCGAAACGGCACATTGACCATCGCGGTTCAGGATGGCGGCCGCGCGCGCCGGTAAGGAACTAGCCCGCCCGCTTCGCCGGCTTCGGCGGGGACAGCACCAGACCGTAGCGGGTCATTATCTCGACGATCCTGGCCGGGTCGGAGCCGCCGGCTGCGTTGACGACCTCCGCGACGTCGCGGAAATATTGCGCTCCGATGTCCGGGGTAAGGACGACGAGCGCCCGCGCCGTATGCCGGTGCGGATTGCTGAAGCCGTGCGTAACGCCGCGGGGAGTATGGCCCCACTGACCGGGCTCCAGGTCGCGCACCTCGTCGCCGACCGTGCAGCGCAGCACGCCCTCCAGGCAATAGATGCTCTCCTCGTTGCGGCTGTGGCTGTGGGGCGGAGGAACGTGAGCTCCGGGAGGCACGGTCAGTTCGAACATGCCCGACGCCGCGCCGTCGACCAGATAACGAATCTCGAGCTGTCCGATGATTATGCGTTCGCCGTTGGCGGGTTCCGATTCCATGGCTTTTCCCTCTTCCTTTCTCAGCGCGGCCGGCCGCCCGCGGCCGGGATCTCCGACCGGATTGCCTCGTCCGGCCTGTCGCGGTAAAATGACTTTACCACAAAGGTAAAGTGGTTTTACTCAAATGTCAAGCACCGGACGCGATCGGATTTCCGGCCTCGCCGAGGCGCCGTACATCGGCGCCCTCCTGCGGCTGGCGCATCAGGTGGCGCGCGCCCGTCTGCTGCAGGCATTGGCCGAGCGCGGGCTCGGGGATATCAATCAGGCCTACTTCAGCCTGTTTCAGTATCCGTCGATAGACGGGATGCGGCCGTCGGAGGTGGCCAGGCGGCTCGGCATCTCGAAGCAGGCTTTGAACCATCTGCTCGGTCAGGTCGAGAAGCTGGGCTACCTCAAACGCCACTGCGAAGGTGCTCAGAGGCAGGTCGTCATCCGGCTCACGCCGCGCGGATGGCGCGTGATCGAAACCAACATCGCCGCGGTTCGCCGGCTCGAAGCCGACTGGCAGCGGCGACTCGGCAGGCAGCGGTTCACTGATCTCAAGCAGGCGCTCAGAGAATTGACGGGCGTGGACGGGCCAACGCCGGTTCACCACCGGCCGGACGAACCGGCGAAGGGCGAAGCCCGGCCTCGCGCTCCGGCCCCAGGAAAATAGACAAAGCCGCCGCCGCACGATCCCATTCCTTTCCCTTCGATCCCGCGCCGACCGACGCTGTAGCGCGCGCCTTGAGAGCGGTGAGAGCAGGAATGGTTTGAACTCGGGAGGAAGCTGTGGAGCGGGCGACCGGGGTCGAACCGGCGACGTCCAGCTTGGGAAGCTGGCATTCTACCGCTGAATTACGCCCGCCCGCGTCGAAGTCTAGGGTCGCCGCCGCGCACTGTCAAATCCGCCCACAAATTTACCGCGAGAACGCGAAATTGGCAGAGCCCTTGCCAATAGCGTGCCTGGAGACTCAGAGGGCCGGCCACGAACCGACTATCAAAGGTGAAAAGGCGCGAGGGCGACAATTCGGGAAAGAAAAAATCTACCAGTAGCGGACGCGGCCGACGTCGGTGTGCACGAAGTCTGACGCCGGATAATAACCGACGCCGCCGCCGCGCAGCGAAAGCGCCGCGCGATGCAACTGCTCGAGCGTGCGGCCGGGCACGCGCCAGTCGAGCGCCATCCCGTCCATGTGCAGGCTGTGATGGGCGACGCCGTCGCTCCGTGCCGCGAGCATCGCGTTGGTCTGCGGCGTGCGATAGCCGGAAATGATCGCGACCTCGGCGTCGGAGCGCAGCCTGCGCCGGATCGCCACCACCAGGTCGAGCAGGCGCGGATGGATCGGCTTGACCACGTTCTGCCGATAGTCGCGCAGGATGAAGTCGATCTCGGCGAGCGCCTGCGGGATGTAGCGGCCCTTTTCAAAATAGACGATGTCGAGCTGTTCGCCGGTGTGCAGATTGTAGAACTTGAGCCGGCGCGGCGTCGCCGGCGCCGTGATCATCGCGAGCGCGCCGGCGGGCGCGAGCGACGCGGCGGCCGCGACCATCCCGGCCATCCGGAGAAACCGGCGCCGGTCGAATGAGGTTTCGGCGGGCGCGATGTCGGATTGCGGTGCGGCGGTCGCGGTTGGCCTGCCCCGAAGCATCGGGTAAGTGTACACTCTTCGCCGAGGCCGCGCCATGCGAGTGCCGCCCGACTTCCGGTGCCGATGAAACCGCCCCCGCTTGACCGAAAAAAGCCGATAAATCCAATAGATCCGGCGCGCGCGCGGACCTTGCCGCTGGCCCGCCTCTCGCGCAAGGTCGATCGCGGCCATTTCGCGCGCGAGCGGGGCGCGGGCGCGACGATGCGCGAGTTCCTTGCCGCGCTGCCGGGCACCTTGGCGGCCGAAGACCTGCGCGAGCTGGCGCGCCGTATCGCGGCGGCGCGCAACGCCGGCCGCACCTTCCTGATGTTGCTCGGGGCGCATCCGCTGAAGGTCGGCCTGAGCCCGCTCATCTGCGGGCTCCTGCGCGACGGCGTGCTGAGCGCGATCGCGACCAACGGCGCGGCCATCATCCATGATTTCGAGCTGGCCTTTGCCGGGCGCACGTCCGAGGACGTGGGCGAGGGACTGGCCGACGGTAGCTTCGGCATGGCGGAGGAGACGGGCGCATTTCTCAGTCGCGCGGCGCGACTTGCCGCGGAGGAGGGGACCGGGCTGGGCGAGGTGGTGGGGCGCGAGATCGTCCGCGCGCGGCTGCGCTATCGCGAGGCGAGCATCTTTGCCGCCGCGTATCGCGCGGGCGCGCCGGCGACCGTGCATGTCGCGCTCGGCGCCGACATCGTCCACATGCATCCGGCGGCCGACGGCGCCGCTATCGGCAAGGCGACGATGGCGGATTTCCATCGGCTGGCCGCGGTGGTGGCGACGCTCGGGCGCGGCGTGGTGCTCAACCTGGGCTCGGCGGTGGTGATGCCCGAGGTTTTTCTTAAGGCGCTCAACCTCGCGCGCAACCTGGGACGGCGGGTCGAGGGGCTGTGCGCGGCCGACATGGATTTCATCCGCCAGTATCGGCCGCGGCTCAACGTGGTCGAGCGGCCGACGGCGGGCGGGCGCGGCGGGCGCGGCATCTCGCTGACCGGCCATCACGAGATCATGTTCCCGCTGCTGGCCGCTGCGATTCGCGAGGAGCTGGCGCGCCCAATGCGCCGGCGGAACTGACGATGGCGGGGCGCACGAGGGGCGGGCGCGGCGACGTTCCGATCGCGATCCTCACCGATTTCGGCTATCGCGACCACTACGTGGGGGCGATGAAGGGGGCGATCGCGTCGATCGCTCCGGACGCGCCGCTTATCGATATCACGCACGGCGTGCCGCCGCAGTCGATCGCGGCGGGCGCGATCGCGCTCGCGCAGAGCTGGCGGGTGTTTCCCGCACGCACGATTTTCCTGGTCGTGGTCGATCCCGGCGTCGGCACCGCGCGGCGTCCGATCGCGGTCGAAACGCGCGCGGGCGCGCGCTTCGTCGGGCCCGACAATGGAGTGCTCGCGCCGGCGCTCGAGGAGGCGGGCCCGGCGTGCGCGGTCGAGCTGCGCGCGGCGCGCTATCGGCGCACGCAGGTGAGCGCGACGTTTCATGGCCGCGACATCTTCGCCCCGGCGGCGGCGCATCTATGGCGCGGCGTGCGGCTCGAAGCCCTGGGCCCGGCGATTCGCGACGGACTCATGCCGCTCGATCTGCCGCAGGCGCGCGAGGGCGTGGACGAGCTGCGCGGCGAGATCATCTATGTGGACGGCTACGGCAACCTGGTGAGCAGCATCGGGCGCGCGGACGTCGGGCATTTCGGCGCGCGCTTTCCCGCGATGTCCCTTTGGGTTAGGATCGCAAAGGGTGCGCCGATGGAAATAGTCGAGACGTACGGCGACGCCCGCCGCGGCGCTCCTCTCGCTACGTTCGGAAGTTTCGAGCTGCTCGAAATCGCGGTGCGCGACGGCAGCGCCGCGCAGTATTTCAACGCTGGACCGGGAGCGACGGTAACCGTGCGGCCGGCGCGGCGTAAGGTTCGCAGGGCACGCCGGTGATGAGCCTGACAGGCGCCGCAAAATCGGGCGCGGATGCGCGGTCGATTCGGGCAGCGATTACATCATGGATGACTCCACAGCACACGATGAATCACAGGTCCTGACCGACATCCCGCGCGTCACGCCCGCGCCGGCCTACGAACCGGAACCGATTGCGCCATCTCGGGCGCAGCCGCCGGGCGTCACCCGGATGCACGTCGCGCTCTTCCTGCTGACGCTGCTGACGACGACGATGGCGGGCGCGGACATGGCCGGCGCATTCGTATCGCTGGCGCATCCGATCGCGACCTTCGCCAATCTTTACGCGGGGCTCACGTTCTCGCTGCCGCTGATGGCGATCCTGTTCGCGCACGAGATGGGCCATTACCTGGTCGCGCGGCGCAACAAGGTGGACGTGAGCCCGCCCTATTTCATTCCGGCGCCGTTCCCCTCGATATTTTTTATCGGCACCTTCGGCGCGTTCATCCGCATGCGTTCGCCGGCGCGCACGCGGCGCGTGATGTTCGACATCGGCGCCGCGGGGCCGTGGGCCGGCGCGGTGCTGGCGGTGATTGCGGTCGCAGTCGGGCTCAAGCTCTCCGAGGTCGCGCCGCTCGATACCGCGGGCGGCGGGCTGCAGCTCGGCAACTCGATCCTGTTCTGGGCGCTGTCGTACGCGGTGCTCGGCGTCGATCCGAACTCGGTCAACGTGAATCTTCATCCGATCGCCTTCGCCGGCTGGATCGGGCTGCTGGTGACGACGCTCAACTTGCTGCCGGTGGGTCAGCTTGACGGCGGACACGTGGTGTACGCGCTGTTCGGGCGATGGCACCGCACGATCGCGCGGCTGTTTATCGTGGCCTGCGTGTTGATGGTGGTGGTGCCGCTGTCGCTCGGATCGGTGTACTGGGGCGGATGGCTGTTCTGGGTGGTGTTCCTGTTCTTTCTCGGCCTGGGTCATCCGGCCACCGTGGACGCGGAGACGCCGCTCGATCCACGCCGGCGGGCGTACGCGTGGGCGACCATCGCGCTGTTCGTCGTGACCTTCAGCCCGGTGCCGGCATGGTACGCGCCCGGAACGCAGAATCCGCAGGAGCAGCCGAAAGAGAACACCTACAGCGTCGTTTACCGGCCGGCGCCGCCGCAGCTTCCGGCCGCGGTCAGGCTCAAGGGGCTCTGATGAGCGCCGGCGGGCATCGGCCGAGCTGGGATCAGTACTTCATGACGATCACGCGGCAGGTCGCCGAGCGCTCGACCTGTCTGCGGGCCAAGGTCGGCGCGGTGATCGTGCGCGACCGCAGCATCCTCGCCACCGGCTACAACGGATCGCCGGCCGGGATGCCGCACTGCACCGAGGTCGGATGCCTCATCTATGAATCGCGCACGCCCGACGGCGAGATCGAGCAGAACTGCTGGCGCACGATCCACGCCGAGATCAACGCGATCACGCAGGCGGCGCGCAATGGCGCCGCGATCCGCGACGCTGACATCTACGTCACCCACACGCCCTGCATCCACTGCCTCAAGGTGCTCATCAACACCGGCATCCGCACCGTCCATTACGCACGCGAGTACAAGCTCCACACCGTGCGCGAGCTGCTCCGCTACGCGGCGATAAAGCTGGTGCAAGTCGCGCCCGAAGAGATCGATGTTGCCGGATGAGCCGGGCGGGAGCGCGAGCGCCCGGCCGCGATGCGGCATCTGCGCGCTTATCGAGCGATGCCGCGCCGGAACCTTCACCGACTTCATCGCCGAGCTGCCGCATTCGTTCGTGATCCTGGGCGACGCGCAATTTTACCGCGGCTACTGCGTGGTGCTGGCGAAAGAGCACGTCGACGAGATGCATCTGATGGCGCCCGCGACGGCGCGCGCGCTGTTCGACGAGACGATCGCGGTCGGACGCGCGATTGCGCTGGTGACGCGGCCGCTCAAGCTCAATTACGAATGCCTCGGCAACCTCGAGCCGCACGTCCATTGGCATGTCTTTCCGCGCTTTGCGGCCGACCCGATGGGCAAGGCGCCGGTGTGGCTGCGTGCGGAAGCGGAACGTAAAGTAAAACTTGAGGATTTCGACCGCCGCAACCTGATCGCCGCGCTCGCGGCTGAGCTCGGGCGCCAGATTTCCTCCGCCCGCCCGGCCTGAGCCGCATATCGTCAGGTCCGGGCATTCACGTTCGAGATCAGCCGTGGGCCGCACTTCATCCGTTAGATCATTTCGCTTTGCATGGCTTCCGTTCGCTTTGCTCGCCATGCTCACTTTGCTCGTGTCGTGTAAAGACGGCAAAATACCCGACCAGGGGAGCGAAGCGGCGCAGCTATATGTCAAGAGATGTGGCAGTTGTCATCCGGCGTATCAGCCCGGCCTCATGACAGCCCAGATGTGGCGGACGCAGGTGGAGTTGATGCGGGAGCGGATGAAACAGGCCGGAGTCGCGCCGCTTTCACCAGACGAGCGCAGGACTATTATCGATTACCTGTCGAGTCACGCGGGTCAGCAATAGAGCGCCGGTCCGGAGGGCTTTGCGAGGACAGGCAGTGGCCGCTCACGAATTTCATGTACGCGAGGGTTCTCGGCGCGACCAGCTGATCGCGATCGGCGCGAGCCTTGTCTTCGTCGCCGCGATCGGCGCCGCACTGTGGCTGCAGCCGCAGTTCAGGTTGCCGTACGTATGGACATTCGCCGGCGCCGCGCTGGTCTTCTTTGTCTGGACGTTAATGCGCGAGGTGCGCGGCCTGGTCGAGCGAAAAAACTGGCCGGTGGTGATCGACGAACAGGGAGTCCACTACGCCAGCCCGGGTCAGATCGGCTGGACCGAGATTGCGGGCCTCGAGCCGGTGCCCGCGCGCCAGTGCGTCGATTTGCAGGACGCCGAGGGGCGGGCGCGCGTCAGCCTCCCGTACGACCTCGAGGACGCGCACGAAGTCGTCCAGTTCGTGGCCGACATGCTGATCGATCGATGGCCAAAGCTGCCGCTGCCGTATGAGTTTGCCGAGGGCGTGCCGCGGCTGATGCTGGCTGGCGGCGCGATCGCGGCCGCCGCGCTGGTCGGGATGATCGCATGGACGCACGGCCGGCCGGTCACGCAGATACCCTTCGGCGCTGCCCTCGCGCTGCTGTTCGGCGCCTGCGGATTATGGCGCCTGCGTTCGGTGCGTCGGATGACGGTCGACCGGCACGAGCTGCTGGTGGTGAAAGGCATCCGGCCGCGGGTCTTCAGCTACGCGGACATCGAGGCGGTCAGCCTCTCCGTGGTCGGCGGCAAGGCCGAGCGTCGGCTGGACGTCAAGGTTTCCTTCCGCGACGGGACCGCGTCCTACGTGTTGCCGTGGCGATGCGATCCGTTCGAGGTCTACGCCGCCGTCAAAGCCGCATGGGAGCAGGCGAGCGGCTCGGCCTCGTCCGCCGCCGCCCGCTAGCCGGCCGCCCGAGCCTTCAGCCGATCAGCCGCGACTGGCCGCCGTCGTAGATAATTCGGCGGTCGACGACCGAGGCGAAAGCGGGCAGGCGATGCGCCGTCAGCCTGCCGTCGGGCAGGATGTGCTCGACGCGCCATCCGCGCACCGTCATCTGGTCCGCGACTATCCGCCGATGGCATCGCCACCACAGACCCTCCGAGCACATGATGGCGGTGCGTGAGTCGGCGGCAATGGCGATCAGTTCGTCCAGGCCCGCGGCGAATTCGGCGCTCTCGGTGTAGTCCGCGTACGAGCGGAAGGCGGCGACCGTCCACGCCACGTGCGGGGAGTCGGCACGCTTGCTCGAGCGCCGTCCGCCGAGCCGCTTGAGCCATCGGTACTCGACGCCGGCGCGCCCGAGCGCCTGAGACAGCGGCTGCTGGTTGAATTGCGGCCAGCGGCGCGATCCCGGGAACGAGCGGATGTCCGCGAGCACGGCGATTCGATGCATCAGCAGCAGCTCAATGAGGCGCTCGATCGGATGGGTCGAATGGCCGCAGGTGTAAAGCGTGTGAGCCTCATCCGTCATTGGCGTAAGGCGCGAACGTGAACCGTGCAGGTCCCGAGCGGCCGCCTGTCCTCCTACGCGAACCCTCTGCGCAAAACCTGGCAGTCCGGATGAGCCGCGGCCGCGCGGTACCGGCCTAGGTTGCGGCGGCGGGATCGGCGGCGGCGGCGAACCGAAAAGGGCGCGCGCGGCCGGCGCGCAGTTCGGCGCACAATCCGGCGACGTCGCTCACCGCGCGCTCGAGTTCGGTCGCGCAGGTCAGAAACCATTTCGCGCTCGCGAAATGCGCGTCGCTGCCGCCGACGCCGGTCAGTCCCAGCTTCTCCGTCGCCGTCAACGCCGCTTCGTTCTCACGCGCCGAGTTCTGGCCGTTGAGCGCCTCGATTGCGCCCAGCGCCGGGCCATGACGCGCCAGCAGATCGTCGAGCTGCGCGCCGAAGCCCGAATCGCGAAACGGATGCGCCGGGATGGCCACACCGCCTTCGCCGTGGACGACTTCAATCAGCGCGTCGCTCTTGAGCATGCGCGCGGTCAGATCGAAACGGCGCATCACCTCGGCCGTGATGCCGAAGAGCAGCAGATGGCCGAGGTTGGTATCCGCTTCGATGCCCTTGAAAACCATCACGCCGAATTTTTCCGACAGCTCGGCGTAGCGCCGGTCGAGCTCCGCATCGGTCGGGAACAGGCGATGCTCGGTGAAGCAAATCGCATCGAGACGCCGCGGGGCGCCCGCCGCGGCCTCGACGTAGCGCTCGGGCGCGACATTCGAGTCCGAGGACAGCAGCGTATGAACGTGCAGGTCGATCAGCATCACCGGACGATTGTCACATTTGCGGGTGCGCCGGGAAAAGACGTGTCAGCTCGATGGCACGCCTATGGAAGTCCGGAGTTCTGCACGCGGATGTTGTCCCTGAGCGACGCCACTCCGGCGACATTAAAGGCCAGCATCCGCACCGTCGCCTTGTCGGTCTCGTCGGGAACGGTGCCCCACAACTCCATCGTGTCGCCCACCATTCGGAAGCGCACACCGGTCAGGCCAAAAGTGGCGAGCGCCGCGCGAAATGCTTCGAGCCGAAGTGCGACGTCGTCCGGCATTCGCGCCGACTCATCGGGACCGGGCGGACCCGTGCCGGGAGGCGCGGAGGGGACGGCGGGCGCGACGTCGGCGCGGCCCGCATCGGGCGTGACGCCCGCGGAATCGCCGGCGCCGAGGTTCAGGCACGAGACGGCGCGCACGGCCGCGAAAGCGCCGACGAAGATCAGCACCAGCACCAGGAGCGGACGGCGCGCCGAGCGCGACCGGCGATAAAGCTGAGCGCTGCGGGGCGGACCCTGCCGTCGTTCTTGGGCCGCGGGCGCCGGCGGCACGGAGAGCAGCACGGTTTCTGCCTCGTGATCGGCGCGGTCGGCCTGCCCGGCATTGCCGGCCGCGACGCTCAGGTCGGCACCGCAGAATGAGCAGAAGCGCGAGTCCGAGGGTATCGCGCGCCGGCATCGCGGACAGTCGAAATCGGACGCGGCGCTCAGAATCGTCGGCGCGGAAGGCGAGGCGGCGCGCGGCGCGCCCCGATTGCCGAGTGGCAGGCGAAGCTGCGAGCGCCCGTGCGCGGGCGCTCCCGCCGGCGTCGGCGCCGATGCGCCCGCTCCCGCCTGGTGTTGCGCCGGGCCGCCCGCTTGCACGCCGCCATTCGCCTGCGCCGCGCCCGACGCCGCGGCATTCGGCTCGGTCGGCGCAACACCGTCGCGAATCGCTTCGAGCCGCTGCCGGAATTCCGCCGCGCTCTGCACGCGATGTATTACGTCGTAGGCGAGCGCCTCATCGATCAGCCTGGCGAGTGCCGGCTCGAGACCCGGGCACAGGCTCGCAATCGGGGGAAAGCTGAACGGCGCTTCGTTGGCCGGGTCGCGTCCCGAGAGCGCGTGATGCATCGTTGCCCCAAGCGCATACAGGTCCGAGCGCAGCTCGACCTTGCCGCGATACTGCTCGGGCGGCGCGTAGCCCTGGGTGCCGATCATGGTCGCGTTCTGCTGCGGCTGGAAATGGCGCGCGATGCCGAAATCGATAAGCTTGGCCTGGCCCGCGCCCGTGATCATCACGTTGGACGGTTTGAGATCGCGGTAGATCACCGGCGGCTCGAGGCCGTGGAGATAGACCAGGGTGTCGAGCACCTGGAGCGCGATGTCGATCGTGCGCCGCGCATCCAGCTTGCCGCTCGAGCGCTTCATCTCGTCCTCCAGCGTCACGCCGTCGACGTATTCCATTACCAGGTAGTGATGGTTCTGTTCGCTGAAGCGGTCGAAGACGCGGGGGATATGCTCGTTGCTCAGGCGCGCGAGCATGTCGGCCTCGCGCTGGAAGGCCTCGACCGCCTGGCGCTGCGCGTCGGGGTTGGTGAAGTTGTCCACCACCTCGGCCAGCGCGCAGCGGCGCGCGGCGAGCCTCAGGTCCTCGGCCAGGTAGACCAGCTTCATCCCGCCGCCGCCGAGCGGCTTCACAACCCGGTAGCGGCCGCCGACTATGGTGTTAGGCGCAATCATCGGGCGGCGTGGCTAATTATTGCGGGCGGTGCTCGGCGGTCAACGCCCCTGAACGAATCCCGCGCCGCTCGGCGTCGAGCGTGGCCGCGCGCGCGGCCGAGACCGCGCACACGATATGGATCAGGACGCCGAGCGAAGGCGACGTTCCATAGGCGAGCAACGTTCCGATGAACCATCCCAGGGCGCGTCCGGTGCGCCCGGCATAGAAGTGTCCGAGTCCGGGCACCAGGCTCAGGACGACGGCAATCGCCGCGGGCGATCCGAGCTGGCCGAGCCATGCCGCGCCATCCAGCTTCGCGCCGCACTGCTTGCAGAATACCGCGTCGGTCACCGTCACCGGATGGCCGCACTGCGAACAAAAGCGGGCCCGTGTCGCGCCCGATTCAGCCATGGAACACAAACGGCGCGTCGCCCAGCCGCACGTCGTCGCCGTCGCTCAACTGGCGCGCGCCGTCGATACGCTGGCCGCGGATGAAGGTGCCGTTCTGGCTCGAGAGATCGCGCAGGGCGAAGCCGCCGTTTTGCGGGACGATCGTCGCATGGTGGCGCGAGACGGATGCATCGGCGACTACGATATCGTTATCCATCGCGCGCCCGAGCGTGGTCGGCGCACTCGGCCGCAAATCGTGGCGCGCGCCGCCCGCGTCGATCAGGCAGGGCACGGACGCGGCGCCGCTCGGCGCGCGCGCGGCCGGCGCAGCCTCGGTGCGGATCGCGGCGCGCGGCGGGGCGGCGGGCCGCGCGCCCGGAGCGCTCGCGCGCCGCAGATGAAAGCTCAGCTCGTAATTGGAAATCCCGATGCGGTCGCCCTCGCGCAGCGTCACCGTTTCGACCCGATTGCCGTTGACCGTCACGCCCTGCTGGACGGCCAGGCTCTTGAGCAGGTAGTCGTTGCCATGGCGCTCGATCACCGCATGGCGCGGCTGCACGCCGGGGTCGCCGAAAAGACCGACCACATTTTCCTCTGCGCGCCCGAGGGTTGCGACCGCGCGGTCGATATTGAAGCTGCGCCCGCGCAGGCGTCCGGCCTCGACATTGAGCCATGCGCTCTTGGTCAGCTCCTGCACCAGGCCGATCATCAGGCCGACCGCCAGGCCGAGCGCACACAGGCCGAACAGCCGCGAGTACAGGCCGCTCGCGTTCGCGCCGATGATGTCGAAGGCGACGCCGCCGACGAAGCCGCCCACCCATCCCCCGACCGCGCCCTTGATCACGTTGCGCAGCGAACCGGCAAGATCGCTCAGCGAGCCGCTGGCCAGCCCCACGCCGGCGCCGCAGATGAACCCCATCAGGACCCATCCGACAATCCGCGCGGCGCGCAGGTAGAGTTCGGAACCGGTCTGATTGGCGCCCCATCCGCCGGCCGACAGGATCGCGGTGAATACGACGTTCGAGTAATAGACCGCCGGCACTCCAATCACGAAACAGATCAGAAGCCCGATGAGCGAGCGGCGCGTGACCGCCGGCGTTATCTGCAGCGATTTGCCCTGGGCGCCGACGATCAGGCCGCCGACCAGTCCCCAGAACAACGCCATCGAAACGATCCCGAGAACCTGGGTCCAGAAACTCTCGACCTGCGTGATCGTGTGCCCGTGGCTGACCAGCTCGACCGGAATCCATCCGAGCGCGGCGCCCGCGAGCCCGGCCAGCGCCTTGAAGGCGAGTTCGCGCCGGTCGATGCTGTCATTCATCGCGACAAACCTCCCGCGCCGCCTGTCGGCAGCGCAGCCCTGAACGGCCGCGCTGCGCGAAGATCGATCATCGAATGAGCAGAGAATCTGTGCACGACGCGATCAATCCCAAAGCGGGCCGCGAGAGCGGCCATGACCTATAATAACCCGGCCCGGCGAACCGGCAAACGTCCGGCGAAGTCCGATCGCGCAGGTGCCGGAGAGACGTTTATCGGTGTTCGTACGCGCGCGCGGGTTGCCCCGTTCGCCGCGATCGGTGCATGATTCGTCTTCAGCGCATCGGCGGGAGGTTACGATGGCGGAGAAAACCCTTGTACCCGAAGCATTTGGGCCGCTTCAGGGAGTGAAAATCATCTCCAGCGGAACCCTGATCGCGCAGCCGTTCGGCGCCGCCCTCGCCGCCGACATGGGCGCCGAGGTCATCCAGGTCGAGCGTCCCGGCGTCGGCGACGTGGGCTGGCGTACCATCGGTATCAGGCTCAAGACGCGCGACGGCAAGGGCGAGACGGCGACCAACTGGGTGCAGGAGCGGCGCAACGTCTTCTGCATATCGCTCGACCTCAGCCGGCCGCGCGGGCGCGACATCTTCCTGCGCCTGGTCGAGCGCGCCGACATCTGGATGGAAAGCTCGAAGGCGGGCACTTATGCCAGATGGGGCCTCGACGATGCGTCGGTGTGGAAGATCAACCCCAAACTGGTGATCACGCACGTCAGCTCGTACGGCCAGTACGGGCATCCCGACTACATCGGCCGCACCTCGTACGACATCGTGGGCCAGGCCTTCGGCGGCATCATGTACCAGACCGGTTTTCCCGAATCGCCGCCCTCGCGCGCCGCGCCGTGGACCGGTGACTACATCACGGCGCTGTTCACGCTGTGGTCTTCGCTGGCCGGTCTGACCTACGCGCGCAGCTTCGGCAAGGGCCAGGCGATCGACATCGCGCAGTACGAAGCGATCCATCGCACCCTCGGCGGCACGATGGTCGAGTACTTCCAGCAGGGGCTGGTGCGCGAGCGGACCGGGAACAAGGCCCAGGGCTTTCAGCCGCTCGACAGCTTCGAGGCCAAGGACGGATGGGTGGTGCTGGGCGCGATCGGCGAGGTTTACGATCGCCTGGTCCGCGCGATCGGACTCGATCCGGCGGATCCCAAATGGCAGAAGGCGCGGCTCGACATCGAATCGATGGAAGGGATCGAATTCGACGCGCTGCTGCGCGGCTGGATCAATGAACGCACGGCCGACGAAGTCGTGCGTCACATGAACCGGCACAACGTCGCGTGCAACCGCATCATGTCGAGCAAGGACATGGCGGACAACGAGCAGTACCGCGCGCGCGAGATGCACGTGCAGTGGAATGACGAGCAGGCCGGTCCGGTTACGGGCATCGGCATCGTGCCCAAGTTCTCGGCCACGCCGGGCAGGATCTTTCGCGGCGCGGTCGGCGTCGGCCACGACAACGAGCGCATCTATGGAGAGCTGCTCGGGATGCAGCCGGCGGAAATCGAGGAGCTGAGGCGCGACAAGCTGATCTAACCGGAAGTCCCCGGGCGTCCGCTTGAGGCGGTATTCGCCGCGCGCGCACCACATGCGCGCGGCGAGTCCCGCGCCCGGGCGAAGGGGCGCGTTGTCTATTGCGCGACGCGCCGCATGAACGTCTCGGCCTTGGCGATGAACTCGCGATCGTCGGCGTAACGGCCCAGATCGACGATCAGATAGGTCGCGCCAGCGGCGCGCTCGGCCTCGAGCTGAGCGCGCGCCGCGGCGATATCGTCGAGCTTGATGCCGCGGCGTACCACGATTTCCGGCTGCGGGCGGCCGCGCGTGCGCGCCTGCGCGACCAGCGCGGCGACGGCCGGAGCGAGTTTTTCCGCCGGCAGCATCGGATGCCATCCGTCACCGAACTCGAGCACGCGCGCGATCGCGTTGTCGCCGTTGCCGCCGATCCAAATCGGCGGACGCGGCGGACGCGGCAGAAACACGACCGGCGCGAAGCGCACCAGCTCGCCGTCGCATTCGGCGACGTCGCTCGCGAACAGCCGGTGGAACGCGCGGAGCGTCTCGGTGGTCAGCGCGCCGCGCTTTCGCGGATCGACCCCGAGCGCCGCGAACTCGCGCCGCATCCATCCGACCCCGGTGGCCAGGACCATGCGCCCGCCGGACAGCTCCTGAATCGTCGCCACCTGCTTGGCCGTGAGCAGGGCGGGCCGGTACGGCAACACCAGCACCGAGATGCCGAGGCGGATGCGCTCGGTGGCGCCGGCCAGGTACGCGATCGTCGCCAGCACCTCGAGATAGCGGCCGCCCGAGCCTTCGATGTCGTCAGGCGGCAGCGCCAGATGATCGGAAACGAAGAGCGCGTCGAAGCCGAGTTGCTCGGCCGCGCGGGCGCAGGCGAGCATCGTCGCCCGCGTCGACTGCGGTCCCATGTTGCGGACGGCGATCCCGTACTTCATCGATCGGTCCTCCGTGGCGATTGCCGCCGAGCGCGCGGCGCCGCGCGCCGCCGCGGCCGGCCCGCGCGGTTATTTTATGGCCTTGAGCTTGCGCCGCGCGGGCCGCGCCGTGACCAGGCGCCGCGCGGCGGCGCCCAGCGCGCCCGCGCGATGCCATCGGCTGTATTGCTCGAGCGTCAGGCCGCGCGCGGCCTCGAGCGCGACCGAGAGCGCGGCGAGCACGCATACCTCGGCGAGCACGCTGATGCGCGGGGCGAGGCCGAGCACCCCGCCCTCCTGCTCGACCGGCGCGTTGATCACCAGGTCGGCCAGATGAGACAGGTCGGAGCCCGGATTGCCGGTCACCGCGATGAGCTGTGCGCCGTGCTCCTTGATCGCCGTCGCGGTTTCGCACAGCTCGCGCGTGTTGCCGCTGTTCGAGATCGCGATCACGACATCCCTGGGATCGACCTGGCCGAGGCTGCCGTGCAGGGTTTCGGTCGCATGCAGAAACGTGGCCTGGGTGCCGATCGAGCAGAGCAGGCTCGCTGCATAGCGCGCGACGTGCTCGGGCTTGCCGACGCCGGTCAGATGGACGCGGCCGCCGCGGCTTTCCGCGCTGCGAATCATGTCGACCGCGGCCCGGATCTGGCCAAGATCGATCTCGCGCCTGAGCGTGCCCAGCTCGCCGACGCAAAGCTCGAGAAAGCGGCCGACTTCGAGCGAGGGGTCGAGTGCGCGCTCGGCCGGCGGCGCTGAGGCGGGCATGGGCGGCGCCTGATGCGGCATCGCCTGGCGAAACAGCGCGACCACTTCCTCGCGCACCTCGAAGCCCGGGGGAAAGGCGCCCAGCCGCCCGACGCACACCGCGCCCGCTGCATTGGCCAGCGTACCGATCGCGTTCCACGGCAGACCCCATCTGAGCCCGGCGAGCATCGCGCCCATGAAAGCGTCGCCGGCGCCGGTGGTGTCAATCGCTTTGACCGCGAACGCGGGCAGCTTGAGCGCTGCGCCCGCGGCTGCGATCGCGCATCCGCGCTCGCCATCCGTGACCACTACGGCTTGGTTTCGATAGCGGGCGCGGATCGTCTGGGCGAGCGCCAGCGCGTCGCGTCTGCCGCCCACGAGCGCGCGCGCGGCCGCTTTCGCCGACTTGAGGATCGTCGCTAGGCTCAGCGCCCGCTCCAGCTCCGCGCGGGTGCCGAGCGACTGGCAGGCCTCCGCCGGCGGCAGATCGACGTCGAGCACGGTCGGGATCGAATTGGCGCGCGCGTAGAGCAGCACGGCGATGACCGTGCGCAGGGGAAGCTGCGAGATTTCGCTGGTGACCATGCGCGCGCGGCGCATAAAGGCCCCGTGGCGGCGGCGGATCTCTTCGGCCGCGAGCTCGGCGGTCGCGCCGCGCGCCATATAGATTGCACGTCCGCCGTGCGCATCGACGAACACCTTTGCGAACGAGCTGGCGGAACCGTCGAGCGTCAGGTGATGACGTATCCCGAGCTGCTCCATCCCGCGGCGCAGGAACTCGCCGTTGCGGTCGGGCCCGATTTTGCCGAACACGCCGGTTTCCAGGCCGAGTACGCGCGCCCAGCCGAGATGGTTGAGCACCAGGCCGCCGACCTCGGCGCGCTCGATTCTCCCGTCGCCGCGATGCGCATCGAGCGCGACCTTCTGCTCGGCGCGGACAAACCTGGGCGTGCGGTAGAACAGGTCCACCACCATGCTGCCGCAGCCGGCGACGTCGAGCCTGGGTTCAGCCATCCTTGCGTGCGCGTTTGACCTGCGGGCGCTCCGCTTCCAGTTCGCTGAGCCATCCCGGCTCGAGCGTCGCCGCGGCGCGCCGGCGCAGATCCCTGAAGCGGCGCGCGAACTCGCGGCGCTCGCCGTCGCTGAATGCGGGTGTGCCTGGGGCCAGCGCCTCGCTGCGGCAGACGCCCATTTCCGCCAGCGCCGCCTTGAGACAGGCGAGTGTCGGGCGGAAGACGCGCCCGCCGCGACTGAACTCGCAGGCCGCGCGGAATTCCTCGAGCACCTGCGCGTAGCGGCGCATCAGGGCGGCGTCGCCATTGCGGCACACGCGCAACGCCCGCTGCCATTCGCGCGGCATCGCGTTGCTGGGACCGGCGACGATGCCATAGGGCAGCGAATCGCGCGTCCAGTAGCGGTTCCAGTAATGCCGGGTCCATCCGCCGGCCCCCGTGGGCGGCGCGTAGAGGTCGAAGATCAAGTACGGGTCGCCGGCGTAGATTGCGAAGTCGCCGCCGCGGTTGAAGTGCGATGCTGCGCGCGTGTAGTTGCCGAGCACGGCCTTGCCCGCCGTGACCTTGACCCCGCGCACGTACTCCATCCGGCTCATCTGCTTGACGTCGCGCGTATGCATGTGCGGGGCGTGGCCGGGCGCCGAGATCTCCGCGTTGTCGTAGAGGAATACCGGCATGCTGCGCTTCGCGCGCTCGAACAGCGCGTTAATTTCGCGGTTGACGAAATCGACCGGGTCCTCGGCATCGCGGATTGAAAGCGGCGCGACCACCGCCGCCTCGGCCTCGAGCTCCAGCGCATATTCGAGATTCTCCAGCGTCTCGCGCCGCGTGTGGCCGGTGATGCCGATCCAGGCTTCGACCGCGACTGCGCCGGCCCGGATGCGCCGGCATTCGTCAACCACCACGCGTGCGATTTGCTGGCGGCGGGGATTGTCCAGCTTGTCCCATTCGCCGGTGGTGCCGGCGGCGAATACTATGTTGCCGCCGTATCCGTCCTGCACCGCCCAGCGCACTACGGCGCGCTGCTCGTCTTCGAGCACCTCGCCCGAGCGATCGAGAATCGTGACGACGGGAACCGAAAGCCCGGCATTGGGCACGTAGCGCAACGCCTCGCGCGCGACGGAATCGGAGCGTCGTCGGACAAGCCGCAGTTGGGTTTTAACTGTCATCGCACCTCGCGTTGGCGATTGGAGTTGTCGAGACCCCCGGCGGGAAATACGCGCAGGCCCGGGATCACATGATTCCCAGACCGAGCCGAGTGATGAATGTCTGATTCCCCTCCCGGTCAGTACTATATTTGCTAAGCTGAGCCTCGATACGCAAACGGTAATTGCCGTCCGCGGCCAGCGCTCCCTTGGGCGCGTTGTTCGCCCACAAAGACGCCTTGCACGCGGCAATCACGAAATTGTCGATCGCGGCGAGGCCCGAATGCTCCCGATAGATCAGCTCCTTCAGCTGGCCGCGATCGTCCAGGATCGCGGTGACGATCACCGGTTGCGGGTCCTCGCTCAACTCGAGCTTGGCGAGCGGCGGCACCTTCTCGTCCTGGACCATCTCGGCTATCAACTGGGTCAGCAGCAGGTTGGCGAGGTCCGGATACTGAGCGGCCTTGGCGTTGAGCAGCCGGATTTCCGTGTGCGGGATGGCCGTCGGCGCATAGCGCGGCGAGGTCGGGTCCTCGAGATAGAGGCGGCGCAGCACGGAGGGCCGATCCTCGCCCACCGATTCGGCGTCCTGCGCGCTCTGCCGAGGGGCGGGACTTGATTTGAGCACCTTGGCCGCGGTCTTGAGCTCGGCGCTGTCCGGGTCGCTCGACGAGAGCTGCGAGAGGCTGGTTAGGACGTGGGGCGCGTCGGCCGCCGGAGGCGGCGAGGGCGGAGCGCTGACGCTCGCGTTCTGCCATGAGCATCCCGATGCCCATCCCGCGGCCCCAAGCGTCAGGGTTAGTGCTATCGCGGCCGCGCCGCGGCGCATCCTGCAAACCATGCTCATAGCGAGCGAGCATCCGAGAGCGAGCGCGGCTCATGCCGGCGTGCTGCAATTGCTTCGCAAGCGCCTGAGTTTACTACCGAAACACCGGGCGGACAATGACAAGCGCCCCAGTCGTGGTTATGTTGGCTTGCAGCGGCAGACAAACAGGTCAATTGAGTGCGATGCCGCCGCATGTTAGAGTTTTGCCAAGCGAGTGAAGCAAATGAAACCCGCGATTCATCCCGAATACCGTCGCTGCGTCGTCACTTGCGCATGCGGCAACACGTTCGAGACCCGTTCGACCGCGAGCGAGCTGCAGGTCGAGGTATGCTCGAATTGCCATCCCTTCTACACCGGCACTCAGCGCCTGGTCGACACCGCCGGCCGGATCGAGCGGTTCAATCGCAAGTATGGTCGCAAAGTAGCATAGCAACCTCCGCTGCCCGCGGCGCACATGATGCGTCCGGGCGGGCGGGGGATCGGTTCTTGATGGCGCGGTCGTTCCGAAGTTCGGTGGCTGCGCTATTTTTGTGCGCGGCGGCCTGCGCGCTGCCTCGGCTGACGGGTCAGAATGCTCGATAAGCTCAAGGGAATTGAAGAGCGCTACGCCGAACTGGAGCGCCGCATCAGCGATCCCGCGCTGATCGCGAACAATCGCGAGTACGCGCCGCTCGCTCGCGAGCATGCCTCGCTCGCCGAGGTGATCGGCGCGATTCGCGAGTATCGCCGTCTGCTCGACGAGATCGCCGAGCATCGCGCCGTGCTCGAGGGCGACGACTCCGAGCTGCGCGAGCTGGCTCGCGGCGAACTGCCCGCGCTGCACAAGCGCCAGGCCGAACTCGAGGAACGCATCAAGACCCTCATCGCGCCGCGCGATCCCAACGACGAGCGCAACGTGCTGCTCGAAATCCGCGCCGGTACGGGGGGCGAGGAAGCTTCGCTCTTCGCCGGCGAGCTGTTCCGGATGTATTCGCGCTATGCGGAACGCCATCGATGGAAGGTCGAGGCGTTGAGCCTCAGCACCACCGGCCTCGGCGGGGTCAAGGAAGTGATCGCGCTCATCGCCGGGCGCGGCGCCTACAGCCGGCTCAAATTCGAAGGCGGTGTCCATCGCGTGCAGCGCGTGCCCGCGACCGAAGCCTCGGGCCGTATCCATACTTCGGCTGTGACCGTGGCGGTGATGCCCGAGGCCGACGACGTCGAAGTCAACATCAACGAGGAAAAGGATCTCCGGATCGACGTGATGCGCGCGTCGGGGCCGGGCGGCCAGAGCGTCAACACCACCGACTCGGCGGTGCGCATCACGCACATCCCGACCGGCATGGTAATCGTGTGCCGCGACGAAAAATCGCAGCACAAGAACAAGGCCCGCGCGCTCAAGATTCTGCGCGCGCGGCTGCTCGAGGCGGCGCAGGCCGAGCAGGAGGCCAAAATTGCCGCGACGCGCCGCTCGATGGTCGGCACCGGCGACCGCTCCGAGCGCATCCGCACCTATAACTTTCCGCAATCGCGCGTGACCGACCATCGCGTCAACCTGACCCTGCATCAGCTCGACCAGGTGCTCGACGGCGCGATCGATCCGATTATCGACGCGCTCGCGACGCGCGAGCAGGCCCAGGCGCTCAGCACCTGACCGGCCGTGGCGCGCCAGGCCATCGCAGACGCGCAGGGCATGCCCCGCAAAGACGCCGCGGCGGCAATCTCCGCCGCTGCGGCGCATCTTCAGCGCTGCGGAATCGAAACCGCGCGGCTCGACGCGGAGCTGCTGATGGCGGCCGCTTATGGCGTCTCGCGCGCCGCGGTGGTTGCGGGCGGCGTGGAACTCGACCGCGCCGCCGCGCAGCGTTTCGCAGCGATGGTCGCGCGGCGCGCCCGGCGCGAGCCGCTCGCGTACATCGTCGGACGGCGCGAGTTCTATTCGCTCGAGCTTGCGGTCCGGCCCGGCGTGCTTATCCCGCGCCCCGAAACCGAGACGCTGGTCGAGGCGGCGCTGGATTTTCTGCGCGGACGGCCGTCGGCCGCGGTGCTGGATCTTGCAACCGGCAGCGGTGCGATCGCGATTGCGATTGCAACGCATGCGCCCGCCGCGCGGATCGTCGCTTCTGATATATCTAAAGTATCACTTGAAATCGCCGGCGAAAACGCGCGGCGTCACAGATGCGCCGCGCGAATAGCCTTGCGCGCGGGCGATTGCTGGGCCGCGCTCGAGCCCAGCCGCGCTCCGTTCGATCTGATCGTTTCAAACCCACCGTACGTCGCTGAGGACGAATTGCGCACACTCGCCCCCGAGGTGCGCGATTTCGAGCCGCGAGCGGCGCTTGCGGGCGGCCGCGACGGATTGGACTTTTACCGCAGGATCGCGGGCGGTCTTCCTCGCTGGCTTGCGCGCGGTGGTGAAGTGATGCTCGAGGTCGGGGCCGGTCAGGCGAGCGCGATCGAAACGATGATGCGAGGCGCAGGCTGCGAGGCGCTGACGCGCGTGGGCGACCTGGCAGGTATCGAGCGTGTGGTCCGGGCGCGGCGCCTCTAGCTGTTTTCGCGGCGCAGCCGCGGCGACGTGCCTGACTTGATCGGCCTTGCGAAAGCCGACAGATTAGGTGGGCTTGCGACCGGCTGCGGCACCGCCGCGGACGGCGATGCTTCAATGCCTATCAAGCTGCAGCGCAAACTCGAGCGGTGGATTCGCGCAATCGCTGGAATTTGCGCCGCGGTCCTGCTGCTGGCGCAAACTGCCGGCGCTGCGCATTTTCATTCCGTCCCTTCCGCGCACCAATCCGTATCCGCAAGCGCGAGCGCTGTCGCCGACGGGCTTTGCGGGCTCTGCCTGGTCCGTTTCCACAGCCCGGGCGCGTTCGCCGTCAGTCCACACCCGGTTGCACCGGCGCCGGCCCTGTCGCGCGTTCTCGACGCGCCCCGCCGGGCGCTCGTCGCCGCCTATCGCTCGTATCGCTTCGGTCGCGCGCCTCCCGCGCCGCTCTAGGCTCTTCCGCTTCATTCAGTCGGAAAAATCAGTGCGCGGCGTGTCGCCGCGCGCCGGCTCGCCCGCGAGATCGAGCGTGCCGCGAGGCGTTGCCGGTCGAGGAGCGCGCGATGCGATCGTTGTGTTTGCTGGTGCTCGGATTCGCCATTTTCTGGACTCGATTTTCGGTTGACGTCGCCGATTGCGCGGGCGCGCCGCCGCAGGCTTCCAGAAGCGGTCCGCGTCAGACGCTCAGCGGAACGGTCAGCGACGCGCTCGGGCGACCGGTCGCCGCAGCCGCGGTGCAGCTGCAAAGCGCCGCGGGCGCGAGCGTAGCGCGCACGCAGAGCGACGCCGCGGGCCATTTCAAATTCGATCGCATCGCGCCGGCAACCTACGCGATCGTTGCCACCCACGACCAATTCAGCCCCGCTACCGCCATCGTCACCGTCGGCGCAAAGGGCGCGAATCCGGTAACCCTCGCGCTGCAGGCTGAAACCGCGCTCAGCATGACGGTCGTGGCTCACCGCCTGAGCAAGGCGCGCAACGGATTGTCGTCCGAGACGGGCGGCAGCGCGTATCGTTTCAGTCAGCAGGCGATCCGGGACTTGCCCGAAGGCGCCAACACCGGTCTGAACGACGTGCTGCTCCAGGCGCCCGGCGTGGTGCAGGACTCGTACGGCCAGCTGCACGTGCGCGGCGACCATGCCAACCTGCAGTACCGGATAAACGGCGTCCAGTTGCCCGAGGGGATCACCGGCTTCGGCCAGGTGTTGAGCCCGCGTTTTGCGCAAAGCATCAGCCTTTTGACCGGCGCCTTGCCGGCGCAATACGGGCTGCGCACCGCCGGCGTGATCGACGTCAAGACCAGGGACGGTCTGCTCGATAGTGGCGGCGACGTCGAGTTCTACGGCGGGCAACGCTCGACCATCCAGCCGAGCTTCGAGTACGGCGGCTCGATCGACAAGTTCAGTTACTTTGTCACGGGTCAGTACTTCAGCACGACGCGCGGGGTCGAGCCGCCGACGCCGGGTCCCTCGCCGATCCACGATCAGTCCTACCAGGGGCAGGGCTTCGGATACTTGTCCTATTTTCTCGGCCCGACGACGCGGCTCAGCCTGATCGCGGGATCGGCGATAAACCGTTTCCAGATCCCGGCGAGCCCCGACCAGCCGCAGGTCTTCACGCTCGCGAGCGTGCCGACCTATCCGTCGGCCGGCGTCGATGAGAACCAATTCGAGCAGAACTATTTCGGGGTGTTCTCGATCCACGGAACGATCGGCTCGAACGTCGACTACCAGATCGCTCCATTCAGCCGCTATTCGACGGTGTCGTTCTATCCCGATTTTGTCGGCGATTTGATTTACGACGGCGCCGCCTCGCGGGTCTTCCGCAGCGACTGGGGCAATGGCGTGCAGGTCGATACCACGTACCGGGCCATGAAGTCGCACGTCTTTCGGCTCGGTGGCTATTTCGACGCGGAACGCGCCGAGATCGATAATCACGAATCGGCCTTCCCGGTGAATCGGAGCACCGGCATTCCCGCCACGGTTCCAATCTCGATCGTCGACAACACGGCGCTGCAGACCTGGATCTACAGCGCGTACGCGCAGGATGAATGGAAGCCGATCGAGAAGCTTACCATCAACTATGGCGTGCGCTTCGATCTCTACGACGGACTGACGCGCGCCGACCAGGCGAGCCCGCGCGTCGGCGCCGCCTACAATCTGTTCCAAAACACCACGCTCCACGCCGCCTATGCGCGCTACTTCACGCCGCCGCCGACCGAGCTGGTGACGGTCGCGTCGATCCAGAGCCTGGCGGCGACGACCGGAGCGCCGCCCTCGCTGGGCAACGGCAATCCCACTGCCGAGCGCGACCATTACTTCGACGCGGGGATTACGCAGCAGGTGATCCCAGGCCTGACCCTCGGCATCGACGCTTACTACAAAAAGGCGAGCGACCTGATCGATGAAGGCCAGTTCGGACCGGCGCTGATCTTCGAAACCTTCAACTACGCGAAAGGCCGCGTGTACGGCGTCGAACAGACCGGCTCCTACTCGCACGGCAGCCTCGAGGCGTACGAAAACTTCGATTACGGCGTGGCGCAGGGCACGCAGGTCGAATCCGGGCAATTCAATTTCACCCCGCAGGAACTTGCCTATATCGCGAATCACTACGTATTCCTCGACCACGACCAGACCTTTTCGGCATCAGCCGGGGCGATTTATCGCTGGCAGGGCCTCCGCTTCAGCATCGACGGAATCTACGGCAGCGGACTTAGACGCGGCTTCGCCAATACCGGGAACCTGCCGTGCTACATCCAGATCGACGCCGGCGTCGCCAGGCGCGTGGTTCTTCCGCATGCGGGTCCGATCGAAATCCGTGCCGCGGTGATCAATCTCAACGACCGCACCTACCAGGTCCGCAATGGTACGGGAATCGGCGTCTTTGCCGCCCAATACGGACCAAGGCGCGCCTTCTATGGCGGCATCAAATGGGATCTGCCGCCGTTGCATCGGGGCGCGGTTCAGTGAGCGCACCTGCGGCGGACGTACGGACAACAGGGACGAGGCCTCAGTCATGAATGAACTTGCCGGTGCTTTTGGCGAGCTGCGGTACGGCGGGGCGTTTGTCTATCCATTGCTCCTGCTCGGAGCGTTGGGCGTGCTGATCATCGTGGATCGCGCGGTCGCCTATTATCGATGCCTGCGGATGCCGCGCGCGCTCGCCGACCTGGTCGAGACCTACGATTTTTCCTGGGACGAGCTGGAGCGACAATTGGCCGCGCTGGCGCCGGTCAATGTTTACCGTCGTTTCTTCGGCGTGATTAGCGCCAATCGTGCGAGGCCCGCATGGTGGGTCGAATCTCGCGCCGGCGACGAGGCCGGCGAAATCGAAAGGCATCTCGGCCGCGGCCTGTGGATTCTCGAGACCGTGGTCACCGCCGCGCCGCTGATCGGTCTCCTGGGGACGATCACCGGCATGATGCAGGCATTCAAGGTGATCGGCGGTTCGGGCCTGGTCGCGCCGGCCCAGGTGACCGCGGGCGTCGCCGAGGCGCTGATTTCGACCGCGCTCGGATTGCTCATCGCGCTCATCGCGCTGTTCGGCTTCAACTTCTACGCGCGTACCCAGTCGCGCACGCTGGACCATCTCGAACGGCTGGGATCGAAGCTCGTCGATCACATTCGCCTCGATGAGCAACTCGGCGCAGCGCCGGCGGCCGCGGGCCTCGGCGCAAGCGTGCGTCAGGCGAGGGTGAACCCATGAAACTGCGCAGGGGACGCGGTTATCGGCGCGGACGGATCGAGATCATCCCGATGATCGACGTGATGTTTTTCCTGCTGGTGACCTTTATCCTCGCCTCGCTGTCGATGCAGAGCCTGAATTCGCTCACTGTGAATCTGCCGCAGGGCGACGCCCCCAATCTCCAGCACAAGGAGCCGGTCGCGCTCACGATCACGAAGGACAGGAAGATTTTTCTCGACAAGACGCCGACCACGCTGGCGACGATGGCGATCACACTCAAGGCGATGCTACAGGGCGCGAGCGACCGCGGCGTGGTGGTCAATGCCGATCGGGCCGCGCCCGAGGGTCTGGTGATCGAGGCGATGCTGCAGGCGCGGCGCGCCGGCGTCGAGCACTTCCTGATCGCGGTCAAGCGCGAATGAGCCGCCGGCCTGAATGACGATGCCCGGAGCGATTCAAACCGCGTCGCCGCTTCTCGATGAGCCGGGCCGGCGGCTCGCATGGGTTGCACCGCTCGCGCTTGCGATCTGGATCGCGGTGCTGCTCGCCTTCGGGTTCGTTCTACAGCTTACGGCGCCGCCGCCGCCCGAACCCCGGCCCGTCGAGGCGCGAATCGTCGAAATTCCGCCGCCGCCCGCGGCCCGCCTGCAGGGCGGCCCCGCCGAGGCGCCGCATCCGGCAGCGCCGCCGACCGCGGCCAAACCGAGGCCGCTGGTAAAAGTCCATCGCAGGAGCGTCGCGGTCCATTCGCGTATTCTGCCGAATGCCGAGAAGGCCGCGCCGAGCGTCGAGAAAGTCGCGCCAAAGACGCTGGCCCCCGTAGAAGGCGCGCACAGGCAGCCGGCGGCGCAACCGAACGCGGGCGCGAAAAGCGCCTCGACCCGCTCCGGCGCCCCGGGCGCCGCCACGCAGGAGAAAGCAGGAAGCGGCGGCGGAGCAGGGCCGGGCAGCGACAGCCTGGGAGTGCGCGCGATCTACTCGCCCGCGCCTGAGATTCCCGACGATCTACGCGAAGAAACTTTTAACACCGAGGCGATTGCACATTTTGACGTCTCCTACGACGGCAAGGTCAAGGTGACGCTGGTGAAGCCCACGGCAAACCCGCGGCTCAACGAAATTCTGCTGCGCACGCTGCGGCAATGGCGCTTCGTGCCGGCGATGAAGGCCGGTCTCGCGACCGACTCCTCCTTCGACGTGCGCATCCCGATCATCGTTCAGTAGCCCCTGTCGGCGCTTGGGCAGCGCCTGGTCGCCGGGTATGGGACGGCCCTCGCCATTGCGAATCAGGTCATAGTTGGGATGCGTGGCTCTGCTTCCTGAACGTTGTCATTTTTGGCACCAATTTATCCTCAACAAGCTTTTATTATCGGAGTTATTAGTTTTGATTAATTTTTGAAGTGTAACAGACTTTTTCATTGACTTAGTGATGACTGGAATAGATATTCGGCGTCGCATCTCGAAGGCGAGGCAGCGGCAGCCGATATGGTTTCGATTCGCCGCCGCCCCTTCGAATGCCTGTCTCGGGGGAGGCAAAAATGCGCAACAAGCTTTGGTACGCGCTGGTGCTGGCGGGAGTCATCACGCTGCTCGCCGCTGGAATCTTCGGGCATTCACCGTCGGCGGGGGAGAACACGCCGCTTGCCGGCGGCGCCAATCTGAAGTCGCTCGACCCCAACAAGGGCATCAGGCATTTCTGGGCCGAGCGCACGTTCGGTAATCGTCCGATTCCCAAAGGCGCGTACCAGAAGGCGCTCCGGCAATGGAATGCTTTGCCGAAGGTGGCGACCTATTCCGGCCAGCCGCCCAAGGGTCAGAATTCGCATGCCGGCGCGAGCGTCGCGAAGCCCGGCACCCCTTCGAAGATGAGCCCGTCCATGCTGAGCCCGATCACGAGCCTGCATGGCGTGACGTGGCAGCCGATCGGACCTGACCCGATCGATGCGGGCGGCGGCGTGTTCTGGAACGGCCGCGTCAACTCGATCGCGATCAATCCCAACAACGCCAATCAGATTTACATCGGGACCACCGGCGGCGGCGTGTGGAAGAGCAACGACGCCGGGGCGCACTGGACGCCGCTGATGGACCATCAGGCGATGCTGGCGATTGGCGAGCCGGCGGCGCTGGCGATCGATCCGAGCAACACAAACACCATTTATGTCGGCAGCTCGACGGCGGTGAACAACTCGACCGGCGCGCAGGGCATCGCGCTCAACACCACGCTCGGCATCCTGAAATCCACCGACGGCGGCGGAAGCTGGATTACGCTGGGCTCGGGATTTCCTGCCGGCAATAACGGCAACGCGAGCCAGTTCGCCAACACCGATATCTACGCGATCGTGGTCGATCCGGCGAACAGCAGCATCCTGTACCTGGCGGGCAGCCTCGGGCTTTGGACCTCCACCGACGGAGGCGAGAACTGGACCCGGGGCACCAACGGCGGAGTCGGCACGGCACAGTCGCTGGTGCTCGATACTTCGTCATCGCCGGGAAGCCGCGTCCTGTATGCCGGCGTCAACAGCTCGGGCGTATGGAAGACAACGGATGGCGGCGCAACCTGGACGCAGGTGCTGAGCACCGCGACCTCGGCCGTCGCTGCCGCGCTGACTGCGCACACGGTCGTCAACGTGTCGGGTCCTAATATCGGCAAGGTGGCGGTGACGCTGGCGCCGGTCACCGGAGCCAATCCGGGCGGCCATCCGCCGATCTACGTGACCATCGAAGGCAACGGCGGCGATTTCGTGCCCACCCCGTATACCCAGATTCTCGGCATCTTCGAGAGCACGGATGCGGGCGGGACGTGGACGCTGCGCAATTCCGGCTCGAGCCTGCAGTGCCAATGCTTCTATACCAACACCATCGCCGCCGACCCGGGCTCGCCCGGCGACGGCAGCAACGATGTCATCTACTGGGGCGGGACCAACGAGTTTCGCTCGGCGGATTCGGGCAGCAGCTTCAGCGACGTGACCAACGGCGTTCACGCCGACAGCCATGCGTGGGCTTTCGTCCCGCAACCGTCGCCGCCCTCGATCGTATACAGTGGCAACGACGGCGGCATCTGGCGCAGCCTGGATTCGGGCGGTTCCTGGACCGGCGCGGGCGGCGGCGAGCCGACCATCAACGCCGGCGGCCTGCAGACGACGCTTTTCTATCACGTGGATATCAAGCGCGACGCGACCGCGAGCGTCGCCCTGGGCGCGCTGCAGGACAACGGCACGGTGCAATGGAAGGGCTCGCCCGGTTGGGCCGAGACTTTCGGCGGCGACGGCCTGATCGCGGTCTTCGACCAGATAAATCTCTCCACCGCCTACAACGTGAACGACGGCGGTCCCGAAATCTCGACCAGCAATGGCGATTCCGGTTCATGGTCCGACATCACCAACAACATCCCGCACGATCCGACCAAGAATAACCAGGTGCAGACCTTCTCCAACACGCTCGACGTCGATCCGAACAACGGTGGCTACCTGTATTTCGGCGGCGCGGCGAACCAGCCCACCGGGTCGCCCAAGCCGACCCCCGTGCCGGGCCAGCTCTTTCAGAGCACCAATTCGGGCGCGAGCTGGACCCAGATCACGAACTTCACGCCGGTGGTGAACGTGGGGCCGACGGCGATCGCGCCGAACAACGGCAACGTGGTCGCGGTGGTGGACGGCGGATCGCAGGTCTACCTGAGCCTCAACGCGCTCGGCGGATCGCCGACCTTTACCAACATCACGCGCAACCTGCCCGGCCGCGCGGTGACGCGGCTGGCCTTCGATCCGAACGATCCGACCACGCTGTACGCGGTGATGTCCGGTTTCAACGACGTCAAGGGCGGCCACGTGTTCGTCACCAGCACCGCGCCCGGCAGCCAGTGGACGGATATCTCGCCGCCGCTCAACGTGCCGTTCGACGGCCTCGCGCTCGACGGCGCCTCGAGCCCGACGACGATCTATGCGGGCAGCGACCTCGGCGTGGTGCGCTCGATCGACGGCGGCAACACGTGGAGCACGCTGGACGCGATTCATTTCCCCAACGCGCCGGTCACCGACCTGCGCATCGATTCGGCCGCCGGCGTGCTGCGCGCCTCGACCTTCGGCCGCGGCGTGTTCGACTTCGCCGCGGCCAGCGGCCCGGTGATCACGGTCAATCCGCAGAACAACCTGGCCTTCGGCAACGTGTGCGTGTCGAGCTCGGCGACGCTCGACCTGCAAATCATCAACACCGGAACCACGGACCTGATCGTCAACAGCGTCGCGGTGTTGGCGGGCTCGAAGGATTTCAGCGTGCTGTCCGGACCGCAGACGCCGGTGACCGTGAGCCCCAATGCGACAGTCGATTTCACGATCCAATTCAGTCCGACCGCTGCCGGCGCCGAGTCGGCCACGATTCGCATCAGCAGCAACGATCCCAACGCGCCCACCGTGGACCTGACCGCCACGGGCACCGGCACCCAGCCCGCGATTAACACGATCATCGCGAGCGGGGGCAATTTCGGCAACGTCTGCGTGGGTTCGCAGAGCGAACTCAACCTGACGATCGCGAACCCGAGCGCCTGTCCGTTGCGCGTCAGCGGCATCACCTCTTCGCCGGATTCGACCGATTTCCAGGTGGCGGCGGTGGTTTCCTATCCGCTGGTGGTGCAGCCCAACGGCGGCTCGGTGCAGGTGCCGATCCAGTTCGATCCGCAGAGCATCGGCGCCAAGAGTTCGAACATATTCGTCAGCAGCAACGCGAATCCCGGCGCACCGGCGGTGCCGGTGAGCGGCAACGCGCCGCCGGGCCAGATTGACGTCAGCGGGTCGGGCGGCTTCGGCGACGTCTGCGCCGGGGCCGGCGCCCAGCGCACGATAACCGTCGCCGACGTCGGCCTGTGCACGCTGCACGTGCTGTCGGCGTCCATCAACTGTGCCGATTTCACGATCGAGGGGAATCCTTTCCCCGCGCCGATCAGCGCCGACGCGAGCCTGCCGCTCACGATTCAGTTCACGCCGACCTCGGGCGGCGCGAAGTCGTGCACGCTGACGATCGTCAGCGACGACCCCGCCCATCCGACGGTCACGCTACCCCTGACGGCGGACACGCCGGCGGTAAATATCGACGTGCCGCCGGATCAGAACTTCCCGGCGACGGTGGTGCAGAGCGTGGGCGCGTGCAACGGGAGCAATCCCTTCCCGGTCTCGAACAACGGCACCTGTCCGCTGACGATCTCGAGCGTCGCGATCGGAGGGCCCGACGCCGCCGACTACTCGCAGTCCGGGTTGCCGTCGCTGCCGACGTCGATTCCGGCCGGCGGAATACTGGGTCAGGGCAATCTCGACAACGTGTTCAAGCCCACCCGGATCACACGCGCGGAGAACGGTACGGTGACCGTCACGTATGAGGACGATCCGATTACGCATCATACGACGCCGGTAGTGAGGAATCTGTGCGGCGAGGGCACCTCGCGCGGCGCGCGCGTGCTCGTCACGGCCGGCGGAGTGCCGCTGGCGACGGTAGACAAAATCCAGCTCCATCGGCTCAACTCGAACCGCAAGGCGATCTCGATCGACAACGTCAATAACGCGACGCTGCAGACGGTCACGCAGACCGCGCCGTGCGCCTCGTTCAAGTTCCATCGCGAATGGGGCGGCGTGTCGAACCCGATCCAGCTCACGGCCGGTGACTACCAGGTCACGGTGAATGCGACGGTCAACGGCAAAAAGGCGAGCAAGACGGTGTCGTTTACGCTGGGCACCTGCAGCTTCAACCAGAATGTGGTGGTGGCCTTCTGAGCGCGGATTCGAGCCGGAAAAGCGCAGGCTGCCCGCCGGCCGACCTCCAAGGAGGGTCGGCCGGCGGCGGCCGATTCCTCGCGGTTGAGCTGAGCGCGAGATAGCGGGCGAGCGCGGTATCGTTTGCGCTCTCTCATGCAATAGGTTGAAAATCGACATCGTCTCGTTCCAATGTGAGACGCGCGGGACGAATCCGCCGTCGTAGCGCCAATTTCCCATTCGGGACTTTGACGCGACGAGCTTTGCCGACTATCGGAGTCAGTCGCATGAAAATCGGACTACTGATGCCGTTTACCGAAGATACCGCCAATCCGGCCGATTTCTGTCGCACGGCCGAAGCCCTCGGCTTCGAATCGATGTGGGTGCCGGAGCATCCCGTTTTGCCGTCCAATCCAAAGACGCCGTTCCCGCAGGGCGGGCCTATCCCGCCGGTTTACGCGCACATGGGCGACCAGTTCATCGCACTCAGCATGGCTGCGGCAGTCACCAAAAAACTCAAGCTCGCGACCGGGATCTGCCTGGTGCCCGAGCATAATCCGATGATCCTGGCCAAGCAGATCGGCAGCCTGGACAATTTTTCCGGCGGCCGCTTCATCTTCGGTATCGGCGCCGGATGGTTGCGCGAGGAGACCGAGCTTCTGGGCGGCGATTTTCCACGCCGCTGGACGCAGACCGCGGAATACGTGGCCGCGATGCGCGCGCTGTGGGCCACGGGCGAGGCATCGTTCGACGGCAAGTACGTCAAGTTCCCGGCGATCCGATCGTATCCGCGCCCGGCGCAGGCCTCCGGGCCGCCGGTGCTGCTCGGCAGCCGCGACAAGAATGCGCTGAGGCGCGTCGCGAAATGGGGCGACGGATGGTGCCCCATCCGGATTAGCGTCGAAGAGATGAAGCGTGCGACGGCGGAGTTGCGCGAGGAATGCGCAAAGGTGGGCCGCAACTACGCCAACCTCGACCTGACCGTGATGGGCGCGCTCGGGAACGAGCGTGCGAAAGCGCAGGACGAACTCGGCGGCTATGCGGCGCTGGGCGTCGGTCGTTTCGTGATTGCGATGGTCGCGGGTGCGCTCGGCCCGGACACGTACGCCTCCGAACTCGAGCGACTGGCCAAGGTCTATCTCTGAGCGCGGCTGCGACAGCGTATCGCGGCCGCCGAGCCGGCCCGGCTGCCCGATGAGCTTGCGCGGCGCGATTTCCGGCTTCGGCGAGGTTGCGGCACAGGCGCATCTGTCCGGATGGCGCACCCGCCCGGGGGTGCGCATCGTCGCGGTCCACGATCCGGTTTCCGAGCGGCGCCACCAGGCGCTGCGGCTGATGCCGAATGTGCGGGTCTATGACGACCTCGAGCTGATGCTCGACGGCGAGCGCCTGGACTTCGTGGATATCGCAAGTCCTCCGGCCTGGCACGCCGCGACCGCGCTATCCGCTCTGGCGGCGGGGGCGCACGTGCTGATCGAGAAGCCGCTGTGCCTCGCCGCCGATGAATTGACACGGCTGTGCGAAGCCGCGTCGAGCCGCCGCCGCGTGCTGATGTGTGTGCACAACTGGAAGCATGCGGCCCTATACAGGGTCGCGCACGACCTTATCGATTCCGGCCGGCTCGGCGAGGTCATCTACGTCGCGCTTGATCGATTGCGCACCGCTCCGGCCGGCCTCGCCTCCGGCTCGGGGGCGAGCGGTCGATGGCGCACCGCCGCGAGCAGCGGCGGCGGCATCCTCATCGACCACGGATGGCACGTCTTCTACCTGATGCGGTGGCTGATGGGCGGAATCGATCCGGTTTCCGTGAGCACGCTCATCGCGGGTCTTTCGAGTGGGATCGAAGACGTCGCTGACATCAGGGTGAGCTTTGCGAACGGTCGCATGGCGTCGTCTCATTTGAGCTGGCGCGCGCCGATTAGGCGCACGCGCGCGATGATTTACGGCAGCGAGGCCGCGCTCGAGCTGGACGGGGATCGTGGCCTCCTGACCGCGCGGTCGGGAACGTCGACCGAAATCCCCGCCTCGCCTGAGACGGACGACTCCTACCATTCGGCATGGTTTGCGGGGGTCGCCGCGGAGTTCGAGCAGGCTGTTAGCGAAGGGTCTGAGTCGGCCGCGGTTGTCGGGAATCTGGCCGAGGCGCGTGCGGCGCTTGGGTTGCTGCTGGCGGCCAGAGAGTCCGGCGCTTCCGATGGCGCGCCGGTTAAGCTTCGATAAAATCCCTGTTACTTGGCGTGGGTTGGGCCTATTGACTTAGAATTCTCGACCGATAAAGTTGGTCATTGACCGGTAGGTTAGCGAACCGCTCAGGGCTTTGTACCAGACCCCGAGTCATCATTGCCCGTCCGGGGTGGCCGTGGGCGATGATGAGATGGAATGTTCCGCCGCCGGCGTGCGTGAGCCAGTGTCGCGATCCATTTCGGCGGAAAAAGCTCAAGACTCCCGTGACGAAATCCTCCAGGCGGCGATCCGCTTGTTTGCGGGCCGCGGGTTTCACGAGACCTCGATGTCCGAGGTCGCGCGCGAGGCCAGGGTCAGCAAGGCGCTGATTTTCTGGCATTTCAAAACCAAGGAGGAGCTGTTCCTCGCGGTGCTGAACCGGTTGTTGCAGCCGTATTTTATCGATTTCGCCGAGGAGGTAGGGGCGCTCGACGAACGAGCCCAGTTGCGCAAGCTGGTTCAGGCCTACCTGCTCTTTGTGCGCGACAATGCGTCGTCGGTGCGTTTTTTCCTCGGCCAGCTTCTGCACGGCGAGCAGGTTCCGCAGGAGCTGGCCTCGCAGGTGATGAAGCTTTACGACGGCTACCGCGAACTGATGGTCGACATAGTGCGCCGCGCACAGGCCAAGAATCTCTGTTCGCGCGACATCGCGCCTGAAATGGCGGCCAGTTTCATGGTTTCGGCGCTCAACGGCTCGCTCATCGGCTTTCTCTTCAGCGGCGGCACGGTCGAGGAAGTGGATCGCGCGGTGACAATGCTCGAAGATTGGCTCTTTCGCCAGCCGGCCGACCATTCGACCGCAGGCGGCAAGGCTGTCGCCTGACCCTCGCAACCAGAGCCGAAGGGACACATCGAAAATGCGAATGCCACTGAAACTGATGCTTGACCTGGGACGCTACATGCGGCGCAAGCGGCGGGCGGGTGAGAAATATTTTCCGCTGGTGCTGATGCTCGAGCCGCTGCACGCTTGCAATCTGGCGTGCCTGGGCTGCGGCCGTATCGTCGAATACAAGGATACCATCCGCGACCAGATGCCGCTCGAGGAGGCGCTAGGTGCGGCCGAGGAGGCGGATGCGCCGATCGTGTCGATCTGCGGCGGCGAGCCACTGATGTACAAGCACATCGTGCCGCTCACCGAAGGCCTCATCCAGCGCCGCCGTCATGTGCAGATATGCACCAACGCACTGCTGCTCGAGCGCTTCGTAAAGCGCGTCGCGCCCAATCCCTACCTGAGCTTTAACGTGCATATCGACGGCCTGCGCGAGACGCACGATCGCGTGGTCGACCGCGAAGGCGTCTTCGACACCTGCGTGCGCATGATCAGGATGCTCAAAGAGAAGGGCTATCGCGTGCAGACCAACTCGACCATCTTCCGCGAAACCGGCGCGGAGGAGATCGAGGAGCTGATCCGGATGCTCGGCGGGCTGGGGGTCGACGGGATGCTGCTCACGCCGGGCTATCACTACCAGGTCCTGACCAACGATGACCTGTATCTCAAGAGCGAAGAGATGCCGTTCAAGTTCAAGCGCGTGCGCAAGCTCGCCGAGGACTACAAAATCATCAACACCCCGATCTACCTCGATTACCTGGTCGGCGAGCGCGACCTGCTGTGCAGTCCGTGGACCACGGTCACCCGCAATCCACAGGGGTGGAAAGGGCCCTGCTATCTAATCACCAACGGCCATTACAAGACGTTCGGCGAGATGCACGCCGCGACCGACTGGGAATATTACCGCACCAAGCAGGACATCCGCTGCCGCGACTGCAAGCTGCATTCGGGTTTCGAAGGCACGGTCGCCCTGCAATTCGGAGAAAATCTCAAGGACTCGTGGCGAATGGTGCGCCACTACATGTCCTGAGCGGTCGCCCTGCCGCGGCTCGCTCATTCGCGCGGCGCCGATTCGCCGGGGTCGGTCGCGCCGCCATGGTCACGTAGCCGAAGTGAAATCCGATTCGCCGGATAACGCAGACGGGCGCCGCAAGGTGCAGGCGCCGCTCGAAATCGAGGCCTATCTGCGCGAACGTGCAAAGCTGGTCGAGCGCGCGCTCGGCGCGGCGGTGGTCGGTGACGGCTCCGCCGCCAACCGTTTGCTCGAGGCGATGCGCTATAGCCTGCTCGCCGGCGGTAAACGCCTGCGCCCGGTGCTGGCGCTGGCCGCGTGCGAGGCGGTCGGCGGCACGGTCCAGGCGGCGATGGGATTGGCCTGCGCGATCGAGATGATCCACACCTATTCGCTGATCCACGACGATCTGCCGTGCATGGACGACGACGATTTACGCCGCGGCCGTCCGACCAACCACAAGGTCTACGGCGAGGCGGTCGCCACGCTCGCCGGCGACGCGCTGCTGACCGACGCCTTCGGTGTGCTCGCCGCCTCGGCCGCAGGGCCGGCGGCACCGCCGGTGGCGGCAGTGCTTGCAACCGTCGCCGAACTGGCGCAGGCCGCGGGCTCCGACGGAATGGTCGCGGGGCAGGTGATCGATCTGATGGGCGAGGGTAGTTCGCTGACCATCGAGCAGCTCGAGCATCTGCATCGGCGCAAGACTGGCGCGCTGTTTGTCGCGGCGGTGCGCGGCGGGGCGCGCCTGGGCGGCGCGAGCGAGGCCGAGCTCGCCGCGCTCGGCGAATACGCGCGCAATCTCGGGCTCGCTTTCCAGGTGATCGATGACATCCTCGACGTCGAGGCGTCCACCGAGCAGATGGGCAAGCGCACGGGCAAGGACCTCGGCCGCGGCAAAAACACCTATCCGGGGCTGCTCGGGCTCGACCGCTCGTGGGAACTCGCGCGCGAGCTCGAGGGCCGCGCACAGCGCGCGCTCAGCGTCTTTGACCATCGCGCCGAACCGTTGCGCGCGCTGGCGCGTTTCGCGGTGGAGCGGCGGCTGTGATGCGGCCGGCGGCGGAAAATACGGGGGCGCGGCCGGCGCGCGCGCGGCAGGCGATGCTGTTCGCGCCGGGAGATTTGCGGCTGCGCGAGGTTGCCCCGCCGCGGCCGGGGCCCGGCGAGCTGCTGGTCGAGGTCAAATGCGCGCTGAGCTGCGGCACCGACCTGAAGACCTGGCGCCGCGGCCATCCGCTGTGGCGTCTGCCGATGCCTTTCGGCCATGAGTTCTCCGGCGTGGTGCTCGAAGCGGGCGCGGGCGTGAGCCGTTTCCGCGCGGGCGACGAGGTGATGGCCGCGCCGACGGCGCCCTGCGGCGCGTGCTTTTACTGCCGCCGCAACCAGGAAAATCTCTGTCCGCAGGCGATGGAAAAAATGGTGCTGGGCGCGTACGCCGACATGCTTGTGCTGCCGGCGCACGTGGTCGCGCGCAACGCCTTTCACAAGCCGCCCGCGCTGCCGTTCGAGGAGGCCGCGCTGCTCGAGCCGCTCTCGTGCGTGGTGCACGCACAGGCGCTGGCTCGGCCAGAGTCGTTCGAGAGCGTGCTCATAATCGGCGCCGGCGCGTTCGGCCTGCTGCACATGCTCGCGCTGCGCGCGGCGGGTGTGCGCGAGATCGCGGTAGCCGGACGCGGTGGCGAGCGCCTGCGATGGGCCGCGCGGCTTGGCGCGGACCTGGTGATCGACGCCGCCGGCGAAGATCCCGCGGCGGCGGCCGGGCGGCTTAACGGCGGCTTCGGTCCGGACCTCGTGATCGAGTGCACCGGCCAGGTCGAGGGATGGCGTGACGCGTTCGCGCGCGTGCGGCGCGGCGGGCGGGTGGTGTTTTTCGGCGGCTGCGCGGCGGGCACCACGCTCGAGCTCGATACCCGCCGCATGCATTACGACAATCTCACGTTGATGGCGCCGTTTCATTTCCGTCCCGCCGACGTGCGCCGCGCGTACGAACTGCTGAGCGACGGAGGGCTGGGCGCGGGACGGATCATCGATGCGCGTCGCGGACTGGCGGATCTCGCCGAAGTGTTCGCGATGCTCGAGCAGGGGGCGGTGTTGAAGTGCGCGATCATTCCCTGACGGGAGGAGCGCGTGTGGCGGCGGGGTGTTGGGAAAACTCAATCCAGCGCTCCATCAGAACAGGAACCGACAACAGGAATCTCGAACCCTATGAGTGAAGCGATCGAAATCGCCAATGGCCGGAGCGCGCGAGCGGCGTTTGCCGCGCCCGCGCCGCACGACGGCGCAGCCGCGCAGCTCCAGCCCACCATCGACCGCGCCCAGCGCGCCTTGCTCGCGCTGCAGCGTCCGGAAGGTTACTGGCAGGCCGCGCTCGAAGCCAACGCGGAGATGAACGCCGAGTACATCATCTTCAATCGCTTCATGGGCGTGAACGATCCGGTGATGGACGCGCGTCTGCGCCATCATCTGCTCGACCTGCAGCAGGCCGACGGAAGCTGGAACCTGTTTCCGGGTGGCGAGGGCGATCTCTCGACCTCGATCGAGGCCTACTTCGCGCTCAAGCTCACCGGCATGCGCGCCGGCGACGAGCAGCTGATGCAGGCGCGGCGCTGGATTCTCGCGCGCGGCGGCATCGCCCGCTCGGGCACGCTGGCGCGCTTTTACCTGGCCGCGATGAACCAGGTGCCGTGGGACTGCACGACGGCGCTGCCGGTCGAATGGATTCTCACGCCCAACTGGCTGCCGGTTAACATCTACGAGCTTTCGTCGTGGGCGCGCGCGACCCTGGTCGCGCTGATGCTGTTGCGCGCAACGCGTCCGGTGGTCGAGGTTGACTGGCGCGAGGGCGTGCTCGAGCTTTACATCCAGCCGCCGCATTTCACCAAATTCGAGCTGCCGCGCCCGGCTCATTGGTGGTCGCCGCGCCAGTTCTTCAATCTCGCCGATCGCCTGCTGCGCCTGTACGACCGTCATCATCTCAAACGCCTGCGCCGCGAGGCGGTGGCGTCCGCCGAGCGCTGGCTGCTGGAACATCAGGACGCCAACGGTTCCTGGGGCGGCATTCAACCCTGCTATCTGCTGAGCGCGATGGCGCTCAAGGGTCTGGGTTACGCCAACGACCATCCGGTGATGAAAAAAGCGCTCGAGGCGACGCACGAACTGGCCTGGGACCAGGGCGACTCGATCCTGTTCCAGCCCTGCGTTTCGCCCAACTGGGACACCGCGCTGGCGGCCAAGGCGCTGATCGATTCCGGCCTGCCGCACGACCATCCGGCCCTGCGCGAGGCGTCGAAATGGCTCATCGATCACCAGATTTTCAAACCCGGAGACTGGTCGATCAAGCGGCCGCACCTCGAGCCCGGCGGATGGGCCTTCGAGTTTTTCAATGACTGGTATCCCGACGTCGATGATTCGGCGGTCATCCTGATGGTGCTCGCGGACTCGGCGGCCGACGACGCCGCCGCGCGTGAGCATGCGATTCGCCGCGGCGTCAACTGGGTGGTCGGCATGCAGTCGAAGGACGGAGGCTTCGCCGCCTTCGACGTGGACAACAACGCGACCTGGTTCAACTACGCGACCTTCGCCGCCGATACCGAAGCGGCCACCGATCCGACCTGTCCGGATCTCACCGGCCGCGTGCTCGAGATGATGGCGGCGGTCGGTTACCGCGCGGACCATCCGGTCGCCCGCCGCGCGATCGCGTGGCTCAAGCGCGAGCAGGAGACGGACGGCTCGTGGTGGGGCCGCTGGGGCGTCAACTTCATTTACGGCACCAGTGCCGCGCTCTCGGGGCTGCGCGCGATCGGCGTGAACCCGGGCGAGCCGTGGATCCAGCGCGCGGTGGTCTGGCTCAAGTCGAAGCAGAACGAGGATGGCGGATGGGGCGAAAGCTGCCTCAGCGACAAGGATCCGGCATGGCGCGGCCGCGGGGTCAGCACGCCGTCGCAGACCGCATGGGCGATGATCGGTCTGCTGGCCGGCGAGGACGGCGTCAGCCGCGAGCTGATGCAGGGCATGCAGTGGCTGTTGGAGCGACAGCGCGAAAGCGGCGATTGGGAGGAGACCGAGTTCACCGGAACCGGCTTTCCCAACCATTTCTATCTGCGCTACCATCTTTACGCGCACTATTTTCCCTTGATGGCTCTCGGGCGTCTGCGCCAGCGCATGTCCGAGATCGCGGCAAACTGAACTGGCGAGAGGCGGACGTGAAGTCGATTGCGATTCTCGGCTCCACGGGTTCCGTAGGCGTGACCACGCTCGACGTGGTCGAGCGCTTCAGCGATCGCTTCCGCGTGGTCTCGATGGCGGCGGGCAGCAATCTTGATTTGCTCGCGCGCCAGATCGCGCGCCATCGCCCCGAGCTGGTTTCGGTCGCGGATGCGCCGCTCGCAACCGAGCTGCGGCGCAGGCTCGGCTCGTCCTCGCCGGTCGAAATCCATCACGGGCCCGCCGGGGCTGCCGCGGTCGCGACGCATCCGGCGGCGCAGATCGTGGTCTCGGCGCTGGTCGGCGCGCTCGGCCTGGGCCCCACGCTGGCCGCGATCGCGGCCGGCAAGGATATCGCGTTCGCCAACAAGGAAGTGCTGGTGGTGGCGGGCGAGATGATGACCGAGGCCGTGCGCGAGCGCGGCGTGCGGCTGCTGCCGGTGGACAGCGAGCACAACGCGATTTTCCAATGCCTTGAAGGGCGCGGGCGCAGTGCGCTGCGGCGCATTATCCTGACCGCGTCGGGCGGCCCGTTCCTGCGCCTGCCGCGCGATCGCTTCGCGTCGATCACCGTTGCCGAGGCGCTGAATCATCCGACCTGGCGCATGGGCAACAAAATCACGATCGACTCGGCAACCCTGATGAACAAGGGGCTCGAGGTGATCGAGGCGCGATGGCTGTTCGATCTGCCGCCCGAGCGCATCGCCGTGGTCATCCATCCGCAAAGCGTCGTCCATTCGATGGTCGAGATGATCGACGGCTCGGTGATCGCCGAGATGGCCGAACCGGACATGGCGATTCCGGTCGCCTACGCGCTCGCCTTTCCCGATCGCCTTCCGCTCGACCATCTTAAGCCGCTGTCGCTGGTCGAACGCGGCAATCTGACGTTCGAGGAGCCCGACCCGGCGCGCTTCCCGTGCCTGCGGCTGGCTTACGAGGCGCTCGCCGCGGGAGGCACGATGGCGGCGTGTCTCAACGCGGCCAACGAGGAACTGGTCGCCGCTTTCCTCGACGGCCGCGCGCGCTTCGCCGACATCCCGCGTCATATCGAGACCGTGATGACGCGCCATGATAACGGCCCGGCGCGCACGCTCGAAGACCTGTACGAAGTTGATGGATGGGCGCGGGCCCAGGCGCGCGCGCTCATCGGGCAGACCGCGCACGCGAGCATCTGAAGGTGAACGCCGAGCAAGCCGATCATCCTGCTCAAGCCCTTGCGCACGCGGGCGCGGATGCGCAGGCGGTGGCGTCAGGCGACGCGGCGTCGGGGAAGGCGCTGAACGAGGCCTACGCGTACTGCGCCGAACTCGCGCACTCTCACTACGAGAATTTCACCATCGCTTCGTGGCTGATGCCGCGCGCGATGCGCCGGCACATGTATGCGATTTATGCATACGCGCGCATCGCCGACGACTTCGCCGACGAGGATCGCGACCTGGGAAAACTCGACGAGTGGGAGCGCGAACTCGATCTCGCTTACGCCGGAACGCCGCGTCATCCGGTGTTCGTGGCGCTGGCCGACACCGTGCGGCGGTTCGACATGCCGCGCGAGCCGTTCGCCGACCTGTTGCGTGCGTTTCGCGCGGACGTCGATTTCCAGGGCTTCGAGACGATGGACGACCTGCTCGGTTATGCGCGCTATTCGGCCAATCCGGTCGGGCGGCTGGTGCTCTATCTCTTCGGTTACCGCGACGGCGAACGTCAGCGGCTCGCCGATCGGGTGTGCAGCGGGCTGCAGCTCGCGAATTTCTGGCAGGACCTCGCGATCGATCTCGACAAAGGGCGCATCTACCTGCCGCGCGCGGACCTGGCGCGATTCGGCGTGACCGTCGCCGACCTGCGCGTGCACAACGCGGATTCGAATTTCGTCGCCCTCATGCGCCACGAGGTGGAATTCGCCCGCGCGCTGCTGCAGGCGGGCGCGGAGCTGGCGGCGAAAGTCGACCGGCGGCTCGCGCGCGACGTGCTGATGTTCGCGGGCGGCGGGCTCGCGATTTTGCGCGCGATCGAGCGTGTGGATTACGACGTGTTCCGCCGCCGTCCGCGGCTCGGCAAGCGCGACTATCTGCGCCTGGGATGGCAGGCGCTGCGAGGGCGGCTTGAAGCCTGAGGGCGTGGCGGCGGCGCCGCTGCCGCAGGCGGATGCGGCGCTGGATGCGGACTACGCGCACTGCGCCGCGATCACGCGCCGCGCCTCGTCGAACTTTTATTACGCCTTCATGCTGCTGCCGCCGGAGCGGCGGCGCGCGCTTTACGCGGTCTATGCGTTCTGCCGGTTTATCGACGATATCGCCGACGACAACGCCGCGGCGCGGCCGGCGGACCTGCTCGAGCGCTGGCGCGCGGAACTGGGCCGCGTGTACGCCGGCGCACCGACCCATCCGATCTCGCGCGCGCTCGCGCACGAGGTGCGCCGCTTCGCCATCCCGCGCCGCCATCTGGAAGCCGTCATCGACGGCGTCGAGATGGACCTCGGTCGCACGCGCTACGCGACCTTCGAGGAGCTGCGCCTGTACTGCTATCGCGTGGCCTCGGCGGTCGGCCTCGTGTGCATCGAGATCTTCGGCTATAGCAATCCGGCCACCCGCGAGTACGCAGAAAATCTCGGCATCGCCTTCCAGCTCACCAACATCGTCCGTGACCTGAGCGAAGACGCCGCGCGCGGCCGTATCTACCTGCCGCAGGAGGATCTCGCGCGCTTCGACGTGCGCGAGGACGACGTTCTCGGCGGCGCCGACACGCTCGAGTTGCGCCGGCTGCTCGAGTTCGAGGTTGATCGCGCGCGCTCGTTTTACGGCCTGGCTGCCGCCGCGCTGCCCGCCGAAGATCGCGCCGCGATGGTATGCGCCGAGGCGATGAGCGCAATCTACCGCGCGCTGCTCGAGCGCATCGCGCGCTCGGGCTGCGGCGTGGTCGGCCGCCGGCATCGCATCTCAACCCCGCGCAAGCTCTACCTGGTCGGACGGACCTGGGCCGGCGCGCGGCTGCGGCCGGGGAGCTAGCCGTCCCATGGTCGAGGCGCGCGACGTCGCCGTGGTCGGCGGCGGATTCGCCGGGCTGAGCGCGGCGGTGGCGCTGAGCGCGCGCGGTTTCCGCGTCGCGGTACTCGAGGGCAAGCCCGCACTGGGCGGCCGCGCCTATTCGTTCGCCGATCCCGAGAGCGGCGATTTCGTGGACAACGGTCAGCACGTGCTGATGGGATGCTACGCGGAGACGCTGAAATTCATCGAGCGGATCGGCGCGCGCGACCGGCTGGTGTTTCAGAACGACCTGGCGATCCGGATGCTCGAGCGCGACGGACGTTCGGGCATGCTTCGCACCGCGCGTCTGCCCGGCCCCCTGCACATGACCGCGGCATTGATTCGCTATCCGCTGCTCGCGGCGCGCGAGCGCGCGAGCGCGCTTACGGCCGGGCTCAGGCTGCTCAGGCTGTATCGGCGCGAGCGCGCGCGCCTGGCCGACATGACGGTCGACGCGCTGATGGATGAGCTGGGGCAGGGCGAGCGCGCGCGCCGCTGCCTGTGGTATCCGATCGCGATCGCGACGCTCAACGAGAATCCCGAAGCGGCCTCGGCGGCGCTGCTGGCGGAAGTGCTGCGGCGCGCGTTCTTCGGCCGCCGCGCGGACTCGGCTTTCGTTTACGCGCGCGTCGGTCTGAGCGACCTCTACTGCCTGCCCTCGGCGCGGCTGATCGAGGCGGGCGGCGGAGTGGTCGAGACCCGCGCGCTCGCCGACGCGTTCGAACTCGGCCCGGACGGACGCGTCGCGGGCGTGCGCCTGCGCGACGGCCGCCGGCTCTGCGCGGCCCACTACATCGCCGCGGTGCCGCCGGCGCAGCTGTTGCGGCTTCTGCCGGACAACGTGCGCGCTGACCTGTTTTTCGCCCGCGCCGGCGGGATTTCCAGCTCGCCGATTATCTGCGTCCACGCATGGTTCGATCGCGAAATCACCGACGCGCCGTTTATCGGCTTCGTCGGCACGGCGACGCAATGGCTCTTCAACAAGCGCCGCATCTTCGCCCAGCGCGGTGAACGGGCGAACGGCTATCTGAGCTTCGTTATCAGCGGAGCGCGCGACCTGGTCGACCTGGGCAACGAGGAGTTGCTCGAGCTGGTGACCGCCGACTTGCGCGCGATGGTTCCGGCGGCGCGCGATGCCCGTCTGCTCAAGGCGCTGGTGCTCAAGGAGAAGCAGGCGACGATGGCGCCGTCGCCCGAATGCGATCGTCTGCGCCCCGCGACGGCGACCCCGCTCGCCAATCTGTTTCTTGCCGGCGACTGGATCCAGACCGGCCTGCCCGCGACGATCGAGAGCGCGGTCGCCTCGGGGCATGCGGCGGCGGCCGCGGTCGCGGCGCGCGCGGGCGCGGTGGCGGCGATGGCCGCCTGAGTGAATCGATGACGGCGCGACTCGCATTGGTAACCGGCGCGAACGGCTTCGTCGGATGCTGGGTGGTGCGCGCCCTGCTGGCGCGCGGCACGGCGGTGCGGGCAATGGTGCGCAAGGGGGCGGATTTGCGCGCCCTCGAGGGCCTGCCATGCGAATTTGCGTGGGGCGATCTGCGCGACCGCGCGGCGGTCGAGCGGGCGGCACGCGGATGCGACGAGGTTTATCACGTCGCCGCGGACTATCGCCTGTGGGTGCGCGACGCGGCGCCGATGTACGCCGCCAACGTCGAGGGCACGCGCAATCTTCTGGCGGCGGCGAAGGCCGCGGGAGTGCGCCGCGTGATCCATACCAGCACGGTCGGCGCGCTCGGCATCCCGCGCGGCGGCGTGGGGCGCGAGGATACGCCGGTTACGCTCGAGCACATGGTCGGGCCGTACAAGCGCTCGAAGTTTCTCGCCGAGCGGGAGGCGCTCAAGGCCGCGCGCGAGGGCGTGCCGGTGGTGATCGTAAATCCGTCCACGCCGATCGGCCCGCACGACTACAAGCCGACCCCGACCGGCCGCATCATCGTCGATTTTCTCAACCGCCGCATGCCCGCCTTCATGGACACCGGGCTCAACCTGGTCGACGTCGAAGACGTGGCCGCGGGTCATCTGCTCGCCGCCGAACGCGGCGCGGTCGGCGAGAAGTACATCCTGGGCGGCGAGAATCTCACGCTGGAGCAGATGCTCACGCGGCTGGCGAACCTGTCCGGCATGCGCGCGCCGCGGATTCGCGTGCCCTACCCGGTCGCGTGGACCTTTGCGCTGGGCGCCGAGGCGGTCGCGCGCACGATCACCGGACGCGCGCCGCGCGCGAGCCTGACCGAGGTGCGAATGGCGCGCAAGCGCATGTTCTTCGACTCGTCGCGCGCGCGGACACATCTGGGATACGCGCCGCGGCCGATCGACGGGGCGCTCGCGGGCGCGATCGAGTTCTTTCGCGCAATCGGGGCGGTGCGCGCCGCGGCCCCCGCCGGACGCACGGGAGGCCCGGCCTGAACGGGAGGCTACGCCGGCAATGCAGCTTCTGCTCTCGACCATAGCGCTTCGGCCGTACGTGTTCGTTTTCCTCGGGTTCTATCTTGCGATCGCGATCGTCAACTTCGGCTTGCGCACGACGCTCCTGTTCACGGTGCTGACCTACACCGTGGCGTGGGCGTGCGAATGGAGTTCGGTGCACAACGGCTTTCCCTTCGGGCTCTATCATTACGTGCAGGCGACGCGCGGCCGTGAAATCTGGGTGGCGGGCGTGCCGTTCATGGATTCGCTGTCGTTCACCTTTCTCGCGTTCGCCAGCTATACCCTCGCGCTGCTGCTGAGCGCGCCCGTTTACCGGCGCGGTCTGGACGTGCGCGTGCTCGACACCTGGGAGATTCGAAGTGCGCCGCGCGTGTGGCTGATGGCCGCGCTGTTCATGGTGATGGTGGACATGGTCGCCGATCCGCTGAGCGTGCTCGGCCAGCACTGGTTTCTCGGCCGCATCTTCTGGTACGACCCGCCGGGGCCGCACTTCGGCGTTCCGATCAGCAATTATCTCGGATGGTACTTCGTGGCCGCGCTCAGCGTGGCGATTTTCCAGGTGCTCGACCGGCGGCTCAATCGCGGCCGCGGCAAACCGGCGGGCGCGGTGCCCGCGGCGCGCGCGCGCGCTCTCTGGGGGCCGGCATTGTATGCGGGGATTGTCGGCTTTGCGATCGTGATGCTGTTTCGGGTGAACGCGCCGGAGATCGCATGGGCGGGAATTTTCATTTTCCTGCCGCTGATCGCGCTTGGCCTGCACATCGTGACGCGCGCCGAGTGCCAGGGCGACGCCGATGCGATCGCGCGGCACCTGGCCGACTTTCCCTACCAACGAACGCTCGCGGTGTGGAAGTCCGCCGCGCCGAAGAGAGTGCCCGGACGCGGCGCCGCCTAGCCGCCGCGGCCGTGCCTACGCGCCGCCGCGGATCAGCACCTCGAGCGCGTGGGCCAGCGACGCCGTCGCGCGGTTGAGCGCGCGCATCATGCGCGCCAGGCCGGTCATCGCGCCTGGATTGCGCAGCACGAAAGCCGCCACGGCGAGCGGTCGCACCTCGCCCTCGGGCCCGGCCAGTTCGGCACCGACCACTTCCTCGTCGATGCGGTCGAGCACCGCGCGAAGGCATGCGAACCGCAGCCCGCGGTGCGCGGCCTCGGCGGCGATGGCCGCGCTCTCCATGTCCACCGCCACCGCTCCGGTGCGCGCCCGCGCCGCGCGCTTGGCGGGACCGTCGCCGAGAATCCGCGCGCTGGTCAGCACCGCCCCGCTGGTGAATGGCACTCCGGCGGCGTCCAGCACCACCGCGAAACGCGCCACGGCGGCGGCCGGAAGTGTAATCGTGAGCGGCCTATTGTCGCTCTCGAACACCAGGCGATCGGCGAGCACTAGGTTTCCGGGTCGCGCCTCGTCCACCAGCGCGCCGGCGACGCCGGTCGCGACCACGAGATCGGGCGCGAGCGCTTCCATCGCGCGGCGCGCACAATCGATGGCGCGGCGGGGGCCGAGCCCGGTCGCCACGCACACGACCTCGGTCGCGCCGAGTCGCCCGCGAAAGCCGCGCAAGCCGTCGATCGCGAGCGCGGCGCGTTCGGTGATACGGCGCCGGAACGGGCCGATCTCGCGCGCGAAGGCATAAAAGATCAGGATCACTCGATTTGCCGCTTGAGCGGCGCTCCGGTTGCCAGCACAATTGCTGCGATGGCGGCGTGCGTCAAGAGCATCGTGGTTCCGACCCGGCGGCGCGCGCGCCTCCAGTGCGGCCGATGACGGAAAGCAAATCCGTCATTTTCACCGCCGATGATTTTGGCGCTTCGCCCGAGGTCAACGCGGGCATCCTGCGCGCGCATCGCGAGGGTGTGCTGCGCGGCACGAGCCTGATGGTCGCGGCGCCGGCGCGCGATGCCGCGGCTGCTGCGGCCCGCGACTGTCCGGAGCTCGACGTCGGGCTCCACCTGGTCGTGTGCAAGGGCAGGAGCGTGCTCGACCCGGGCCGGCTCGGCGGACTGGTGGACGCCGCCGGGCGTTTTATCGATAACCCGGTGGTCGGCGGGATGCGCTACTTCTTCGACCGCAACCTGCGCGCCAAACTGGCCGACGAATGTCGCGCGCAAATCGAGCTGCATCTGAAGCTGATCGGCTATCTCAACCATATCGACGGGCATCTGAATTTTCACGTCCATCCGGTGCTGTGCGATATCCTGCTCGGGCTCGCGACCGAGTATCGCGTGCCGTGCATCCGGCTGCCGCGCGAGCCGGTGTTCACCACGCTCGGGGTTGCGCGCGACCACGCGCCGCGCAAGCTGGTCGAGGCGGTCATCTTCCGCACGCTCTCGCGCCGCGCGCGGCGCCGGATGACCGCCCGCGGCATCAAGTCCAACGACTGGCTGTTCGGCCTTCATCAGAGCGGCAATCTCACCGAGCACTATGTCCTCGACGTGATTGCGCGGCTGCGGCCCGGCGTCACCGAGATCTATACGCATCCCGCGGCGCATCTGGGCGCCACCCTGCCGCCCGAGCCGGCGCGGCGCGAGGTGGCGATTCTGACCAGCCCGCTGATTCCGCTCGCGCTCGAGGGCGCGGGCGCGCGCCTGACCGATTTTGCCGAACTCGCCGGGACCGCGCGGCGCTCGGCTTAGCCGCTTTCGATTGGCCGGCGTCGCCGCGCGCGGTACTCTAGCGGAGACGTGATCGCGGCGTCGACCGCCGCGGCATTCAGGCGTCGACAAGTTCAAGACCCAGGAAGGCCAAGAAGATGATGGATCAGGAGGGCGCCCCGCTCGCCGCCGACAATGCTTCCGAATACCGGCTGCCGAAAAACGTGGTGCCGGAGCGCTATGACATAAGCCTCACCCCGGACCTGAAGGCGTTCACGTTCGCCGGCGAGGAGCGGGTGACGGTGCGGGTCGCCGCCGCAACTTCCGAAGTGCTGCTGAACGCGCTCGAACTGGAGATCGATCGGGTAAGCGCCGAACGCGCAGGCATCGCAGTCGCCGGCAAGGCGGCGCTCGAACCCGCGCATGAACGCGCGCGGCTCAGCTTCGAGCGCGCGCTCGAGCCGGGCGAATGGACGCTGCGCATCGCCTTTCGCGGCATCCTCAACGACAAGCTGCACGGCTTCTACCGCAGCACCTACAAGGACGCGCAGGGCCGGAGCCATCTGGTCGCCAGCACGCAGTTCGAGGCGACCGACGCGCGGCGCGCGATTCCCTGCTGGGACGAGCCGGCGTTCAAGGCGCGGTTCAAGGTGCGCCTGGTGATCGACGAGGGACTGACCGCGTTCTCCAACGGCGGTGTCGAAGGCGAACGCAGCCTCGGCGGAGGCAAAAAAGAGGTCGTCTTCAGGGAGACGATCAGGATGTCCAGCTATCTGCTGGCCTTCGTCGTGGGCGAGTTCGAAGCCACCGAGCCGGTCGACGCGGGCACGCCGCTGCGCATCGCGCACGTGCCGGGAAAGCGCGCGCTCACCGCGTGGGGGCGCGAGATCGGCGCATTCTCGCTCAAATGGTTCGCCGACTATTACGGCCTGCCTTATCCGGGCGACAAGCTCGACCTGATCGCGATTCCCGACTTCGCCTCGGGCGCGATGGAGAATCTCGGCGCGATCACGTTTCGCGAGACCGCGCTGCTCATCGACGAGAAGACCGCGTCGCGCGCCGAGCTCGAGCGCGTGGCCGACGTGGTCGCGCACGAGAACGCGCACATGTGGTTCGGCGACCTGGTCACGATGGAATGGTGGAACGGCATCTGGCTCAACGAAGCCTTCGCCACCTTCATGGAGATGCTGGCGGTCGATGCGTGGAAGCCGCATTGGAAGCGCTGGGAGAGCTTTTCGGTCTCGCGCACCGCGGCGATGGCGATCGACGCGCTCAGCAGCACGCGGCCGATCGAGTTCACCGTGCGCGGCCCCGAGGACGCGCGCGCGATGTTCGACGTGCTCACCTACGAGAAGGGCGCCTCGGTGCTGCGCATGCTCGAGCAGTACCTCGGCGCCGAGCGCTTCCGCCGCGGCATCGCCGATTACCTGCGCAAGCATCAGTTCGCCAACGCCGAAACCGGCGATCTCTGGGACGCGCTCGAGCGCGCCTCGGACGAGCCGGTGCGCAAGCTGATGGATTCCTGGATCTTCCAGCCGGGCTTTCCGATGGTCGAGGCGGAGCTGCAATCCGACCGCCGCTCGCTCAAGCTGCGCCAGCGCCGGTTCTTCTATCTACCGGGCGAGGCGACCGCCGCCGCGCGGGATCAGCTCTGGCAGGTGCCGGTGATGGTGCGCGCGAAGACCTCGGCCGGGGTCAGCACGCATCGGCTTTTGCTCGAAGGGCGTGAAGCCACGCTGGATTTGGGCGGCTCCGTCGAGTGGGCGCTGCTCAATCAGGGCGGGCACGGCTTCTACCGCGTGCGCTATAGCGCCGATCTGCTCGCCGCGCTGGGCCGCAACCTGAACGATCTCCAGCCGGTCGAGCGTTACGCGCTGGTCAGCGATTCCTGGGCGGCGACGGTCGCCGGGTTGATGGCGCTTGGAGAAATGCTCGCGATGCTGCGCGCGATGCGCGGCGAGAGCGATCTTAACGTGTGGCGCGCGATGCTCGCGCCGCTCCACTATCTGGATCTCATCGTCAGCGAGGCGCAGCGTCCCGCCCTGGCCGCCGCCGTGCGCGAGATCGTCGGCGCGGCATCCGGGCGGATGGGCCTGGAGGCGCGCGCAGGCGAGGACGAGCTGACACGGCAGTTGCGCGGCATGCTGTGGGGCGCGCTCGGCACGCTGGGCGAGGACGCCGAGGCGCATCGCCAGGCCGCCGAACTGTACGCGCGGTATGGTAAAGATGCGGCCGCGATCGATCGCGACCTGGTGCCGCCGATGGTCAGTATTCTGGCCGCGCACGGCGATCGCGCGCGCTACGAGGAATTCAAGCAGCGCTTTAAGTCGGCCGGAACGCCGCAGGAGGAGCAGCGCTACCTGTTTTCGCTCGCGGGCTTTCGCTCGGCCGAACCGCTGCGCGAGACCATGGAAATGACGCTCAACGGCGAGGTGCGCACGCAGAACGCGCCCTACCTGATGCATTCGCTGCTGCTCAATCCGACCTGCCGCTACGAGGCGTGGGAGTTCGTCAAGCGCCACTGGGAGGAGATGATTCGCAAGTTCCCCGATGCGGCGCTGCCGCGGATGTGCGAGGCGGTGGTTGCGCTGCTCGACCGCGAGCGCGAGGTGCACGATTTCTTCAAGGCGCATCGCGTGCGCCTGGGCGGCAAGATTATCGACCAGCACCTCGAGCGCCTGCGCGTCGCGGTGGCGTTTCGCGCGCGCGAGGGCGCGAATCTCGCCTCGACGCTGAAGGGCTGAGCAGGGGACGCGGCGGCGCGAATCCTGGCGGCGTCAGCGCAGCATGCGCGCCGGCCTGGGCGGCTCGTAGCCGAGCACCGGATGCGGCTCGTAGGGCTTCTCCAACGCCGCCACTTCCTCTTTGCTCAGTTTGATCTCGATTGACCCGATCAATTCCTTTACGTGCGTGAGCCTGGTCGTGCCGACGATCGGCGCGGTCACGCCCGGCGCCTGCAGAACCCAGGCGCAGGCGATCTGCGCCGGTGTGACCCCGCGCTCGCGCGCCACCGCGGCGACGGCATCCGCGACCGCAAAATCCGACGGGCGAAAGTACATGCTGCGCGCGATTTCGTCGGTCCGCGCGCGCAGGGTGTCGCCTGTGCCGCCGGCGCGACGGCCGCCGGCGAGGAACCCGCGCGCCAGCGGACTCCAGGGAATCACGCCGACGCCCTGGTCGATGCACAGCGGGATCATTTCGCGCTCCTCTTCACGATAGACCAGGTTGTAATGGTTCTGCATGCTGACGAAGCGATGCCATCCGTGCTCGCCCGCCAGGTAAAGCGCCTTGCTGAACTGCCATGCCGCCATACTGCTCGCGCCGAGGTAGCGCACCTTGCCCGCGCGTACCAGGGTATCCAGCGCGTCGAGCGTCTCCTCGATCGGGGTGCGGAAGTCCCATCGATGGATTTGATAGAGATCGATGAAATCGGTCTTGAGCCGGCGCAGCGACGCGTCGCAGGCCTCGAGGATGTGCTTGCGGCTGAGTCCGCGGCGATTGGGTCCCGCGGCCATCGCGCCGTGAACCTTGGTCGCGAGCACGATGTCGTCGCGCGACGCCATTTCGCCGAGCCATCGCCCGGTGATCTCCTCGCTGACGCCGGCGGAATAAACATCGGCGGTATCGAAGAAGTTGACGCCGGCGTCGAGCGCCGCAGCAAAATGGTCGCGCGCTTCGTCGACGCCGACCACCCATTCGCGCCATCTCTTGTCTCCGTAGCTCATGCATCCGAGGCAGATACGCGAGACGCTGACGCCGGTGTTGCCGAGCGTGGTGTAGTCCATGGGATCAGGTAACCAAAGTGCCGCAGCAACGCGCAAGTGCGCGTTAATATGAACGAAAACGACCGCTCGCCCGTACGCATGAGCAGTTTTGAAGCCGCTCCAAAACGAAAGGCACCTAGCCCTCAATGGCGTCGGACGCGATTGTCGGGATCCGCGCGATTTTTACTTGCATCGCATCGTGCCTGCAGCTATCGTGCGCTTCGTTTCTGTACTCAACTTTCGGGGGAGATTTCAGATGTCAGAGCGTTTTGCCCGGCCCGAAGCGGCCGGATTGACGTTGATCTGTGTCGCGATGGCTCTCGTGCTTGGGGCGTGCGGTGGAGACAGCAACGGGGGACCGCCGAAGAAAGTTGCGGGCGGTCCGACCGCCTCGCCCACACCCAATCCCGGCGTCGCGGCCGCCTGCGTCGCATCGGGCGCGATGGGCATTGTCGTCGACGCCGCCAACAAGAACGTGACCGTATATGCACCGGCAGGCGACTGGAGCGAGACCGCGGTGACCGGGGTGTTCGTGGTGCCGGTCGAAGGGAGCGTGGCGCGCGCGACGATTCCGACCCCGCACATTGTCAACTCGTGCTCGGGCAACAGCGTCACCGGGACCGTCATCTGCGACGCCAACAACAGTGACGTTTATCTCATCAACGGCGCGACGCTTACCAAAACGGTGAGCAGTGTCGGCGACAGCACTGCCGATTTCAGCGGCGGATCCTGCACCAACTGCAACTCGGAGGTCGATCCGATCGGCGTTGGTATCATAGGCGTGGCACGTACCGCGGCGCCCCCGCTGCTGTACCAGTTCTTTTCGTTGGCGGACGGAAGTTCGCTCGGCGCGGCGGGCGTCCCCGAGTTGTCGGAGTCACCGGCTGTCGAACCCAACAAGCACTGGCTTCTGTCGGGTACGGAAGGCGCAGACTACAGCATCGTGCAGTACGGAACCGGTGTTCCGAATGTGTTCCAATTCGCCGACCGCGCCGCGGTTATCGGAGGCCGCGAATTGGACGGCGCCGCGGTTGATTGCACCACGGATATCGCAGTGGGCAGCGTCGAATTTACGAATGAAATGTTTATCGCCGATCTGACTCAGGCCACGTTCACCGCCGGATCGCCAGGCTCATGGGCCGCTCCCGGTGCGGCGCAGGTTCAGAGCCTGGCTGACATCACCGGCATCACCAGCACCGGCATCACCGTCGCACCCTCGGGCCACGTCGGCCTGATGCAGGCGGAATTCGGCGGCACCGAGTTTGCCGCCTTCCGGCTGCCTTCGAGTTCGGGAAGCGGAATGCCCGCGGTGCAGGACTGGGTTGAGGCAGCGGTACCCGCACCGCCCTCGGGGTCATGGAGCAACACTTTCGATCCGCACGGCGTGACCGCTTACGTCAGCCCGTCGTCCGGCAAGCCGATGGGCGTGCTGCTCGATGCCAGCCGTTCGTTCCTCGCGGTCGTCGACATCAATGCTCTGCTGGCCGCGCCCCGCACCGCCGGGACGCATACCGCGGATCCGACCTACAACCTGGTCACCCACGGAGTGCTCAGCTTCGTCAGCGTCCACTGACGCGCGACGCCTGCTGTTTGACGAAAGGCGTGGGCCCAAAAGTGGCCCACGCCTTTTCATTTCGATGCAAGCGGGTGGGCGCGCGCGCTACTCGCCCCTGAACTTCGGCGGGCGCTTCTCGAGAAATGAAGCGATGCCTTCGGGGCCGTCCGCGGTTCGACCCATCTCGGCAATCCATTCCGTCTCCTGTTCCATCTGATCCTCGAGCGTGCGCGTCGCGCTCTCGGCGAACAGGCGCTTGACCCCGAGAAAGGCGCGGGTGGGGCCCTGGGCGAAGCCCTTGGCAAGTCCCTCGGCCGTGGCCATCAGTTCGCCATCCGGGACCACGCGCGAGACGATGCCCATATCGCAGGCCTCGCGCGCCGAGAGCACGCGGTTGGTCAGCGTCAGTTCCATCGCGCGGCGCAGCCCGACGATGCGCGGCAGGAAGAAGGTCGAAGAGCCGTCGGGCGTGAGTCCGGCACGCGTATAGGCCATCGTGAAGCGCGCCGACTCGGCCGCGATCACGATATCGCCGGCGCAGGCGAGGCTCATCCCGGCTCCGCCGGCCGCGCCGTGGATCGCCATCACCACCGGCGCCTTCATCCGGTTGAAGCGCGAGATCGCCTTGTGCAGATGAAAAGTGACTTTCTTTAAGAAGGTCGGCAGCATCTCCTTCGGTTGCGCGGCGAAGCTCTTCAAATCACCGCCGGCGCAGAAGATTTTGCCGTTGGCGTGGATCAGGACCGCGCGCACGGTGGGATCCTCCTCGCAGCGCAGCGCCACTTCCATCAGGTCGTGGGCCAGTTCCGCATTGAGCGCGTTGGCTGCATCGGGTCGGTTGAGCGTGATGTAGGCGACGTTGTTGCGTACGTCAAAGAGCAGAGTTGAATAGTCCGACATGGCTTCCTCCGCGAGCATTGATGGTCCTGCGCGAACCAGAGTGGAATTAGAGCCAGGGCGGCGCGCTTGCGCAACCGCGAGACGCCCGGCCTCAAAGCGCCCGGTACCACTGCGCGAGCGCCCTGCCGATCTCGTGCGGCGAATCCTCTTGGATGAAGTGCGATCCTTTGACCGTCACTTCGTGCTGATTGGGCCAGCGTCGGCAGAACTCGCGCTGGGCGCCCGTCAGGATCGCGCCGGGGTCGGCGTTGACGAACAGCTTCGGTAGCGGGCTCGCCGCAAGCCATGCGGCGTAATCGCCGACCAGCGCGACCACGTCGGGCGGCTCGCCGTCGAGCGGGATCTCGCGCGGCCAGGTCAGGGTGGGGCGGCGCGATTCGCCCGGCTCGATGAACGGACGGCGGTAGCGTTCCATCTCGGGCGCGCCGAGCTTGCGCATGACGCTGCCGGGCAGAATACGTTCGACGAAGACGTTGCGTTTGAGGATCAGGTCTTCGCCCGCAGGCGAGCGCAGGCTCTGGAAGAGCGGGCGTGCCTGCTCATTGAATTCGGTCCACTCGAGCGGCCGTACGATCGCTTCCATGTAGGCGATTCCCTTGATTGCGCCCGGGTTGCGCCGCGCCCAATGAAAGCCAAGCGCGGATCCCCAGTCGTGAACCACCAGCGTGACTCGCGCGCGCTCGAGCGCAAGGGCGGCAAACCATGCGTCGAGATAGCGGATATGGTCGACGAGCCGATACGCGCCGTCGGCCGCCTTGGCGGAATCTCCCATTCCGGCCAGGTCCGGCGCGAGACATCGCGCCGTCGCTGAAAGATGCGGGATGACGTTGCGCCAGAGATAGGACGAAGTCGGATTGCCGTGCAGGAAGACTATCGGATCGCCGCCGCCGCCGGTGTCGACGTATGCGATTTCGAGGCCCGCCGCGTTGAGGCGCCGGCGCGGATGCGGATCGGCGGCTGAGATTTGCGCTTCGTTCATGATGAATACTTCTCGCGGCCTTCGACGGCCGGGTCGATGCTCTGACAGATACGACCGCAAGGCGCGCCGCGCAAGCGCGCCCGATTCGGTTTGCCTCGCGCCGCCGCGCCTTGCACAATTGTCGCTTCATCGCGCGGAGGTCGAACGGCAATGGCGGAGCAGCGCAAGCGGAAGTTCTGGGGCTGGGGCTACGAGGACCAGCATCCGAACGCGGAACAGCAAAAGCATCTCGCGGAGCGGGTCGCGAAGCGGTTCAACCTCCCGCCGCTTGAAATCAAGCCCCCGCCGCGCGAGGAGGAACTCCAATTGCGCCCGCCCCGGGTAAAGCCGCCCGGCGCGCTTGCCGCCATCTGCTCGACCAGCACCTACGATCGCGCGGCGCACAGCTATGGACGCGGCTACCGCGACGTCGTTCGCGCGTTTCGCCGCCACTATCCCAATCCGTTCGACGCGGTCGCGTTTCCGCGCGACGAGGCCGAGGTGGTGAACGTGCTCGAATGGTGCGACCGCGAGCGCATCGCCGCCGTGCCGTTCGGCGGCGGCTCGAGCGTCGTCGGCGGGGTCGAGGCGCCGGCGGGCGGGGACTGGCGCGGCCTGCTCTCGATCGACCTGACGCGGCTTGACCGCGTGCTCGAGGTGGATCGCATGTCGCGCGCCGCGCGTATCCAGGGCGGCGTGCTGGGGCCGGCGCTCGAGGAGCAGTTGCGCCCGCACGGCCTCACGTTGCGCCATTTTCCGCAATCGTTTGAATTTTCGACGCTGGGCGGATGGATCGCGACCCGCTCCGGCGGCCATTTCGCGACGCTCTACACGCATATCGATGATTTCGTCGAGTCGGTGCGCGTCATCACGCCCACGGGCGCGGTCGAATCGCGCCGGCTCCCCGGCTCGGGCGCGGGACCCAGTCCCGACCGCATGTTCATCGGATCGGAAGGGATTCTCGGCATCATCACCGAGGCCTGGATGCGCCTGCAGGACCGGCCCAAATTCCGCGCCGGCGCATCGGTTTCATTTCCCGATTTCGTGCGCGGCGCCGAGGCCGTCCGGCGAATCGCGCAGGCCGGGCTCCATCCCGCAAACTGCCGCCTGCTCGACCCCGGCGAGGCCGCCAACGCCGGCGCCAACCAGGGCGAGGCCGCGGTGCTGGTGCTGGCGTTCGAATCCGCCGACCACGAGCTGGAACCGTGGATCAAACGGGCGCTCGAAGTTTGCGCGGATTTGGGTGGCCAGGTTCCACAGGGTGCGGGCCGCACCCGCACCGATTCTGCCGCGACCCACGAGGGCGCGGCGGGCGCATGGCGCGACGCGTTCATCAAGGCCCCGTATATCCGCGACGCGCTGATCTCAATGGGCATCGTGAACGACACTTTCGAGACCGCCATAACGTGGGATCGCTTTCCCGCCTATCATGCGCAACTGATGGAGACCGGGAGCGACGCGATCCGGCGCATCTGCGGCGCGGGCACGATGACCTGCCGCTTCACGCATGCTTACCCGGACGGCCCCGCGCCGTACTACACCATCCTCGCGCCGGGCCGGCCGGGATCCGAACTGGAGCAATGGGATGAGATCAAGGCCGCGGTGTCGGAGGTCATCGTAAAGCTCGGCGGCACGATCACGCATCATCATGCGGTCGGCCGCGACCATCGCCCATGGTACGATCGCCAGCGTCCCGAGGGCTTCGCGCGGGCTCTCAGAGCGGCCAAGCGCGCGCTGGATCCGAATGCGATCCTCAATCCGGGGGTGTTGATCGATCCGTGACCGGGCGGCGCGCGCGGAATCGTCGAGCGAATGGCCGCGGCAACGGGATGCTCAGTCGTCGAGGCCGAGCGCCTTGCGCGCCGCCGGGCTCATCATGTGCGGAGTCCACGGCGGTTCCCAGACGATCTCGACGTTCGCGTCGGCGCATCCGGGGATGCCGAGCAGTTTGTCCTGGATTTCGCTTGCGATCATCGCGCCCATCGAGCATCCCGGCGCGGTGAGCGTCATCTCGACCGTTATCACGTCGCCCTTCACTTCGACGCGATAGACGAGTCCGAGGTCAACGATGTTGACCGGGATTTCCGGGTCGTAACACTCGCGCAGCACGTCGTAAATTTCTTCTTCGCTGTACATGGTCCCGGAAGCCGCTGCGCTCGCGGCAAGCGCTCGCTAATATCTGTAGTATATAAGCGATGCCGCAGGCGGCAACCAACGCCGGATGAGACGGTACGCGAGAACAGGAGGTGAGCGATGCCGGATAAGGAGGAACTCTACGACGCCGCGATCGATCTCTACGCCGACGGCAAGTACGACGAGGCGATCGAGACCTATGAAAGCGCACTCGAACAGGACCCGCGCTACACTGACGCGCTGCACGGCCTCGTGATGTGCTACCAGGCCAAGGGCGATCTCGACAAAGCGATCGAGCTGACCAAGCAGCACATCGCGCGCGAACCCGAGGACATCCTGGCGTTCACCAATCTGAGCATGTTCTATCAGAAGAAGGGAATGATTACTGAGGCCGAGGCGGCAGGCGCCGAGGCGCGGCGGTTGGATTGGAAGCGCCAGCTCAAGGAAGGCGGACCGGGCAAAAAGTAGGACGGGGGCCGGGGATGAAGCTCAAGGACAAGGCGGTGCTGATAACCGGTGGAGGCTCCGGCTTGGGGCGGGAGATGGCGCTGGTGTTCGCGCGCGAGGGCGCGCGCGTCGGTGTGAACGATGTGCGGCCCGAGGCGGCGCAAAACGTCACCACCGAGGTTGAACGCGTGGGCGGCCGCGCGCAGGCGCTGGTCGCCGACGTCGCGGACAGCGCGGCCGTAAAGCGAATGTTCGCGGAATTCATCGCCGCCTTCGGCACGATCGATGTGCTGATTAACAATGCGGGGATCGGGCGAGTGCGCCCGGGCAGCGAGGCGACACCCACCGTCGAAAAAACCGACGAGGACTGGCATCGCATGCTCGCCACCCATCTGGACGCGACCTTCTATTGCACACGAGAAGCGCTCAAGACGATGATCCCGAACCGCTCGGGCCGCATCATAAATTTGGGCTCGATCGTCGGCCTGACCGGCATCGAAATGGCTGCCGATTACGGCGCGGCCAAGGGCGGCATCATCTCGTTCACCCGGTGCGTGGCGCGCGAGGTCGTGCGCCAGGGAATCCTGGTCAACTGCATCGCGCCGGGCTTTATCGAGACGCCGATGACCGCGCCGCTGTCGCCCGAGCTGCGCAAGGCGGTAATCGCGCGCACGCCCATTGGACGTTTCGGCGAGCCGCGGGATATCGCGGCGGCGGCGCTGTTCCTGGCCTGCGAGGATTCTTCGTTCATGGTGGGCCAGGTGATCAGCCCCAACGGCGGTTACGTGATCTGACTTTTTTTTTGCGGTCGTGAATTCGGAATTTGCAGCCGTGCGGCGCGCGGGCGTGATGGTGCCGCTGTTCTCGCTGCGCACGCGCGCCGACGCCGGGATCGGCGATATCGGCGCTCTGGCCGCAATGGCCGAGCTGGCGGTCGCGATGGGCCATCGCGCGATTCTCCTGCTTCCGATCGACGAGACTTCGCCCGGCGAGGCGAGTCCGTACAGCGCGCTCAGCGTCTTCGCGATCGATCCGATTTACGTGGGAGTCGATTCGCTGCCGGGCGTCGCGCCCGCCGAGGTCGAGCGGGTGCGCCGCGCGCTGCGCGACGTGCCACTTAGCGACCGATTGACGATTCGCGCCGCGCGCCTCGCCCTGCTCGAAGCCGCTTTCCAGCATCATCTGCTGAGCGGCGCTGAGCGCGCGGCCGTGGACGAGTTTGCGGCGCGCAACCACTACTGGCTCGACGACTATGCCCTGTTCCGCGCGCTCAAGGACCGCTTCGATCTCGCCCCGTGGGAGCAATGGCCCGAGGATCTGCGGCGGCGCGAGCCGCGGGCGCTCGCGCGGTCGCGCGCGGAGCTGCTCAAGCTCATCGAAAAATACGTCTACTGGCAGTTCCTCGCGCATCGTCAATGGAGCGACGCGCGCGGCAAGGCGAATGCTCGCGGAGTGCTGCTCGGCGGCGATATCGCGTTCTCGCCCGCGCACGACAGCGCCGAGGTTTGGGCCAATCAGGAGCTGTTCGATTTCGAGCGGACCGTTGGCGCCCCGCCCGACGCATTCAATCCCGAAGGCCAGCGCTGGGGCCTGCCGGCGCCCCGCTGGGAGCGGATGCGCGCCGACGGGTTTGCCCTGCACCGGCATCGCGCCGCTCACGCGCGCGAGCTTTTCGACTTCATCCGCGTCGATCACGTGGTCGGGCTCTACCGGACCTTTTCCTTCGGCGGCGTGGCCGGAGACCGCGGGGCCTTCTTTCCCGCCGACGAACCCGCGCAGCGGGCGCAAGGCGAGGCGGTGCTGCACGCGATCATTGACGAGGCCCGCGCCACCTCCGTGATTGCCGAGGACCTGGGCGTAATTCCCGACTTCGTGCGCGTCTCGCTGGCCGCGCTCGGCATCCCCGGGTACAAAGTGATGCGCTGGGAGAAGGTCAACGAAGGCACCGCCGCCGAGGCATTCATTCCGCCGGCCGACTACCCGGCACTGTCGCTCGCAACCACCGGCACTCACGACACGGATACACTGGCGCAGTGGTGGGAAACCGCATCGACCGGCGAACGCGAGCGCATGCTCCGCGTCCTGGACCTGGCGCCGGTCGGCTCGCGCGAGAGCCGCACGGACTTCGAGCGCATGCGCGATCGGATGCTGGCGGCGCTGTATGCCTCGCCCTCGCGGATGGTGCTGATTCCGATCCAGGACCTGTTCGGCTGGCGCGAGCGGATTAACCTTCCCGGTACTGTGGCACCGGCAAACTGGTCCTGGCGTTTGCCGCTCGCGATCGAAGAGATGACGCGGGATCCCGAGATCGGCTCGCGAATCGCGGCGTTGCGCTCGCTGGCGAAGGAATCGGGCAGATAGGCCATCTCAAACCGCTTCTGACCGCTTCTCAGCGCCTTGTTGCGCCCTTTGTCGCCCTAACGTAAAGTCCGACGTGTGGTGAAGGGGAGGAGGCGGATCACGATGTCGATCAGCCCAATTACCGCCATTTACCGGTGGGCAGTCGATGGGGTCGCGGGGACGGGCGGCGAGGCCGCTGCCGGCCGAGCGGGCGCTTCGCCTGACTGTGCCGCCTGAGGCACCGGAGTCTGCAATTCCGATCGCGCACGCGACCGCGAGGCATTGTGCAACCGGCATCCGAAATGAGTCTGCTCAAGCGCATGGCCATCCTGGTGCCGCTATGGGCGGCGGTCGGCCTCGGATTGATGGTGGTGATTGCCGCGCTTCCCGCGCGCGCCACCAAATGGGACTACAGCGTCTACTACAGCTCGGCGCTCGCCATGCGCGCGGGATTGAATCCCTATACCACCGACCTGACGCCGCTTGCGCGTCCGTTCGGTTTGGACCTGGACAAGATCACGCATGCGACCGATCCGCCGACCTTCGTGATGTGTTTCGTGCCCCTGACCTTCCTGTCGCCTCGCGTCGGCTTCTACGTATGGACCGCGATCAACGCGCTCGCCTTTCTGGCTTCGCTGGTGCTGCTGTTTCGCTGGACCACCGGTCTTGGCCGAGACCAGATGCTCGCGATCTTCGCGCTCGCATTGCTGTTTCCGCCCGTAACGGATCATTTCATCTGGGGCCAGAACAAAATGCTGGTGCTGCTGATGTTCGTTCTGATGCTGCGCTGGCTGGAGCGGGGGAGGGACGCGGCTGCCGGCCTGGTGCTGGCGCTGGCGACGCTGCTGCGCGCATTTCCATTCCTGCTGGTCGGTTACCTGGCGCTGATGAGACGCTGGCGAGCGCTGACATATACGGCAATCGGGCTGGTGGCCGGCGGGCTGGTCACGCTGATACTGGCCGGCGCGAACAGCACGTTCAGCTTCGTGCGCGCGCCGAAATACCTGACCCAGACCTGGGCTCTGGCGTTGCCCGGCAATATCGCCCTGGGCCCGACGATTATGCGGATGTCGTGGTACCTGTTCGGTGCGAATCCTCCGGCGTCGGTTGAATGGGCGGCATGGGTCTGCCATTGGATCGCCGCGCTCGCATTGGTCGCGCTCGCGGTCAAGGTGACGCTCGCGCGGCCCGCGAATGACGATCCCGACGGTCGGTTGTTCTGTCTGTGGATGATGACCGCGGTGATCATTTCCCCGACCTCATGGTTTTACTACCTGGTGCTGCTGGCGTTGCCGATGGTCAAACTGAGCGCGGCGGTTGCAAATCACTGCACGGGCGCGCGCGCGCTGTGGATGGGCGCCGCGTGCTACGCGGCAGCCTGGCTGTATTTCGCCGGCGTCGATATGCATTCGCATCAACTCATACTGCATCCGGACACGCTGGCGTGGCGCGCGGGTGCCTCGCCGGTCGCCCTGCTGGCGTATGTTTCTCTTTACTGGTTCGCAACCGACTTCGGCGCGGAAGAGCCGGCCGAACGATCAGCGATAGCGCAACCCATGCCCGCGCTCGGCGAAGCTCGCGCACGCACCGCAATTTGAAGTTCGCGGCCGATCTGAATGGGCAGTGCCTGCGACGCAGGGGGGATGAAATGGATGCGGAACGGCATCATGCGGCGATAGCAGGCGGCGGCGCCTCGATGCGGCCGGCAGACGACGAATTCTCGGCCGCGGCGCGCTATCGCGCCGAACACATCGCCTTATGGAGCGGCTACTCCCGCAAACCCGCCAGCGCGGCCTATTACCGTCGCCTCGCCGAGATTTACCGCTTCCTGGTGCCGCCAGGCAGCCGCGTGCTCGAGCTGGGGTGCGGCACGGGCGATCTGCTGGCCGCGCTCGAACCCGCCTTCGGAGTGGGCGTCGATGTCACGCCGGAGATGGTCCGGCAGGCCGCCAGAAAGCATCCGCAACTGCATTTCGTGCAGGCCGAAGTAGCGCAGCTGAGTCTCGCAGCGCGCTTCGACTACGTCATACTGTCCGACCTGATCAACGACCTGTGGGACGTGCAGGCCGTCGTCGAACGCGTCGCTTCGGTCTGCGGCCCGGCGACGCGGGTGATTATCAACACCTACAGCCGGGTATGGGAGCTGCCCCTGCGCGCGGCGGCCCGCCTCAATCTGGCCAACCGGATACCCGTACAGAACTGGCTGACACTCGAGGACGTGAACAATATGCTGGCGCTGGGCGGCTTCGAGATCATTCGCCAATGGCAGGAGGTGCTGATGCCGCTGGCGATTCCGATGCTCGCCCCGCTGTGCAATCGCTATCTGGCCAAGCTCTGGCCGCTGCGTCATCTCGGGCTCACCAATTTCATCGTCGCGCGTCTTGCTCCGGCGGTCGCCGCCGCGCAAACGGCCGCCGAGCCGCTGGTGAGCGTGGTCGTGCCGGCGCGTAATGAAGCCGGCAACATCGAAAACGTGGTGACGCGCGTGCCCGAAATGGGCGCCGGCACCGAGATCGTGTTCGTCGAAGGCCATTCGCATGACGACACGTACCATGCGATAGAGTCGGCGATCTTGCGCCACCCGGAGCGCCGGATGCGCCTGCTGCGGCAAGTCGGGCGCGGCAAGGGCGACGCCGTGCGTCTGGGCTTTGCCGAGGCCGCGGGCGATGTGCTGATGATCCTGGACGCCGACCTGACGGTGGCGCCGGAGGATTTGCCGCGCTTCTATCGCGCGCTGCGCTCGGGCCGCGGCGAGTTCATCAACGGCGTGCGGTTCGTCTATCCGATGGAAAAGCAGGCGATGCGCTTTCTGAACTTCCTCGGCAACAAGTTTTTCAGCCTCGGGTTTTCCTGGCTGCTGGGGCAGAACGTGAAGGACACGCTGTGCGGGACCAAGGTAATCAGCCGCGCGGACTACGCTACGATCGCGGCGAACCGATCCTACTTCGGCGATTTCGATCCCTTCGGCGATTTCGACCTGCTCTTCGGCGCCGCCAAGCTCGATCTCAAGATCGTCGATATGCCGGTGCGTTATCATGAACGGACCTACGGCCAGACCAACATTCAGCGCTGGCGCCACGGCATGCTCCTGCTGCGGATGTTCGGGTTCGCGCTGAGACGGCTGAAATTTGTCTGAAGCTGTGCGTATTCCCCGCTTAAGCTCGCGATTGCGTTCCGGTAATAGAATTGCATCCGCTCGGCCGGGCCGTGAGCCCTTGCGCCCGGCGGGGCCGGTGAAGAAGGGGCGCGGCACATGACATCACGGCAGGCAGAACCGGCTCCCGGCGCGCGCATCCTGGTCACCGGCGGCGCGGGATTCCTCGGCAGCTTCGTGCTCGAAGAGCTTGCGCGCGCCGGATTCCGCAATATCGCGGCGCCGCGGGCGAGCGAGTACGACCTGCGCAAGCCGCAGCAGATCGCGAAGCTGATGCGCAAGGTTCGCCCGCAGATGATCATCCATCTCGCCGCGGTGGTGGGCGGGATCGGCGCCAATCGCGAGAACGCCGGCCGCTTCTTCTATGAGAATCTGATCATGGGCGCCGAGCTGATGGAACAGGCGCGGCTTGGCGGCGTCGAGAAATTCGTCGCGGTCGGCACCGTATGCGCCTATCCCAAGTTCACGCCGGTGCCCTTCCGCGAAGACGATCTCTGGCTCGGCTATCCGGAAGAGACCAACGCGCCCTATGGCCTGGCCAAGAAGATGCTCCTGGTGCAGGCCCAGGCCTATCGACAGCAATACGGCTTCAACGCGATCTATCTGCTTCCGGTCAATCTCTACGGGCCGCGCGACACCTTCGACCCCGCGCGCTCGCATGTGATCCCCGCGCTTATCAAGAAGTGCGTGGACGCGATCGAGAGCAACGCTTCGCGCATCGAGGTCTGGGGCACGGGTTCGGCCAGCCGCGAGTTCCTCTACGTCGAGGATTGCGCGCGCGGCATCGTGCTCGCCGCGCGACACTACAATGGCGCCGAACCGGTAAATCTCGGTGCGGGTCGCGAGATCACGATCCGCGAGCTTGTCACCCTGATTGCGCGGCTCACCGGATTCAGCGGTGAAATCGTATGGGATCCGAGCAAGCCCGACGGACAACCGCGCAGATGCCTGGACGTCTCGCGCGCCGAGCGCGAATTCAACTTCCGCGCAGCGACCGACTTCGACGAGGGACTGCGACGGACCATCAAGTGGTACCTCGAGACGCGCCGCTCCGCCCGCCAGGCGCGCGCCGCGGCGGGTTCGGGTGGATGACGCGCGTCAGGCGTCGATAGCGAACGTCAGAACTCGACCTCGGCGTTTCGAGCCGGTCCGGCGAGGCGGCCCGCACGTCTCGTTCCATCCCAATCGCGCGCAACACCAGGTTGGTCCGCACTCGGGTCGCCGATCGCGCGATCGTCGGCGGACGAAAGGCGGCTCGGTTGCCGTGATGGCGGGCTATCTGGCAGCGTACAGGTTCAACATCGGCGAGACTGAGCCATTAGCCATCGCATCCAAATCGTTCGTTGCCTGCACGCGCTGACCGGCGCATCGGTCCTCGCTGCGCTCGTGGCGTTGTGGCTGTGCGGTTGCGGCGCCGCTCCCAAGCCCTCGGCCATCAACCAGTTGGGCAAGCGCGTCGAGGCCGGCCGGGAGCCGGCGGCAGCCAGGAATTCGCAACCGGGGCATCCGCTGACGATACATTCGCCTTACGCGATAGCATCCGCCGTCGACGGCCTGTGGTTTACCGAGTACAGCGCGCCGATGCTGGGATTGATGGAGCTGAGCGGCGCTTTCCGGCAAGTCGGTCTCGACCAGGAAGGCTTTCCCGAACGTCTCGCTGTTGCCCATGACGGCGCGGTCTGGTTCACCGATCCCCAGGGCGAACGTATCGGACGTGTCCTGCCGTACAATGGCCGGGTGGACTACTACCCGGTGCCCACGCCCAAGAGCGGCCCGGCAGGCATTGCCGCGGCGCCGGACGGATCGATTTGGTTCACCGAGCACGCCGCCGGCCAGATCGGCCTGTTCGTTCCGCCCGACGCCCATCGTCCATCGTCCGAAGATCACCGATTCATGGAATTTCCGTTGCCGAGGGGCGGCGGACCGGCTGGAATCGCGGTCGCCCCCGACGGCGCGGTCTGGTTCGCCGAGAACTCGGGCAACCGTATCGGACGGCTCGTGCTGGCGAGCGGCAGCCGCCATGCCAACATCACGGAGTATCCGCTGCCGTTTCCGAACAGCCATCCCAACGGCATCGCGCTCGGCGGCGACGGCCAAATCTATTTCACGGAGTTGGCGGCCGGCCGAATCGGCAGGCTCGCCCCGCGGGGCCGTCTCGCCGAGATGGCCCTGCCGGTTAACGCGCCGGCGCTCGACATCGTGGCCGGCGCCGACAGCGCGATCTGGTTGACCATACCGCGCGCTCACGCGATCTGCCGGGTGCGCGCGGGCGAAGCAATCACCGCCTTTTACCTGCCGGAAACGGTCATCCCCGCCTTCATCGCCAGCGGAGCGGACGGCAATCTTTACTTTACCGAACCCACCGGAAAGATCGCGCGATTCACGCCGGGCGGGGTGCTCACCGAAATAAACCTCACCGACTAGCGCGTAATGCGGGACTGTTCGCCCGTCGAACGTTTGCGCTATAAGCGTGGCAGCTTTTCGCACAAAACCGCAACACCAAAATCGAGGGACAGCGATGGGCAAGCTCGAGGGTAAGGTTGCCGCCGTCACCGGCGGCGGACGAGGCATTGGACGCGGTGTGGCGCGCGCTTTGGCCGCCCAGGGTGCGGCGGTGGTCGTCAACGACCTGGGCGTAACCCTGGCCGGGCAGAAAGAGACCGTCTCGCCGGCCGACGACGTGGTCAGGGAGATCGTCGCCGCCGGCGGCAGGGCGGTGTCCAATCATCTGGACATCGCGACGGTCGCGGGCGGTGAGGGTCTGATCAACCAGGCGATCAACCAGTTCGGCCATCTCGACATCCTGGTCAACGTCGCCGGCATCCTGCGTGACCGCATGATCTTCAACATGAGCGAACAGGAATGGGACGACGTCATCCGCGTCCATCTGAAGGGGCATTACTGCACCATCCGCCCGGCCAGCGCCCACATGCGCGAGCGCAAGACCGGCCGCATCATCAATTTTTCCTCGAATTCGGCGCTCGGCAGTCCGGGCCAGCCCAACTACGCGGCGGCCAAGGCTGGCATCCTCGGGCTTACGTACAGTTGCGCCGTCGCGCTGCAGAAATACGGCATCACCGTCAACGCGATCATGCCGGGGGCGGCGACGCGGATGACCGACTCGATTCCGGCGGGGCGGATGCCCGGCGTCACCGGCGCGGCGACCAGCGAAAGCGTCGAGGGCACGCCGCGCGATCCGGCCAACGTCGCCCCGATCATCGTCTATCTTGCGAGCGACGCGGCGGCCGAAGTGACCGGGCAATGCTTCGGCGCTTCCGGTTATCGCATCACGCGCTACACGCATATCAAAACCGAGCGCGTGATCTACAGCGACGGTCCGTGGGACATCGACCGGCTGTTCGAGATCTTCAAATCGACGCTGGGCCAGGGACTCGATCCGGTGAACATGTTCGGCTGAGTGCCGCAGGCGGAGCGCGCGCGCCGCGGCCGCGCGGGCCTGTGTGCTAGTGTTGCACGGATGTCCGCGCGTCCGCAGTTCCTGGTCGGCACCGCCTCGTGGACCGATCCCACGCTGCTCAAGTCCGATAACTTTTATCCGCCGGGTTTGAAGACCGCCGAGGATCGGCTGCGCTTTTACGCCGCGCAGTTCAACACGGTCGAGGTTGATGCCAGCTATTACGCGCTGATCGCGGAGCGCAACGCCGAGCTGTGGGCGCAGCGCACGCCGCCGGGCTTCGTCTTCAACGTCAAGGCGTTCTCGATGTTGACGCAGCATCCCACGGATGCGACGCGGCTGCCGGCGGCGCTGAAGTCGATGCTGTCCGCGTCCGCGCGCGTCGAGCGCCACCTGCGACACCCGTCGGCCGAGTTGCTCGAGGCGGCGTTCGGGATGTTCTGGAGCGCGCTTGCGCCGCTGCGCGCCGCCGGCAAGCTCGGACATCTGCTGTTCCAGTTCCCGCCGTACTTCACCGCGCGCCGCTCCAATCTCGACTACATCGCGAGCCTCAGGGATCGGATGCCGGGCGCGGCGGTCGCGATCGAATTTCGCCACAACAGCTGGTTCGAAGGCGTGCAACAGGCGCAAACGCTCGACTTCCTTCGCCGCCAGGGCCTGACCTTTGTTTCGGTCGACGCGCCGCCCGGCACAGTCGAGCCCGTATTTGCGGTCACCGGTCCCGAGATTTACGTGCGGTTTCACGGTCGCAGCCGCGAGAACTGGTACAAACGCACCGGCGGCGCGGCGGAGCGCTTCAAATATCTCTATGCCGAGGCCGAACTTGCCCCTTGGGCCGAGCGGCTGAAATCGCTGGATGGCGTGCGGCGGGCGAGCGTTATCTTCAACAATTGCTACAGCAACTTTGGTGTGATGAATGCGGCGACCATGGCGCAGATGCTGCGGCATTGACCAGGCTGCCGCCGAGTCCGCATGCGGCGGGCATTAAACAGGCGAGGACACATGATGAAGGCCACGCTCTACCAATTCGCGACCAGCCCGTTCTGCTCCAAGGTACGGAAGATTCTCGATTTCAAGGGGATCGATTACGAGGTGGTCGAAGTCGATTACGTCGAGCGCAAAGAGCTGATTGCGGCCTCGGGCCAGGTCATGGTGCCCGCGCTGCGGCTCGAGGGCGGCGGCAGCGAAGCGGCCGGGGGTGAGCATGGCCACAGCGAGACCATAGTCGATTCGGACCGCATCGCGATGCGGCTCGAGGCCTTGCGGCCCGAACCCGCGATCCTGCCGACGCGCAGCCGCGGTCTGCACCTGGCGCTCACGCGCTACATCGACCGCGAGGTCGAGGAGGCGCTGTTCGCGGCGGCGGTGCCCGACGAGGAGGACTACTTCGCGCGCCAGGGCGCGGATCGCGTGGCGCTGTTTCGGTTTATCCGCGACCGCAAGTACGGAGCGGATTTCTGTGCGCGGATGCGGCGCGAGCATGCGGCCAACATGGAACGGGTGCGCGAGGTGCTGGCGCCGTTCGAGCTGGCGCTCGAGCATGGCGCGTTTCTATTCGGCGCGCCCGGCCTGGCCGACTTCGCGCTCTATGGACAGCTTCATCTGCTGGCGCTCAGCGGCGCGCTGAAAATTCCGCCCGAGCTGTCACGGCTGCGCGAGTTCTACGATCGCGTGGACCGGATCAGCGCCGCGCTGGAAGAGGCGGGCGCCTAGGCGATTTCGACCACGGCCGCGTGCAGAAAGCGGCTGAACAGCGCGCCGGTGGAATCCAGCGCCACGTCGTACAGCGAAGGCGTGCGGTTGGGCACGAAGATTTGATGGCCTTCGTCGAGCAGGGCGTAGAGCATGCACAGCGCCAACGCGGTGTATGGCCGCGCGCGCAGCGGGCCGCTCACCAGCAGCCAGAACAGGATCGCATAGTTGGTGAAATGGGCGGCCTTGCGCACCAGTCCGTGGGCGAACGCGATGGTTACCGCGGATGCCGCCGGCATCAGGAAACGCAGGATCGGATCGATGATGCGCGAGGTGTTCTCGGCCGAAAAATACGAGGTTGAAAAACAGAAGAGCACCACCGCCCATGCCACCGCGGGCATCCACTTCATGAACGACGCCTCGCCGGGGACCTGCGCCCCTGCCGCAACCGCGCCGCTCATTCCCGCCTTCCCGCCCCGGTTGGCCCGATTTCCTGATGCATCGAGAGGTTCCTTTCCTCGCGGCTGTTTCGCCGCACCGCTAATCGAGGCTAGCATGGGCTGGGGACCGGGAAAACGGGATACGACCGCCTGCCACTGCAACCGCTTACGGAAGGAGCAGGTCCCATGAGTCAAGTCTGGACAATTGCCGAGACCCATCCGGTGCCGCCGTGCACAATCGTGATTTTCGGCGCCTCGGGCGATCTGGCGGCGCGCAAGCTCTTGCCCGCCCTCTACAATCTGGAACACTGCGGTTCGAACGCGATCCCGCCCAAAAGTGCAATCCTGGGATTCGCGCGGCGCGATATGTCGGTGGAGGCCTTCCGCGCCAAGGCGCGCGAGGCGGCCGAGCGCTATTCGCGCCTGAAGATCGACGAGCAGTGCTGGCGCCGCTTTGCTCAGAATCTCGATTACCTGTCGGGGATGGATCGTCCTGACGGCTTCGCGCGGCTGAAGGCCAGGCTCGAAGAGACGGAGAAGGCGCGGGGGTTGCCGCCCAATCGGATTTTTTATCTCTCGGTCCCGCCCGAGGCGATTACCGAAACGGTTGAACGGCTCGCCGGCGCCGGCCTGATTGCCGAGCCACAGGCGCCGTACTTCAGCCGCATCGTGGTCGAAAAGCCGATCGGCCACGACCTGCATAGTGCGCTGCACATCATCAGCGCGATGCGCAGGCATTTTGACGAAAACCAGATCTTTCGCATCGACCATTACCTGGGCAAAGAGACCGTGCAGAACATGATGGTGCTGCGCTTCGCCAACAGCATCTTCGAGGATTTCTGGAACAACCGGCGCGTCGACCACGTCCAGATCACGGTGTCCGAGGAGGAAGGGCTGGGAACGCGCGCGATGTACTACGAGGGCGCCGGCGCGCTGCGCGACATGGTGCAGAACCACATGCTCCAGGTGCTCTGCACCGTGGCGATGGAGCCGCCGCACTCGCTGGCCCCCGACGTGGTGCGCGACGCCAAGTCGCAGGTGCTGCACTGCCTGCGGGCGATGACGCCGGCCGACGTGCGCCGCAACGTCGTCCGCGGCCAGTACATCGAGGGCGACGTCCACGGCAAGCGCGTGCCGGGCTACCGCAAGGAGGTGCGCGACTCGTTCGCCATGATGAACAAGCCGATCCCGCCGGAGTCGGTCAA
>DATGIT010000008.1:0-170616 GCA_035295545.1 Binataceae bacterium (SeqCode)
TCCGTTCGACGGACCCGACTGCGGCCGCGTCGCGGCGCGTACGCTGCGCAAGCTCGGCTTCGATATCGTGTCCTTCTTCATCATGACGCCGCTGCCGGGCACCGAGGACCAGGTGCGCTATGCCAAGGAGGGCGCCATTCTGGACTGGGACTTCAACAATCTCGATTCGCAGCACGTGACGCTCAAGCACGAGCGCCTCGACCGCGTTTCATGGATGCGGGCTTACCGCGACGCCTTCACCGGCTTTTATTCTTTTTCGAGCCTGCTCAGAACCATCTTTACCGTGGCCGGCGGGCGCGGTCTCGACGCCGAGGCGCGCCGCTCAACGCTGCGCCAGTTCATGTACTACTTTTTCAGCTATCGCCAGGGGCGCCATCCCATGGTCGGAGGAGTGTGGCAGATCCTGCGGCGCGACGTGCGGCGCGCTGCCATCACCGACGACGAAGCGTATCGGCATTATCTCGGCGGAATGCGGTTCGATGCCATCCTGCGTGGCGAGGGCGGCGAGTTGGCGGCAGCGCCCGCTTGAGGCGCTGAATAAACTAAATCATTTTAGGCATCTTTTAGGCGACGATTTCATCGGAACGTCGGTGAAATAGCCGTTCTTCCTCCCATATAGCGATTAGTGGTGCGCGCGTACTAGGATAGCGGCGCCGATGGGAGCGCAACTACAACAGCAGTTCCAGGCGTTCATGGCGTCGGCGCCCGACCGCTTCGTAGCCGAGCTGGTGGCGGGCGCCATCGTGCTCATCGTCCTCAGCATCTACGTGCGCGGGTCCGTCGGCACGCTGATCCGGATTCTGGTTTTTTTCGGCGCGATCGCAGTCATTGCGGTTGGTTCAGCGATTTTGATGAACAACGTATCGCTGGCGGGCCCTCCCAGTCCGGCCGTGCGGCTCTATCGCTTTCTCACCGTGAATTGGGCAGCGACGAGCGAAAAGGGCGACGGTGCCGCGGCCTGTGCCGATCCGCAGGCGCTTGCGGCCCGGCAGCCGGTCGATATCGAACGTCACGAGCGGCGCCATCAGCGGCACGTTGGGGACTCCGCCGACGTCGCGGCGGCGTCTTCGCCGCCGCCGGTCGCCGACAAAGCGTCGAGCGCAGCGCGGACGGAACAGGACTTTCCCGAACTGGTGCGCAATTCGTATCCGGGAATTCCGCCGGAGCGGCTGATGCAGCTCGCGGCCTCTACGGTGAGTTCGCTGCCTGGCTGGGAGCTGGTCAACACCGATGCCAAAACGCTCACCGTCAACGCGCGGTATCACACCAGGGTATTCGACTTCGTCGACGATATACGAATCGTCGTGACGCCGCGCAGCGAAGTCGATCTGTGTTCGCGATCACGCACCGGTGAGGATGCGCGGTGGCCGATGAACCTGCTGCATGCCGATTTCGGAGCCAATGTCGGCCATATCAAGGAATTCTATCTTGCGCTCGCTCCGGCGGTGAACGAGGCCTACCGGCGGCTCGAGATTGAGCAGACCGCGCAGCAGCATGGGGTCAAGCTGTCCAGGCCCTGATTGGGGCATCGTGCCCAGGGCTTGACCGCGCGGCCTCCGCGCCGGAACATCGGTCTTGTATCGATTCCGATTTCGACGGAGGCCTCTCGCGGCCCGCGAATTTGCCCGACGGCGAAATAAGGTGCGCACATGTTGCGCGAAGCACAAATCGATTCCCTGGCTAACCATCTGGTGAACGGGCTGATCAGCCGCGGCGCGATCAAGCCGCGCGCCGACGTGAAGGATCTGGTCGCCTGCGTGGTCGAACTGATGTCGCAGAATTTCGAGACCGAATCGCGGATCGATGACGAGGCGGACCGGATGGCCGAAGAGCAGGCCCGCCTCAATCCCGGAGTGGACGTGACCCGGTTGCGCGCGATGATCCGCCAGCGCCTCGCGCAGAAGCGGAATTTCACTCTCTAGGCGTACGCGTGTAGTAGCGGATTTGACCGCGGGCAGGATGGCGCCGTGAAGCTGAGCGAAGAGCGAGTGCTTTATCTGGCGCGCGAATCCATCGCGCGCCTGCGCGATGAGCGGCTGGCCGACATCGCCAATTTTGCGCTCGCGTTGCGCCAGGCGCGCGAGTTGATCCTCGAATGGGAGCAACAGGCCGATACGGTGGATGAGACGGTGCGGCGCAAGATTCATTCGCTCAAACGCGGCGTAGTCGAGGGCAGCCCGGAGTGGAACATCCTGTTCCGCCGCTATCGCGACGAGGAGCTGCGAAAAAAGGGCCCGCGCTGACCGGCAGGCCCGCCTTATCGAGCGCCATGGACGAACAGAAGGACTTTGCCGCGCGCGCCGACGCCTGCCTGGCGCGCATCGCGCGCTGGCTCGAGAATTTCGACCCCGACGAAGCCGACTACAGCACTGGCGACGGCGTCGTAACCATCGAGTTTCCCGACGGAACGCGTTTCATCATCAGTCGCCAGAGCGCCACCGCGCAGATTTGGCTCGCCGCCGGCGCTCATGGATGGCATTACAACCGCAACGCCGCAAAGGATCGCTGGCTCGACGACAAGGACGGCCATGATCTGTATGACCGGCTGGCGGAGGCCATGGCGGAGAAACTTGGCCGCCCGGTCGCATTCGACGAATAGACCCAAGGCGGTTATCCGGTGCCGATGCGAGCATCTGTTTTGCTCTGTACCCAGCTAATTCTAGCAAATGCATGTTTAATGAGCTAAACTCGCACCTGTCGGCGGGACGGGCTGCTTTGCGTTAGACCGCGAATAGGGGTAAATTAATTTGTTGGCAGTCGCGGCGCGAGAGTGCCAATTGACAAGTCGCGACGCATGGTTATTTTGTTGACGCGGAAAATCGGTTCCGTTCAGTCCATAGCAGAAAATTTTTGAGGGTAAGGAGGCGGCTGGTCCCCATGAAAATCAGACCATTGGGCGATCGCATTCTGGTCAAGCGTATCAAGGAAGAGGAGAAGACCAAGGGCGGGATTATCATCCCCGACACCGCGAAAGAGAAGCCGCAGGAAGGCAAGGTGGTCGCGGTGGGCAAGGGCAAGATGACCGAGCAAGGCAAGCTGCTCGCGCCCGATGTGAAGGCCGGCGACAAGATCCTGTTCGGCAAGTACTCGGGCAGCGAAGTCAAAATCGAGGGCGAGGAGCATCTGATCCTGCGCGAGGACGACATCCTGGGCGTGCTCGAGTAGGCGTCGGTTCATCGAAGCGGCTGATCGTCATCAGGCTTTATTGATTTTCAAATTTCGAGGAGAACGAGAAAACCATGGCAGCTAAAACAGTGCGTTTTTCCCAGGAGGCGCGCGAGAAGATCCTGCGCGGCGTCAACGTCCTGGCCGACGCCGTGACCGTCACGCTCGGTCCCAAGGGGCGCAACGTGGTGCTCGAGAAGAGCTTCGGCGCGCCGACCGTGACCAAGGACGGGGTCACCGTGGCCAAGGAGATCGAGCTCGAAGACAAGTTCGAGAACATGGGCGCGCAGATGGTCAAAGAGGTCGCCTCCAAGACCTCCGACGTTGCCGGCGACGGCACCACCACCGCCACGGTGCTCGCGCGATCGATCTACACCGAAGGAATGAAGATGGTCGCCGCAGGGCACGATCCGATGTCGCTCAAGCGCGGCATCGATCGCGCGGTTGAGTCGGTGGTCGGCGAGCTCAAGGGCCTTTCCAAGCCGACCAAGGATCGCCGCGAGATTGCCCAGGTCGGCACCATCTCGGCCAACAACGACTCGACCATCGGCGACATCATTGCCGAGGCGATGGAGAAGGTCGGCAAGGAGGGCGTGATCACGGTCGAGGAAGCCAAGGGGCTCGAGACCACGCTCGAGGTGGTCGAGGGCATGCAGTTCGACCGCGGCTATCTCTCGCCCTATTTCGTCACTGACCCCGAGCGCATGGAAGCCAAGCTCGAGGATGCCTACGTGCTCATTCACGAGAAGAAGATTTCCTCGATGAAGGATCTGCTGCCGGTGCTCGAGTCGATCGCGAAGACCGGCAAGCCGTTCCTGCTGATCGCCGAAGAGGTCGAGGGCGAGGCGCTGGCCACGCTGGTGGTCAACAAGATTCGCGGCACGCTCAGCTGCGTGTCGGTGAAGGCGCCGGGTTTCGGCGATCGCCGCAAGGCGATGCTCGAGGATATCGCGATCCTGACCGGCGGCAAGGTTATCGCCGAGGAGCTCGGGATCAAGCTCGAGAACGTGACGCTCCAGGACCTCGGCCGCGCCAAGCGTATCGTGGTCGACAAGGACAACACCACCATCATCGACGGCGCCGGCAAGAAGGCTGAGATCGAAGGCCGCATCAAGCAGATCCGCGCGCAGATCGAAGAGACCACCTCCGACTATGATCGCGAGAAGCTGCAGGAACGGCTGGCCAAGCTGGTCGGCGGCGTGGCGGTCATCCGCGTCGGCGCGGCGACCGAGGTCGAGATGAAGGAGAAGAAGGCGCGGGTCGAGGATGCGCTCCATGCCACCCGCGCGGCGGTCGAGGAAGGCGTGGTGCCGGGCGGCGGCGTGGCGCTCATCCGCGCGCTGTCATCGCTGGATAACCTGCGCGCGGGCGAGGACGAAAAGGTGGGCATCGGGATCATCCGCAAGGCGCTCGAGGATCCCGCGCGGTGGATCGCCACCAACGCCGGCTGGGAAGGCTCGGTGGTGGTCGACAAGATCCGCAACAACAAGGGCCCATTCGGCTTCAACGCGTCCACCGAGGAATTCGAGGATCTGATGAAGGCCGGGATCATCGATCCGACCAAGGTCGTGCGCAGTGCGTTGCAGAACGCGGCGTCGGTGGCGAGCCTGCTGCTCACCACGGAATGCATGGTGGCCGAGAAGCCCGAGGAGAAGGGCGCGGGCGGCGCGCCGGCGATGCCTCCGGGCGGCATGATGTAGCACTTGGATGAAGCCCGGGCGCACGGCGTGTGACGTGCGCCCGGTCGAACGATTGCGAAGGCGGGCGGCAGCCCTTGCAGGGCGGCCGCCCGCCCGCTTTTTCCGCCGCCGCGCGAGGCCGCGCGCGCATCGCGCGCGCGACCTCGCGCGGCGGGATTCCCCCGGCCCGGCGGGCTCCATCGCTCACGCGCACGCCGGCACCGCCGGCGCGCGCGGCACACGCTGGCGTTGGGCGGTGCCGGCGCGCTATGCGCGCCGGCACCGCCCAACGTAGCCGCATCCCAGCGCGCGGCAGGCGGACGCGTCGGGCGGCCGCCGCGGATAGTCGCCCGACGCGCGCGCCGCCGCCAGGGCGCGACCGAGCTCGAGCAGATGCGCGCGCGTGTCAGCGGCCGGCGCGAGCGCCAGCGCGCGCCGCTCGGCGCGCTCGCGCAGGTAGATGATCTCGGCGCTCACTTCACGGCCCGGCAGAGCCTCGGCGGCGGCCAGAGCGTAGCATTCCATCTGCAGCCGGTAGTCCGCCGCGCCGGGGCGTCCGTACTTGTAATCGCTCACGACCAGACGCTCGCCGTCGTCGGTCAGCAGGTCGATGCGCCCGCGGACGTGGAGCGTGAAGCCGCTCTCCTCGAGCGTGATGAAGAAGGGCGTTTCGCGCAGCGCGGTGCGGCCGGAATCGCGCCCAGGGTAGTCGGGGCCGCTGACGAAGCACATCAGGTCGCGTATGAGCGTACGGCGGTCGGCGCCGCTGAGTGCGGCGCCGGCGCCGTGAACGGCTACCAGTCGTTCGATCGTCGCTTCGAGCGCGTGCGCAGCGGCGGGCGGTGGAGCATCGAGTTGTTCGAGGACGGCGTGGGCGATAGTGCCGAGGACGGCCGCCCGGTCGCGCTCCGGCGCATCGCTCCCAGGCCGCATCGCGGTCTCATCCTCGGGCAGGCCGATTTCATGGCGCAGATAGTACTGGCGGGGGCAGCGCTCGAAGTCTTCGAGCGCGCTCGGACTGACGACCAGCTCGCGAATCGCCGGCGGGGCGAAACCGAGACGCTTGGGCGCGAGCTCCAGGAGCCGCGCGGCCGATGACGTGCCGCTCGAGCGGTCGCGGCCGCGAGGCCTGGACGCGAGCGCTTGCGCGCGCAGCAGAACGACCTCGCCGCCGGCCGTGTTCACGATCGCCTCGGGATCGTCGCCGTCGGCGAACTCTGCGATGCGCTCGGCGCCGATTGCATCGCGCACATGGCGGATCCACTTGCCGGGCCGCGCTCCTCCTCCCTCGCTCAGGATCAACCGGTCGCGCGCGCGCGTCATCGCGACGTAGAGCAGGCGCGCGGACTCGGCCGATTCCTCGTCCCGCACGCGTTTGCGGTGCTCCTGTATCAGCGGGTTTGGAAGCTCCTCGTTGCCGGCGCCGATCGTCGCGGGCACGAGCAGGCCGTGAGCCGGGGTCAGCAGGATGCTCTCGGTGTTTCCGCGCGGCTGACGGCTCAGGTCCGCGAGGATCGCGATGGGAAACTCGAGCCCCTTGGCCTGATGGATGGTCATCAGGCGCACCGCGTGGTCATGCTCGCCGGAGACCTGGGCCTGAGGTTCGAGCGGCGCTTCGCTTACCAGCCGGCGCAAATGGCTGACGAAATCGCCGAGGCCGAAAAATCGATGCGTTTCGAAATCGCGCGCCACCTCCAGCAGCTTGCGCAGGTTGGCGGCGCGCTGACACCCGCGCTCGAGGCCGAGCATCACCGCCTCGAACTGCGTGAGCTCGAGCCCGCGCTCGACGATCGCCGAGAGCGGCGCGCGCTCGCGCATCGCCCGCAACGCGGCCAGGACCTCTCTCGCCTTGAGCGCGGCCTCGCGCCCGGTGACGAGCCACGAAAAATCCTCGTCCGGGTCGTGGAACAGGGCGCCAATCGAACGACTGCGCGAGTCATCCGCGGCCGCGTCGCGCAGATGCAGCGCGATTTCCAGCAGACACTGATCCGAAAGGCCGAACAGCGGCGAGCGCAGGGCCGCGACCAAATCGATTTGATTTTGCGGATCTTCGACGGCGCCAAGCAGCGCGGCCATATCCTTCACTTCCCTGCGGTCGTAAAAGCCGCGTCCTTTGACGGTGTAGCTGGGCACGCCCGCGCGAATGAACGCGTTCTCGTAAATCGCGACATCGCTGAACGAGCGCAGCAGCAGCGCGATGTCGCCGAAGCGCGCCGCGCGCGCGACGCCGGTGTCGCGATCGAACACCCGCGCGCCTTCATCGATCAGTTGCGCGCAACGTGCCGCGATCGCCTCCGCCTCGAGGCGCCGGAGCACCCGCGTGCTCTGCTCTTGGTCCCTGGAATGTGCGGTCCGCGGACTGACGATCAGCTCGACCGCGCGCGCATCTGCCGCCGGCCGAATCGGCTTCAGGCGATGGCTGTCGGTCCATCGCACCCAGTACGGCCGATCGTCGGCGCTCTCGTGTTCCTCCGGACGCATCGAGCGGGCGCTTACCGAGTTGACCAGCTCGATGATCGCCGGCAGCGAGCGGCGATTTTCGACCAGCGGACGCGCCAGCATGACGAGCGGCGCGCGCGGGGCGTTGAACACGGTGACGTCAGCCCCGCGAAAACGATAGATCGACTGTTTCTCGTCGCCGACGATGAACAGTTCGGGCGCCGGCGGCTCGTGCTGCGTGAGCAGGCGGACGACACTGTCCTGAATCGGATCGGTGTCCTGGTATTCATCCACCAGCATGGCGCTGAACTGGCGCCGATGGCGCGCGGCGACCTCGGGAAAAGTGCCGAGCACGCGATTGGCAAGAATGAGAAGATCGTCGAACGTGACCACGCGATCGATGATCTTGCGCCGCTCGAGTTCGGCGCCGACGTCGGCTGCCAGCTCCGCGACCTCGCGCGTGGGATCGGCGGCGTGACAGGCTCCATAGGCTTCGCGAAGTTTATCCAGCGCGTCGTCGATCTCCGCGAGCGCGGGCTTGATGCCTGGATTCGTTTTGTTTGGGCGCAGCTCGCTTAATTCCGCGAGCGTGTCCAGCGCGGACGGCTCGCTGTCGGCGCTGAATTGGCTCAGCGCTTTTTTCAGGCGCGACCATTGCTCGCGCAACAGCTCGATTTTGTCTCTGGACTTGCCGGTGATGCCGGACCGCGACAGTAAACCGTCGACCAGCTTGACGAGCCGCGCGCGTTGCGCCGGAATCGCGCCCGCGTACCCGCGCAGCCGCGTCGCCGTAATTTCGGCGGCCGTGCGAATCCAGCTCGGCGGATGGCCCAGCCTGGCCGCTTCGACGACCATCCTCTGAATCATCTCGACGGCACCGGGCCGATGCGCGAAGCCGCTGAATCCGCGCGTGCGGACGAGCCGGACCGCGCCCGCATCCGCGCGCCGTACCGCGTCGGCGACGAGCTCGCGGCAGTGCCGCTCGAGGAACGTCATCGTCTGATATTCGTCCAGCACCTCGAAACCCGGATCGATGCCGGCTTCGAGCGGGCACTCGCGCAGCAGGCGCGCACAGAAGGCGTGGATGGTCGAGATGCGGGCAAGGCCGAGCGTCCGCCGCGCACGGATGAGCGCCGCGCGGCGCGCCGGCTCGTTCTCGCGCGCGACGCGTTCATCGAGAACATCGGCGATACGCCGGCGCATATCGGCGGTGGCGCTTTCGGTGAAGGTGATCGCGGCGATACGCTCGGGGGCGAGCGGTTCGCGCCCTGCAATATCGCCGGCGAGCAGAGCGACGAAGCGCCGGGCGAGAACTTCGGTCTTGCCCGAGCCGGCGCCGGCCCGCACCAGCACGTTGCCCGGCGCGTAGATCGCCTGGCGCTGTTCCTCAGTGAGTTCGACGCGGCCCATGCTTATTCGCGACCATGACTCATTCGTGCGCCGCCGTCCGCTTCACGGTTCGGCCGCCTTGTCATAACGGCAGGCCGCGCGATAGGGACACCAGTCGTCGCATCGGCGCGGATCGACGTCGAAGCGGCCCGCCAGCGCGTCGCCGACCAGCGCCAGGATGCGCTCCGGAACAGGCGGCTCGCCGGCGGCGCTGGCGTGCGGCGGCGGGCCCGGCGCAGGATCGAGCAGATGGCGCGGGACGGGGAAAATCGCCTGCTTTTGCTTTTTGTCGCGGCTGCGCAGCACGACGTATCCGGCGCGAAGCTCAACGTCGGGGCTGAGCTGCGAACTCAATTCGTGCAGTGCGCCCATCAGGTACACAGGCAATTGGAAGTCGGTCCATCCGAAGCGATCGCCCGCGGGATTCGCCGCTTTGCCGTATTCCTCGGCACGGCGAGAATTTTTGTAGTCGACCACGCACAGTGACCCGATTCCGCGTCCGCGCGGACGAAGCTCGAGGCGATCGATGCGGCCCCGGATGCGCAGCGGCGCATGTGCGAGGTCGCGCGCGCCGGCCAGCGAAAAGTCGATCTCGTGCTCGGCGTGAATTTCGATCGACGGATGCGCCGCGCGATATTCGAGTTCCAGGTCGATGAATTCCTCGACCGTCGCTTCGATCGAACGCCATCCGGCTTTGAAAAAGCCCGGGTCGCGGGCGAGCGGCAGGCGGGCGTCATGAATTTCCGCGAGCACGCGCGAGGCTTCGGCGCGCGCGCGCGTCGGATGGCTGAAATCGGCGCGCAAGACTATCAGGTGGAGGATTTCATGGACCAGTTCGCCGCTTTCGAGGGCGTTGAGCTCGTAGTCGTCCTCTTCCTCGCGTTCGAGCCTCAGCACGCGCGCGGCAAAAAATTTGAAGCCGCACGCCGCAAGCTCGTTGAGTTGCGTTGCGCTCCACGGCCGCGGATGCGCCCCGTCGCCACACAGCAGGCGCTTGAGGCGGGGGTCGGCGGGCACGCGCCCGTCATGGGCGCCGGCTCGCGCGAATTTTTCCGGATCTGCCGCATAGCGCATGCGGGACGCGTCGAAATCGGGGCTTTCCTCGCGCGTTGGCAGCGCCAGCCAGCGCTCGCGTTCGCGCTCAACGGATGAGCGCCTCGCGATCGAGTCGAGCGTCGGACGCGGCGCGATTGCTTCGGCTGCGGATTCGCCAAGCGCGCGCTCGAGCGCGGCGCGCGCGAGGAACTCGTCGGCTGCGAAGCAATCGTCGACGCGCGGGACCAAGCCCGCGGCCGCGACGCGCCCGATCGTGCGATGGTCCTGCGGATCGCCGAGCAGGCGCACGACCTCGTCGATGAAGGGCGAGCGGACCAGCGCCGCGCCGTTCGCATCCGCGGCCGCGTAGCTCAGCACAGCGCGGCGCGAGGGCATCGAAAGCGCGAGGAAAAAAAGGAACGCATCCTCGCTGCTGCGCTCGTAGCGCGTGCGCAGGATGACGCCGGCCCGGCTCGGCGCGCCCGCGCCGAAGCGGCGCGCGAGCGCGCGCGCAAGCCCGCGGTTGAGCGCGATCTTCACCTCGTCGGGGAGCAGCGAATCGTCAGTATAATGGCGCGGGAACAGGCCGTCGTTCAGGCCGATCGCGAACACGAGATCGAAGTCGAGCCCGCGCGCTTCCAGTACGGGCAGTGCCGTCACCGCGCCCGCCCCGCTTGTGCGCTCGCGAGCGGTCGCGCAATCCAGGGCGGTCTCGACCATCCGGGCGAATTCGGACGGCTCGAGCCGGCGATCGCTTTCCGCCAGCGAGGCCCATCGCGCGAGATCTTCGAGCGCGGCGCGGAGCGGGCCCCACGCGCGCGCCGCCTCGATCGAGACGTCGCCCGCGCGATCGGCCGCCTCGCTCACCCCGGCGGCGGGGTCGAAGCGGAGAATCTCGAGCGCGCTACCCAGGCGCTCGAGATGATCGCCGAGCGTTCCCGGTTCGCCCAGCGGTTGCAGCGCGCCGAGCACCGCCGCCATGTCCCGGCGCGCTCGTTCGATTCGGCCGATCTGCGCCTCGAGCGCCCGCGCGCGTTCGGCGGTCGGCTCCTGTCCGTCCAGCGCGAGCCTCAGTCGCTCGAGGTGCCGCGCGAAGCATTGCTCGAGCGGGCGCGCGTGCGCGTCGAGATAGCCGATTTCGACCAGCGCCCGTGCCATGCCCGGCCTGAGCGCGCGCAGGTGTGGCGAGCGGCAGAGCTTGACCAGCGATTCGCGGCTGTAACGCGCAGCCGGTATGCGCACCAGCTCGGCGACGAGCCGCGCCGGTGCGCTCGCGCGCAGCGCGGGTTCTTCGGCCAGCGCGAGCGGAATTCGGTAGCGGCCGAACACCGAGCGCAGATGCGCCGCGTAGGGCGCGAGGTCGCGCGCGACGATCGCGATTCGTTCGGGCGCGATCGGCGGAGTCGATTCCAGCGCGCGCCGGATGGCGCGCGCGACCGCTTCGACCTCACCGAGCGGGGTCGGCGCCTCGACGATGGCGAAAGTGTCGTCCGCGGGCGGAGCGGGTTCGGCATTTTCGACGAACAGATGCTCGAGCACGAAGCCGAGGCGTCCGCTGCGTCCTTCGCGGCGCACGAAGCCGGGCAGCACCTTATCGGCGATGGATTCCTCGGCGACGAAGCGGTTCCAGGTCAGCTCGGGGAAGCGCGCGGCGCTGGTCGGGTGATCCGCGGCCTGAATAGTGAGCACGGCGTCCCCGGCCATACGGATCAGCGCCGAGACGATCATGAACTGGAGCAGGCTGAAGTCGTAAATCTCGGCAATCCGGATCTGGCGCACGCCTTCGAGGAGCGCCGGCCGGCGGCCCTGGCGCTCGAGCGCGAGCAGATGCTCGAGCACGATGCGCTCGCGGTCGTGCCGATCGCACAGCCCGCGCTGTTCGAGGATTCGGTCGTAGCGCGCGAGCGCGTCCGCTACCGCGCCGACACGCGCATTGACGCGGTCGGAGCTGGCGCCGCCGGCCGGCGCGAGCGAGCGCGCCGCGGCGCGGAGGTCGTCGGCGTCGAGGCCGGCGCTCTTGAACTGGCGAATCAGGCCGAGCGCATGAGCGGCGTCGCCGAGCGGCTCGGGCCGGCCGCCGAGCGCTTCCTGCGCCGCCAGGCGCTCGTGCAAATCGCCGATCGCGGCGCCGCGAGGGCCGAACTCGCGCCACAGCCGATCGATGATCTGCGGGAAAGTCATCACCGGACAGCCGAGCAGGGTGCCCTCGCGGCCGCGCCGCTTGAGCCAGTCCTCGACCTTGCGCGCGGTCGGGTAGAGCGCGATGACGTCGTTTACGATCGAGCTGCCGCGGGCCGGGAGCACCGCATCATGATACTCCGCCGCACGCTGACCCGTATCGAGCGCGGCGCCCCGCGGACGGCGCTCTGAAGCGGGTTTGTAAACAGGGAGGCCCCGAGACTAGCGCGCGACCGCGATCCGTTCGAGCCGCACCGGCTCGCCGGGAACGCATCCGATCCAGGCAGCCCATCCGGTGTGATCGCTCGCGTACAGCGGTGCCGGCGTGCCGCAATAGGCGGCGCGGGTCGCGCCCTGCGAAACGTCGCCGAAGACGTGAATATGTCCGAGCGCAATGTAGTCGTAGGCACTGGCTTCGATTTCCGCGGGCGTGATCGGCGAGGAGCGAAAGCCGTCGTTGTCCTCGGTGAAGAAGCCGTGGGCCAGTGCAATGTTCCATCGCCCGGGCGCCGGCGAAGGCATTCCGCTGAGCGGGCGATATTCCGGCGTGTGCTCGACCAGGGCGCGGCCCCACACGCGCGCCTCGAGTTCGGGAAAATCGAGCAGCGCGCCCGCAGGTTCGAGGATGAGATGCAGGTTGCGCGGCAGCGCCTCGGGCACCAGATTGGCGTATAGGGAGCGCTCGTCGTGCGCGTCGTGGTTGCCCGGAATCATGATCACCGGCATGGCCGCGCGCGCGATCTCGCCCATCGCAAAGCCCATCGCGGCTTCGGTCACGCGGCTCGAATCGAAAAGATCGCCGACGATCAGCAGCAGGTCGGCGCGGCGCTGGTTGGCGATGTCGATTACGGTGCGGAACGAGCGCCGCACGCGTTCGCGCAGGGCATCGCCGGTCGGGCCGGCGCCGAAGCTGTCGGTCTCGAGGTGAACGTCGGAGGTGTGGAGGACGTTGAGCGATCGCCGCGGTCGGTGGGCCAAGCGTTCTCTCCTGCGGTGGGCGCTCGGTGAGTCGCCCCTTGTCGGGCCCCAACTTGAACGGGCCTCAGGCGCAATATTAGACTTGTCAGGTCCGCCATTCAACTTTGGCGCGGCGTGGAGAATCGGCGCCGCGCGGGAGGACTAATCGAGTTGTGATCGTCGTGATGAAGGCGAACGCCACCGAGGCCGAAATTGGCAACGTGGTGGCGATGGTCGAGCAGCTCGATTACAAGGCCCACATTATCCGCGGCGTCGAGCGCACGGTGGTCGCATGTGTGGGCGAAGAGCGCGGCGAACAGCATCAGCTCGGCCATCTCGAGGCGGTGGCCGGAGTCGATCGCGTGATGCCGGTGCTGCGGAGTTTCAAGCTCGCGGCGCGCGAGGTCCGTCCCGAGGGCTCGCGCGTCAAGGTCGGCGGAGTGGAAATCGGCGGGCGGCGGATCGCGGTTATCGCGGGGCCCTGCGCGGTCGAAAGCCAGGCGCAGGTCGAGGCGGCGGCGGACGCGGTCAAAGCCGCGGGAGCGGCCTTGCTGCGCGGCGGCGCCTTCAAGCCGCGCACCTCGCCCTATTCGTTCCAGGGCATGGAGGACGCGGGGCTCAGGCTGCTCGAGAGCGCCGGGCGGCGCGTCAGCCTGCCGGTGGTCACCGAGGTCATGGATCCGCACGATATCGAACTGGTCGCCGAGCACGCCGATATGCTTCAGGTCGGCGCGCGAAACGCGCAGAACTTCTCGCTGCTGCGCCGACTCGGGCGAATCAAAAAACCGGTGCTGCTCAAGCGCGGCATGTCCACGCGGCTCGAGGAATTCCTGATGGCGGCCGAATACGTGCTCTCGGCGGGGAATCCCGACGTGGTGCTGTGCGAGCGCGGCATCCGCACCTTCGAGACCGCCACCCGCAACACGCTCGACCTCAACGCGGTGCCGCTGCTCAAGCAGTGGACGCATCTGCCGGTACTGGTCGATCCCAGCCACGGCACCGGCGTGTGGTCGCTGGTGGCGCCGATGGCGTTAGCCGCGGTGGCCGCAGGCGCGGACGGCCTGCTGATCGAGGTGCATCCGTCGCCCGAGACCGCGCTGAGCGACGGTCCGCAACAGCTTCGCCCGGACCGGTTCGCCGCGCTGATGGCGAGCCTGCGCGGGGTGGCCGAGGCGGTGGGCCGCACACTATGAGCGGGCGTCGCGGCAGCGCGGCGCCGACACGGGAAGCGGCGAGCTCGCGCGCATGCTAAGCTCGTCGGGCGATGGAAAGGCGGCCGACACGCCCGGTGAGTGGCCAGCGGATTAAGCCGCGCGCGCTCCACGCCGGCGCCACGATCGGCGTTGTATCTCCGTCGGCCGCGATCGACCGCGAGCATCTCGAGCGCGGCGTCCGCGCGCTCGAGGGCCTCGGATACCGGGTCAAGATTTCGCGCCATGCGCTGGAGCGGGCGGCGATCGTCGCCGGCCCCGACGAGGTGCGCGCGGGCGAGCTTCAGAACTTCTTCGCCGACCCGGGCGTCGATGCAATATTCGCGGCGCGCGGCGGCTACGGCGCCGGCCGCATCCTGCCGCTGCTTGATTTCGCCGCGATCGCGCGCGCGCCGAAAATCTTCATGGGCTTTTCCGACGCGACCTTTCTACTCAACGCGCTGGTCGGACGGGCGGGAATGGTATGCTTTCACGGGCCGATGGTGGCGATGGATTTTGCGCGCGGCGTGAGCGAAGAGTCGCTCATCCATCTGCGCTCGCTGCTGAGCGGCGATCTGCCGCGCTTTCAACTGCCAGCGCGCGCGGCGCTGCGGCCGGGCAGCGCCGAAGGCGAGGTGATCGGCGGATGCCTGTCGATGGTGGCGGCGGCGCTGGGCACGCCCTATGAGCCGCCATTCGACGGCGCGATTCTGTTTTTGGAGGACACGGGCGAGAAGGCGTATAGAATCGATCGCATGCTGGTGCAGCTTGGCCAGGCGGGCGTGCTGGCGCGCGTCGCCGCGCTCGTTTTCGGCGCGCTGCGGCCGCCCGACGGCAGCGAGGCCGAGCGCCGGCTGATTGGCGAATGCGTGGCCGAGCGGACGGCGCAACTGGATTGCCCGGTGCTGGAGGGGCTCGAGGCCGGACATGGAAGCCGCAATTTCGCGCTCCCTTTCGGCGTGCGCGCGCGGGTTGACGCGGCGGCATGCACCCTCGAGATTCTGGAATCGGCGGTGGCGGGGTAGGAGAGACCCTCTTGGGATGGAGTGAAGTCGAGCAGGCCTTCGCCGAAGCGATCGAGCGCGGGGTGATTCCGGGCGCCACGTTGATCGTGCGCCGCGAGCGCGACGTGGTGTTCGAGGGCGCGTTCGGCCATCGCGCGCTGGTGCCCGAACGCTCGCCGATGAAGATGGAGACCGTGTTCGACCTGTCGTCGCTGACCAAGCCGCTCGCCACCACGGTGGCGGTGATGATGCTGGTGCGTGACAACAAGTTGCGCCTGGGTGATCGGGTTACGCGCTTTTTCCATAATTTCGGCGTGCACGACAAAGGCCACGTCACCTTCCGCCACGTGTTGTCGCATTGCTCGGGGCTGGCGGCATGGCGCCCATTTTTCCAGCAGGTGGCACAGATCGAGAAGGGCGGCAAGGTCAACTTCATGGCCAGCCATGGCGCCAAGGAATGGGTCTACGAGGAAATCCATCGCGAGAAGCCCGAAGCGCCGCCGACAACGAAGACCATTTATTCCGATCTGAATTTCATGCTGCTCGGCGAGACGGTCGAACGCATTTCCACCGTGTCGCTTAATCGATTCTGCCGCGAGCGTATCTTCCGCCCGCTCGGCATCCGTTCGATGGACTTCATCGACATCTCGCTGGTCCGTTCGCGCCGGCTCGAGCCGGTGGCCGAGATGTTCGCGCCGACTTCGTACTGCAATTTCCGCAAGCGGCTGCTGGTCGGCGAAGTGGACGACGAGAACGCCTACGCGATGGGCGGCGTGGCCGGGCATGCCGGACTGTTCGCCCCGGTGCGCGACGTCGATCGCGTCGCGCAGGAATTGCTCGCCAGCTACGCCGGGCGTTCTGAATGGCTGCCGCAGAAGGTCGTGCGCGAGTTCTGGACTCGCGACACCACGGTCAATGGATCGACCTGGGCGCTCGGCTGGGATACGCCATCGGCGCAGTACTCGAGTTCCGGGCGGCATTTTTCGCCGGCCGCCGTGGGCCATCTCGGCTTCACCGGCACTTCGATCTGGATCGAGCCGGCGCGTGGAATATCGGTTTCGCTGCTCACCAACCGGGTGCATCCGCGCCGCGACAACCAGGCGATCCGCGACTTCCGGCCGCGCATCCACGACCTGGTTATGGAAGCCATCGACGCCGGCGCGTAGCCGCGCGCCTGAGCAGTTGCCGCGATGAAGCCCGGAACAGAAGACGTCGCCCCAGGATCGGCGCCCGCGCCCACGATCGATCCGGTCTGTGGGATGAGAGTCGATGCGGCGACCGCGCGGCATACGTACGTCCATGCCGGTGTCACTTACTATTTCTGTTGCGATGGCTGCCGGGCGAACTTTGCCGCAGACCCGAACAAACATCTCTCTCGAGGCGGTCCGCGACCGGGCGCGCGAGCGGACGACGGCGAAGGGCACGCTCCGCTCACGAGCGGCGGGCAACGTTCACATGCGCCCGGCGCCGCATCGCCGTCCCGCGGTTCCGGCCCGCAAGCTGCAATTTACACCTGTTCGATGGACCCCGAGGTGCGCGCCGACAAATCCGGTGCGTGTCCGAAATGCGGCATGGCGCTCGAAGCGATTCCAGCGATGCCTGCGTCCGGCGTGGTCGAATACGTCTGCCCGATGCATCCGGAAGTGGTGCAGGACCATCCCGGCGCTTGTCGCAAATGCGGTATGGCGCTGGAGCCGCGCAGCGTAACCGGCACAGAGGAAGCCGCGCCGAATCCCGAGCTGATCGACATGACGCGGCGCTTTTGGGTGAGCACGGCCCTGGCGCTGCCCCTTTTGCTGATCTCGATGTCGGACCTGATTCCGGGCGCTCCACTGACGCGCGCGCTCGGCGAGGGGCCGCTCGTGTGGCTTCAGCTTCTGCTCGCGACGCCGGTCGTGGTGTGGGGCGCAGCCCCGTTCTTCGCGCGGGGCGCGCGCTCGCTCATGACCCGTCACCTGAACATGTTCACCTTGATCTCGCTGGGCGTGGGAATCGCATTTGTGTACAGCACAGTGGCGGCGATTTTCCCCGGCCTGTTCCCGCCCGACGCTTCGGATGCTTCCGGAATGGTGCCGGTGTATTTCGAGGCGGCCGCGGTGATCACCGCCCTGGTGCTGCTCGGGCAGGTTCTTGAGTTGCGCGCGCGCGGGCGCACTGCCGGAGCGATCAGAGCGCTGTTGAACCTGGCGCCTAAGACGGCGCGGCGGCTGCGCTCTGATGGCAGCGACGAGGATATCGCGCTCGCCGCGGTCAACGTCGGCGATCGGTTGCGGGTGCGGCCCGGCCAACGCGTGCCCACCGACGGCCTTGTGATCGAAGGTGAGAGCGCGGTTGACGAGTCGATGCTCACCGGCGAACCGATTCCGGTGACCAAGCGCGCCGGTGACCGGGTGGCGGGCGCGACCGTGAACACGAGCGGCGGCTTCGTCATGCGCGCGGAGCGGGTCGGCGCCGACACGCTGCTGGCGCAGATCGTGAGGATGGTTGCTGATGCGCAACGCAGCCGCGCGCCGATTCAGCGCCTTGCTGACGTCGTGTCCGGCTACTTCGTGCCCGCGGTGATGCTGTGTGCCGTGCTGGCGTTTGCCGGATGGCTTCGCTGGGGACCGCCGCCCGCGCTGGCGCATGCGATCGTCGCCGCGGTTGCGGTGCTGATAATTGCGTGCCCGTGCGCGCTGGGCCTCGCAACCCCGATGTCGATCATGGTTGCGAGCGGACGTGGCGCGACGGCCGGCGTGCTGGTGCGCAATGCCGAGGCGCTCGAGCGGCTCGAGAAGGTCGACATGCTGGTGATCGACAAGACCGGCACGCTGACCGTCGGCAAACCTGCACTGACCGCGGTCGCCGCACTGGCGCCGTTTGACGAGGCCGCGATCCTGCGCCTGGCCGCCGCGGTCGAACGTTCGAGCGAGCATCCGCTGGGCGCGGCGATCCTCGCCGGCGCGGCGGCGCGAGGGATCAAGCTCGGCCAGCCGGCGGCGGAGTTTCGTTCCTTCGCCGGCCGCGGAGTCGGCGCGCGAGTCGACGGGCAGAACGTGCTCGTCGGTAATGCGGCGTTGCTGGCGGAAAACGCCGTGGCCGCGGACGAACTAGCGCCGCGCGCGGAAGAATTGCGACGCGACGGGGCCACCGTGATGCTGGTCGCGGTTGACGGCCGCGCCGCCGGGCTGATCGCCGTCGCCGATCCGGTGAAGGAAAGCGCCGCGGCTGCTCTGAATGCGCTGCGCGCAGCCGGCGTCGGGGTTGCGATGCTCACGGGCGACAGCCGGCTGACCGCGCAAGCCGTCGCGCGCCGGCTCGGAATCGAAGAGGTTCATGCCGAGGTGCTGCCGCAGCGCAAGGCCGAGGTCGTGCGCGAACTCAAGCAGGGCGGGCGCGTGGTGGCGATGGCCGGCGATGGAATCAACGACGCGCCGGCGCTCGCCGCGGCAGACGTCGGAATTGCAATGGGCACCGGAACCGACGTCGCGATGGAAAGCGCGGGGGTCACGCTGGTACGCGGCGACCTCGCCGGAATCGTGCGTGCGCTGCATCTCAGCCGCGCGACCATGCGCAACATCCGGCAAAATCTCTTCTTTGCGTTCATCTACAACGCATTGGGTATTCCGGTCGCCGCCGGTGTGCTGTTTCCGTGGTTTGGCTTGATGCTCAACCCGATGATCGCGAGCGCCGCGATGAGCCTGAGCTCGGTGTCGGTGATTGCCAACGCTCTAAGGCTGCGTCGAGCGAGTCTTTAGGTAAGGATCGCCGGGTATGGATCGGGAAGCGGGATGCGGTCGATGGATGCCGGGCGGACTGATTGCGAAAGAGCGGGACGGTAATGGCTGATCCGGGCGGCGGCGAGTCGGCGAAGCGTATTGCGCGCGTGCCGCGGGCCGTACGCCGCGTTCATTTGATTGGGGTTGCCGGCACGGCGATGGCGGCGCTGGCCGGGATGCTGGCCGAGCGCGGCTATCGGGTAAGCGGCTCGGATAATCAGCTCTACGAGCCGACGGCGTCGCTGCTTGCGCGCATGAAAGTCGAGGTGCGCAAAAGCTTTGGCGCGCGCAATCTCGAACCCCCGCCCGACCTGGTCGTGGTCGGCAATGTCGTAACGCGAACCAACCCCGAGGCCGCGGCGCTTCTGCAAAGCACGATTCCATATCTCTCGATGCCCGAGGCGCTGTGGCATTTTTTTCTGTCGGACAAGCGCGTGCTGATGGTCGCCGGCACGCACGGCAAAACCACCTCGACCGCGATGATGGCGCACGTGCTCAGCGCCGGCGGGCGCGATCCTTCCATGCTGGTCGGCGGGGTAGCCAAAGATTTCGGCTCCAACTATCGACTCGGCGCCGGCGGCGACTTCGTGATCGAGGGCGACGAGTACGACACCGCGTTCTTTGATAAAGGACCCAAGTTTCTCCACTATCGGCCGCGCGGCGCGATTCTGACCGCGGTCGAATTCGATCACGCCGATATCTATCGCGATCTCGAGCATGTGAAGTCCTCCTTTCGGGCGCTGGCCGAAGGTATGAAGCCGGAGGGCGCGCTGGTCGTCTGCGCTGACTCGCCTGCCGCGCTGGAAGTGACAGCAAGGACGCGCGCGCGGCGAATCACATACGGGCTCAGCGCCGGCGAGTATCGCGCGATCGGCGTGGCAATCGATGGAGCGGGCGCGCGGTTTGCAATCGCGCGCGACGGCGCAACCGTTGCCGGGGACTTGCGCCTGCCGATCGGCGGGCGGATGAACGTGGCCAATGCGCTCGGCGTGGCCGTGCTGCTCGGCCAGTGCGGCGTCGGCGCGGATGAGATCGCGCGCGGTCTGGGGTCGTTTCGCGGCGTCGTGCGACGCCAGGAGCTCATCGGCGAGGCGCACGGCATTGCCGTGATCGACGACTTCGCGCATCATCCGACGGCCATCCGTGCGACGCTCGAGGCGATAGCCGAGCGCTTCCCCGGCAGACGTATCCTGGCCGCGTTCGAACCCCGATCGAACACGGCGCGGCGCAATGTTTTTCAGGCGGATTTCGCGAGCGCGTTCGATCGCGCGGCGCGCGTTTATTTGGCGCCGGTTTACTTCAAGGAGAACGACCCCATCCCCGCCGATGGACGGCTGTCGGTCGCGCAACTCGCCGATGGGATCGCGCGCCGCGGCCCGCTCGCGTTTGCATGCGCGTCCACGGACGACCTGCTCTCGCGGATGCTCGCCGACGCGCGGCGGGGCGACGTTGCGCTGATCATGTCCAACGGCCCGTTCGATAGCCTGAAGGACCGGTTGCTCGCGGGCCTCAAATCCTCACATCCGGCGTAGCTTAATATCCGGCGAATCCCATGTCGGTGGTCGCCTGTGCTTCGGGATCGGTGCATACGTTGACCAGCGCCGGCTTCCCGCTTTTAAAGGCGCGCTCGATTGCGCCGCGGATATCGTCCGGCCGCTCGACGAACTCGCCGTAGCCGCCCAGCGCTTCGACCACGCGATCGTAGCGCTGCCATCCGAGTTCGCGTCCCACGGTGCCGCCGGTCTGGCGCGAGGTGAAGCCGGCATTGTTCGACACCACCACGACAATCGGAAGCTGATGGCGAATCGCGGTGTCCATCTCCATTCCATTCCAGCCGAATGCGCCGTCGCCCGAGAGCACCAGCACCGGCGCGTCTGGCCGCGCCACCTTGGCGCCGATGCCGAACGGAATGCCCACGCCCATGCATCCATGCGGCCCCGCGTTGAGGCTGCAACCGGGCTGGTAGATGGGAATGGATTGGCGCGCGAAATTCAGTATCTCGTGGCCATCCACGATGAGGATGGTGTCGCGCGAGATCAGATCGCGGACCTCGCGGCACAGGCGCAAAGGATGTATCGGCACGGCGCCGGAATGAAGCAGCGGGGCCGAACGCTCCTGGTTGGAGCGATGCTTGGCCGCGAGCTGCGAGACCCAGGCGCTCTCGCGATGCGGATCGAAGCGGCCCTCGGCCGCTTCAGTCAACTGGCGCAGCACCATCCGCGCGTCGCCGACGATGCCGACATCGACAGCCCGGTTGTGGCCGATTTCGCGGCCGTCGATATTGACGCTGATGAAGCGCGCGTCGGACGCAAAGCGCGGCGCGCGTAGAAACGACAGCATCGAGTTCGCCCGCGCGCCGACCACCAGCAACACGTCCGCCTCGCGAAAAGCCATCGAGCGCGCGCCGGCAAAGCATCGCGGATGATCCTCCGCGATCACGCCGCGGCCCTGCGGGGTGGTGAAAAACGGCAGGCCTGTGCTGTCGATGAAATCGCGCAGCTCATTGGCGGCGCCCGACCACAGCACGCCGCTGCCCGTGATTACCAGCGGCCGCTCGGCCCCCGCGAGCAGCGCTATCGCGCGCTCCACCTGCGCCGGATCGCCGGCCGGTCGGCTCTCGACGCGATACTTGGTCGGAAACATCACCTTCTCGTCGTCAACCTTGTGGTTGAGAATGTCGCCCGGTAGGTCGAGATAGACGGGCCCGCGCTTGCCGTCGAGCGCTTCGCGGAAGGCGATGCTGATGTACTCGGGGATGCGGCTGGCGATGTCCACGCGGTAGGCGGCCTTCACCACCGGCTTCATGATCGCGACCTGGTCCATCTCCTGAAAGGCGTCGAGCGTCGTCGCGCGCATCGGCGCTGACCCGCCGATGGCAATTATCGGGGTTGCGTCGGCCCATGCGTTGGCGAGCCCGGTGAGCGCATTGGCGGTGCCCGGACCTGAGGGCGTGATGCATACGCCGGGCCTGCCGGTGACCCGCGCGTAGGCGTGCGCCATCATCGCGGCCGCCTGCTCATGGCGGACGTAAATACCCTTCATTCCGAGAGCGAGACAGGCGCCGGCCGTACCGCTGGTGGGACCACCCATCATGAAGAAAATCGTGTCGGTCTTTTCGCTGCTCAAGCAACGTGCGATTAGCTGTTCGCCTCTTACGATTGCCATATTCTCAACGCTCTCCTCGTTAACCTAGTCGGATGTTGGAGCAACTGCGCGCGCATAAAGTCAAGAGCACAGACTGCATACTTGACATCAAAAGAGATGTTACGTAACTGCTAGAGAAGCACTGAAAGCGGGATTGTGGTCGGCTCGAAGGGGGCAGGAGAGCAAGCCACGATGGAAAGACACACGGCCATCAGGATGCTGCCGGGCAGTCGCGTCATCTTTCGCGGCAAGCTGCACGAGGTGGTCAGTCTCAAGACCGGTAAGAGCGTGGACGCACCGTACTTCCGTCTGCGCAATCTGGAGCAAGGGACGCCAACCGACCTCGTCAGCTACAAGCTTCTGGAAAAGCCGCAACTGCGCGACGAACCCATCTAACGCCTGCAGATCAGGCCAGGCGCGAACAACGCGCGGTCAGGTCCGCAGCTCGTCTGCTGCGAGAAGCAGCAGACCTTCGCTCAGCCATCGCGTCAGCAGTTCATTAATCCGGCCGACTGGATTTTCGTCCGCACATCCTGCGGCGACTGCATCGCAAATCGTCGTGAAAGGTGCGCCTTCCCTCGCAAGGCCGAGCGCGGCGCGCTCCACATCTTCCAGCCGCCGATAGTGGACGCGCAAACTCTGTCGCCAGACCAGCACGCTCGTCCTTTCGCGCACCGGCGCGGGTAGCGCGAGCACGTTTGCGCCCGCCGTTTTTTCGAAGTCGCGCAGCAGTTCGTCGACGCGCCATTCGCAATCGAGGATGACGACCGCCGGATGGGTACGCATTCTGAGCGCCGGCCATTGGCCCGCGGGCACTGAGCGCATCGCTTCGATGGTCAACTCCTCTGCGTTCGCAGCGTGGAACACCTTGAGCAGCGCGCCTTCGAGCCGCGCGAGATCGGCAAGAAACGGCCATTCCTCGCGCATCGGGTGATCGCGCAGAAACTCGGGCAGGTAATCCCCGGCGTGGGCGATCGAAGGTCGGGTCGGCGGATGGGCAATAAGATAGCCCGTGATCAGGTTGTGAAAATTGTCCGCGCCGACGGTCGCCAGAGTCGCCGGGAAATCATCCTTCAGACAATCGAGGATGCGGTAGAAGTAGGCGTTGGCATAGATCTCCAGACGCTGAGTCGGCGTGAGGCGATTGTCGCCCGCCAGCAGTTCGTCAAGTTCCGGCGACAGGCGTTCGCGTTCCGCGGCAAGGCCCGCCGCGACTCCCTCGGGCGCGGCGATCAGCCGATAGAGCAGTGTCTGAAGCTCCGCGAGCGAGCCATTTGTGCGCTTTTGCGCCACCTGCATATGATCGGTTCATCAAGCGGCGCACGCAAGGAGTCCGCGATGGGCATGATGATCGACGGCCAATGGCGCAGCGACGATATCCGCGGCTCCGCCGGCGCCGCATTCGTCCGACCGCCGACGGTTTTTCGCAACTGGGTGACTGTCGATGGCCGTCCGGGGCCCGCCGGAGTCGGCGGCTTCAAGGCGGAGCCCGGCCGCTATCATCTGTACGTGTCGCTCGCATGTCCGTGGGCGCACCGCACGCTCATCGTGCGCAAGGTGAAGCGATTGGAGAGCGCAATCGCGGTCTCGATAGTCGATCCGTTCATGGGCGATGAGGGATGGGCCTTCAGCGCTCCGGACGGATCGCTCACGCCGGGCGCGACGCGCGACGAAGTCGGCGGCGCGCGCTACCTGCACGAAATCTACGCACGCGCGCGCCGCGACTATACCGGCCGCGTGACGGTTCCGGTGCTGTGGGATCGCACGACGGCGACCATCGTCAATAACGAGTCGTCCGAGATTATCCGGATGTTCAACTCGGCGTTCGACGCGGTCGGTGCAAAAGGCGACGATCTTTACCCACCGGCCGCGCGCAGCGAAATCGACGAGCTGAACGCGGTCATCTACGATACCGTCAACAACGGCGTGTACAAGTGCGGTTTCGCGCGCTCGCAGGAGGCGTACGAGGCCGCATTCGCGCCGCTATTCGCGACGCTTGGCCGGCTGGAGGAGCGCCTGGCGCGCCGGCGCTACCTGCTCGGCCCGCGCATCACCGAAGCGGATTGGCGGCTGTTCACCACCCTGGTGCGTTTCGACGCGGTCTACTACAGCCATTTCAAATGCAACCTGCGCCGGATAGTCGACTATCCGAACCTGTGGGGTTACACGCGCGACCTTTACCATACGCCGGGCGTTGCCGATACGGTCAATCTCGCCCACATCAAGCGGCACTACTATGCGAGCCACGCGATGATCAATCCGACGCGCATCGTCCCGCTCGGCCCGGCGCTCGACTTCGCCGCTCCGCACGATCGCGCGCGGCTCGCCAGATAAGCCGCGCGCGGCGCCGCTGCGGCCGCGCGTTGTGCGCGCAGCGGCGCGTTCGGCGCGCGCCTCAGCGATGCATCTCTTCGAGCTTGCTGATGTCGTAGAGCTGCGAGACGTTGCTCGGCGTGGCGTTGGGATAACCGCTGCCATAGCCGGCAAAGATCGTCGCGCGCTGGTTCTGCAGATCGACGACGTTTTCGCCGATCAGTATCGTGGATTCGACTCCGTGATTGATCTCGGCGAAGTTTTTCATGTCCTCGGTCCAGCGATTCTCCAGTTCCCACAGCTTCCATAGCTTGCCCTGGCGATCGAACGCGAGCGCCATCCACGGATGCCAGTTTTCGGCATCCCAGAACATGACCACGCTGCTGTATGGGTGGCGGGCTTCGGTGGGGGTGCGTTCGACCACGGCGAAGCGCCGCAGCGACCAGCGATCGTTGGGTATCTCGCCGTTGGGCCCGAAGAGATGCGGATAATCGTCGCGCGCGTCGAGCACCGCCAGCACGTCCTTCCAGCCGAGAAATTTCCAATGCCAGTGCAGTGCGCGCCCCGAGAAGGTGTAGAAGTCCTCCTGCGTGGTGTCGGTTCCTTCGACCGAATCCGACTTGACTTCGACCGAGACGCGCCGCACGCGCCGCGATTGCGGGTCGTAGGCCCAGGCGTCGTCCGCGCGATGCGGGTCGGCGTAGCGGTAAGTGATGAACACCTGGCCGCGCACATCGTAGGGCGAGAAGAAGCCCGTGAATTCCTTCCACAGGATGTCGGCCGAGTCCGACGTACCGAGCAGACCTTTGTTGTCCGCACGTTGCGCCAGGTGGCTGAAATATACCCGGCGGTAAAAACTGCTCAGGGTGCGCGTGAAGCTGCCGCCGCCGCCGAAGTCATCGCTCACGTTGTCAGGCAGCTTGCTGTGATAGTCGACGCCACCGACCCAGTTGGACGGCGGCGAGTCCAGGCTTTTCGGGGCGCTGCCGGTGTGACTCCCGCCGAAGCGGTCGTAGATGAACAGGTAGTTGAGCGAGAATTGGCCGTAGTTCTGCCATCGATAGTCGAAATTCCATGCGGCCTTGATTCCCGCGAGCGGATCCGAGGTGTTCAGCGAGCTGTTCGGGAACGGCTGTCCGCAGATATAGTTGGCCAGCGAACCATCGGGGTTGAGCCGGACCTGGGCCTGGTACTTCTCGGTGCATTCCTGGAAATCCTTGCGCGGCATGTGGCTGCGCGCGGCCATGATCTCCATCTTGAACTCGGGAAAATCGAGCTGCTCGAACCATCCGGGCGGCACGAACGGGCGAATGCGCTCGAGGTCTTTTACGGTCAGCACGTCGCCGGCTTTGAATTGAGGCTTCGCGTTCGCATATTTTGCCAGCCACTGATCGACGGTGGCGCGCGAATAGCTCGTGACGTTCTGGGCGCTCGCGCGGTTGGCGACGAGCAGGATTACGACGGCGATGATCGATAGAAGCGGAATCGCGCGGCGGCGATTTCCAGGCTTGTTTGCCAGCACAGGAATTCTCCTCTTGTTGGCACCGGCGAGCGGTTGCCATCCAGCCATCTTGCAACAGCAGGATTGCCGCGTGCAAACCAGTGGGCCGCGACGCTATGCTCAGTACGCGCGGATCGCGGCACTGTAATGCGTCGGAGCGGAACGACGCAGCCCGGCTATTTTGGCCTTGCCGGCCGGCAGTCATCGAAGAGGACGGCTTTTGGAAGAGGACGGCTTTTGAGCATCCTGGTCGCGAACGGACCCGTCAGCATCGAGCGCTTAGACCTCGATTCGCCGCGCCTCGGCGAGGAACTCGAGACGCTGGGTGACGTCCTGCACGCATGTGTGCACGCGGGGGCGAGCGTGAGTTTCGTTTTGCCGTTCTCGCGCGAGGATGCGATCGCGTTCTGGCGCGATAAGGTGACGCCGGCGGTGGCGGCGGGGAATTGCCGCGTGCTGTTGGCGCGCACGGCCGGACATATCGTCGGTACGGTGCAGGCCGATCTCGCCATGCCACCCAACCAGGCGCATCGCGCGGAAGTGCGCAAGCTGCTGGTGCATCCAGCGGCGCGCCGGCGGGGTATCGCACGCAAGCTGATGGCCGCGCTCGAAGATGAGGCGCGGGCGCTCGGCCGCAGCCTGCTCACGCTGGACACCGTCACCGGAGCCCCGGCCGAGGCGCTATATCTCTCGATAGGCTACGTGCGCGCGGGTGCGATCCCGCGCTACGCGCGGCGGCCGGATTCTCCCGAACTGGAATCGACCACGGTGATGTTCAAGGAGATCGGCTGACGCGGGATACCACGCAGCGGCTCATTCAGGCATGTTTCGGCATAGTAAAGCTCCGTTAACAACAGGTAATTGAAGCAGCAATCGCTCCTGATTAGTCTGATTTCGATGTGGGGCGGCTTTAACATAAAGTGGTGATTATGGGGCGGGAAGAACGGGCCGTCGAGCCGATACAATCGATGTCATCCGGGGCCGCGTTCACCGCGGTGGTCCAGGAAGCGCTCGCTGGCGGGGCGGCGGCTGTCAGCGCGTCCAATGGCGACGCCGCATTAGCCGAAATTAGCGATGCGAAGGGGACGGGCTCGGTCGTACGGATTGACCCCGATCTCAAATCCCCGGAGCTCTACCTTAATCGAGAGCTGACCTGGCTCGCCTTCAACCGGCGCGTCTTCGCCGAGGCGCTTGATGAGACCAATCCGCTGCTCGAGCGGGTCAAATTCCTGGCCATCACCGCATCGAACCTGGACGAATTTTTCATGAAGCGGATCGGCGGTCTCAAGCAGCAGGCGATCGCCGGGTTGCAGGAGCCGACGGTTGACGGGCGAACGCCGCAGCAGCAGATCAGCGAGTGCCTGGCCGAAATTCGCGCCTTCGAGGCCGATCAGCAGGCGCTCCTGACCGCACTGCTCAAGCAACTGGCCGAAGCCGGCATCGAAGTGCTCACGTTCGAACAGTTGAGCGCGGCGGAGCAGGCCACGATTCGCGAATTTTACCTGCGCAATATTTTTCCGCTGATCACGCCGCAGGCGATGGACCCGGCGCATCCGTTCCCCTTCATTTCCAACCTCTCGCTCAACCTGCTTGTGACGCTGCGCGCGCCCGATGAAGCCGAGACTTCGCTCGCGCGCGTCAAGATACCGGTCGGCCTCGGCATCCCGCGCTTTCTGCGCGTGGACGGCACGCGGCGATTCGTGCCGCTGGAAGACGTGGTGGCGCACACGCTCGATCTGCTGTTCCCCGGAGCGAAGATCGAGAGCTACGAGTTCTTCCGCGTCACCCGCAACGCGAACACCGAGCGCGACGAAGACGAGGCCGATGACCTGCTGGCGCTGATTGAATCGGAGCTGCGCGATCGCCGCTTTGCGCCGATCGTGCGGATGGAGGCGCTGCGCGGGATGAACCCGGTGCATCGCGGGATGCTCGCGGCCGAACTGGGCCTGGACGAGCGCGATGATGTCTTCGAGATCGGCGACGGCATGCTGGCGATGCGCGACCTGATGGAGCTGACGGCGGTCGATAATCCGGCGCTTCACGATCCGCCGCATCATCCGGTTGACCACGCCCGCCTGAGCCCGTCGCGCAACATCTTTCACGTGATTCGCGACGCCGGCTCGATCCTGTTGATGCATCCGTACGAATCGTTCCCGACCTCGGTCGGACGCTTCCTGCGCGAAGCCAGCGAAGACCCCAAGGTGCGGGCGATCAAGATGACGCTCTACCGCACCTCGAGCGATTCCGAGGTGATCGGCTATCTGTGCGAGGCGGCGCGCAACGGCAAGCAGGTTGCCGTCGTGGTCGAACTCAAGGCCCGCTTCGACGAAGCCGCCAATATCCATTTTGCCGAGCAGCTCGAGGATTACGGGATCCACGTGACCTATGGCGTGGTCGGACTCAAGACGCACAGCAAGGTGATCCTGGTCGTGCGCCAGGATTACAACGGTTTGCGCCGCTATTCGCACATCGGCACCGGCAATTATCACGCCGGGACCGCGCGGCTCTACGCGGACTTCGGGCTTTTGACCAGCGACGACGCGATCGGCGCGGACCTGACCCAGCTTTTCAACTTTCTTACCACCGGCTATCGCAACGGGCGCACCTTCAGAAAAATCCTGCCCGCGCCGGCGGTGCTCAAGAAGGCGCTGCTCGAGAAGATCCAGCGCGAGGCCGCGCTGCAGCGGGCGGGCACGCCAGGACTCATCCAGATGAAGATGAACGCGCTCGAGGACGTCGATATCACGCGCGCGCTGTATCGTGCCGCGCAGGCCGGCGTCAGGATCGATCTAATCGTGCGCGACACCTGCCGGCTGCGCCCCGGCGTCGCCGGGCTTTCGGAAAACGTGCGTGTGGTCAGCATCGTCGGGCGCTTTCTCGAGCACGGCCGCATCTACTACTTCCGCAACGGCGGCGCCGAGGAGTACTTCATTGGTTCCGCCGATTGCATGAAGCGAAACCTTGAAAGCCGGGTCGAGGCGGTCACGCCGATCGAAGACCCGGCTCTGCGCAAGGAACTGCGCACGGTGCTCGACGTGCAGCTCAAGCCGAATCACGCGGCCTGGGAGATGCGCGCCGACGGCAGCTACGCGCGTCTGCCCGGCGAGCCCAGGAATAACTGCCAGGCGGCGATGATCGGCATCGTCGAGAACCGCGAACTCGAAGAGGAAAAAACCCGCCGCCGCCGGCGCGGCTTCGCACGGCGGGCGATGCGCTGAAGCGCGAATTCCCCGCGGCCGCCCGCGCAGGCGGGCCGCCGCCGTTCTCTCATCCGGCGGCGCGGGCCGCGCTTCATATCCGACGGCTCCTCGCCTATTATCCAGCTGTCCGGCGCGCTCGCCGGCGGAGAATCCGTGCCATGAAACGTGCGCTTTTGGTTATCGACGTGCAGAACGAATACTTCACCGGCAAGATGCCGGTCAGCTATCCGCCCGGTTCGCTCGACAACATCCTGAAGGCGATGGATTCGGCGCACGCGCACCAGGTTCCGGTGGTTGTCGTGCGCCATTCGGCCAAGGGCGATCGCGGGGTATTCAAGCCCGGCACCGAGCAGTGGAATCTGCACCGGGATGTTGCCGCGCGGCCCGCCGACCTGATCGTGGACAAAAACCTGCCCTCGAGCTTCGCCGGGACCGATCTCGACAAATGGCTGCGCGACAATCAGATCGATACGCTCACTGTGAGCGGATACATGACCCAGATGTGCTGCGACAGCACCGCGCGCGACGGCTTTCATCGCGGCTACCAGGTGGAGTTCCTGGCCGACGCGACCGGCACGCTCACGGTCGGCAACGATTCCGGCAAGGTCGCGGACAGGGAACTGCACAACTCGGTGCTGGTCACGCAGGCTTCGATGTTCAGCCGCGTGCTGAACACCGACGATTGGGTCAGGAAGCTAGACGAAAAATGACGCGGGCCTGAGCGGACCGCGCGGGGCGTTTCACGCGCCCTTGAGGCGCGCATAGTGACGGTGCGCCTTGGCGCGATTGCCGCAGGCGCTCATCGAACACCACCGCCGCGTGCCATTCTTGCTCTGATCGAGAAACAACCACAGGCACTTGTCGTTGGCGCACTCGCGAACCCGCGCAAGCTGCGCCGCGGTCAGCAGGTCGCCCGCCGACCACAACACCGGCGCCAGCAGCGCCGGCGCGCTCGTCAGAGGCGCGTTTGCGTCGACGCGCCAACCGAAGCTCCCGCTCGCCGCCTCGAGCGCATCGCGCGGCGGCGCGACACGCAATGCGCGGTTGAGCTGCGACAAGTCGTCTTCCGCAGGCCAGCCGCCGCCCGCAATCGCGTGGAAGATGCGGTAGAGCGTTTCGCGCAGCGCGATCGCGTTGCGGAACAGAGCCGCCGCCTCGGCCGGATGGTCTTCCGTCCAGCGCTCGCTGTGCTCGATCGCTCCCGCCACAAGCGCCCCTGACGTGGCGCACCATCGCGCCACGTCCGGCAGATTGTGCAGGCTCTCGCTCGGCGCGCTACCGCGCCATGCAAGAGTGTTGGCAAAGTCGAGGCATAGGTCGCGCCGCGGTGCCAGGACCAGGGCGCCAACCGGGCGCGCGCTCCTTTTCGCCGGGGCCACTATGCGGTCAGCTTACTAACCAGCTTAGGGGTTGACAATCGCTCGCTTGCTGTTCTAGCTAACTATCTAGCCAGTTGATTCAACCTGCAATCTAGTTAGGACAGGAGTTCAAGGCCGGACTTCCATTAATCGCAAGAAAAGGAGCAGGGTCATGATTCATCACGTGTCCATCGGAGTGAGCGACATCGGCCGGGCGCGCCGCTTTTATGACGCAGCGCTGGCGCCGCTCGGATTCAAGTGCCTGAGCGAGGACGCGAGCGCGCTCGGCTATGGCGGGCGCGCGGGGGCGCGTCTGTGGCTGTTGGGGGCGGGAAAGGTGCAGCGCAACATTGCGGGCCTGCACGTTTGCCTGGAAGCGGACAGGCGCTCGGCGGTCGACGCGTTCCATGCGGCGGCGATTGGCGCCGGTGGCGGCGACAATGGACAACCGGGATTGCGCGCGGACTATGGCGACAATTATTACGCGGCTTTCGTGACAGATCCTGACGGCAATCGCATCGAAGCCTATTGCGGCGTTGCTGAGAAGTCCCGCTAGGGGAGAGGTTCAGCCGGTTTCGTGTGTGAAGACCAGGGCTGGGTTGCGTAAACATTTCGTCCCCCGGTTCCGCGGGGAAGGAAATGAGCCGGCTTCCCGCCCGCGTCAACCGGGAGCGCGTGCTTCATTTGTCCGGCGGGTTTGCGCCCGCCTTGGGGGACGCCAAGGATGGCGTCGGATGCAGCGCCACGCCGGGGGAGAAGCGAATCGCCAGGGGCGCAGCCAAGCCTGGCCGCGGGCGCGATATCAGGGCGACCGCGACGGATTACCGTCGCCGGCTGGCCCAGTAGCCAGCCAGCTTTTTCGCCAGTTCGTCGCCCACCTGGTAGTTCTCGATCAGCTCGCGACAATCTCGGGCGAGGCTGAGCGCCCGCCATCGCTGTGCCAGCCGGTACAGAACCGCGAAACTCGCATAGTCGACCGCGATCAGGCATACGAGCCGGGTTTCGGGTAGTCGGAAGGCCGCGGAAAGGCCGAGCAGGCCCATCATGAAAAAGAACCGAAGCATCGGTGAGGATAAATGTTGCGAGAGGGGTCAGATCATTCCGAATCTTTGCCGTTGGCGGTTTTGCGCAGCAGCGTTGTGCGGATTTTTTCGACCGTCGGGGCCGATTCGTTGATCTCTCCGTCGCCGTCCAGATTCGAGCTGGCGTTCTCGCTCTTGGTCGAACGCAGCGAATCGGGCTTGCGCTTGGCCGCCTCGCGAATTCTGCTCTTCAGGCTCACGTTCGAATTATCCTTCGCCGCCTCGCGCTACGCGAAAAGGCACCCGCGGTCAAAGGCATGAGCCGTGCCAAGCGTTGGTATGATGCGCAAAGATGCTAATACCGCCTTAGGTTGCCATGATCCGATGCCGCCGCGGCGTAACGTCGCTAAACCGCAACGCCCCGCGGCATCGCACGACCGCCACGGCCGGCAACTCGAGGCGGACAGTTCGGATACGTGAAGCGCGCGGGCGGCGAGATCAACCGTGGCGCCGTGATTCCTCTTTTTTCGCGCGATGATAGCGGCGTTGGATCAGGCCCAAATCGATCGTGGGCCGCGGCAGCTTCATGTTCAGGGATTCGAGTTGCTCTACGAGAATCTGTGATACCACGAGGTTGCGGAACCATTTGTGATTTGCGGGAATCACGTACCACGGTGAATACCTGGTGCTGCACGCGCGAATCAGTCTTTCATACGCATGCATGTAGTCGTCCCATAGCTCGCGCTCGCGGTAGTCTTTCTCGCTGATCTTCCACTGCTTTGCCGGATCCTCGAGACGCGCTTTGAAGCGGGCGAGTTGTTCTTCCTTGCTGATATGCAGGAAGAACTTGACGATATGCGTGCCGTTCTCAACCAGCATTTTTTCGAACGCGTTGATCTCTTCGTAACGTTGCGAGCATGCGCCTTTCGAAATCAGGCGGTGCACGCGCGTCGTCAGCACCTCCTCATAGTGCGATCGGTTGAAAACCGTGACGGTTCCCCTGCCGCCGAGCGCGCGATGCTCGCGCCATAGAAAGTCGTGCGCCGCTTCTTCGGCCGACGGCGTCTTGAAGGCGGCGACGCGACAGCCCTGCGGATTCATGGCGCCCATCACGTGTTGAATCGTGCCGTCCTTGCCGCCGGCGTCCATCGCCTGCAGACAAACGAGCAGCGAGCGCCGGTTCTCGGCATACATCCGGTATTGCAGCGCGGCGAGCCGCTCGCGGCACTCGGCGATTTCCTGCCGTGCGGCGTCCTCGCTTTCGTGCGCCCAATGGAAGTCGGGATCGATGTGTTTGAGCTTGAAATGCTTTCCGGCGACCCGGAACCGATTGCTGTAGCGCATGAGGCCTAAGGTGGTCCTTTGACTCCCGCTCGGAGGTTCCGATAGTTCCAGCAGATCGGTCGGCCGCAGACAAACGTTAGATCAGCTTTTGATATTCGGGTTTATAGACGTGCGCCTGGATGAATGCGCTGAGGTCCGAGGGCTGTGGCACGCGGGCGAGTCCGCGCTTGAAGATTACTTGCGCCACGCGCTCGGCCGCGCGCAATTCGGTTCTGAAGATCGCGCTCTGCGGCGGATAGATCAGCCCGCTATCGAGTTCGTCCTGCGTGACCTGGTCGGCCACGGCCTGGGCGGCCGCGATGAACATTTCCTCGACGATACGCCTCGCATGCGTGGCATAAACGGCCATCCCGATCGCGGGGAAGATATACACGTTGTTGCCTTGTCCCGGGACGAAGGTTCGGTCCCGCCAGCGGACCGGCGCAAACGGACTGCCACTGGCGAAGACCGCGCGCCCGTCCGACCAACGGTATGCTTCTTCGGCGGTGCATTCGGAGTGCGAGGTCGGATTGGAGTAGGGAAAAATGATCGGTCGCGGATTGATTCTGGACATGGCCTCGATCACCCGCCGGTTGAAGGCCTTTGCCACCGTGCTCACGCCGATGATCGCGGTCGGCTTGAACTCCTCGATTGCCTGCACAAAGTCGTTCAGCGGCGGATGCGCGTGTGCATACGGCTTCTGGAAATCCGCGAGCTCGTGACGCGAGGGCTCCAGCAATCCGTCGACATCGAACAGCCAGGTGCGGGCGCGAGCTTCCTCCATCGCCGCTCCCTCCAGCGTCATTGCGTGAGTGAGCAGGTCCGCGATGCCCACGCCGGCCGCCCCCGCGCCAAGAAAGAGAAACCTCTGATGAGAGACCTTGCCCCCGGTGATGCGAAGCGCGCCGATTATTCCTGCCAGCGCGACCGCGGCCGTACCCTGCATATCGTCGTTGAAACAGCAGATGCGATCGCGATAGCGCTCGAGCAGGCGCACCGCATCAGCTGTCGCCCAGTCCTCGAACTGGATGCAGCAATTGGGGAATTCGAGTTGGACGGCGTCGATGAATTCCTCGACAAATGCGTCCAGGCGCGCGGCATCGGGACGCGGTTGCCGTAAACCCAGGTACAGCGGATCGCGAAGCAGCGTGTCGTTGTTGGTTCCCGTGTCGAGTAATACCGGCAGCGTATGCTGCGGGGGAACGCCGGCGCATGCGGTATAGAGCGCGAGCTTCCCGATGGGGATGCCCATGCCGTTCGCGCCGAGATCGCCGAGCCCGAGAATTCGTTGGCCGCTGGTGACCACGATGAAGCGCACGTCGCGCTCGGGCCAGTTGCGCAGGACCTCGCGGATGCGCCCCATGCGCCTGATGGAGACATACAGACCCTTGGGGCGGCGCATGATGTGGCCGAATTGCAGGCACGCCTCGCCCACCGTCGGGGTATAGACCAGGGGCAGGAATTGCGCCGGATTCGACATGAGAAGACGAAAGAAGAGCGTCTCGTCCATGTCCTGCAGTTGCGAGAGAAAAATGTATTTCTCGAGGTCGGTCGGTTTCTGCCCGAGCTGAAGCAGCACTCGCGCAATCTGCGTGTCCTCCGAATCCACGCCTTCCGGAATGAGCCCCAGCAGCCCGAGCGCTTCACGCTCTTCTTCTGTGAACGCAGTGGACTTGTTGAGTCGCGGATCGCGCAACAGAGAAATGCCGTGAGCAGCGATGGTCATCGATAGATGTTCTTGTTCACCGCGGGCGGCTCATGGAAGTCCGGCCGCTCCGCTCCCCAATCGCACGGCGAGGCCTGGAAAGCTTAGGCGAGACTTTGCCACAAGCCGCGTTGGAATTCAGCCGTCTTGGAAGCGGCCGCCGAGCTCCTCCGCTGGCCGCGCTCAGGCCAGTACCGTTTGCGCAACAGCCTGCGGGACCGTTTCCGCGGGCAATACGGGAGTGACCCGCGCCGGCAGGATCACGAGGCTGAGCCCCTGCGCCTGGAGTGACTGAAGCAGATCGAGCGCAGTGTGATTGTGCAGAAAGCGCGCCATATACCCGCTCTGGTCTTTGCCGAAAACCAATTGACCGGCGAAGACCACGGAGTGCCTGAACTCGCGCGCCACCTCGAAACATAAGCGGCGAAGCTCCATCACGACGTCGGTGCCGATTGCGGCTCGCAGCTCCGCATGAAATCCAAGGTCCCCCGCCAGTTGGCAATACTCCAGCAGGTCGTCGGCGATCCGGGCCTCCAGTTGCTGTAGCTCCTCGGCTCCCTTTAACAGCGCCGAATCCACCTCGCCGACGGAAATGAACACCAGGTTGCGAAATTGACCGGGGAACAGGTTTGCGATGCTGGTGAGCGTGGCGAGGCCAAGGCCGTTGAAACCGTTGACCAGCAGGATCGCCGTGGGCAGCGCTGGATCGCGCGGCTGAGCCGCTTTGGCGGGTGTGCCATAGATCTGCGGCAGCACCTCTACCTCGAGCTGCTCGATCGCTTTCCTGACGCGCTCGTAGTGGCGGCGCACGAGATAGCAGGCGCCCGCCACGCTTCCGGTCATCGCGACGGTTATCCATCCCCCCTGGTTGAACTTGAGTGTCACAGTGAGCAGCAGGATCAGCGCGGTGAAGATACAGCCGATGCCATTGACAAGAAGTTTGCGAATCCATTCCGGGTCGGCCGCGCGCTGCCGCCACCAAAGGCGACTCATACCGAGCTGCGACAAGGTGAAGGTCACGAAGACATTGATGGCGTAAAGCACAACCAGGACGCTAACCTCGGCGCGCGTCTGGAACAGGATCAGCGCCGCCGCCAGTCCCATCGCCAGGACCCCGTCCTGCGTCACCAGGCGCTCGCTCAGGCTGGCGAAGCGTCGCGGCACCCATCGATCGACGGCCATCGTTGCCAGCACCTGTGGACCGCCGAGGAACCCGGTCTGCGCGGCCACGAACAGCAGCGCCCCCTCCGTGAGCAGGGTAAACGAGACTACCCACGGGCCCAGGTTCACTCCGCCGACGCGCCATGCGGCGGTGAGCTCTTCAAACAGCACGGCATTGAGCGTCTTGCCGGTATGCGGCTTGACGTTCTCGAGCAGGTAGGCGACCAGAATGCCGCCAGCGATAAAGGCGAGGGAGATAGCCATGTAGATCATCGTGCGCTTGCCGGTGACGGTCCTCGGCTCGCGCAGGATCGGCAGACCATTGCTGACCGCTTCGATGCCGGTGTAGGTTCCGGCACCCATGGAATATGCGCGGAAAAAGACGATCGCGAGGCCGACGACGCCGATTGCGTGAAAACCCTCGTGCACCTGGCGCATGGCATTGCCGGCGATGACGGGCAACTGGGTGCCGGACGCGATCAGCGCGTACACCACCAGCAGCGTATGCATGAGGACGAACGAGACAAAGATCGGCAGCAGCGTAAGCACCGATTCCTTTACCCCGCGCAAGTTCATCGCCACCATCGCCAGCACCACGCCGATGCATATGAACATTCGGTATGCGTGCCATTGCAGAGGCACGAAGCTGAAGATTGCGTCGGCGCCGCTCGCGATCGAAATCGCAATGGTAAGCACGTAATCAACGATCAGAGCGCAGCCCGAAATGAGACCCGCACCGCTCCCGAGCAGTTTGCTCGCGACCAGGTAACCTCCGCCGCCGGCCGGGAACTGGTCGATGGTCTGGCTATACGAAGCGGAGATGATGAAAACGGTCAGCGCCATCAGCATGGCAAGAAACACCGCCAGGTACTGATGCGGTCCGAGCGCGACAAACGCCTCTTCCGGACCGTAACACGAGGAACTCAAGCCGTCGGACCCGAGACCCACCCAGGCAAGAAAGGCGGCGAGCGACATCGCATGGAAGACCGCAGGGTCTTTCACATCGCGCGGCGGCCCGATGAAGATTCCGGTGAGCGTGCGGCGTTCGCCGCTCGAGAGACGGTCAGTGGTGCTTGACACAATTCTTCGCCGATAATGAACCGACCTGCAGGACGTCAGTGCCGGCGCCGTTCACGTCCGCGCCAAAATGATGATTGGCCGGCTCCCGGAGGGAGCCGGTCAATCGCGACGGGAAGTTCAGCTTGCCTTCTTCATCGGAATCTTCGGCAGCCTGGTCCCGGTGCGGCGCCCGATCGGTACGTCGTCGATCGTCTTTGGACATCCATCCTCGCCCGTGACCACGTACTCCGGATACGCCGGGAAGCCATGTTCGTGCAGGTCGAGCCCCTCGATTTCTCCTTCAGTCGGGATACGCAGTCTGAACGCGACGTGAATCGCATACATCAGCGCCATCGACACGATGAACGTCGCCACCGTGACCGAGAAGCTGCCGATCATCTGCGCTCGTAACACCCCCAGGCCGCCGCCATAAAAGAGTCCGGTGACCACGGTGCTCGTGTCGGCGCCGGTCGGCGTTGGGGCGCCGTACTTGCCGGCGGCGAACAGGCCCAGCGAAAGTGTGCCCCAGATGCCCGCCATCATGTGGACCGGCACAGCGCCGATCGGGTCGTCGATGCGCAGGTATTCGAGCAGGTCAATGCCCCAGACCACGACCATGCCGGCTACGATGCCAAGCAGGAAAGCACCCTCGGGGTCGACCCAGTAACATGGGCACGTGATTGCAACCAGACCGGCCAGGAAGCCGTTGACAGTAAGTGCGAGGTCCCATTTCCCGGCCTTGTAATAGGAGTAGAAGAGCGAGGTCAGTCCCGCCGAGCACGCGGCCAGGGTCGTGTTGAATGAAACGCGGCCGATGCCCTGCGCGTCGAGGGCCGACAGCGTGCTGCCCGGGTTGAAGCCATACCATCCGAACCACAGGATGAGTCCGCCGGTGGCGCCGATGATGAGATCGTGCGGCTTCATCGGTTGTCCGCCGTCGCGCTTGAATACGCGTCCCAGGCGTGGGCCCAGCACGATCGCGCCCGCCAGCGAAATCGTGCCGCCGATCGTGTGAACGACCGTGGAACCGGCAAAATCGTGGAAGGCGATCGGACTCATGTTGGCAAGCCAGCCGTCCGGTCCCCACGCCCAGTGGCCGATTATGGGATAAATGAATCCGGTGACGCCCACGCTGTAGAGCAGGTCGCCGATGAAATCGCACCGGCCGATCATCGCGCCCGAGGTGATGGTGGAACAGGTATCGGCAAACGCGTACTGAAAGACCCAATATGCCAGGAGCGGAACTCCGGTGGTGCCGTAGGTCGCCGGCAGTCCGTGCAGCATGAATCCCGTGGTACCGATCCATGGCGTTCCGGGACAGAACATGAAGGCGAAGCCCCACAGCCAGAACGTGACGCCGCAGATGCAGGTGTCGGCGATGCCCTCGACCATGATATTTACGGTTTCACGCGAACGAGCGAAGCCCGACTCCAGCATGACGAAACCCACCTGCATGCAGAAAACCAGGTAGGCGGCGACCAGCGTCCACACGGTGTTGATCGCGTTGATGTGCGGCGGCGGCAGGGCCGGGGCACTGTCCGCGAAAGCCTGAGTCGGCAGGTACCATCTGGCGGCCAGAAAAACGACGATTGCAAGCCCGAGCGTCTTGCCCATCAGCAGCGCCAATGCTTTTTTGCGAACTTCCGAGTCTCGCAATCTCTCGACGAACAGATTGAGTGTTCCGGTTATTCCTCTGCCGAGCACTTTGAAATTCTCCTCCTGGTGAGTTGCCCAGTGTGCGCTGACCGATCATGCGTATTGAAAAGACGCCGCGCCTGGATTGCGGCGCAACAGAGCAACCGCTATGCCGAATTGCGCATCGAGAACGACCCCGGTCGCGTGGCCGAGGCGCCGTCCAGACCTACGGGAGATGTCGGGTCATTCGAAGGTCTTAGATTCACGCATCGTCACCGGCGGTTCGGCGCGCGGGCGGGATGATTTTCGAGCAGTGGGCTGCTTACGGCGCGAGCAGGTGCCGCCCGCTTGATGGGCTGATCGAGGTCTGAGCGCCGGATCGGAATTTCCCGCAAATCCGGGAGTCGACAGGTTGGCCGCGCGGACTCATCGATCCTGAACGGTCGCCAATCCGGTCCTGATCGCGTAGTGCGCAAGCTCGGTCCGATCGCGAATGCCGAGCTTGTGGAAGATGTTCGTGAGATGCGTCTTGACCGTGCTTTCGCTGAGCGCCAGCCGCGCGGCGACCTCGGCATTGCGCATTCCCGTCGCCACGTGACGCACGATCTCCGATTCGCGCCGCGTGAGTTTTGTGCCCGCGGCGCCGTCCCGCGAAACCAGGGCAGCCTGGATCGCCGGCGGCATCCAGACCAGGCCGTCGCCGGCCGCGCGCAGCGCGGTAATCAGAGTTTCGATCGCGAAGCGCTTATGCACGATCGCCCGCGCACCCAGGCGTAAGGCGGTGAGCCCGATTTCGACGCTCTCGTTCGCGGTCAGCACGATCACCGTGGTCTTGCGTGCAAGGTCCGCGATGCGATCCATCGACCACCGTTCCATCTGCAGGTCGAGCAGCACGACGTCACATGCGGTTTGCGCAATCGCGGTGTCGAGGCTCGCGAGGTCTTCGACTTCCGCTGCGACTTCAATGCCTTCCAGCGTCAGCAGGGAGCGCAGCCCCTGGCGAAACAGAGCGTGATCGTCGGCGATTATCAGGCGCAAGCTTACGACACTCCCCTCAGAACTTCGGAATTTCGATTTGCAAGCAGGCCGAGCCAGCTTCGTTGAAGCTCAGATGGCCGCCGGTCTCGGCGACGTGTGAGGCGATGGTCCATGGCGGATCGGCCGTCGGCGGAAAGCCGACACCGTCGTCGGCGATCGTAATCCGTACCCCTGCGGCGAATTCGACAGCCTCGATACGCACCGCGGTCGCGCGCGCGTGCTTGCGCGCGTTGCGCAGGCCCTCGAGCATGATTTGCAGCACGCGCTCACCGAGACTGCTGCTGCCATGGAAGGCGCCGTTGATGGTGATGTGCGGATCGGCGCGAAGATCGGCCGCTGCATGCGCCGAGTTGGAATCCACTCCGGCCAGCGAACGAACGTACTCGCGCACCTGGTCGAACTGTCGTTTCACTCCTGCCTGCAGTTCGTGAAGTTCGCGCGAGGCGTCGTGCTCGCGCCCCCGGCGCAGCAGTTCGCGGCAGGCCTCGAGCCGCAGATTGACGCCCGCCAGCGATTGCACGTAACCGTCGTGGAGCAGCCGAGCGATCGAGTGGCGTTCGGCCTGCGCCTCCAACTCGCGCACGCGCTCTTCGTAGTTCACGCGCAATTGCGTAAAGAACCCGACCAGGTATCCCGCTATCGCCAGGTAGACCGCGCGCATCGCATAGGCGGCGCTGAGCTGGCCTGCCGCAGCCATCGCACCCAGGTAGAGCGCCACGCCGCCCATCGTGATAACCACGATGGCGTGGAGCGTGGCATGCACGCCGATCGCAATGATCGCGAATACGAAGAAGACGTAGGATGGCGCGGTTTGCCCCTCGGTCAGGTACGCCACCGCCATCGCGAAGAATAGATCGAGCGTGGTCGTGACGATCGGCAGGCGGCGCGTGTCCAGGCGGTACTTAAGCAGCAGACAGGTCACGATGCTGTAGACGAGATGACACGCGAGGGTAGCGAGCACATAGGCGCTCAGATGAAACAAACCGCCGGCGGTGGTGGGATCGACGTACAGCGAGAGCATCGCGAGCAACGACAGGGCGATGCGCGTGCGCGCGATATCGAGATCGAAATCGCTGAAGCTTGGCGCTGGCATAGTACCGCTCTCGAACGGCGTGGAAGCAAATTCCAGGCCAGCGGTGTCCGGACGCACTCTCCGTGCGGACAACCTTGACGCTTCTGCGGCGCCGGTGGTACCAATCACTTAGATTTCTAAGTATCACCACCGAGGAGGTGTGCTCCTATGCCTCTCAATGGACTGGCCGGAAAAACCGTGATCGTCACCGGCGCCGCCCAGGGGATCGGCCGCGCCTACGCGCGACGGTTTCGCGACGAGGGATGCAACGTCGTGCTGGCCGATGTAAACGCCGACAAGGGCCGCGGCGTGCTGGCCGAAATAACCGACGCGGGCGCGCGTGCGATCTTCTGCGCCACTGACGTCTCGAGCGAAACGTCGTGCAAGGCGATGGTGGACGAGGCGCTCAAGGCTTTCGGCCGCGTCGATGTGCTGATCAACAATGCCGCCATTTTTTCTACCATCCAGATGAAGCCCTTCTGGGAAATGAGCGTCGCCGAATGGGACGGGCTGATGTCGGTCAATCTCAAAGGCGTGTGGCTCGCGGCCAGGGCATGCAGCGCTCCGATGCGCGAGCGCAAAAGCGGCTCGATCGTGAACATCTCGTCCGCCGCCTACCTGCTCGCGCGCCCCGGCTACGCGCATTACATGGCCTCCAAGGCGGGCGTGCTCGGCCTCACGCGCGCGATGGCGCGCGAACTCGGCGAATACAACGTGCGCGTAAATGCGATTACGCCCGGGCCGGTGTATACGGAAATCCCGCGCGCCACGGTCACGCCGGAGCAAAAGGAGGCGATGCTCAAGGCGCAGGTGCTCAAGCGTCACGAAGCGCCCGAGGACCTGGTCGGAGTGGCCGCGTTCCTTGCTTCGGACGACGCGGGGTTCATTACCGGGCAGACGATCAATGTCGATGGCGGCCTCGCGTTCATTTAGGTGAAATCGCTCGCGCGCATCCGTACCGACGTGGTCGGGAGCCTGCTGCGGCCGCAGACGCTGGTTGATGCGCGGCGCCGATACGAAGCCGGTGGGATGGGCGAGGGCGAGTTTCGCGCGGTCGAGGATGCGGCGATCGAACGCGCCATCCGGCTACAGGAGCAGGCCGGGCTCGATGTCGTCACCGACGGCGAATTTCGCCGGCTTAATTTCCAGGACAGCTTCGGCGGGGCGGTTTTCGGCTATGACAGCGGCCAGACGACGCTGGAATTTCTCGAGCGGCGCACGGCCGGCGCGGCGCCGCTTACGCGCTTCGATCTGACGCTCGATGACAGTCGCAGCAAGGGCACCCCGGTTGTGCAGCGCCAGCGCGTCGTCGAGCGCTTGCGCCTGCGGCGCAACGTGGTGGCGGAGGAATACCGCTACGCCGCAGCGCTCGCGCTCAAGCCGGTCAAGATGACGTTGATTGGACCGGATCGAATTTCGCAACGCGTCGACCTGGCCCGGTCTTGCGCGGTTTACGCCTCGATGGACGCGTTTTTAGCCGACGTGATCGGGATCGAGCGCGCGATGATCGGCGAGGCGGTCGCCGCGGGATGCGAGTACGTCCATATCGATGCGCCGGGCTACACCGCCTACGTGGATGAGCCGTCGCTCGAAACGATGCGCGCGCGCGGCGAAGATCCCATGCTCAATCTCGGTCGTTCGCTCAGCGCCGACAATCAACTGCTTCGCGGCTTCGACGGCGTGACCTTCGGGATCCATATCTGCCGCGGAAATCAGCGCAGCATGTGGCATCGCGAGGGCGCCTACGACGCGATCGCCGAGCGGCTGTTCAACGAGCTCGCGCACGATCGCTTCCTGCTCGAATACGACTCGCCGCGCGCCGGCAGCTTTGCCCCGCTCCGCTTCGTTCCGCGCGGCAAGACGGTCGTCCTCGGGCTCGTAAGCACCAAGGTTCCGCAACTCGAGAGCATCGACGATTTGAAACGGCGCATCGAGGAGGCCGCGCGCTACCTGCCGCTCGAGCAGCTCGCGCTCAGCCCGCAATGCGGCTTTGCGTCCGAGTTTATCGGCAACCTGGTGAGTCAGGACGATCAGCAGCGCAAGCTGGAGCGGGTCGTCGAAACCGCGCGTCAGGTTTGGGGCTGATACCGCCGCCGCTCGGCAGCTATACGCCACAGTGCCCACGACCTTGCGATCTGCGCGGAATTGCAGTCCGCCGCGGCTGTGGCCTCTTCGCGCGTGAGATAGCTGACGCTGCCCAGGCGCATCGCTTCCGCCTGCATCGCGGCGCTGACCTCGGTGTAAATTGCATTGAATACGGCCTGGCGCACGTCGGATCCGACGACCGTGCACCCATGTCCGCGCATCAGTACCACCGCGTGCCGGCCGAGGGCGCGGGCGAGGGCCGCGCCGAGCGCGGCGTCGCGAATCAGGAGATCCGTGGCATCGCCGGCGACCGCGCGAATCTCGAAGACCGGGCATCCGGTGCCGAGAAAGCCGCCGACGTGCCATATCGCGCGAAGCGGTACGTCGGCGACCACGCTGAAAGGCACGACCGCGCGCGAATGGCTGTGCACGACGGCGCCGACGTCCGGCCGCGCGCGATAGATTTCGCTGTGGATGAAACGCTCGAGATAGAGCGTCCGCTCGGAGGCGCCGCGCGCGTGCCCTTCGAGATCGAATTCCAGTATGTCCGCAGGCGTCGCCAGCGCCGGGGCAATGCTGCGCGCGAGCAGGAACCGGTCGGGCGTCGAGGGATGACGTACGCTCACGTGTCCGAAGCCGTCGACCACGCCCTGGTCGGCGAGGATGTGATTGGCGGCGACCAGCTCGTCGATCGGCGCCGCAACATCAACCATCGAATTCGACGTGGACGTTTTTCAATTGCGTCGCGTCCATCAGCTCTTCGATCGACTCTTCGCGACCGATTCCTGATTGCTTGTAGCCGCCGAACGGAGCCGCGAGATAGTGCGCGCTTGACGAATTGATCCATACGTATCCCGCTTCAACCAGCGCGGCGACGCGATGCGCGGTCGCCAGGTCGCGCGTCCAGATCGAAGCGGTGAGGCCGTAATCGACGTCGTTGACCGCGCGCAGCATCGCCGCCTCGTCGGTCCATCGAAACACGCTCAGCACCGGCCCGAAGATCTCCTCCCGCGCGATCCGCATTTCGGGAGTCACGTCGGCGAAAATCGTCGGTTCGATGAAGAAACCCTTGCTGAGGCGGGGATCCTGCGGAGGCCTGCCGCCCGTGACCAGCCGCGCGCCGTCCTCTTTTCCGTAACCGATATAGCGCATCACCTTGTCGAACTGCTCCTTGCTGATGAGACTGCCCATCGCGGTGCTCTGCTCGGTGGGGATGCCGGGTGTGATCGCGCGCGCGGCGGCGGTCACGCGCTCGAGTACGGCGTCGTGGATGGCGTCGTGCACAAAAGCGCGGCTGGTCGAGCCGCACGACTGTCCGCACCAGGTGAAGTTCATCCCGCGGATGATGCCGGCGGCGACCTTGTCGGGGGTGGCGTCGGGATAGGCGATCAGCGCGTTTTTGCCGCCGAGTTCGAGCGCGACCTTCTTGAGCGAGTCGGCGGACGCGCGCACGATCGCTTTGCCCGTCGGCACCGAGCCGATCAGGCCGACCTTGGCGATCAGCGGATGAGCGGTCAGGGCGCTCCCGCAATCGCGTCCGCCCGGAAGCACGGAAAATACACCCGCCGGAAACAGCGGCCCGACCAGTTCGGCGAAGCGCAACGAGGAGAGCGGCGCCTGCTCGGGCGGCTTGATGATCAGCGCGTTGCCGGTGGCCAGCGGCGCGCCGGTGCGCATCGCCGCGAACAGCAGCGGATGGTTGAAGGCGTTGATGCGCGCGATCACACCCAGCGGCTCGCGCAGGGTGTAGTTGAGCACGCCGGGTCCCATCGGAATCGTGCTGCCGCGAACCTCGGTCACCAGGCCGGCGAAATACTCGACGCTGGCCGCGCCAATCGCCGAATCGTTGATCATTTCGGCGATTGGGTTGCCACAATCGGCGGCGTCGATGAGCGCCAGCTCACGCCCGTGGCGGCGCAGCAGGGCGGCGACCTCGCGCAGGATACGCGCGCGCTCGAGCGGCCTGACGTCACGCCATTGGAGAAAGCCCGCGTGCGCGGCGCGCACCGCGCGATCGACGTCCTCGGCGCCTGCCCACGCGACCTTGCCCAGCGATTGGCCAGTCGAGGGGCTCCATACTTCGGTACGCGAGCCGTCGTCGGCGGCGTGCCAGCCGCCGGCATAATAGAGTTCGCGCGGAATCGAAGCGACGAGCTCTCGTTGATCGATTGGTTTTGTGGCAGCGTCAGCCATCGCGCGGTTTCCTCTTGGAATTTTTTTTGAGTGGAACGCCTTCGGCTCCGCCGGCGCAAGTCGTCAGCGAAGCCCGGCCTGTGCGGCGAGCGGCAGGACCTCGTGTTTGAACTGGCGCATGCCATCGATATAGCGAGGCCATGACAGCACGGCGCCATCGAGTCCCATCGCAGCGAGCCGCCCCATCTTTTCGACGATCTGTTCGCGAGTGCCGACCAGCGGATAACCGCCCCATCCCGCGATGAAATGCGCCTTCATCGAGCGCAGCGTCTCGGACGGCAGGGTCTTCGCATTAAGCCCCATGGTTTCAACCAGGTTGCTTACCGCGACCCAGTCGCCTTTCTGATGCACGTAATAGTCGAAGAAATCGCGCGCGTCCTTTTCCGTGTCTCCGCACACGACATAGGCCGCGGTCCATAATTCGATATCGCGGCCGTACTCGCGCTGGGCCAGCTCGCGATAACTCTTCACGCGCGCGGCCGCACTCATCTCATCGTCCGGATCGAAAATGACGAACGCCACGTCGCAATATTTCGCGGCAAAGTGGCGTCCCTTGTCGGAGCCGCCCGCATTCATTACGACGGGGTAGGGAACCTGGATCGGCTTAGGCGCGAGGACGCCTTTTTTGATCCTGTAGTACCTGCCCTCAAAATCGAATTCTTCATGCTCGGTCCACAGCCGCTTGATGATCTCGAGCCATTCGATTGCGCAGTCATAGCGCAAATCGTGATCCATTTGCGGCGCGCCGAACATTTCGATCTCCGGCAGGAACCATCCGGTCACGATGTTGAGCGCGAAGCGCCCGCCGGTGACGTGATCGATGGTCGCCGCCTGCTTGGCCGCCATGATCGGATGCACCGTCGGCACATGCGAGGTGGCAAACACCGCCGGATATTTCGTCAGCGCGCCGATCGCGGCCGCCCACGTGTACGGTTCAAAGCCGGCGCCGTTGAAGTTGCTTACGCCGCCGAATCCCTTCCAGCGGCCGACTGGGACCAGCGCCTCGAACTCCATCTCGTCCGCAAGCTGCGCGAGCGTGAGCGTGCTTTGCCAGTCAGCCTTGAGCACACCGTCGATCGTCGTGATCGCGCAGCCATGGCTCAGGTTGCTGGAAAAGGTGCCGAGCTTGAATTTGCGATGGTTGAAGAGCGGATTGGTTTTGCGCCGCGCCTCGTGCATCCTGCTGTCGCTGCTCATCTGGCCGTACCTCTGCGGATCGCGTGCGACGATCCGACGCTATGATTTCGCATCGATCAGCCCGGCGCGCGCGAGCACGCCGTCGAGCCGCGCCGCCAGTTCCGGCGCGGCCGGCATCATCGGCAGACGATGCTCCTCGCGTTCGAGCAGCCCCACGCGATGCATCATGTACTTGAGCGGCGTCGGATTGGTGTCGAAGAAGATCGCCTGGTTAAGCTCGAACAGCGCGTCGTGCGCTGCGCGCGCCGGCTCGAGCCTGCCGGCGAACACGTCCGCGCACATCTGCGCAAACGCGCGGGGTTTGAGGTTGCCGGCCGCATTCATCAGGCCGCATGCGCCGATCGCCAGCATCGGAAAGCTCAGCTCCTCGAGGCCGACGAAGATGCGGAAGTCGCCGCCCATCCGCGCGAGCAACCGGGTAACCAGCGCCAGGTCGTTGGCCGCGTGCTTCATGCCCACCAGGTTCGGCGCGCGTTCGGCGATCTGCTCGACCGTCGAGGCTTCGACGTTCACCGCGGCGCGTCCCGGGATGTGATAAATGAGCATCGGCAGCCGCGTGCGGCCGGCAATATCAGCGTAGTACTCGACCAGGCCGCGCTGCGATGGACGGATGAAGTAGGGCGTCACGATCAGCACCGCGTCGGCGCCCGCTTCTTCCGCCGCCGCCGTAAGTTCGATCGTGTCGGCGTGGGATTGCGATCCGGTCGCCGCAACCACGGCAATCCGCCCGCGCGCCGACGCGACCGCGACGCGCACCAACTCGTTGCGTTCGGCTACGCTGAGCGTGCTTGGCTCCGCCGTGGTACCGTTCACCACGATTCCATGCGAACCTTCGCCGATCTGCCGCTCGACCATCCGCGCATATACGTCGTAGTCCACCGCGCCGTCGCGAAAGGGCGTGACCAGCGGCGGATAGGAGCCGCGCAGGAAGTTCCGATTTAGCGCGATCATCGCTATGCGACCCGGGCACGATTGGTATCGAAGCCGTAGCTCGAGCCGAGCATGCGCGGCGGATGCTTGAGGTCCTCCTGCCACATCAGCGAATCCATCGCGATATTCAGCGGACTGTCCTGGATGGTCAATTCATAGACCGGCTCGTCGTTCGACGCATGATGATGCACGGCCCATCCGGGTGCCGAGAGCATCAGATCGCCCGCCTTCCAGTGCAGCACCTTGCCTTGTACCGTGCTGTAGCCGCTGCCGGAGAAGTAATAGTTAATCGCGGCCGCCGCGTGGCGATGCGGCTTGTCCACGATGCGCGGCGGGCGCACCGTCATCGTGGCGAAGAAGTTGTGCGTGGTGCCGTTGGTGCGTCCGGTGGCCGGATTGTACAGCAGGTAGAGACGCCGCCCCACGTAGGACGAGCCAAGCGCCTGCAGCTTGTCGAGATGCTCCTTCACCTGCCGCCACGGCCAGAACAGCACCGGCGACTCGATTACTTCCGGGTTGATCAGTTTTTCGTACGGCAGCAGATAGGCGCCGTCGCTGTTCAGCGGAAAAGTGCCGAACGGATTCACGCGGCTCGCGTCAGGCGCGCCCGCGGGCGCAGTGCCCTTAACCTCCTCCGCGGGCGGGTTCTCATCGACGATGTGCGCATTCATCTTTTCGAGCAGCGCGGCGTTGCTGTACGTCAGCCGGACCTGCAGATCGTCGCTGTCATTGAACAGCTGATAGACATTGAAGGACGGCGTGTTCCAGACGTCGTACCGGGTGAAGTTGATTTGCCTGCCGTTTACGATCGCGTGTCCGCGGCCGCCGATGCAGAAATTGACCTGCGACGAATTGTGGCGAATCGGCTTGGTATGTTCGCCGGGCTTGAGCACGTCGAGCGCAACCTGGATTCCCGGCGCCAGCCCGGTGCCGGTCTCGTTGGGATGCACGATCAGCGAGCGGCGCCGCCCGTTGGCCGGCTGCGGCAGGCCCGCCAGCCGGTTCACTTCGGCCTCGATATCCTCCTTCGTAATAACAATCGACGGCCAAAGATCGAGTTTCGGGGTCACGTAGCCGCTACGATCGATGAATCTGGCTTTGCTTTCGCTCATTGGATTTTTCCTCGCGTTTGCATTTGGCCACGGGTGCTTCGCCACCTGCGACCTCTACATTTGATTGATCGCGAAGCGCGGCCTGGCGCGGCGCGTTTGCGCGAGCGCTCGCCCGACACCCCCGGCACGCGCGCGCCGCAGCACCTCGACTCCCACCGATAGATCCGAAATGCCCATCCCCATGGCCTTGAACAACGTCAAGTCGGCGTCCGCCGGCCGGCCGCCGCCGGTCACGAGGACTCGGCTCAACGGGAGCACGCTGTCCCATGCGCGATCGTTGTTGCCGTAGAATTCCCTGAACTCGTGCGAGAGATTGTGCACGGCGGCGGGCGTGTCGGCGGCAACGACGGCGCATCGCGCGAGCACCGACGGCTCGAATTCCGCGCGCTCGGGAACCACCGCGCCGACCGCATTGATGTGCGCGCCGCGCGCGACCATCTCCGAACGCAGAAACGGCGCGGTCGCGCGCGTGACCAGAGTTATGATGTCGGCCTGCTTCACAGCCGCGGCAACGCTGTCGCACGGCTCGACTTCCAGCTTGAGTTCGGCGCCGGCGCGCCGCGCAAAAGCCTCGGCATTTTGCGGCTTGCGGCTGGCCACGCGCACCCGCTTGAGCCGGCGCACGGCCGCAACCGCCGCGACCTGCGCCAGCGCCTGCTTGCCCGCGCCCACCAGCGCCATCTCGCAGGCCTGCGGCGCGGCGAGCCGGCCGGTCGCGATACCGCTGATCGCCGCGGTGCGCAACTGACCCAGCGCAAAGGCTTCGATCACCGCCAGCAACCGGCCATCGGCGGCGTCGAACAGGATGAGCAGCGGATTCGCGCCGCCTTCGGTGTGCGCCCAGGTCTTGGTGCCGACCATCCCCTGCGCGGTCATCGTCGCGCCGATCGCGTGCAGCGTATCGCCATGGCCGAAGGTCGCGTGGGTCTTCTCCATGTTGACCGCCCCGCCCGCAGCTTCGTCGGCCAGCCCCCGCTCGAGCGCCGCGATGGCATCGCGCAGGTCAACGAGCGCGGCCACTTCAGCTTCGGTTATCCAGAGCGCCTGATCGGCCATCCTGCGGCCCCGCTTCACAAGGGGTAGATGATTGAGTTCGGCACCAGCACGCTATCGTACACGCAGGTTCGCGATTTGAATTTCAGCACGTCGCCTTCGCGCACGAGCCTGTCGATGTAGCGTCCGGCGCTCAGGATACGCGTTTCCTCATCGACCAGAGTCTCGAGCACGGCGTAGTTGGCCTGCACGTCGAGCCCGTCGGAGCCCGTCGCCGGCGCGATGCGCAGCGAGCTGACCAGGTGACGTATCGCGCGCGGTGCGAACATCTGGGTTTGTCGGATGGTCACGACGCGATCGGCGAGCATCGCTTTGCTCTCGCAGCGCATCAGCGCGAGCGGCATGCCGCGTTCGAGATTCTCGCGCGACACGATCTGGTAGAGGCAGTCGTCGGTGAAGAACTCCGGCCACTGCTCGAGCTCGAAGTTGTCCAGCGCGTGGGCATACTCTGTGTACAGTTCCTCGATCGCGAGCCGCAGAGCCAGGTCCCGCTGCACGCGCGCCATCGCCGTCACAGCTCCATCACCCGGCGGTAGTGCCGGTAGAAGGCGCGGATCGCCGCCTCAGTTACCATGTGATCCTGATCGTCGACGCCGCGCCCGCCCATTTCGAGCATTCCGGTGTCGCCCGGCCGCTGACGCACGCCCTGCTGTGAGAACTCCATCACTTCGCCGTCGTCGATCGACACCAGCCCGGCCGGGCCCATCAGATTGGCCTGGCGCAGGCGGCGCTGAATCATCTCCGCCGAATCGTCGGCATAGCCAAAAAAGGTCCACATCAGGTCGAATTGTTCGGGGCCGCGCGGCACCAGCTGGCGCATCGCGAGCGTGTTGGACTGCTGCTGGATGATGATGTTCGGCCACAGCGTCTGCATCACCACCGTCGCCGCGCCGGGAAATTCGCGCACCGGTTGCAACAGACGCGGATCGCCGAGCTTGAAGCCAGCGCGAAAATTGGCCATCGCGCTGGTGGTCTCGTTCAGCTTTTGCTCGCCTTTGCTTGAAACGAGCACGCAATGCATCCCGCTTTCGTCCATTCTGACCTGCGACGGCTGGTCGGCACGGAACAATCCGAACGTGACCAGGAAAACGTGCAGCAGGCTTGCGTGGTATGGGTCCTTGATGTTTTCGAACATCAATTTCCAGTTGGCCCGGATGCGCTGGCGCGAATAGCCCAGCACGCGCAGCGCGCGCCCGTCGAAGACGCGATCGAAATAATGCAGCATCGCGGAACCCAGGTACGACTCCAGCGGCGGCACGGAGCGATCGAAGCTGGCGAAGATCACGCCATGGCGAGTCGCGACCTCGAGCCGGACGAGACCGTGCGCGGCCGGTTCGAAGTCTTCCGGCATCCCGCCGTTGCCGTTGACCCCGCGGCGAAAGGGAACCCCGGTGAGATTGCCGCGCAGATCGTAGGTCCATTGATGGTAGGGGCAAGTGAACGAGCGGGTGTTGCCCCAGTTGCTGCGGCAGAACTCGACACCGCGATGAGCGCAGCGGTTGAGCATCACGCCGATCGCGCGGTCCTTGTCACGCACCACGATCACCGGACGTTCGCCGACATGGCTGCGGACGAAATCGCCGGGATTCGGAATCTCCGCCTCGAGCGCAACGTAGTTCCAGTACGGCCCGGAGAAGATGCGCGACTGTTCCCGCGCGTATACGTCGGGGTCGCTGTAGACCCAGTAAGGCACGCGGCTGACACCCTCAGAGGGCCATCGACGGGCGAGCGGGCTGGCGGGTTCCACGTGAAATCTCGTAACGCCGACCGCGGCGGCGCGCACCGGCGGCAAATACAAAGATATCTAAGTATTCTTACTAGCCCGGCGAACGGATATGGTCAAGCCAAAAAAACGCCCCGCGCCTAAAGCACCGCTGCCTGCTATGCTGGCCGTGCGCACCACTCGGGCACGTGGCGGCTTTCGGAACCGAACGAAGCACCGACGATGAATCGGCGAAGCAACAACGGGAAAACGCCCGACGAGCAGGGATCGGCGACGACGCGGGTCAGCGCGGGCGCCGCCTTCCCGCCCGATCGGAGCGTCGGCTACCTGGTGCGCGAGGCCCATCGTGCGTTTCTTCGCGCGCTGGCCGCGCGCGTGTCGCGTTATGGCGTGACCATCGGGATGTGGTATTTCCTGCGCGCCTTATGGGAAGAGGACGGGCTTACGCAGCGGGAGTTGAGCCGGAGGGTCGGGATGATGGAACCGACCACTGCGACCGCCCTGGACAGCATGCAGCGCCGCGGCCTGATCAGTCGCACGCGTGACGCCGGCGATCGCCGCAAGGTTATAATTCGGCTCACCGAGGAAGGCCAACGGCTGCGCGAGGTGTTGCTGGCGTGCGCGATCGAAGTCAATGAGATCGCGCTCGCCGGGATCGCTCCTCAGCGGCTTTCATTGTTGCGCGATCAGTTGATCCACATCCGGAGCAATCTTGACGCGGACGCGAATCGCGACTCGGAGCGTGGCGAGGCCGCGTCCGCGGCCGGACGGATATCTTTGCGCGAGCCCCGTCAACGCGGTTAAGAACCAGTCCTAAAAGGAGAACTCTTAATGCCGAATACGCAAAGCAACGGACATGGCCGACCGAGCACAGTTCCGACGCGGCTTCATCACGCGGCCTACGTCTGCCGTGACCTCGAGCAGACGCGCAAGTTTTACGAGGACATCCTGGGCTGGCCGATGGTCGCGGCCTGGCGCGAATGCGACAAGGTGTTCGGCGAAGACGAACTATACTACTGCCATCTGTTCTTCGAGATAGGCGACGGCGGCGCGCTGGCATTCTTTCATTTCGCCAACCCGGTGCAGCACGAAAAATTCGCGCACTATGGTCCGCATTCTCCTTTTGTCCATCTGGCGCTGAAGGTCGCCGAACGGGCGGGGCAGGAGGAGATGCAGCGTCGTCTCAACCAGGCCGGCTATGAAACCATGGTGATCGACCACGGCTATTGCGTGTCGCTGTACGTCACCGATCCCAATGGGCTGAACCTCGAGTTCACGGTCGATCATCCGGCCGCCGATCGGATCAAGGCCAAGCGCGCGGCGAGCGCGCACGAGGACCTACGCAAATGGCTGGCCGGCGATCGCACCACCAACAACGAGTGGCGGGCCGAGGCCAAGGCGCATTCCTGAGCGCGCGTTTTTCCTGCGCCTGCGTGTTCGCGCCCCGGCCGCCTATGCGCGTGGTCGCACTATTTTGACCATGCCGCCGCCGGACGTTACAGTATCCGCACCGCGGCCGTGGCGCCGCAGGGCTCAAGCTTAGCGGCTCGAGCGGAGGTGGGGGTTCTTGGGGGGGAGCTTCGAGTCAACGGGTCAGCACGTCGATGCGGCGCATCGATCGCCAGCGCCTGTGCTGTCGGCCGACGCATCTTGCCGGGTAGAGCCATCCGGGTCGCGCCGTCCCTCGCTGCTGCGCTCGGCGCCTGCGCTGGTGCTGTTCGCGATCGTAATCGCCGATGCGATGCGCAGTGCCGACACCGATCTCTGGGGCCATCTCCATTTCGGCAATATCGTGCTTTTCGAGCGTCAGCTCTTTTTCCACGCGCCCTCCTCGTATGCCTGTCCTCCAGGCGCGCGCGACTGGATTCTGGTGGACTGGCTGGGCGAAGCCGCGATGGCGATGGTGTATGGCGTTGCGGGAGTGGTAGGGCTCAAGCTCGGCAAATTCGGATGTGTTGCGGCGATCGTGATGCTGATTTCAAGCGGGTTGGCCGAGACCGGCGCGGCGCTCGCGATCCAGGCCGCAGTGCTGCTGCTCGCGGCGTTCGCATTCGTCCTGCACATGCAACTACGGACCTTCCTCGCCGACGACGTCGGTTTGGCCGCGTTGATCGCCATGCTGGCGCGCCACAGCTACGGCCGACGCGCACCGCTGTGGTTTGCGGTGCCGATGCTCGCGCTGTGGACCAACCTGCACGGCGGGTTTTTCGTCGGCCTGGCGGCTGTGGGCCTGTATGCCGCCGTCCGCGGTGCGCAGGATATCGCGACCACGGGCCGCTTGGCTGGTGCAACGCGGCTGGCGGCGCTGGCTTCGGCAGCCGCGCTGGCGACGCTGCTCAATCCCTACGGCTTGAAGGACTGGACTGCCATCGTCGGGGTGCTGCGCAATCCGTTCACGCTGGCGCACATATCGGAGTTTCGCCCGCTGCTTGCAGTGGCGGCGGATTTCTATCACGCCGGCCGCCCGCTGTTCACGATCGTTTCCGCCCTGGCGATCATGCTCGGCATGGTGGTGACCTTCGCGCTGACCCCGCGCGCCGACGACCTTGGGCTGTTTGCGATCGCGATCCTGATGAGTTGTTCTGCCCTGTACGCGGTACGTAACACCGCTCTCGCAGTGATTGCCTGTTCGGTTCCGCTCTGCCGTCATGCGCATCTGCTGCTCTTCGATCGTCTGCACTACAGTCGCGCGGCGCGGCCCGCCCGCGCACCTCTATCATGGAGGATGATGCAAATCGCGATTGCTCTGGCGGCCGTCACGATCGCGCTACGCACCGGCCTGTTTTCGCGCACGCTTCCTGTCGTCGAGCCGAAGCCGGTCGGCGCGCTCGCCTTCATGCAAAGCCATAATCTGCACGGCAACGTGCTCTGTGAATTCGGATGGGCTGACTATCTGCTCTTCCACGATCCCGCGCGCATGCGGATTTTTATCGAGAGCATTTTCGAGGCCTATTACCCGCGTCGACTACAGGAGGATTTCGCCGCCTTCTATTATGACGAGCCGGGGGCCACGCGCGTGCTCAACGCCTATGCCAATGATTTCGTCCTGATGCCCACCGGTTCGGGCGCTTACGCGGTGATGATGGCGCAGAATGACTGGCGGCTGCTCTACCGCGATCCGGTGGCCTCGCTGTTTGCGCCCGCAGCTTCCCCCGCTGCGCAAATCGGCGGCGTTCCGCACCTGGTCGCAGCCGCACCGCCTAGCGTGTTCCCCTGATCGGCCGGCCGAGCCAAGCGTAAGGCGTCGTGGACGAAACGCAAAGCGCAGCCACGGAACAAGCGACGATAGCGGACTCTGCGGCGCCGGATCCGGCTCGCGGTTCGCACCCCGAGTCGCGCGCGACGCCCGGCGTCATCGCGCCGCCGGCAGCGCACTCGCTGCTGCGCTATGCGCCCGCCCTGATGCTGCTGCTGGTGGTGGTGGCCGACTCGGTCCAGTACGCCGATACCGACACCTGGGGTCACGTGCTCTTCGGCCGGATCATGCTGAACAGTGGCCATCTTATGCGCCACGAAATCTTTTCCTACTCGGCACCGGACGGGCCGTGGATCGATCACGAATGGCTATCAGAAATCGTGATGGCGATTTTCTACAATGCGATGGGGGTGGTCGGACTCAAGCTGATGAAGTTTCTGTGTGCGGGCGCGACCCTGCTGCTGCTCGGCGCGGCCGTGGCTGAAAGCGGCGCCGGAACGTCGCTGCAGATGGGTGTGCTGCTGGCGGTCGCGTTCGCGCTGCAACTCCAGATCCAGTTCCGGCCGCAGCTCTTCGACTACATTTTTCTCTCCGCCCTCTTAGCCCTGTTTGCGCGCGCGCGCAGCCGCGGGCGGGCTCCGCTCTGGATCGTCGTGCCGATGATGGCGCTGTGGGCCAACCTGCACGGAGGCTTCTTTATAGGAATCGTGGTGCTCGGTCTGTACGCCGGCACTGCTCTGCTAATCGATCTTTGGAATGGCGCCGGCCCCGCGCGCGGTCTGCGGTTTCTGCTGCTGGCGCTGGCCGCATCGCTTATCACCTTGGTCAATCCTTACGGTGCGGGCGAATGGCGCATCGTCGCGCATACGCTGCGCAACCCGTATACCATGAGCGCGGGAGTCGAGTTTCAAAGCTTCTTCCACGTGGTCGCCGGCACCTGGCGCAGCGGTTTGGCGCTGTTTCCATTTCTGGTCGCGCTGGGCGTGATGGCGGCTTTCGTCGTCAGTTTCGCGCTCGCGCCGTGCGCGGACGATCTGCCCGAGGTCGCAATCGCCGGACTGATGGTGCTGCTCGCGCTTTATTCGGTCCGCAACATGGCGTTTGCGATGCTGGCCTGCGCCGGGCCGATCGCGTTTCATGCCCATCGGGCGCTCGCGCGGATCGCGCCCGCACAGTCGGCGGATGCAGTGACCACGCCGCGGCGCCATCCGCCGCCGCATGCCTCGCCGGGGGTTCAGCTTTGCGCGCTGATTGCCGCGCTCGCAATCTGCATCGGCGACGGCCTCTTCTCGCCCCGGCTGCCGGACTTTACCGGCTACCCGGTGGGCGCTGTCGCCTTCATGCGACAGCATCGGCTGCAAGGCCGCATTTTGAACGAGTTTCTCTGGGGCAGCTATATTCTCTGGCACGCACCGGATTCCAAGGTGTTCATCGATGGCCGCTTCGAGATGGTATATCCGCCGGATGTGCAGCGCGCGTACCTGGATTTCATCCGCGGCGGCGCCGGCGCCGGCGCCGCGCTGGCCGCCTATCCGCCGGATTATGTGCTGGTGCGTCCCGATTCGACCGCGGCAACCTTCATGGGCGAGCAGTCGGACTGGCGGTTAATCTATCGCGATCCGGTGGCCGTGCTCTTTGCGCGCGCGGACGCGCCCGCCGCTCACATGCAAGGCGTGCCGATAGTCCGCGACTTTGCGCCGCCGAGCCTGTTCCCGTAATCAGGCGCAGGGGCCACTTTAGCGCTTCAGCGACGCTTAGCGGGCGGCAGCGGATGCTGTTGCGTGAGACAGTGAATCGCGCCGAGGCCCCACACCAGGTCGCGCGAAGGGATTCCGACAATCCGCCGCCCGGGGAAGAGGCGCCCTAACGTGCCGATAGCGATCTCGTCCGCGGGGCAATCGAACGTCGGCACAATGACTCCTCCGTTGAGAATGTAGAAGTTGGCGTATGAAGCGGGCACGCGCGTGCCTTCATGATAAACCGCGGGCGGCATCGGCAGCGTGGCTATCGTCAACGCGCGTCCCGCGGCGTCCCGCATCGCGCGCAGGCGGAGCAGGTTGTCCGCCAGCACCGGGTGATTCTCGTCGCGCGGGTCCTCTTCGAAGACCGTGACAACCGTCGCCGGTGCGACGAATCGCGCGAGGTCGTCCACGTGGCCGTCGGTGTCATCGCCCGCAATACCCTCGCCAAGCCACAGCACCCGGCTTACGCCGAGCCAGTGCTTGAGCCGCCGTTCGATGCCGGCGCGGTCCAGCGTCGGATTGCGATTGGGATTGAGCAGGCATGACTCGGTCGTGAGCAGCGTGCCCTCGCCATCCACGTCAATCGATCCCCCTTCGAGCACCATTCCAGGTTCGATGACGTCGAAGTCCCAACGCTCGCCAAGGCGATGCGGCACGGCATCGTCAAGGTCGAAGGCGCCGTATTTTTCACCCCAGGAGTTGAAACCGAAATCCAGCGCGATCTGGGCCGGAGCGTCGCCGGAGTCGGTGCGATTGACGAAGATCGGTCCGTGATCTCGAATCCAGGAATCGTTGGTTGCAACGACGGTGAACGCTATCCGGTCGAGGCGCGCCGCGGCGCCGCCATGCTCCAGGATCGCGGCGCTTGCCGCCGCGGCCATCTCGTCGTCCAAGACCAGCAGCCGAAGCGGCTCGAATTCGGCTATCGCTGCCGCGATGCGCGCGAATACCGGCACGATCGGCTCGAATTTGCCAGGCCAGGTGTCGCGATTGTGCGGCCACACCAGGTAGCTGGCCAGATGCGGCGCCCATTCGGCGGGCATCCGGTACGCAGTCGGGGCAAATGGCGGTGCGGCAAATTTCGTCAATCGAGTGCGCGTGCGATGCCGTCCGGTTCAATCACGCTGGGGACCGCGCGAGAGCTGCGATCAGGAGCGAAATCGCCGCAGCAGATCTCCGTAGGCATCGATTCGCCGATCGCGAAGAAACGGCCAGTTGCGCCGCGTTTCCTCGATCAGCCGCAGGTCGCATTCGGCGATGAGTATCTCCTCGGCCGCGCCGGCGCGCGCGATCACTTCGCCGAAGGGGTCGACCACGAATGAGTTGCCCCAGAATTGCAGGTTGTCCTCGACGCCCACGCGGTTGACCACCGCGACGAACATCCCGTTGGCGATCGCGTGGCCGCGCTGCACGGTCTCCCACGCCTGGAGCTGGCGGCGGCGCGTCGCCTCGATTTCCATGCGCTCCCATCCGATCGCGGTTGGGTAGAAAACGATCTGCGCTCCGGCGAGCGCCACCAGGCGCGCAGCCTCGGGGAACCATTGGTCCCAGCACACCAGCGCGCCGACCGTCGCCGGAGCGATGCGATGCGCGGTGAAATCAAGGTCACCGGGGGTGAAGTAGAATTTCTCGTAATAGTGCGGATCGTCGGGTATGTGCATCTTGCGGTAGCGTCCGGCCAGGCGGCCGTCGCGATCCAGCACCACCGCGGTGTTGTGATAGACGCCTTCGGCGCGCCGTTCGAATATCGATCCCACGATCGCGACCTTGCGCGCTGCCGCCGCCGCCGCCAGCGCCTCGGTGGTCGGCCCGGGTATCGGCTCGGCGAGATCGAAGCTCCGCGCTTCCTCGGATTGGCAAAAATAGCGGGAACGGAACAGCTCCTGCAGGCAGATCAGTTCCGCGCCGCGCGCCGCGGCTTCGTCGATCCGTGCGATCGCCTTGTCCAGGTTGTGCCGGGGCTCGACATCGCAACTCATCTGGATCAACGCGATCCGCACAGGCTTCGTGGTCATGACCATTGTTGATAGCAACCGACGACGCATGCCGCCAGCCGGCTCGTGAACGATGCGTTGCGATGCGATGATCCCAGAGCGAGCATGCGGACGGGTTGGCGCCCGGGACCGCGCGGTCTAAGATGCGTTCGCATGACTCGGGTCCGCGCTCAAAATCGTCGCGCGCTGGACGAGATCCGAACCATCGGTAAGCGGATCGGGGGCGAGATCGGCGCGGGGCTTTCACGGCTGATGGCCGAGTTGTGCCACCTCAATGCCGTCGGCGCCAACGAGTCGTCACGCGCCGATCGCGTGCGGGCGGTCAAGCGAGCGCTCGCGCGCCATGGCGAAGGACCGCAGCGCTGCTGCTGAAGCGTCGCAGGGCCTCTCCATACGTCTTTTTTTGGCCGTAATTAGGCACTTTTCCGCGAACCCCTAGGCATTTTCCCGATTTGGCACCGGCCTAGCATTAACTACCCTGCCAAGCATGAATTCGCCCATGCTTCGCTGTGCGTTTTTGTCGTGCGCGCGTCGCAGAGGGCTCATGGGAGATGCTTATGGCAGGCCGACATTTGTCCGATGACTCGGGTGCGAAGCATGCGGTCGCGGCCGCGGGCGAAAGCACGATGCGGCGATGGGTCGAGGGTGTGCGAGTCGAGATTCTTGCCAACCTCGCCCATGAGCTGCGAACGCCATTGCAGGTGTTGCTCGGCTATCTGGACATCATTCGCGACGAATGGGCGCCAAAATTCGATCCGGAGCCGCGGTCGATGCTCGAACGCATGAACAGCAACCTGCACGACCTCAGCCAGACCGTCGACAATATCCTGGAGTTCGTGATGTCAGAGGCGGGCGGGACGGGCCGCGTGGAGGAAGACGTGTCGATCAGCGGCCTGGTGAGCGATCTCGCGCCTGCGATCGAGGCCGCCAAAGGCGACAAGCAAGTCGCCCTGAAAATCGACATTCAGGATGCGCCGGCAACTATTCATACTTCGCGGCGTCCTTTGCGCTCGATCCTGTCCAACCTGGTGCTGAACGCCATCAAGTTCACCGAGCAGGGTACGGTAACGGTCCGCATTGCCGGCACGCGTTCGCGGGGCGCGGAACCCGGTCTGATTCTCGAAGTTGCGGACACGGGGACCGGGATGAGCCCTGCGACCATCAGGCGCGCGGCAGAGCCCTTCGCTCAGCTTGCGGAGCCTGGGCGCAAATACCGCGGACTCGGTCTGGGCCTCGCGGTGGTGCATCGCCATGTCACGACATTAGGAGCCCGGCTGGAAGTGACGTCGGCTCCGGGACGCGGCTCGCGTTTCGTGGTCCGCATTCCGCCCACGCCCATAATGGCAGAGCAGGGCGCGGCAAGGGTAAACAAGCGAATCTTCGGGACCTCGCGCGGCAAGCACATGCCGCCGCCCCGTCCGCGTCCGGCTCCAGCCGCCCCGCGCAAGGCCGCCGGCGAGGCAAACGACCGAATCCTGCTCGCCTAGCGATAGTGACGCATCAGACCGACGACGACGCCGCGGATGCGCAGGTCGTCCTCGCTGACAAAAATAGGCTCCATGGCGGTATTGGCGGGTTGTAGTCGTACGCGGCCGTCCGTTTCAGGATAGTACTTCTTGACTGTAGCCTCGTCGCCGATAAGCGCTACGATCGTTTCGCCCGCGGCCGCCGCTTCGCGACCCTCGACAATTATGTAATCGCCGTCGCGGATGCCCTCGTCGATCATCGACTGGCCTTTTACCCGCAGGCAAAACGTATTGTCTCGCCGCACGAAGTCGTCCGGAACAGCGATCGTGTCGTTGCCTTCCACCGCTTCGATCGGTACTCCTGCGGCGACAGTGCCGATCAGTTTCAATTCGTGAGCCGCCGGTCGTCGCCGTTCGGTCGTCACCTCGAGCGCGCGGCTATGATTGTGCACCCGCTTGATAAAGCCCTTCTGCTCGAGATTGTGCAGGTGCTTGTGGACCGTCGCGAGCGAGGATAGTCCAAAGTACTGGCCGACCTCGCTCAGGGTCGGCGCATATCCATGCTCGGTGATATAATTTTCAAGGAAATCGACGAGCTGTTTCTGCCGTTTGGTCAGCGTGGCCATCGTTCATCGACCTCCGGGCGGCAGTGCAAGAGTGCTGACGCCGCAACTATGATGGCGAAAATCGGGCGAATCGGCAAGAGGCTTTCTGGGGCCCTCGCATTGCCTATCAAAAACTGATCCATTGGAAACTGCATGGCTACGATTCGTGTCATTTTCGAGAGCGGAGAACCTGAACGCCTGATCGAGTTCAACCCGGCTGACGCGCCGTTTCATCACGATGGACAACCCGGCTCGATTCTCGACATTCTGCTTGGCCATCACGTCCATCTCGAGCACGCCTGCGGCGGGAATTGCGCCTGCACGACCTGCCACGTGATCGTCAAATCCGGCTTCGGCAAGCTATCCGAATCCTCCGAGCAGGAGGAGGACCTCCTCGACAGGGCTCCCGGCCTGACTCCGACGTCGCGCTTGGCGTGCCAGGCGGTTGTGGAGGATCCCGATGCTGAGATCGTTGTGGTCGTGCCCCGCTATACTATCAACCAGATAGGCGAAACCGCGGCCAAGCCCGAATCGTGAACGGTCCGCGCGCGCTGAACCGAGCTAGCGATGGTTGAACCGGCCCCGCCTGCGGCCTCGAGCCGTCGTCCCGTACACCGGGCGCGCATCGAGCGCATCAACGATCACAATGCCGATACTCGCTCGCTGTTTTTGCGGACGCTCGACGGTGCGCGACTGAACTTCGTGCCGGGCCAGTTTATCTCGGTTTCGATCGCGCTGGAGGACGAGACGCGGGTGCGCCCTTATACCATCGCCTCGAGCCCGGAAGAGCCCGGGCCGATCGAGATCTGCTTCAATCGCGTTCCCGGGGGGAAAGGCGTCGCTTACCTGTTCGAGCGCAAGATCGGAGACGAGCTCGAGTTCACGGGCCCGTTCGGCGCGTTCACGATGGACCGCGCGCCGCAGAGCGAGTGCATCTTCATAGCCGAGGGCACCGCCATCGCTCCGATACGTCCGATGATTCGCCGCGTCCTGGCCGTGGGCAATCGTCCGAAGCTGACGCTGCTTTACGCTGCGCCGGAGCAGGATCGTCTGCTTTATCGCGACGAGATCGAACAATGGCGCGCCGCCGGCGTCGAGTTCGAGGCGATGGTGGCGCCCGCCGGCGAGCTTCACGACCGGCTGGCGGCCCGGATCCAGACGCGCTGGATTGACGCCGATTCCGATCGCAGCCGCCAATTCTACGTGTGCGGCGTCGGCAAGGGCGTGCTCAGGCTGCGCGACCTGCTGCGCGCGGCAGGTTACGAAAGACGCGCCGTCCGCTACGAACAGTGGTGATGCAGCCGCGCGGTCTCATGGGAATTTCTTGACCGGTTTGCCGCTCGCATCGCAAATCGTGAGGCCCGCTTCGCCGCCCTCCGCGGCGTTGGCCTGCAGCCGCACGCGCGCGCGGCCCTTGGAGTCGGCCAGCACGAGCGCGCGGGCGCCGTTGTTGTTGCCGAGTTCCGCCGCGCTCGAACCGTCGGGATTGAGCAGGCTGAACTTTGCGGGCCCGTCGTGAATCGCGACGTTGGCGGTCAGCCGCGGCTGCCCGTCATCGCCCGACATCGCGAGCATCGTCGTTCCTTCCTTGGCCACCACCAGCGAAGCCCGTTCGACGCCCAGTTGGTCATAAAGGCCCACGTGCGCCATGCCCTCGCTCGAGACATTCAGCTTGATCCGGACGTTGCCCTGGTCGTCCATCACCGCGAATTGTTTGGCGCTGATGCTGGTGAGCATCTGCTGTTCGGCAAAGGCCGAGGCGGGCGAGGGCCAAAGGCGCGCCGACGCCGCGCCGCCAACAAGTCCGGCCGCCAGCGCGGCGGTCAGGATCAGGCGATTTCCGCTCTGCTTCATCTGAAACCTCACGTCTTTCATTCGACCAGCGCGCTGAGCACGCTGTGTGAGCCGACCAGGCCGTCGATACGGATGCCGCGCCGCAGCCTGCGTTCGCGCTCGAGCCGCCGCGCTGCACCGTCCACCAGCTCGGCGCCGATCGCAAGCGTGCGCCCGAGCGCGCGCTCGTTGCCGAAGCCGGAGATTTCGAAGTAACGGCGCACCACGCGATACGCGGCTTCCGCACGCGACAGCGCGCGCGCTTCGCGCACCGCTTCGCCCCATCGATGCTCCACCGTGTCCCAGACGTAGGTGAACGGATCGTAACGCTCTTCGACCTTGAGCGCGAGAAACTTCTCCTGCAGCTCCTTCATCGCGCGATCGAATTCGCCGCGCATCCCGGGCTGCGCATAACCTGCGCTCAGTTTCAGCGCGCGGGTCTCGGCCGGGCCGCGCCGGGTGAGCGCGTCCATTACCAGCTTGGCGCAGTGCGAGAGCATCCCGCGCTCGTAGAGCGCGCGATAACCGCGCGGCTCCGCGCGCAGGCGCAGAAACGGCGCCAGCAGGTCGCGCGCAATGAAGCCGGGCCGTCCGCCAATCACCTTGCCGTAGTAGACCAGCTTGCGTGCGGGCAGCGCGTCCTTGATGCGCCAGGTCATCATGATCGCGCGGTCGTGCTGGATATGTTCGGGCAGCGCCGGCTCGCGCACGCCTTCGATCGCCTCGCGCAGGCACGGCACTCCCATCCCGGGGGTGAACGCCGCGCAGAATCCGACCTCTGCGATAAACGCAAGCGCGGCCCGCTCACCGGCGATGCGGCGATGGCGCACGCGGCGGAAATGATGATCGCGGTGGCGTTCGAGCGCATCCAATTGCGCCCGGTCGGATGCGCGAGGGGCGCGGAGCGGCACCGGGCGCGGAACATTCGCATGAAGGCGGTCGGCGGCTGCGTTCATCCGCGCACGCTCATCACGCAATTGCTGAACAATCGATGATAGTTGGCACGCACGCCCAGGCCGCGCATGATGCCGTCGAGCCCGACCAGCGCGCGCACCGTGAACACCCCGTGCGCGGGCGATTTGTAGAGCTTGTGCCTGAAGGCGATTTCGCTCACCACGGCGAGCTTGCCGACCAGGTCGTATTCCTCGGGACCGTAGGGCCGATCGACCATCACCGGCTCGAACAGCAGATGCACCGCTTCGATCATCGCGCGCGCATTCTGGCCGCGGTCGAGATAGCCGAGCTTGACCAGCGCCTGTCCGAGCGCGCGATCGTCGCGCTCGACCAGCGCGCGCGCGAACTGAAGATTGGCGCGCCGGATCGGCTCGGGAAAATGCCGGATCGACCCGAAATCCAGCACGCAGATGCGCGGGTGGTGGGTGATGAGATAGTTGCCCGGGTGCGGATCGGTATGCAGCACGCCGAACTCGAGCAACTGGCGCCACACCAGCTCGTAGTATTTGCGCGTGACCCATTGGCGCAGTTCGAAATCCGCCGCCGGGTTCATCAGGTCGGAGAGATGGTACCCGTCGAGATAGCTCATCGTGAGCACGCGGCGCGAACTCAGATCGCCGACCACGCGCGGAATCACCGTCTCCGGATCGTGCGCGTACAGCCGGTGAAACTCCATCGTATTGCGCGCCTCGATACGATAGTCGAGTTCCTCGATCAGGCGCTCCTCGAGCTCGCGGTAAATCGTGCGCGTCTCGATCTTCTGGCGCATCAGATCGCCGGCGACCGCCTGCAGCGTGCGCAGCAGCAGCTTGAGATTGCCCAGGTCCTGGCGCACCGTGGCGTCGATTCCCGGGTACTGCACCTTGACCGCGACCTCTTCGCCGCTTTTAAGGCGTGCGCGATGGACCTGGCCGAGCGAGGCGGCGGCGAAGGCCATTGGTTCGAAGCTCGCATAGAGCTGTTCCGGGCGTTTGCCTAGCTCGCGCCGGATCTGCTGCGCGATCATCGCGTAGTCCATCGGCGGAACGCCCGCGCGCGTGGTTTTCAGCAGGTCGATCGCCTCGGTGGGCAGCAGGTCGTCGCGCATCGAGAGCATCTGCACCAGCTTCATGAACGCGCCGCGGAGCTGAGTCGAACTCTCGACCATTCGTCGGGCGTTGCGGATGTGGGTCTCGAGCAGCTCGCGCTCGTGGCTGGCGACATCCATGAACGGGCGGCGCAACGAGGTCCACAGGTAACTCGAGCCCACCTGCGAGGCGAGCCCGCCGATCTTGAGCGCGCGCCGCGTGCGCCCGGAGGTGATCGAGCTGTGCGTTTTCTCCGCCACGATCGGTCAGCGGGCGAGACCTACCCGGTTGATCAGGGTTGCGGCAAACGCCGCGCCGAAGCCGTTGTCGATGTTGACCACGGTCACTCCGCTCGCGCACGAATTGAGCATTCCGAGCAGCGCGGCGACGCCGCCGAACGCGGTGCCATAGCCGACGCTGGTCGGAACCGCGATCACCGGCTTGTCGGTAAGCCCGGCCACCACCGAGGGTAGCGCGCCTTCCATTCCGGCCGCCACGATCAGCACCGACGCCGCGCCTACCCGCTCGAGGTTGGCGGTCAGGCGATGGATGCCGGCGACGCCGACGTCGTACAGCCGCTCGACTGCGTTGCCGAACAGCTCGGCGCACAGCGCCGCCTCTTCCGCCACCGGCAGGTCCGAAGTGCCCGCGCTGATCACCATCACCGCGCCGTGGCCGTTCGGCGGACGCCTGCGCCGGGCGACCACGCCAAGTCTGGCCTCGGGATGATAGACCAGCGCGCGCAGCGTGCGGCGCACGGCCCGAGCCTTGGGCTCGTCGAGCCGGGTTATCACCAGGTTGACGCCAGCGGCGGCGACGCGCGTTCCGATCGCCGCGATCTGCGCGGCGGTCTTGCCTTCACCGAAGATCACTTCGGGCACGCCGCGCCGCAGTGCGCGGTGCTGGTCGATTTTGGCGAAACTCAGATCCTCGAAGGGCAGATGGCGCAGGCGAACCAGCGCCGCGTCGGGATCGAGGCGTCCGGCCGCAACCTGGCGCAAAAGCCGGCGCAGACGGTCTTCGGTCATGGCCGATGCGCTCGCGTCATCGGCGCCGCGCCTGTTCGAGATTGAGTGGTCGGACCGGCGTGATCAGAATTTCGCGCACTGCGCGCGCATCCGCGCGGACCACGGTGAGCGTCGCGTCGCCTGCCTTGAGCTGTTCGCCGGGCCGGGGGATATGACCTAGACGTTCGAGCACCAGTCCGCCGATGCTAGCATACTCGCCGCTTTCCGGCAGCCGCAGACCGAAGCGTTCGTTGAGCTCGACGATCGGCGCCCGCGCCGACGCGCTGAGCACGCGTGGACTGATCACGCGCACCAGTTCCTCGCCCGCGGCGTGCTCCTCTTCGATCTCGCCCACGATTTCCTCCAGCAGATCCTCGAGCGTGAGGATGCCGGCTGCGCCGCCGTACTCGTCAACGATGACCGCGAGGTTCTGCCCGGTGCGCTGGAAGGTGATGAGGATTTCATCCAGCGGCGTCGACTCGGCGAAGTACGTCACCTGGCGCATCACCTCGCGCACCGGCCGGCTCAGGTCCGGCGCCTCGAGCAAATCGAAGACGTGGAGCAGGCCGACGATGTTCACGATGCGCTTGTCGAACACCGGGATTCGGCTGAAGCCCGTGCGCCGCGCGATCTCGGCCACTTCGGCCAGCGCCGTGTCCAGTCCGACCGCCTCGACCCTGACCAGCGGCACCATGGCGTGGCGCGCTTCGGCGTTGCGAAAGCGGAAGATGCGGCTGATCATCTGCCGTTCGGCCGGCAGGATGGCGTCGTCGAACGTCTGCTGCGGCTGATCGCCGAGCGAGCGAATCATGAAGGCGAGGTCTTCGCGCGTCACGAACACGCTCTGCATCTCGGCCGGCACTCCCGCGAGCCGCCTGAGCCATCGGCTGACCGCCGACTCCGCTTCGATCAGCGGCCAGAAGACCGCGGCCAGCGCGCGCAGCGGGCGCGCCGCGATTCGGGCGAAGGCGATGGGATAGCGGAAGGTCAACAGTTTCGGCAGCGACTCGCCCACCAGCAGTGTCAGCGGCGCGAGGATGAAGGGCGCGAGATAGGACGTGTGCGAGCTCAGCCGATGCAGAAAGGCGGTGAGCACGCTCGCCGCCACTACCGTCGCCAGGTTGGCGCCGGTGAGCGTGAGCGCGAGGATGCGTTCGCGCCGGCGCAGCAGCGCGAGCAGCCGCGGCGATTTGCGCCGGTCGCGCTGATTGGCGGCCGCGAGCTTCTTTTCATCCGTGACCACGATCGCGATTTCGCTGGCGGCGAAGAACGCCTGCACGGTCAGACAGGCGGCGATGGCCGCGATCAGTTCCGTCAGTTCCATCGCCGCAGCCTCACCAGCTCGATGTTCGCGCCGCGCACCTTTTCGATCTGCGCGGCGAAGCCGTCGAGCTGCAATTGTTCGCCCGGGTGCGGCACGCGACCCAGCCGGCGCAGCACCAGCGAACTCAGCGTGCGTTCGTGTGCGCGCGGGGCGAACGAGTCACCCCCGTCGAGCACCTGGGTCAGCCGACTCAGGCTGACGGAGCCCGCGGCGAGCCACTCGCTGTCGCCGACCTGGCTCAGGTCCGGCCCCTCGAACTCGAATTCGTCGCGAATCTCGCCGAACAACTCCTCGAGCAGGTCCTCGAGCGTGACCAGTCCGAGCAGATGGCCGTACTCGTCAACCACGAACGCGAGCTGGAAGCGCTGGCGCCGCATTTCGTCGAACAGTTCGCCCAGGGTCTTGCCCGGCGGTACGAAGTAGGGTTCGCGAATCAGCCGCTCGGGACGCGGCGGGGCGGCTTCCAGGCGTCGCGCGACCAGGTCCTTGGCGCGCATCACGCCGACGATGTTGTCCGGCGTCCGGCGGTAAACCGGCACGCGCGAATAGTGGCCGTGCGCGACTTCCGCGATGATCCGGTCGATCGGCGTGTCGATATCGAGCGCAAAGATGCGCTCGCGCGGCGTCATGATCTCGGACACGCGGCGGGAGCCGAACGCGAACACCTTGTCGATCAGCTCGCGCTCGGCCGGCGTCACCTGGCCTATGCGTTCGCTGGCGATCAGCAGCTCCTTGAACTCGCTTTCTGAAAGCGGCGCCCGCGGTGCGGGCTCTTCGGGCACGAAATACCGCGCCAGCGGATGAAAGGTCCGGGTCATCGCGGCCAGCGGTCGGGCGGTGAGATGCGCCACCTGCGAGGGGAAAGCGAGCGCGAAGGTTTTGGGCGTGATGTCGCTCAGCAGCAGCACCAGCACGAACATCACCGGCACGGATACCCACGCTCCCCGCGGTCCCAGCCAGGTGAGAAGCAGGGTGGTCGCGAGACACTCGGCGAACACGTTCAGCGCTTCGTTGCAGCCGATGATCACGACCAACGATTCGAGCGGGCGGTGAAGCAGCGTATCGACCGCCCGCGCCGCGGCCTCGCCGAGGCTCGCGCGCGTGTGCCGCATGCGCGCCAGCGCGAACAGCGCGGTTTCCGACGCCGCGAACAGAGCGCTCGCGCCGAGCAGCAGGATTACGACGAGCAATAGCATTACCGATGATCCCATCGCCCGACCGTCAGCCCGGGCGCAGTTGGTCCCATCCGGAGAACGCCGATACGCGGCCGCTGACCACCCCCTCGGCGTTGAGCAGGACCGCTTTGCGATTACTGGTGATACGGCCGATGCGGCTTACCGGCACGCCCAACCGCCGGCCAAGGACCGCGGCGGGAAGCTCCCGGCGGAGGCAGAACAACAGCTCGTAATCGTCGCCGCCGCAAAGGGCGAGCCGTGGATCGCTGCCGACCGTCGCGCGGTAAGCCGGTGAAAGCGGTATCGCCCCGGCGTCGATTTCGGCGCCGGTTCCGCTGCGCTCGAGCACGTGGCCCAGGTCCTGCCACAGTCCGTCGCTCACGTCGATGGCGGCGGGTGCCGGCGCGATGCGCGCCAGGCGCATTCCGGCCTCCAACCGTGCGCTCGGTTGCAGAAAACGATTGACGAGAAAGCGATGCGCCCGCGGTCCGGCCCTCAAGCGGCCGCTCAGGATGCGCAGACCCGCGGCCGCGTCGCCGAGCGTGCCGGTGACGTAAATGGCGTCGCCCGGACGCGCGGCGTCGCGCCTGAGCGCGGCGCCGCGCGCTTCGCCGAGCAATGCTATCGTGATCGCAAGTGCGCGGGCACGCGTCACGTTTCCACCCACCACGTCGACTCCGGCGCGCATCGCCGCGCGGCCGAGTCCGGCATAGAGCCGCTCGAAGAAGCCGGCATCGAGCCCTGTGCGCACGGCGAGATTCACCACGCAAGCGGTCGGTTTGCCGCCCATCGCTGCGACGTCGCTGAGATTGACGATTAGCGCGCGGGCGCCCAGCGCTTCGGGCGTGCCCCAGCCGAGCCTGAAATGCACGTCCTCGACCATCGAGTCGATGGTGAATAGCTGGCGCGAGCGTGCGGGAGGCAGGATCGCGCAGTCATCGCCCGCTCCCAGCACCGCGCGCCGGGGGGGTGCAAGGCGCCTGAGCACCCGTTCGATGAGCTCGAATTCTCCGGGCGGCGCGCTCACATAGTTCGCCGGGAGAGGGGCGCGGCGATGTGCGTGTTCAGGGACAGTCGCCGCGCAACGTGGCACACGGCCGGATTCCTCGCTCTGCGATCACGAAATCACGCTAGAGCATTCAGCTACGACGGGCAATAGCGGATCGCGCGCGGCGCCGCGTCAATGAGCGGCGGCCGCGCCGCCCTGGGCGCGCGTGCGCGGCAGAAACGCGGTGATAACCAGCGCGATCAGCATCAGGTAGCACAGCGAACGGTAGATGTCGTTCAACGACAGCATCATTGCCTGACGTTGCACCTCGCCGTAGATCATCGCCAGTCCCTGCTTCTGACCGGTGACCAGTTGATGCATGTAATTGAAGTGCGATCCGCCCGGCATGCGCGTTCCGCTCGCGCCCAGGCGCCAGGCATCGAACACGGTCAGGTGATTGACCAGGTTGCTCTGGCGCGTCTGCTCGAGATGGGTCAGATAAGTCGTAAGCGTCGAGGTTCCGATCGATGCGCCGATGTTGCGCACCATCGAGAAGAAACTCGCCGCATAGCCCATGTTTTCGCGGCTGACCGAGCTGAGCGCGGCGCCGGCAAGCGTCGGAAAAATGAGGCCCATCCCGATTCCCTGCACCACCGTCGGCCAGATGAAGTTCGAGATGCTCATGCTGAGATCGAGCGTGGACAGTTCCCATTGCGCGACGCCGACCAGGATGTAGCCGAGAAAGACCAGCTTGCGCGTGTCGTAGCCTTTGCGCGCGATGGCTCCGAGCAGAAACATTGCTGCCATTACGCCCATTCCGCGCGGCGCCATCGCGAGCCCTGCCTTCCACGCGGTGTACCCCAGCAGCTCCTGCAGGAAGACCGGATTTAAGATCTGCATGCCGTACGCGGTGAAGGTCAGGATGATCAGCAGTGCGGTGGGCACCGCGAACGAACGATTGGTGATCAGCTTCACCTGCAGGATCGGATTGGGCGTCCGCCATTCGTGCCAGATCAGCAGCACAAACGCGCCGAGCGCGATCGCCGCGAAGTAGCAGACCCACGCGCTCTGGAACCAGTCGGCGCGGTCGCCGCGGTCCATCACGATCTCGCCCAGCCCGAGCGACAGCACCAGGCAGACGATGCCGAGGTAGTCGGCGCGTCCCTTGCCCTTGAGCTTGCGCAGGTACGGCGGATCGTGCACGAACGCCGAGACCATCAGCGCGGCGGCGACGCCGATCGGCACGTTGATGTAGAAGTTCCAGCGCCAGTTCCAGTTGTCGGTGATCCAGCCGCCGACCGTCGGCCCCATGATCGGCGCGACCATCAGCCCCACCCCCCACATCGCCATCGCCAGCGCCTGCTCGTTGGGCGGAAAGGTTTCCATCAGGATCGCCTGCGACAGCGGCTGGAGCGCCGCGCCGGCGATTCCCTGCAGAAACCGGAACGCCACCATCTGGTTGAGGGTCTGCGCCGCGCCGCACATCGCCGACGACACGACGAACGTGACGATGCACAGCAGGAAATAATTTTTGCGTCCGAACTGCCCGGCGATCCATCCGGTGGTCGGAATCATGATGCCGGCGGCGACCAGGTAGGTCGTGACCACCCACGTCACCTCATCAACGCTCGCCGAGAAGCTGCCCTGCATGTGCGGCAGCGCGACGTTTACGATCGAGCTGTCCAGCACTTCGAGGATGGTGCACAGGATGACCGCCAGCGCGATCAGCCACTTGAGCGCTCCTTCTATGTACCCGTGCGCGTGCTCGGGCGCTTCAACCGCAGCTGCCTGGGCCATCAGTCAATCCGGAAAATCTGAGCAGGCGATATGAACACTATTACGAGGTGCAACGCGCTGAATGCGTCGGTTCTCGGCGACTCCGGGACTCCGGGAGTTTGACGTCACTCGCGCGCGAATGTGGCGGGTATTATGCAGGAATCGCGAATGCCGGGCGAGTATCCATGCGCGCGGCCCTGAGCATCGAACATGCGGGTTGTTCCTGCCGCGGCGCCGATTATTTTTGCCGCAGCGTGCCGAACCAGGCGACGTAGCCGCTCGGCGGCCGCTCGAAAAAAGTCGTCCCGCGGCTCATCAGATACACGTCGAAGGTCTCGTCCAGCGCGCGTTCCAATCCGGCGTCAGGCGGCGGCACGCGGCCGAGCGACCGCGCCGCCGACGAGAGCAGACCGAAGCGCCACTTTAGCCGCGCGGTCGCCGCATCGCTTTCGAAATCGAGCGCGAGCCCGTCGCCGAGAAAACTCGCGATCACGCCGACGCGCTGCGCCGCGCGCCGCACGCGCCAGGCGGCATGCGGAAAATCGGGCTCGAGCGCGGCCGCGTAAACGATCAACGCCACTTGAATGCGGCCGGCGCGTTCGCGCTGCTCGGCCAGCTCGCTCCTGCGCGCGCTCAGCCCTTCCGGATTGAATATCGACACCAGGTCCTTCGCCGACAGCGAATTGTTGACGGCGTGAGCCGAGAGCCAAGCGGCTTCGGCCGCCACGACTCGACCGGCCGCCGTCGATGCCTCCGCGAGCGGCGCGCGCTCGGAGAGCGTGAGCACGGTCGAGTCGTCGCGGCTCCCCGCCACGCGCACCCATCCGTTTCGCGCCATCGCTGCGAGCGCGGGATCGTCAGCGTTGAGCGGCAACACGTACACCATGGCTGTGGCTGTAAGATTGTCCGCCGGATCGCTCGGCGGCTGCACCTCGACCCAATGGCCCTTCTCGCAGGTGATCGGCGCATAGACCGCGAGAGTCGGACAGAGCATCGGCTGATAATCGGCGACGAGCCTTCCGTCCAGGCCGTTGTTCCGGATTATGCGGGCCAGCGCCCTTGCCGTCGTCCAGTCTATTGCGCGCGGATAGCGAACGCCGGCGGCCCACGATATTTCGGCCGCCAGCGCGGGGACGCCGAACGGGCAGAGCGTCGCGATCGCGACCAGTATTGCGGCGCAAATCGTTCGACGATTCTCTTGCCGCCCCTCGATCCAGCCTGCCACCAGCACTCCGCCCAACACGCTCGCCACCAGCCCCGACTGCAGAATGAAACGCCCGGGGTCCTCGACCAGCCAGGCCAGCGGCGCAATCGCCCACGCCAGCACGAACGCATGCTCCTGCGGACGTTTGAGCGCCGCGATGAGGCCGACAAGCCCGAGCACGTCGAGCAGCGGATCGAACAGCAACGCTGAGTAGTTGCGCACTCCGCTGAACCATCCGGCATATCGCACGACGTGAACCGTGTACGGCGCGGTCACGATCGCAGTCGCGATTCCAACGATGATGAGCGCGCGCCATCGCCGCCGCAGTGCGCTCGCGATCAGAATCCCGAGGGGCGCCGTCACCGCGCCGGCGACATGGACGTATATGGCCGCGGAAACGGCCAGGGTTGCGCGCACCAGACGCCGCTCGAGGAAGAAATGGATCGCCCAGGGCGTGAAGATGAAGAGCCAGCCCGATGGAATCCCGGCGGCAAAAGCGCCCGAGGCGAAGCCGGCGCCGCTTAGCAGCGCCGCCGCGATCAGCATCGCCCACGCGCCGCCGAGCAGCAGGCCGAAGAAAGCCGCGGTCGCAACCGCCGCCGTCCACTGTACCATCGAAAAAATCGCGTTGGCCAGCACGTAGTCGTCGCCTGTGCCGCCGATCGCGCGGCCCACGGCTCCCACCGCCAGATGCATCAGCGGCGCCTGTAGATTGGGGCGCCCGGCGGGACCGAAATTAAGGTGATCCCAGGGCACCAAACCATGCTCGGCGTATGCGCGGGCGAGCGAGACGTGATAGCCGGAATCGAGCGTAACGCGCCAGTCGTCCAGCGTCACGCCGAGTAGGGCGCCATGGACGCCGACGACTACTAATGTAGCGAGCAGGATTGATCGCCGGGGACGCCGGAGCGCGACCGCACTCTGCGGGGTGTCAGCTTCCAGGGCGCCGGCACCCGAGTTCATCTGGCTGTGCCTGCCCGGTAAACGCGAGGATTACTTGATGCTTGCCGGCGCGGATTCCTGGGAGCATGCGGCGCCCGCGCGGCATCGATGGCACAGCGCGCGCACCTCGACCGAGCATCCGAGCAACTGGAATTCGCCGAGCGTTCCGCGCCCGGCGAGCAGCGTGTCGAATTGCGGAGCCTCGAGGTCCGCGATCCGCTTGCAGCGTATGCAGACCACGTGATGGTGCGGGCGGGTGTTGCCATCGTAACGCGCGCTCTCGTGCAGCGGCGTGACCTTGCGTGCCTCGCCGACCTCGCACAGGCGTTCGAGCGTGCGATGGACGGTGGCAAGCGAGATCCGCGGATGCTCACGGCGGACGCGCGCATAAATGCTCTCGGCGCGCGGATGCTCGCCGGATTCCAGCAGCGCGCGCATCACCGCGCGCCGCTGCGGCGTGACCGCCATCTTCTTGCGCCGGCAATTGGCGACGAATTCCGCCAGCCGGAGCCTGGCATAGTGACCGCGCTCATGCGCGCTCAGGAGTCGGACTTCGCTCATTGATAATAATTATCATCGGAGGCCGCGTCGCAATCAATCCCTGGTCGCGGCCGCCTGCTCCGCACGCTCGTAACCGTGCTCACCGCAGAGGCAGCCTGACTCCTGCCGTGACCAGCGCGCCGCTCAGTACGCCGGTCAGCGCCTCTCCCGCGACCATCCCGGCGGCAAACAGCAGACCGGGGCCGCTCGCGTTCGCACGGTCCGTATCGCGCCGCAAAACCCGCAGCAGCGAGCCGGCGAATATCGCCACGCTCAATCCGAGCGGCAGATAGAGCCCGATTGCCACCGGCATCACCGGCGTCCGCCAGCGCGCACCCCGGCGCTCGAGCCACCGATCGATTACGACCAGCGCGGCCGCAAGCAGCGCGCCGATACCCACGGTGACCCATGGCAGACCGCCGGTGAAAACCCCTTGCGCAACTTTGGCCATCAGGAACGCCTGCGGCGCGGCGAGCGCGCTCGCGCCCGCACCGGGCGCACCCGCGATCCCGTAGCCGCGAATCAGCAGGTTAAGAATCGGAGCCATCGCCAGCGAAGAGGTGACCGCGCCGAGCAGGACCGCAATCTCGAGCGCACGCGGCGTCGCCCCGACATGAAAGCCGGTCGCCAGGTCGTGCAACGAGTCGCCCGCCATCGCTGCTGCCGTACACACCACGGCGCCGGCCATGATGGCAAGATGCGGACCGATCCGCGCCGGCACACCCCACAACCACATCAGCAGCGCGATTGCCAGCAGGACGATGATGGTTACGCCGGAAACCGGATTGTTCGAAGCGCCGACGATGCCGGTGAGATAGCCGGCGATCGCGGTGGCGAAAAAACCGATGATCCCGAGCGCGACGGCCAGCGCCGCGCTCAGCAACAGGTTGTCCGAGATCAGCACGCAAATGGCAAAGACCAATGGAATCGCGAGCGCGACGGCGCCAAGCACAGCCGCGGGCGAGAGGTCGCGATCCTCGCGCGCGATTTGGGCCTCGTGCGCCGGTGCACGCGCCATGCGCAGGCTGTCACCGAGCGCGCGTCCGATCGGCCGGCGCAGCCGCCACAACGTAGCGATACCGCCCACCAGCATCGCTCCGACGCCGAGATAGCGGGTTTCGGCACCCCACAACGCGTGCGCCGCCGCCTGCGCATCGAGATGGCGCAGTTCCGGATGGAACACGCTCGCGATCGGAATCGCGACCAGCCAGGCGATCACCCCGCCCGTGAACACCAGGCTCGCGATCGGTATCCCGATGATATAGCCGATTGCGGGCAGCGCGGCCGAAATGTCGAGCGACGCGGCAAGCGTGCTCCCGCCAATCCATCGTGCGAAGGAGATCGCACCTGGCACAGCGCCCACGATATCCTGCGAGCTTTTGAGCGCGGCAGCCGCAAGTGCGCCCCACACAAGCGATGTCGCGCTGGCGCCCTGGCTGTCGCCCGCGCGCAATACCTCGGCGCACGCGACCCCTTCCGGAAAAGGCAGGCCTTCCTCGACGATGTAGGCGCGGCGCAGAAAGATCACCAGCAGGCTGCCCATCGTCGCGCCCGCGGCGGACAGCATCGTAACGTCGCGATACGACAGCGCGCCGGTCTCACCGAGCACCACCAATGCGGGAAACGTGAAAATTGCGCCGGCGGCAACCGCTTCTCCCGCGGATGCGATCGTCTGGACGACGTTGTTTTCGAGGATCGTGCCGCGGCCCAGCATCCGCAACAGCGCCATGGAGATCACCGCGGCCGGGATGCTCGCAGACACGGTCATCCCAGCATACAGCCCGAGGTAAGCATTGGCTGCGCCGAGAATCAGCGCGAGCCCGATCCCGAGTACAATCGCGCGCGCAGTGATCTCGCGCGGCGCGGACTGGGCGTTCGCGGTCGGTTCCGCGGCTAGCCGCGCCATGCTGCGGTACGCGCGAGGGCGGCGCTACGGAATCGGTAAGGACGATTGGCTGGTGAGAGCTCTCGTTCCAGGCTTACGGCAGCTTTCAATTTGCCGCGTTCGCGGGCGGGGTAAAGGTCTGATGAGGCTGTCCCGCGCTGTCCCAACCCGCGATTCCATCCACCATCACGTTCACGTCGGTGTAACCTGCTGCGACCGCCCGCCGGGCGGCCCCGTGCGAGGCCATTCAACGCGTGTTGGCACAGTAAAAAACGAGCTTCGCTTTTTTTGCGGGTGGCAGCTCGGTTGCGACGTTATAGTCGTCGTACGACGTGAGCAGATGTGCCCCGGGGATCACGCCGTACTTTTCGCGTGTGCCATCGCCGTTCGCGTCGAGAATTACGACATGCGAATTCGGGTTTGCCCGGAGTGCGACGAGGTCGCTGACGTGGATGAGATTGAACTTGTCGTCGAAATGCTTGCCGATAAGCAGCGTACCCAATTTATTCCAGGCGGATGATCCACTGCCGGCGCGTGCTTTAAGCGGCTTCGCAACCGCCAATGCCGCCAGCGCCGCTAACGAGACGATCGCTGCCGAGACAATACTTCTGCGCATTTCTGTACTCTCACGCGCGAGTTCTTGCGCACACCATTAAAACTATCATCGCCGACCCGCATCGTCCAAGGCGGGCGATATGGCCGGTCCGCCAAGCCCATGGCGAGCCATCGCTTCTTCACCAATTCCAAACTGGGCGGGCTTTGTTCCCGGCGAGACTTGCCTCGAATGCCGGGAACTCGCCAATATGTCGCCGGTTGTCGTATGCTCCCCTCGCCGGGCGCAGCGGCACGCATCGACTGACCGGCAAGCTGCGGAGCATCATTCATGGCGGACGACTTCCGATCGCGGGCCAAAAAATGGCCCAAGGGAAATCATTACGAGGACTTCCAACTCGGCCACGTCTATCAGCACCATTGGGGCCGCACGCTCAACGACGGCGACAACAGTCTCTTCTCGACCCTGACGCTCAGCTTCAATCCGCTGTACTTCAACGCGGAGTACGCCCAGGCGCACGGCCACGAGGGTGTCGTCGTTAACCCGATGCTGGTGTTCCTGACCGTGTTCGGCCTTTCGGTCGAGGACCTGAGCGAAGCGGGTGGGCTGTTCCTGGGCGTGGACGATCTGAAATTCCATCGCACCGTCTATCCCGGCGAGACGCTGACCGCGCGCAGCACGGTTATGGACAAGCGCGAGTCCGCCAGCCGGCCCGAGAGCGGAATCGTGAGCTGGCACACCGAAGGTTACAATCGCCGCGGCGAGCTGGTGATCGACTTTCGCCGCACCAACCTGGTCAGCAAGAGGAACGTCAACTCATGAGTTACATCACCGAAGAGCGCAAGCTCATTCAGGACACGGCGCGCGACTTTGCCCTCAATGAAGTCCTGCCCATCGCCAACAAGCTCGACCCCGAGCAGGGCGACATCCCGATGTCGCTGCGCGACAAGATGGGCGAGCTCGGCTATTTCGGCATCCTGATTCCCGAGGAGTACGGCGGCCTGGGTCTCGGCGTGTTCGAATACGCCCTGGTTACCGAGGAGCTGGCGCGGGCGTGGATGAGCGTCGCGAGCATCATCGCGCGCGGCAATTCGCTGTGGGGCGGCGTCACCGAAGAAGACAAGCGGCGGTACTTTCCGAAAATCGCGCGCGGCGAATGGCTCGGCGCGTTCTCGCTCTCCGAACCCGACGCGGGTTCCGACCTGGCCAACGTCGCATGCAAGGCGACGCGCCAGGGCGACGAATGGGTCATCAACGGGACCAAGACCTGGTGCACGTTTGCCGACGGCGCCGATTATATCGTGCTGTTCGCGCGCACCTCGCCGCCCAAGGATCCCAAGCGCCGCCACGTCGGCATCAGCCAGTTCCTGGTGAAGAAGGAGCGCGGCACGTTCCCGCCCGGCATCAGCGGCTCGCCGATCCGCAAGATCGGCTACTTCGGTTGGAAGACTTTCGAGCTGCACTTCGACAATTTCCGCCTGCCGGCAGACGCGCTCCTTGGCGAAGAGGGGCGTGGCTTCTACGCGATGATGTCGGGACTCGAGACCGCCCGCGTGCACACCGCGGCGCGCGCCATCGGGCTCGCGCGCGGGGCGCTCGACGATTCGGTCGAGTACGCCAGGCGGCGCTCCCAGTTCGGCCATCCGATCGGCGACTTCCAGGCTATCCGCTTCAAGCTGGCCGAGATGGCGTCGAATATCGAAGCCGCGCGCCAGCTCATGTATTTCGTCGCCAACGAGGTGGACAGTAAGCGGCGCTGCGACAAGGAGGCGTCGATGGTCAAATGGTTCGCCTCCGAGATGGCGGAGCGGGTGACCAGCGAAGCGCTGCAGATCCATGGCGGCTACGGTTACACCAAGGATTTCGCGATCGAGCGCTACTGGCGCGATGCGCGGCTGACCAAGATTTTCGAGGGTACGTCGCAGATCCAGTTGCGCGTGATTTCGGATCGGCTGCTCGGTCCGCAGGACTGACCGGCGGTTCGGAACGAGGCAGGAGCGTATCGAAATGGCTGAGACGGCAAACGGCTCGGCGCGGGCGGCGGCGCAGAGTCTCACCGCGCGCGACAATTACTTCGAAGATTTCAACGTCGGTGACGTCTTCGAGCACGCGCGCGGCAAAACCGTAGGCGAAATCGACAACGTGCTCATTACCAACCTGGTCATGAACACCGCCCAGGCACACTTCAACGAGCATTCGATGCGGTCGAATCCGATCGGGCATCGCATCACCTTCGGTGGCGTCACCGCATCGTTGGTCATCGGGCTTGCGATGCAGGATACGGGCGAGCAGGCGCTCGCCGAACTGGGCCTCGACAAGATCCGCTTCCGCACGCCCGTGCTGCACGGGGATACGCTCTATGCGTTTTCGGAGGTCCTGGAGAAGCGCGACTTCGACGGCGCGGCGGCGGGACGGCGGGAGCTGGCACATTACGGGCCGAGCGAGGCGGGCGAAGTTCGGTTTCGCCATTGGGGCGTGAACGATCGCGGCGAGCTGGTGTTCGAGGGCGAGCGGCGCGTACTGCTCAAGCGCCGCGGCTTCGGCCCGCGCGCGAGCGCGCCGGCAAAGCCCGCGCGCTCGCGCGCGGGCGGCCGCGCCGCGGCGTCCGCCCGGCAGAAGCCGACGGCGCGGCGCGCGCGGGTTGCGCGCGCCTCCGCCGCGGCCAAAAAGAGCGGCACGCGGCCGCGCCGCCGGCGCTAGCGCCGGCATCGCGGCCGCGCCCGACACCGGGAGCCCGCCAGGCGCATCCGCATGCGGCGCGGATGCGCCGGGCGGGGCACGCAAACAGGCAGAGGACATCACGATGCGATTGCGCAGATCCGAACTTTCAACTCCCGGCAGCAACCCGCGCATGATCGAGCGCGCGGCGGCCAGTAACGCCGACCTGGTCTTTCTCGATCTCGAGGACGCCGTCGCGCCGAGTGAAAAGGTGGGTGCCCGCGCCAAGGTGATCGACGCGCTCAACGGGCTTGACTGGGGCAAAAAGACGCGCGCGGTGCGGATCAACAACGTCGAAACCGAGTACGCCTACCAGGATGTGATCGAGCTTGCGGAGAAGGCGGGCGAGAAACTGGACCTGATCATAATTCCCAAGGTCAAGGGTCCGCGCGACCTGTGGTTCGTGGATACGCTGCTTTCGGGTATCGAGATGCGGCTTAAGCGCAAACGCCGAATCGCGCTCGAGGTGCTGATCGAGGAAGTGCAGGCGCTGATCAATGTCGAGGAGATAGCGCGATGCACGCCGCGGCTCGAGGCGATCATTTTCGGCCCCGGCGATTTCAGCGCCTCGCAGGGCGTGCGCTTTCCGGCCAAGGGCGCGCCCGCTTATCCCGGCGACATGTGGCACTACGCACGCAACAAAATTGTCGTCGCGGCGCGCGCCGCCGGCATCGACGCCATCGACGGTCCGTTCGCCGACTTCCACGATCCGGAAGGTTACCGGCGTGAAGCGACCTGGGCTTCCATTCTGGGGTTCGTCGGCAAATGGGCGATCCATCCGAGCCAGATCGATCTTGCCAACGAGGTGTATTCGCCGACCAAGGAGGAGGTCGCCCGCGCGCGCAAGATGGCCGAGGTCTATGCCAAGGCCGAAGCCGAGGGGCTGGGCGCGGTCACTTACGAGGGCGTCATGATCGACGTGGCCTCGGTGCGCGGCATCCGCAACATTATCGAACGCGCCGATTTGATCGGGATGTAGAGCGGGGCCTCGGCGGTCGCGCAGGCTATTTTTCGATCCTGAGTATCCAGACGCTTGCGGCGACGGCGCGGACGTCCACGATTGCGTGGCCCTCGGCCTCGGCAGCTCGTGGAATATCGCGCGCGCCGCGCGGATCGTCGATCGTCACTTCGAGTATTTCGCCCGCGCGCATCCGCTCGAGCCGGACCTTCGCATGCGCCCAGTTGAGCGGACACTTGAGGCCTCGCAGGTCGAGCTGGATGATCTCACCGGTTTGCTCGCCGGCTCGGCGTACCGGCATCGATTCCATCGCCATTGATTCAGGGCTAGTTGCCGGCGTTGATTTCGCTCGCACGCCGCAGCACGCGGCGCATCACGTCCTCGCTCTGCGCGCCGACCAGCGGCCAGTCGCCGATCAGAAACGTCGGCACGCCGCTGATGCCCCTTTGGCTCGCCGCCTGCGCGTGATTCTTGATGCGCATCGCGTATGTGCCCGAGTCGAGCGCCTCGGCGAGCGCGGTCCGATCGAGTCCGACTTCCAGGGCGAGATCCAGCAGCAGGTCGCGCTTGCCGATATTGAGTCCGTCGCTGAAATACGCGCGAAAAATCCGCTCGTCGAATGCCTCTCCGCGGCCGTTCTCGGCGGCGAATTCGCCCGCCTGCAAGGCAAGCAGCGAATTGGCAAGCGTGCGCGGCGCCTTCATCACGACGCCGGCTGCCGCGCCCATCGCGCCGATCCGTTCCCACAGCGCCTGGCGCGTTTTCGGGTCCATCTCGGGCCGCCAGTCTTCCGCCGGCATGCCCTCGGCGGGCCATTCGGGATGGATCTGAAAGCCGCGATGCCGCACGGTGAAATCGAATTCAGGCTTGAGCTTTCGCAACACGGCGAAGCCGATGTAGCAGAAGGGTCATATGAAGTCGGAGAACATCGTGATGTTGATCGCCATCGTGCCTGCTCCTTATCTCCGACTATAAGCTCGCGCAAACGCGCGTGGCAATCGCGGAATCCTTGCCAGGCCGGGGACCGGCGCTTGGCGCACGCGTGCGCAACTTTCTGCGCGTCGCGGGGCTGTGTTAGTTACTGAGGGCGCGCCGCGCGCGGCCGCCGCCCGGCCGGACGCTGCCGCTGATCGGAGGAACCATCATGGTCGCTGAAAATCTCGGATTGGAGGGCAAGCTCGCGATCGTGACCGGCGCGGGGCGGGGGCTGGGGCGCGCGATGGCGACCCGGCTGGCCGGCGCCGGCGCCGACATCGTCGCCGCCGCGCGCACGCTCGAGCAACTCGAAGAAACCGCTGCCCTGGTACGCGCGCTCGGCCGCAAATGCCTGGTCGTACCGACCGACGTCTCGCGCTCGCAGGACATGAACGCCATGGTCGCGGCGGCGGTCAAGGAATTCGGCAAAGTCGATGCGCTGATCAACAATGCCGGCGCGGGCGAGGATTCCTTCGGCAAGACCATCGACCAGATAAGCGACGAGGAATGGCGCCGCGGCATCGACGTCAACCTCTCCAGCCAGTTCTACGGTTGCCGCGCGGTGATTCCGCAGATGCTCAAGCAGAAGCGCGGCAAGATTATCAACGTCGCCTCGGGCTACGGCCTGCGCGGCGGCAAGCACAACTACATGTACGCCTGCTCCAAGGGCGCGGTGCTGCAACTGACGCGCTCGATGGCTTTGACGTACGCGGACTACAACATCCAGACCAACTGCATCGTGCCCGGCATCTTTCCGCATAACGAGCAATTGATGGCGTTCTTCAAGGGCGGCAAGTTCATTCCGATGGGCCGCGGCGGAAACGATGAAGACGTGGGACCGCTGGCGATTTTTCTCTGTTCCGAGGCTTCGAATCATATCAACGGGGCGCTGATCAAAATCGATGGCGGCGGGCTCGCCGGCGGCATCACCCCCACCGGTGTCGCACCGCGGGCGACGGCATGACGAGAAATAGAGGCATCATGGCTCTCCCACACGGACTTGACGATTTCGCGTTGAAGGACAAGGCGGCGCTGGTAATCGGCGCGGAGCACCCCGCTGGCCGCATCGCCGCAAGCGCGCTGGCCGAGGCCGGCGCGCGCCTGATGCTCGCCTCGCAGGAGCCGGGCACCGATCAGCAGATGAAAGAGGCGGTCGCTGCCGCGCAAGCCGCGGGGGCGGCGGCGCCAATTGCGCAGGTGCAGAACGCGTCAATTCGCGCCGATGTGCGATCGACTATCGACGCTGCGGTGAAAAATCTCGGCAGCCTCGACGTGGTCGTGACCGCGCTCGACGCTCCCTACTATGCCGCGGCCGATGCGGCCGACGACACGACATTCGACCGCGTCATTGACGCCAATGTGAAGAGCGTTTGGATGGCGTGCCAGGAGAGCGCGCGGGCGATGCGCACGCGCGGCGGCTCGATCGTGGTGCTGAGTTCCGTGCTGGCCGAACGTGGCGTTCCGGGCGCGTCGCTTTACTGCACGGCCAAGGGCGCGGTCGCCAACCTGGTGCGTGCCCTGGCGCTGGAATGGGCGCGGGCGCAAATCCGTATCAACCTGCTCGAATCGGGATGGACGGACGAACCTGGCAGTCCCGCGCTCGCCAAAGACGAGTTTGCGGCCAACCTGCTTAAGTACCTGCCATATAAACGCTTGGTGCAACCCGAAGAGCTAGCGGGCGCGCTGCTCTATCTCGCCTCACCTGCATCAAGGTTCGTCACCGGCGAGGCGATTCCTGTCGACGGTGGCCTGCTGTGCCGCGTGTGAGCCGATGCGGTAATCGGAAGCGCGCGGTATTGTCTCCGAGTCAACAGCGCGTCACACGATTAACGTCATTTAGCTGTTATATGGCAAGCAAAGAAGCGGCGCCGGATGCAGATATTTGCACAGCGTCGATTTTACCGTCATAGTTTCTCACGCGTTCGCCGTCCATCGAAGGGGGATGAAATGGCTGCAGCGGAAGAATCACGAATCGGCAAGGGCACCAGGCTTTCGGGCACGATGCATTTTCACGGCACCGTGCGCATCGAGGGCGAGGCCGAGGGCGAGATCGTCGGCGATGAGGTGATAATTGCAGAGGGCGCGGTGGTATCGGCCAAGATCACTGCGACCCGGCTGACCGTCGCGGGCACGGTGAGCGGCGAGGTCGTCGTGCGCCAGCGGCTCGAGCTTCTCTCATCGGCGCGCCTGCGCTGCACGCTGAATACGCCAACCCTGATACTCAACGAAGGCGCGCAATTCGACGGCGACTGTCGGATGCCGCGCGACCGGATGGCGGCGTAGACGTTCGCGAAGACGCCCGGCGCGCGACCTCGCGGGCAGCGCTGCGCGCGTGCGCGTCAGGTCGCGTGCTAGGTTGCGGGCTCGAAGGCGGCTAGTGTCATTTCGACGCCGTCGCGCGCACGGCGCCTGACGACGCGGCCGGTCGCGTCGATTTCAATTTCCTCCTGATCGCCCATGCGCGGCTCGAAAATCCAGAGCCGCCCAGCGCTGTCCGCGCGCCGATAGGTCTGCTTGGGGGATGTGACCAGCAGGGTGGCGGGATCGATGGTGGCCACGCGGCCGATCCATCGCGTCTGCTCGCGCCGGCGCACGTGCGCGATAATCAGCGCCTTGCACAGCACCAGGTCCGCGTCGACCTCGCGCATGCGGCCGAGCTTGGCGCCGACTTCCTCGCGCCCGCCCGCTGCGATCAGGTGGCCGCGAATCAGATCGCCCGCCGCTTCGTAGCTGGCGCTGCGCTTGAACGGGCCGCGGGTGTAGCGCACCGTGACCGCGACGATGAAGCCGTTCGCATCCAGCCGCGCCTCGACTTCATGACGATTCAGCCCGTCGGCCGAGCGCCGCAAGCCGCGCAGCGATGCGGCCCTGAGCGATCCCTCTTCGATCGCTGGCGGCCCGTCGGCGCGGCGCAGCTCGTAGCGGTAATCGCCGTACGGCACCGTCGCGGCGGCGGCGGATCGAAGCTCAGCCGGCATCGCCGAGCATCGCGCGCAGGCGCGCCGCAAGCGCGGGCGCGCCGGTTTCATGCTTGAAGAAGACGTAGAGCTCATCGGCGCCCGCGCCAAGCTGCTTCAGGCGCATCGCCCATGTCGCAAGCTCGCCGTCATCGTATGTTTCCTTTCGCAGGCGCACATAGATGAAAGGTGCCGTGCGCTCGGCCGGACTCGCCATGCGATCGCTCTCGGCGATGCACAGCGCCGCGCCGTGGTCGGCGAGGGTCTGCAATGCTGAATGGTCGTTGAACCATGAACGGTGACGGAATTCGAACGCCGCGCGCATCCGCCCTCCCAGCATCGCGAGAAAATCGCGCAGGCGCGGGACGTCGCGCTCGAAGTCGGGCGGCAGCTGAAACAACGCCGGTCCGAGCCGTTCGCCGAGCGCTCCCGCAGTCTCAGCGAAAAAGCCGGTCGTATCTTCCGCGTTGCGCAGGCGCGCGAAATGCGTGATGCGCTGGGGCGCCTTGAGCGCGAAGCGGAAATGCGCCGGCGCTTGTTCCGCCCATCGCTCGAGCATCGCACGCCGCGGCATCGCTCGGAACGTGTAGTTGATCTCGACCGTCGGCAGGCGCTCGGCGTAGTAGGCCAGCATCTTCGATCCCGCAAGTCTGGACGGATAAAAGTTGCCCAGCCATTCCTTGTAGCTGAAACCCGAAGCGCCCACCCTGACCGTCATCGCCATTCGCTTGTCTGTTTGTGTATCGTTCGCTGAACGGTTGAGAACGGTTCTGCCCTGTATAGCGTCCAATAGAAGCAGACGATTCGTATCCTGTTTGCCGATATGACCCGACCAGGCATTAGCCAACGTCGATACTGTGACCATTACAGATTATCGTCCACGTGAAAACCTAACGTAAAAAGTTGGTTTGAATCGAGGAGGGGGCTTTCTTTTTTGAGAAGTTCATCCTAATAATGCCCATTATTGCCGAAGATGGGCATAATAAGACTGGGATCGAGACTGTGGTGGTGCGGAGGTTGGGCGTTCGTTTGCTCCAAAGGGGATAGGAAAGATGCCATCGACTGGCGCAAAAGTTCTGACGGTCAACGAGCTCTCGGAATACCTGCGGGTTCATCGTTCGACGATCTATCGGCTGTTGAAGAAGGGGCAGTTGCCGGGCTTCAAGATCGGCAGTGACTGGCGCTTCAACGTGGAAGCGATTGATGAGTGGCGCCTGCAGCAGGGTGCAGCTCAACTCGAGGAACTGCGGGCCGAAATCGGTCACTGAATCCCTCCGGCAACGCGCTCCGAGTCCGTTGCCATAGCCGATTCGTCAACCAGGTAGCGCGCGTGGATTGAGGCATGCACCGGCGCGGGCGCGCGGTTGCGCCCTGCCGCACGGGCATCTGCGCCGTTGCGCGCCACCTGCGCGACGCAGGCGTGCGCGCTTGGCGGGCAGGGGCGGGCGCACGTAGACTGGGCACTCAATGTCCACCGACGTATCGCACAAAACCCGATTTTTCACCGAGTCGGTCATCCGCGAGATGACGCGGCGCGCGCTTGCGCGCGGCGCGGTCAACCTGGCGCAGGGGTTTCCCGACTTTCCCGCCCCGAGCGAACTTAAGGAAGCCGCCAAGCGCGCGATCGACGAGGATTACAACCAGTACGCGATCACGCACGGCTCGCCCAATTTCCGCCGCGCCATCGCGGCCAAGGCGCGCGCCTACAACCGCATCGAATGCGACCCCGAGCGCAACGTCACCGTGACCTGCGGCGCCACCGAGGCGATGGTCGCCGCGATGCTCGCCGTGATCAATCCGGGCGACGAGGTGATCATCTTCGAGCCCTTCTATGAGAATTACGGTCCCGACGTGATCCTGGCCGGGGCGACTGCGCGCCACGTCGCCCTGAACGCGCCGGATTTCGCCATCGATCGCGCCGAGCTCCAGGCGGCGTTCGGTGCGCGCACCAAGGCGATCGTGATCAACACGCCGCACAATCCGTCGGGCAAGGTCTTCAGCCGCGCCGAGCTCGAGTTCATCGCCGAGCTGTGCCTGCGCCACGACACGCTGGCGATAACCGACGAGATTTACGAGCACATCGTGTTCGACGGCGCGCGCCACCTGTCGATCGCGAGCCTGCCTGGGATGGCCGAGCGGACGATCACGATCAGCGGATTGTCGAAGACCTATTCGATCACCGGATGGCGGCTCGCCTACGCGATTGCCGGCGAGCGGCTGACCGCCGCGATCCGCAAGGTGCACGATTTTCTGACCGTCGGCGCGCCGCATCCGCTGCAGGAGGCGGGAGCGGCGGCGCTGGCGCTGCCGGAATCGTTTTACGCCGAGCTGCAGACGATGTACGAGCACAAGCGCGCCGCGTTGCTTGGGGCGCTGCGCGGCGCCGGGCTGCGATGCTGGGTGCCGCAGGGCGCGTATTACATCATGAGCGACATCGGCGAACTCGGGTTTGTCGATGATTTTGCCGCCGCCGATTTCTTCCTCGATTCGGTGGGGATCGCGGCCGTGCCCGGTTCGAGCTTCTACCGCCGTGCGGAACTCGGCCGCCGGATGCTGCGTTTCACCTTCTCCAAGAGCGACCACACGCTGGCGGCGGCGGCCGAGCGCCTCGCCACGCTGGGCGACAAGCTCGCGGCGGCGCGCCGTTGCTGAGCCGCGCGATGCGGGGGCGAGCCGGTCAGTCGCCCAGATAGCGGCGGCGCACGAAGACTTCGCCCAGCAGCAGGACGATTGCCAGCGGCAGCAGGTAAGGATCGGCATCCCGATAGACGGTGATCAGCTCGCCGCGCGGCTGCAGCATTTGCGCCGGCGGCGCGCCGACGTCGCCGCGCGTGGCGCGCGCCAGCTCGCGCAGCAGGTTCAGATTGGGCGGCCTGAGCCGCAGCTCAGCCTCGTCGGCCGGACCCGCCGCCGGCACCGCCACCTCGCGCCGCACCAGCACGCGCTCGGTGTCGCCTTCCTTTACCATCAGGGTCACGTTGTACTTGCCGCGCGCCAGCGGCGACGATTCGCCGGTGTAGACCGCGCGGCCCGACTCGGTCATCGGCACGTCCATCGCCGCGCCCGCGCCGGCCGCGCCGGTGATGCGGCAGACCAGGTTGTTGACCGGCGCATTGTCGGCCTTTTCCGCCTGCAGGCTCAGCACGCCGCCGGCCGCGTTGTGCACGCGCAGGCTGAACGGCCCCGAGTCGCCCTGGCGCATCACCCAGCTCGCAAGCTGCGACCAGAACTGCGCGTAGCGGTTCCAGTGCACCCAGCTGAGCGAGGCAGTCGAGTCGGTATCGGCGGCGAACACGGCGCTGCGCCCGAGGCCGTACTGCCAGTCGGCGAGCAGGGGCGAGGCGGTATCGTTGCGCCGGATCCTGAGCGGCACCGCGGCGCCGTCCTTGGGCACCGTGGTGGCGAACAGGCCGATGGGGGGAATTTCGTGCTCGCTGATGCCGCTTAAGATCGTGCTTTCGCCGGCATACTCGAGATGGCTCTGCTGGTGGCGCTTGTCGGCGATCGCCTGATGCGTCAGGCGCACCAGCAGCATCGGCAGCTTGCGGATGTCCTCGACGCGGTAGAAGGTGCCGCCCGTGAGCTTGGCGAAATCCTGCAGCAGACGCAGGTTTTCCAGGTCCGGCCCGATGCGAATCGTCGAGACCGAAATATGCTGGCTCTGGTAGTCGGCCATGAGCTGGTCGTGGTCGTGGTACTGGCGGTTGGTATCGCCGTCGGTGATCAGGATCACCTGGTGCACCGGGATGCCGCTGCCGAGGATTTCCTTCTCGGCGATCTCGAGCGATTCCTTGAAATCGGTGCCGCCGCCCGGCTCCAGCCGCTCGATGCGCCGCGTGAGCTCCGTGCGATCCTCGCCCACCGGCCGCAGATGCGAGAGCACGTAGGGCTCCGAGTCAAACGCGATCACGCCCGCATAGTCGGTGTCGTCGAGCTGGTTGAGCAGCGCGATCGCCGCCTCCTTGGCGTAGCGGATGCGCTCGCCGTCGCGCACCGCCGGATAGCGCGAGTTGTAGCTCATCGAGTTCGAGCGATCGATCAGCAGGTAGACCGCGATCGGCTCGCGCGAGGGCGGCGGCGGCTGCGGCGCAAAGCTTATCGGCAGTGCCTTCTCGAGCGGCCCCTGATGGAATTTCTCGTCGCGCAGCGCGTCGCCGGTGACGATCAATCCGCCGCCGTAATCGCCCACGTAGCGGGCCAGCGCCGACTGGACCTGCGGCGTGAGCGCCGACGCCGTAACGTCGACCAGGATGACCACCTGGTAGCCGAGGTAGGCCTCGGGATCGGTCGGCAGCCCGTGCGGCTGGGTTTCCTGGACGTCGTAGCGCCGCAGCCGGAGCGCGCTCATCAGGCTGTCGGGCGGCGTGGTCGAGACCACCAGCACGCGCGGCGGGCCGATTACCGACACCGCGGCCTCGGCTTCCGGGTTGACCGCGACCAGCGGCGCATCCACGTCCACGCGCGCGTCCAGCAGGTAGGCGCCGTAGCGATCGATCTGGTAGGGCAGGGCGAAGCGATTCAGCCCCGGCTGCAGCACCACGGTGCGATGGCCCAGCTCGCGTCCGCCGCTGCTCAGCCGGATACGGCCGGCGGCCGGCGCGCGCGCTTCGCTGAGCACGTCCAGCCGCAGGGCAAAGCTCGCATGGGCGCGCACCGGCGACGGCGCCGTGAAGTCGACGATCGCGACGCGGCCGGCCGCCGACGGGGGCGGCGCGTCGGCGTACACGCGCACCCCCTGCTCGACCAGCGCGGGCAGCTCAGCGGCCGCGCTGCCGTCGGTCTCGTTGCCGTCCGTGAACAGCACGACGCGTTTTTCGTCTCCTGCCGGGAGCAGGCTCAGCGCTGCGGTCAGCGCGCCCGCGAGATCGGTGCCACCCGGGTCGGCCGCCGCGCGCGCGGGCCGGATGCTGACCAGGCGCGGATCGCCGAGCGGCGCGAGCAGGCGGGTGGTGCGGCCGAACTCGAGCACCGCCAGGCGGTCGCGCGGATTCATCGAGCCGCGCAAGGCCTCGAGCCGCTCGCGCATCCACTGGAACTGGTCGGGCGCGATCGAATGCGAAGCGTCCAGCGCCACCACCACCGACATCCGGTGCGCCGGTGTCCTAAGCGGCAGACGCAGTCCCGCCAGCAGCGCCACCAGGGTCGCGAACACGGCCGTGCGCAGCACGGCCGCGCCGATCCCGGCGCGCCATCGGCCCGCGCGCGCCGCGGCCACACCGGGCAGCGCGGCGAGCGGCGCCGCCAGCAGCAGCCAGAGCAGCTCGGGGCGCTCAAACATGGCGCACCCTCCAGCGCAGCGCCCTGCGCGTAAGCAGCGCCGATTCGATCAGCATCGCGAGCAGCGCGAGCGCCACGAGCCAGGGCGCGATCGGCATGATCTGCACGCCGGCGGAGACCGCCGCCGGCGCGCCGACGGGCGCCGCGGTGGCGGGCGGGGCCGTGGCGGCGCCGGCCGCGGCGGAAATATCCGATTCGCCCGCGTCGTAGTAGTTGGCGTAAACCAGCGCCTGACCCGCCGCAGACGCGACCCGGTAGCGGCCGGCCTCGACCGGACGCAGGCGCACCCGCCCCATCTCGTCCGCCTGCACCGTATGCACCATCCCGTCGGGCGATGCGATGCGCGCGAGCCCGGTCGCCGGCACGCTCACCGACTCCCCGGTCGCCACGATCTGCAGATCCTGCGGCGCCAGCAGCCGCTTGACCATTTCCACCGTGAGCACCAGCGCCTCGAGCTTGTCCGGATCGAGCAGCATGTGGTCCTTGACGCTGAAGGCGAGAAGCCCGGTCACTCCGCGCCGGTCGTAGCCGATCGCCGCCAGCGGGAACGATCCGGCGCTGCCGGCGCCGGTGCCGTGCACCAGCACGTCCATCCATTGCGGCGGATTGACGATGCGCGCCGGGCTGAGCGCGAGCGGCTGGCCGAGTTGCTCGCCGTCGATGCGCTCCTGCAGTTGCGCCGTCGCCACGGTGCCGGTGACGGCGAGATGCCACGGTGGGAGCGCCGAGTGCTCCAGCCACGGCGGTGGAAAAACGATCAGTCGCGCCGCAGCGCGGATGCCTGGGTCGTCGGCGTCCTCGAGCACGGCGATGCGATAGCGCGGCGCGCGCGCGAGGTTGAACTTGACCGGATCAACCGCGGTCACGATCAGGTTCTGATTGACCGCGAGCAACACCCGCGCGAGGTCGTCGCGCGCCTCGGGGCTCGGCGACAGCACCAGCGCCTGGTCGGCCTTCTCGCTCGAGGCCAGCGCCCAACGGTCGTTGTCCGCCGCCAGCGCGTCGTCGGTCACGATATGCGCGTGCACCAGACCGCCCTGGGTCAACGGCCCGAAGGGAACGACCGTCTGTCCGCGCGGCTCGAGCACCAGGGTCGAGCGCAACACGTTCTGTGCCTCGAGGTCCACGGCGATCTGGCAAAGTTCCGGGCGATCGGAAAAATTCCGCACCACCACGCGCCCGGGCGCGGCGCCTGCGGTGCCCGGCTCGAGCGCCACCACCGCCAGGTTGGGGGCCGCGGAGCCCACCCGATGAAAGCGCACGCGCGCGTCCGCGCCCGCCGCCTCGAGCATCCCCCGCGGCGCGGGCCGATCGGCGAAGACGTCGATTTCAGCCGCGCCACGCGCGCGCATCAGCGCCGCCCGCATTGCCGCCGGACGCGCCGGCAGCGCCGTCGGCGCGAGCGCGGCGATGGCTCGGCGCACGTCGTCCAGATGCGAGGTCGGCGCACGATCCACCCTCGCCTCGAGCGCGTAGCCAATCACGCTGAAGCTGTCGCCGGGCCGCGCCGTGCTGACCAAGGCGAGCGCCGCGCGCCGCGCCTCATCCAGCCGCGTTCCGCCGCCTTGCCGCGCGCTCATCCCGGCGCCGAGATCGAACACCAGGGCATGGCTCTGATGATGCGCGGGCGCGTGCCGGCCGCGCACGTAGAGCCCGGCCAGGGCCAGCGACGACGCCGCCAGCGCCGTCAGCTCGAGCCAGAACAGCCAGTCCGTGCGCAGCACGCGCGAGCTGGCCACCGGCACCGCGACCTCCTCGAACAACATCAGGCTGGAGACCTCGAGCGTCGGTTTGGCCCGCGCGCGCAGGTAAATCGCGAGCAGCACGGCGAGGCTCGCGAGCCACACCAGATTGTGCGGATTGAGCAGCCCCATCGCGGCTACCGCAGCACCCCGAGGCGCGGAAATTCGCGCATCACGATGTCCTCGAAATGGCTGGCGCCGAAGGCGCGCGCGTAGGCGATGCCGCTGGCACCGCAGAAAGCGGCGACGTCGGCGGCGAGCCGCTCGGCCCGCCGCCGGCAGCCCTCGGCCGCGCCGGCACCCAGCGTAGCCTCGCAGATCTCGCCGGTCTCCGCGTCACGCACGCGATAGTGGCCCGGCGGGTAGGTGCCGGTGCTCTCGCGATCGCCGAGCACGTGGATCGCCTTGACCTCGTGGCGCGCGCGCAGCAGCATACGCATCGCCTGCTCGTAATCGCCCGCCGCGACCAGGAAGTCCGAAATCAGGATCACGGTGCCCGCCGGCCGCCGCTCGAGCAGCAGCTGCCCGACGCTCTCAGTCATCTGCGTCGCGCCCCCGGCGCGCACCGCCTCGACGAAGCCGCGGAAGTCGGGATAGCTCTCGCGCCGCCGATGCAGCGCCGAGGTTTCGACGCGCACGCCGCCGGCGCGCGCACCGGCGAACACGCCCAGACGGACCGCGTCGTTGCTCGCCATCGCCACGTAGGCGAGCGCGGCGCCCAGCGCGAGCGCGAGGCCGAGCTTGTCGTCCTCGCGCGGCAGACCCATCGAGGCGCTGGCGTCGATGATAATCGTGACTTCGATTTCGCGCTCGGCGCGGAAGGTGCGGATGGTCAGATCGTCGAGGCGCGCGAAGGCGTTCCAGTCCAGAAAGCGCAGGTCGTCGCCCTCGGTGTAGTCCTTGAAGCTCTCGGGTTCGATGCCCAGGCCCTGCACCCGGCCGAGCGCGCGCCGTCCTTCGCGCACCGTGCGCGAGCGCTGAACGCCGAGCACCAGGCCGTCCAGCCGGCGGAGAAAGGCAGGCTCGAATGCGCGCGCCTCGAGCATCCGGCAACCCGCTCAGCCGCGGCTCGGTCGCACCGCCTGCACGACGCGCTCGACGATGTGGGCCGCGTCGATGCCGTCGGAATGGGCCGCGTAGTTGAGCATCACGCGATGCTGCAGCGCGGCCGGCGCCACCTGCTCGATGTCCTCGTAGGCCACGTTGGCTCGCCCGTCGAGCAGCGCGCGCACCTTGGCCCCCATGATCAGCGCCTGCGCGCCGCGCGGGCTCGCGCCGAAGCTCACATAGCGATCGACCGCCTCGACCCGCGTGCCGCTGCTCTGCGGACCGATGTAGCGCGAGGTGCTGGGCTGCGTCGCGCGCACCATCCGCGCCGCGTAATGCTCGATCGGCTGCGCCACCATCACCTCGCGCACCAGGTGCTTGAGCGCCTCGATGCGCTCGGCGGCTTCGGCGACCGAGAACACCGGCTCGACGCCCGCGTCCTCGGGTCCGGTGGTGCTGGTGACGATGCGCACCATCTGAGCTTCGTCCGGATACTCCAGGCGCACCTTGAACAGGAAGCGATCGAGCTGCGCTTCGGGCAGCGGGTAGGTGCCCTCCATCTCGATCGGATTGAGCGTCGCCATCACGAAGTAGGGCGGCTTGAGCGGGTGCGTGATGCCGGAGACGGTGACCTGCAGCTCGGCCATGCATTCGAGCAGCGCCGACTGAGTCTTGGGCGTCGCGCGATTGATCTCGTCGCCGAGCAGGATATGACAGAACACTGGGCCCGGCTGAAACGAAAATTCGCGCCGCCCGTCCTCGCCCGAAAGGATCACCCGCGTGCCGGTGATGTCGGCCGGCATCAGGTCGACCGTGAACTGGATGCGGTTGAAGCTCAGATTGAGCGCGAGCCCGAGCGTCTTGACCAGCGTGGTTTTGCCCGTGCCTGGCACGCCCTCGATCAGCACGTGACCGCCGGCGAACAGCGCGCACAGCAGCTCCTCGACCGCCTGCTGATGACCCACGATCACCTTGTGAATTTCCGCCTGCACGTGGCGGAAGGTGCGTGCGAAGTCGGCGACCGTGGGCACCTCGCTTCTGGCGGCTGCGTTCATCGTTCGAACACCCGTTGGATGGTCACGCGATCGGAGGCCGGAATCGAGGCGCGTTCGAACGGTTCGTCGGGCGCCTGCTCGGCGTTGAGCGCGGTGCGCGCGCGCGTCGGCGGCGGCGCCGGCGCGTTGTTGCTGGTGCCGTCGTCGGAAGGCGCGGCTTCGACCGGGATTTTGAACGTGTCGCTGCCGAGCGGGGGCGTTTCCGAATCGCCGTAGAGATGCTGCGGATCGGAGCCCGAGCCGTGCGCCGAGCCGCCGGTGCCGAGCGGCCCTCCGGGCGGCACTCGGCGCGCATCGAGCGGCGTATTCTGGCCGAGCGAATTGCCGGGCGCGGGCGCGTCGCTGTTGAGTCCGTTGAGCGCCGCCTGTCCGCTCATGTCGGGCATCGCGGGGGTCGCGGCGCCGTTGGGTTGGCTCCGGTTCGGTTCAGACTGATCGTCGGCCGCGTTCGGCGCGTCGGCCTGGCTGCCGCCCGCCGAACGATCGTTGGCGGCGCTCTTCGGCTCGTCCGCCGCGTGCTTGCCGCCGCTGACGCCCTTGCGGTCGGTGATCTTGAGGCGCTGCCAGGCCTGCGCGGCCGACCTGCCGCCGGTCAGCCGGTTCTGCAGGGCGCTTGCGATGTCACGCGCGTCAGCCATCAGGCGCGAGCTCGAATTGCCGGTTTTGCCGTTGCGCTGCGCCTCGCGCAGCTTTTCGGCGAGCTTCTGCAAAGTCGCCGGGTCGGCGTCGATTTGCGCGCCCGGTTCGTTGGATGGGTCGGCGGGCCGGATGTCGAGGTCGCCGAGGTCGACCGAAGGCTCGCCCGGCGCGGCGGCGACGCTGCCGCCTCCGGCGTGCTGCGCGCTGCGCGCACGGTAGGCGAAACGCAGCACCAGTGCGGCGATCGCGCATGAAGCGAGCGCCGTCCATAGCCAGCGCGAGATCCGCCGCGGCTCGATTTTCGCCGCGACGAACTCATCGCGCAGGGCAAGCGTGTCCTCGACCAGGTAGGACCACAGCGCCGAACGCTCGCCGGCCCGCGCCGCGTCCACCATCGTGCTCAGCCGCCCCTTGAGCGCGGCGCGCCGATCGGCGATCAGCGCAGCCCGCTCGTTGCTCGCGCTGGTGGCCCATGCCCCACGGACGACGCGCACGACACCCGCCAGCGTCGCCAGCACGACGACCAGCCCGAGCATCAGAAATGCGAGCGGACCGAGGAGGAAAGCGCTCGCGACGACGAGCGCGACGGCGCCGAGGATCAGCGTAAGCCCGCCGAACAATCCCTGTTGCAGTGCGATTGCATTGAGCCGGCTGCGAATCGCGTCCACCTGGTCAAGGATCAGCCGGGCCTTATCCTCGCCACGCGCCTGTGCAGCTTCATGCTCCATCAGAAAGCACTGCCGCCCTGATGCGGATCGGCGGCAGCTCTGACCCAGATTAATTTAGGCCCGCGGCGGGCGCAACTTGAATCTGGCCGCGCCGGCGCCGTGTCCACAGCTTTTTTCGCGCGCGCGCCTGTCCGCGCCGAACCGCTCCGCAGCCGCGTCGGCGATTCCCGTCGCGCAACCCGTTCCCATGCCGCCTAGGAGCGCGACGCGGACGTGCCGCCCCTTTGCGGCTCATGGCTCAGCCCCGCATCGTCGAGCACGCTGAGCGCGATTGCCGACCAGTCCATCTCGCCTCGTCCCTTGGCCAGGGTTGCGATAAGCCGGTCGCGCACCAGGCTGCCCATCGGCAGCGCCATCGTCACCTCCCGCGCCATCCCGAGCGCGAGCTCGACGTCCTTGAGCCCGAGCGGCATGCGAAAGCCGACCGGCGTGAAGCGCTTGGCCGCGATCGCCTTGCCGTAGCCCTGGTAAATCGGGCAGGCGAAGAGCGTGCTCGCGAGCATCTCGGCAACCGCCGCGCGATCGACGCCCTGCTTCTCGGCGATCGCGAACGCCTCGGACATCGCCTCGAGATTGGCCGCGATGAGAAAATTGCCGATGAGCTTGGCGACGTTGGCCGACGCCGGCGCTTCGCCGAAATCGAACACCCCCTGGCCCATCGCATCGAGCAGCGGGCGCACCGCCGCCCTGGAGGCCGCCGGGCCCGCGGCCAGGATCCACAACCGCCTGGCCTTCGCCGCGTCGGGCCGACCGAACACGGGCGCAGCGATATAGCTGCCGCCGTGCGCGCGATGGAGCTCGGCGAGACGGCGCGCGGTCGCCGGCGCCACCGTGCTCATCGATAGATGGATTCCGCCGCGGCCGAGCCGCTGCGCGATGCCGTCCTTGCCGAGCGTCACCTGCTCGAGCGCAGCGTCATCGGCGAGCATGGTTATCGCGACGCCGCCGCTTGTCACGGCGTCGCCCGCGCGCTCGGCACGCGCGGCGCCGGCCGCGACCAGCGCGTCGGCCTTGGACGCGGTGCGATTGAACACGCGCAGCTTGAATCCCGCGGCGGCGAGGTTGGCCGCCATCGGCTCGCCCATCGCGCCCAATCCGATAAATCCGATTTCCGAGTTCATCCGGGTACCAGGTCCTTTCTGAAGCTGAGCATATCTAAAGTTGAACTTACGATTTCAATTCGGACGCTCGACCGCGCCTTCGGCGCCGCAAAACCTCAACGCGCTCTACTTCTAACGCGAGCGCGTCACGCCGATACGCGGGCACAGATGCGCCACCGGGCATCGCGAACACCACGGAGAGAACGGCTGGCAGATCGTCTGCCCGAAGGCAACCAGCAGGCTGTTGTATTCTATCCAGTAGCGGCGCGGCAGCACTGCCCGTAGCGCGGCTTCGGTCTCGTCCGGGCTGCGCGTGCGCACCAGGCCCCATCGGTTCGAAATCCGGTGAACGTGCGTATCGACGCAGATGCCCGGTTTGCCGAAGGCCTGGGTGACCACGAGATTGGCGGTCTTGCGGCCGACGCCCTTGAGCGTCAGCAACTCGTCGATCGAGTCGGGCACGCGGCCGTCGAAGCGATCAATAAGCTCGCGGCAGATTCCGACGATTACCGCCGCCTTGGTGCGGTAGAAGCCGACCGGATAAATCAGCTTCGCGATCGCCTTCTCGGCCGCTGGATGGTCCGTACTCTTCGTCCTCATGCGTTCGAAAACCGTCAAGTCCGAACTTCAGGTCAACTCCCAACTTCAAGTTAAAGTTAAACTGTGCGTTGTGCCGCTTGCCGCCACAGGCTCAACGGCGGACCGCAGGATGCGCGCTCTGGCGATGTTCATAATCCGGAGCAAAAAAGGTTGACCCTCGCGTACGCGCCGCTAGGATCGTAACACATCATCTTTTTTAGCCTCGCCTGGCCGGAAGCGCTCCCGCTTCCGAGCTGGCGCGCGAGCGCGTGGTGCACACGTGAACGAAGGATCGCATCGTATCGAATGTCCGCGCTGCCGCCTGATGCAGTGGATCGATCTGTCGCACATGGTGTGCGACAACTGCGGGCTCGACCTGCTGCGTCCGCGCGCGATGGATTTTCCGTATCGCCGGGTCAACACGCTCGAGATGGTCGCGATCGTCGCGGCAGTGGTCATCGTGCCGCTGGGCGCGGCGCTGCTCTACGTCTATCACTGAGCACGCGGCCCTGCGCCCGGCGCCGCTCAGTCCGGAAGGCCGGCGGAGCTTCACTTCGAGCGCCGCCCGCGCCGCGGCGTCGGCTGCCGTCCGCCGACGTTCCCCACATGCTCCGATGACGGGTCCGTCCCGGCGCCCAGGCGGAGCATCGCCTGCGGCGTCGATGCGCGCGCGAACAGCCGCGGCACCGCCTCGGCCGTGGTCTCGTCGCGCGTGCGCAGACTCAGGATGCATCCGATGAGCGTGCGGAAGGGGTCGCCGTGCTCGGCGGCCTCCAATGCCATGACCGGCGCATTCCATCCCCTGGCCGCGCGCCGCAGGAGGCGCAGCAGCTTCCCGACCGTGCGTCCGTTGACGGGCGCAACCGCGCCGGGGCCGTTGCGCGAGCGGGGTGGACCGCCGGGCGGCGCGGCTCGCCGCGCGCGCGTTCGGTTCGTCATTTTGCCCGCGGCCGCCATCGCGGGACATCTCTAGCACGGCCGCGGTGCGCGCCTGAAACGACGTGCGGTTGAAGCTGACGGCTTGCGCGTGATGCCGGCGCTGTTCGTTTGACGATCGCGCCGAACGGTAATACCTTCCCTTTCGCTGACGCGCCACCCGCGCGCAAGCGTGTCCCGGCAAGGGAGGGTTAAGCGATGGACCTCGGCAAAGACCTGATGCTCGAGATGTACCGCTCGATGCAGCGCATACGGCAGTTCGAGGGACGGGTGCGCGATCTCGCGATCGCCAACGAGCTGCCGGGCTTCGTGCACGTTTCGATCGGCGAAGAGGCGAGCGCGACCGGCGTGTGCGCGGCGCTGCGCAAGTCCGACCGCATCACCTCGACCCATCGCGGCCACAGCCATCTCATCGCCAAGGGCGGTCGGCTCGACCGCATGATGGCCGAGCTGTACGGCAAGCGCGAAGGCTACTGCAAGGGCAAGGGCGGCTCGATGCATATCGTCGATTTCTCGCTCGGCATTCTCGGCGCCAACGGCATCGTCGGCGCCGGCCTGCCGATCGCGACCGGCTCCGCGCTGGCCGCGCAGGTGGCCGGGCGCGACGACGTGACCGCGTGCTTCTTCGGCGACGGCGCGTCCAACGAAGGCACCTTCCACGAATCGCTCAACCTGGCCGCGGTATGGAAGCTGCCGGTGGTGTTCGTGTGCGAAAACAACGGCTTCGGCGAGTTCACCCCGATGGAGACCGTGACCTCGGTCAGGGACATCGCCGCGCGCGCGCAGGCCTACGGCATCCCCGGCCACGTGGTCGACGGCAACGACGTGTTCGAGGTGTACGGCTACGCAAGCGAGGCGATCGCGCGCGCCCGCGCCGGCGAGGGGCCGACGCTGCTCGAGTGCAAGACCTATCGATGGGAGGGCCACGTGGTCGGCGAGCAGGCGTTTCTCGGCTCGAACGGCTATCGCACCGAGGCGGAAATCGAATCGTGGAAAAAGAAATGTCCGATCATGAAATTCGAGCGCTTCGTGCTCGAGGGCGGCAAGATCGGCAAGGACGAGCTCGATCGCATCGTCAACGAAACCCAGGCTGAACTCGAAGCCGCGGTCGAATTCGCGCGCCAGGCGAAACTGCCCGACGCCGCGGAAGTCACCGACGACGTTTACGCATAGCGGACCGTGCGGCGTCCGCTGCCGCCGCTAAGCGAGGTGCATCGACAATGGCGCAGACCAGTTATATCCAGGCAATCAACCAGGCGATCGACGAGGAGATGGCGCGCGACCCGCTCACCTTCGTGATGGGCGAGGACGTGGTGCTGGCGGCGTTCGGCGCAACCCGCGGGTTGTTCAAGAAGTACGGCGCCTCGCGCGTGCGCAATACGCCCATCTCGGAGGCCGGCTTCGTCGGCGCGGCCGTGGGCGCGGCGATGGCCGGGACGCGGCCCATTTGCGAGGTCGAGTTCGCAAGCTTCTTTTACTGTGCGATGGACCAGGTGTGTAACCAGGCGGCCAAGCTCCGTTACATGTCGGGCGGTCAGGCGCGCCTGCCCATCACCTTCCGCGCCGTGTACGGCGCGGTCGGCGGCGCGGCCGCGCAGCACTCGGAAACCGTTTACGCGCAGTTCCTGAGTGTGCCCGGATTGAAGCTCGCGATGCCTTCATCGCCTTCCGACGCAAAGGGCATCTTAAAGAGCGCAATCAGGGACGATAATCCGGTGATCGTCTTCGAGCACCTCGCGCTCGGCCGGCTTCGTGAAGAAATGCCCGCAGGCGATCACCTGGTTCCGCTCGGCAAGGGTGCGATCAAGCGCGCCGGCGACAACGTCACGGTCGTCGCGGTGGGCGCGATGGTGCCCAAGGCGCTCAAGGCCGCCGAGCGTCTGGCCGCCGACGGCATCAGTGTCGAGGTGATCGATCCGCGGACTTTGATTCCGCTCGACGAGGAGCTCATCCTGCAGTCGGTGGCCAAGACCAATCGCGTGGTGATCGCCGACGAAGGCCATCTGCGCGGCGGCGCCGCCGGCGACCTCATGGCGATCATCGTCGAGAAGGGATTCGACATGCTCGACGCGCCGCCGCGCCGCGTGACCTCGCTCGACGTGCCGATACCCTTCAGCCCGCCGCTGGAGCGCGCGGCTATCGCCGACGACGCGCGGATCGAAGCGGCGGTGCGCGAGGTCGCGGGTCATTAGAGACTCCCGCCCGTCCGACCGGTTGAGACGACGCCCTGCGAGACCCCGATGCCCGTCGAAGTAAGCATGCCCAAGTTCGGCCTGACCATGCAGGAGGGCACCGTCCAGCGCTATTTCAAGGCGCCCGGCGAAAGCGTGCAGGCCGGCGAGCCGCTCTACGAAGTGGAGACCGAGAAGGTGCTGTACGAAGTCGAGGCGCCGGCCTCCGGCACGCTCGCCGCCGCGCTGGTCGGCGAAGGCGAGACGGTCGCCTGCGGCGTGGTCGTGGCGGTGATCGCCGAGAGCGGCGAAGACGCCGCCGCAATTCGCGCACGCTATGGCGACGGCCGCGTAGCGGCCGCTACGCCAGGCCGCGGCGCAGCAGGGGCGGGCGCGCCCGCCGCGGCCGCGCCCGCCGCGGCCGCGCCCGCCCCTGCCGCGCAGGTGACGGGGTCCGCAGATGAATCCGCGGGCACCGGCCGGCGTGCGATCAGCCCGGTCGCGCGCAAGCTCGCCGCCGAACTCGGCGTCGAGCTTGCGCGCGTCGCCGGCACCGGCCCCGGCGGACGCATCACGCGCGAGGACGTGGAGCGCGCGGCGGCGGCCGCGCGCTCCACGTCCGGCGCGCCCGCGGGAGCAGGCGCGCCCGCGGGCGCGCCTGCTCCCGCCGCCGCCAAAGCGCCCGCCGGCAGCATCCCGATGCGCGGCATGCGCAAAGTCATCGCCGAGCGCATGATGCAGAGCCTGCGCGAGAGCGCGCAGCTCACCATTACCAGCGAAGCCGACGTCACGCCCGCGGTCGAGCTGCGCGAGCGCCTCCTGCGCCAGTTCGACTTCACCTACGGCGACCTGATGATCCAGGCGGTGGCGCGCGCCCTGCGCCGTCATCCGCGTATGAATGCGCGGCTCGCCGACGGCGCGATCGCGATCGCGCCCCAGGTCAATGTCGGTATTGCTGTGGCGCTCGAGGACGGACTTATCGTGCCCGTGATCGTGGATGCCGATCGCAAGTCGCTGCGCGAGCTTGCGCCCATCGCGCGCGAGCTGGGCGAGAAGGCGCGCGCGGGCAAGCTGCGCCTCGAGGAGGTCAGCGGCGGCACCTTCACCATCACCAATCTCGGCACCTACGGCGTGGACGCGTTCACCCCCATCATCAATGCGGGAGAGACCGGGATTCTCGGCGTCGGCAGAATTGTCGAGAAACCGGTGATCCATCGCGGCGAAGTCGCGCGCCGCTCGATGATGACGCTCAGCCTGACCTTCGACCATCGCCTGATCGATGGCGCGCCCGCGGCGCAGTTCCTGCAGACGGTGATCGAGATATTCAACTTTGGCGAACGCTAGGCAGTGCGCGAATCGATCTTGCGTCCGGAAGCAGGCGGCGGATGCGGTGATGTTCATTCAGCGTTGCAACCGCGGGCGTTCAAACCGCTCTCGTCCGGCGCCGCGCGGCGGCGTGCGATGGGCCGCGTGCTGTCTCGCGTGCGCCGCGGCGGTGGCGCTGTCGGCGGTTGCGCTTGACGCGCGCGTTCTCGGCCGGGGCCGCGGATGGGCGGCCGCGCCGGCCGCCCGCGCGCACGGTGCGAGTGCGGAGGACAGCGGCTTCAACTGGGACAAGCTCACCCAGGAAGCGACCGCGCTGCTCTCGCAATACATCCGCATTGACACCAGCAATCCGCCGGGCAACGAGCTGGGCGCGGCGCGGATGCTGCGCGAGAAGTTTCTCGCCGACGGCATTCCGGCCACCGTATGGGAGCCGGCGCCGGGCCGCGGCGTGGTGGCGGCGCGACTGCGCGGGATTGGCAAGCACACCAAGGCGATCATTCTGCTGAGCCACATGGACGTCGTCCCGGCGGTCGCCAAGCAATGGCAGGTGCCGCCGTTTTCGGGCGAGGTCAAGGACGGCGACATCTGGGGCCGCGGCGCGATCGACGACAAGGGCCCGGGCGTGATCGAGATGATGGCGATGCTCGCGATCAAGCGCGCCGGCATTCTGCTCGATCGCGACATCATCTTCATCGCCACCGGCGACGAGGAGGCCGGCGGACGCAACGGCGCCGAATGGTTCGTCAACCACGAAAAGCAGGTGTTCTCCGACGCCGGCTACCTGCTCAACGAGGGCGGCGGCATCGAGCAGACCCCCGGACACCATCGCTACTACGCAGTGTCGATCGCCGAGAAGACGCCGCTGTGGATTCGCCTGACGGCCGAAGGCGCGGCCGGCCACGCCGCGGTGCCGCCCGACGCGACCGCGGTCACCCATCTGACCGCCGCGCTCGGCCGGCTTATCGCCTACAGCCCCGAGGTGCACGTGCTCAACACGGTGCGCGACTACTTCCGCTCGATCGCCCGGCTCGACGGCGGACCCGCGGAATTCAAGAACCTGACGCTGGCGTTGCGCCGGCCGGCCTACCGGCGTCAGTTCCTGACAACGCCGCGCTACAATGCTATGGTGCGCGACACTGTCACCCCCACCGTGCTGGGCGCCAGCCAGAAGACCAACGTGATTGCGCCGACCGCCTACGCCGAGATCGATTGCCGCCTGCTGCCGGGCACCGATCCCAGGGAATTTCTCGACCGCCTCCGCAACGTGATCGGCGACAACACGGTCAAGGTCGATGTGCTGCTGAACTTTCCCGCCGCCTCCTCGCCCGCGCGCTCGATCCTGATGAACGCGGTCGAGTCGGTCGCCTCGCGTGACGGCGACAGCACGGTTATCCCGACCATGATCGCGGGCTTCACCGACAGCCACTATTTCCGCGCGGCCGGCCTGGTCGCCTACGGCTTCGTGCCGATTGAATTGACCGCCGCGCAGGAGCACACCGTGCACGGCGTCAACGAGCGGATTTCGGTCAAAGAGCTGGGCAACGGGATCCGGCGCATGGTCGAACTGTTGCGTTTCGCGGGCGGAACCTGATCGGGCGGCAACGGGCGGAGAGACAGCGATGCTGCACGCGGGAGTCGGATATTCGATTTCGAACAATCCCAGGGTCGCCGCGGCCGAGGCCACGGCCGACGCGATGCGCCAGGCCGGATTGCATCACGCCGCCGGCGCGCTGTGCTTCGCAACTACCGCGCACGGCGCGGCTTTCGGCCTCATCACACGCACGGTGGCGGCCGAGGCGCGCACGCGCGAGGTCGCCGGATGCTCCAGCGCGGGGGTGATCGCGTGCGAGCGCGAGATCGAGGCGGGCCCGGCGGTCGCGGTGATGGTTTTCGGCGGCAGCTCGCTCAACGCCAAGCGTCTGTTCGTGCCCGCGCTGCGCGGTCGCGCGCGCGAGGCGGCGGGCGAAATCGCGGCCGCGGTGCGCCCGGCGCTCGGCCCCGACAATCTGCTCTGCCTCTTCGCCGACACCTACAACACCGAACCCGACGCGCTGCTCTCGGCGCTCGCCCGCGAGCTGCCCGGCGTGAAGGTGGTGGGCGGCGGCGCGAGCGAGGACGGCTCGATTGGCGAGACCTTTCAGTTCTGCGGCGACACCGTGAGCTCGAATGCGGTGTCGGGGATGCTGCTCGCGGGCGAGTTCGCTCTCAACCTGGGCGCGTCGCTCGCCTGCACTCCGCTCGGCGCGACCCATCGCGTCACCGGCGTGCGCGACAATATCCTGGTCGAGCTGGACGGCCGCCGCGCCTTCGACGTGTTCGCCGAAGCCGCCGGCCCGCTCGCCGACGATCTCAAGCGCGCGGTCGCCTTCGTCTTCCTCGGCATCCCGCTCGATGCCGAAGCCGAGCGGATGGAGCGCGGGCAGTACCTCGTGCGCAATATCGTGGGCGCCAGCGCCGAGCACGGCGTGCTCGCGGTTGCGCATCGGCCAAGAATCGGCGAGCGCGTGGGATTCGCGCTGCGCAACGCCGAGCGCGCGCGCGAGGACCTCAAGGCGACGCTGGCGGAGATGAGCGCGCGCGCCGCGGCGCCGCCGGCTTTCGGGCTGTACTTCGATTGCGTGTCGCGCGGCGCCGGACTCTACAACATCGCCGATCACGACTCGGCCTACATCGGCCGCGACCTTGGCCATCCCCCGGTCGCCGGCTTTTTCACCGGGTTCGAGATCGGCCCGCTCGGAGGGGGCTACGGCACGCTGCAGTATTCGGGCGTGCTGGCGCTGGTCGGCGGCAAGTAGGAAGCGCCGCCTCGCGCTGCGCGACGCGACCGCCACGCACCGCGGTTGGCTGACGATGGCAGCCGTGGCGCTTGCCTGTTCCGAACGGTTAGTGGTAGCTGGAATTTGACCTGGGGGCGATCCTGATTTGCCGGCCGGGTTTCCCACGCGCGACGGAGGATTAGCCAGATTGGACTTCGGATTTTCGGAAGAACAGGAGATGCTGCGCGACGCGGCCAAGCGCTTTCTGGCTGACAACTGCAGCACCAAGTTTGTCCGCCAGATGATGTCCGACGACAGCGCCCACGACGCGGGCTTCTGGCGCAAGCTGGTTGAGCTCGGATGGCCCGGCCTGCTGATTCCCGAACAGTACGGCGGCCAGGGCGGCACCTTTCTCGACATGACCGTGATCGCCGAGGAAGCCGGCAAGGCGCTGATCCCCGGCCCGTTCTTCGCCGCCGCATTGCTCGGCGCGCCCGCGGTCATCGAAGGCGGCTCCGACGCGCAGAAGAAAGAGCTGCTGCCGAAGATGGCCAGGGGCGAGTATATCGCGACCGTCGCGATTGCCGAGGCCGCCGGCCGCTTCGACGCCGGCGGAATCGAATTGAAGGCCGCAAAGAAAGGCAGCGACTACACGCTCTCGGGTGAGAAATTCTTCGTGCCCGACGCGCACGTCGCCGATTGCATTATCGTCGCCGCGCGCAGCGCCGGCAGCGGCGAAGAAGGGATAACGCTGCTGATGGTGCCGGCGAAACAAAAGGGCGTGACCGTCACGCAGCTCAAGACCGTCGATATGACGCGCCGGCTGTGCCACGTGAAGTTCGACGGCGTCGCCCTCCCCGCCGCCAACCTGCTCGGCAAGGAGAGCCAGGGATGGCCGGTCCTGCGCCGCACGCTGGATATCGCCACTGCAGGCCTTGCGGCCGAGATGGTGGGCACGGCACAGAAGGCGCTCGACATCGCGGTTGATTACGCCAAGACGCGCGTTCAGTTCGGCAAGCCGATCGGATCGTTCCAGGCCGTCAAGCATAAGTGCGTCGACATGATGGTCGCGGTCGAGAATTCGCGCTCGCTCACCTATTACGCCTGCTGGACGGTGGACGAGCGGCTGGCGGAAGCGGCCACGGCCGTTCCGATGGCCAAGGCGTACGCGTCAGATATGGCCAAGAACGTGACCAGCGAAGCGATCCAGGTGCACGGCGGAATCGGGTTCACCTGGGAGCACGACATGCATCTGTACCATCGCCGCGCGCTCGCCGGCGAGGCGAATTTCGGCAACGCGCCGATTCATCGCGAGACCGTCGCCAGGTCGCTGCTCGCCTGAGGGCGGCGCTCCCGGCGGCGGCACGCGCCGCGACACGACGTATCGCGACACGAAGTGACGCAGACGATGGCCGCGGGACCGCTCGGGACCCGCGGCCATGCGCTGTTCAGCTACAGAGCACCTCGTTGGCGTGCATCGTGTCGAGGTACTCGCGCACGGCCTGGATCTTTCCGCCGCGCACCTCGCACAGGAAGTGATAGCGATTCTGGTAGGTCTTGCCGTTTTTCATTTTGGCGAATGACTCGGCCTCAACCGCGACGCGCTCGCCCTCGGCCGTGACGCCCCTGACACGCAGCGCAAGTGCGCCGCCGATCGAAGCGCCGAGCTGGCCCAGCAGTTCGACGAACTGCGCCTTGGTGCGGGTTCCCGAGAGCGGAAAATTTCCCTGGATCCACCAGGTTGCGGATTCGCTGAGCGCATCCAGCGCCGGGGCGACATTGCCGGCGTTCAGATTCTCGAAGAATCCCAGGACGATCCTTTTGCTGTCCTCGCTGCTCATGATGGCTTCCTCCGCGGATGGTTTCGGGGCTCGTCGGCCGTTTGATCGCATGGCGCGCCGGCAAAAAGCAAACCCGCATAGACTAATGATGCGCGGCCCGATGGTGAAACTTGACAGGACGCGTTTTAACTTCAGGGAAAGGTTCAGGAAACCTTTACCGCAATGAGTCGGTAACCTTTGCCGCTTTTTCGACGTCGAGTCGAAAAAATCATTGAATTGTCTTCGCCGGGGCGGGCATGGACTTTGCCTCGTCCTTTGGCAGCCAGGCCCGGAAGCCGCTGAGCCGAGGATGGTGTGAGGGTGGTGCAATGGCGGACGGCATGGTGGCCGTCGGTTGAGCTTCCGGGCCATCCAACCGACATCGCCAGAATTGAAATGCTCGGGTTGGATCAGGTGGGCTCAGCGATACGGGGGGAGTTAATGCTAATGGACCGGGTTGCGGGCCATCGCCGTAATTCTCGGTTCCGGATGCGCCGCGAACGTCGATCAGCACCAGTCAAAGCGCCCCGGGATTGCAGCGGACCGCCGCCTTCGCCGATGACATCGTTCTTCTAAGACCACGTATGTACCACCATCACTTCGGGCTCTCCGGACCGCCCTTTCAATTCACTCCCGCGCCGGGAGCTCTATACCTGAGTCATACGCATCGCGAGGCGCTGGCCGCGCTGGAATGGGGGCTGATGCACGAGCCGACCGGCTTCACGCTGCTGGTCGGGCAGAGCGGAGTCGGAAAAACCACGCTGGTCTGCTCGATGCTCGCGCGGCGCCATGCGCAGGTGCGCACGGCGCTGCTCACCAATCCGCGGCTCGCTTTCGACCAGATGATGCAGGTCGTGATGTCGCAGCTTGCGCCGGGATGGAGCGGGCAGACGGCGCTCGAGGTGTCGCAGGGGTTCGCGGCGCTGCTCAACGGCACACGGGCGGGCGAGCGGATCGCAATTGTGATCGACGAGGCCCAGGAACTGAGCGACGAGGCGCTCGAGGGCCTGCGCCTGCTCTCGAACACCGACACGTTCGAGGAGCGGCGCCTGCAGATCATCCTGGTCGGCCAGCCGGAGCTGGTCACGCGCCTGGCCGAGCCGGGCCGGCACAGCCTCAATCAGCGCATCGGCGCGCGCACGCTGCTCAAGCCGCTGCGCGCGGCCGAGGTGCGCGAGTATATCGACTGCCGGCTGCGTGCGCGGGGCGGGTCGGCGAGCCGCATCTTCGCCCCCGCCGCGCTCAATCACCTGGTCGCGCACAGCGGCGGCATCCCGCGTCAGATCAACGTGCTCAGCCACAACGCAATGCTCCAGGGCTACGCCGCGGGCAGCCGCAAGGTCAGCCTGGCCATGGTCAAAAACGCGGTCGGCGAATACGAGGACCTGCTGGGCGCCAAACGGCTGCGCGTGGGCGCGCAGGCGGAGCCGCGCAAGCTCAATTCGCGCGCGCGCCTGGTGCGCGCCGCGCTCGCCATGACCGCACTCGCGCTGGCTGCTGCCGGCGCGATGCTTATCTGGTCGCAGGCGTGGCTCGGCTCGACCACCGCGCACGCATCGCTTGGCGGAGCGGCTATCCGGTCCGCAGCGGAACCCTATATGACCGGCCCAGGGATTCCGCTGCGGCCGGAGCCTCCCGCCGCGAACGGGCAGCATCTGGAAGTGACGCTCGCGCCGCCCGCCGGCTCGACGATGCCCTAGCGGAGCGCTGAGCGGCCCGGCGCGCGCGCACGGCGAACGCGGGCCCGGAAGAGCGGATTTAGAGGGAACAGGGGCAACCCCGCCGTCGAGCCGCGGCCCGGCAAAGGCCGCGCTCAAAATGGAAGAGGGCCGTTACGAACGCAGCGCAGGCTGCGCGCGAGCGGCCCTCTTCCGGCTCTTCGCGCTGCGAACCCGAACAGCGCCGGCGCGCGGCGCCGTAAAATCATTTCGTGCCGGGTGCCAGCTTGGCCGCGAGCAGCGCGGCCTTTTGCGCGTAGCCTGAGGCGGCGACGTAGTCGTTCTCGTCCTGGGCGTGGCGGCCGGCCTCGAGAAAGTTGTTTGCCTGGTCGTAGGTGGTCGCGCTGTCGGCGCCGAGGCTGTTGCGGTTGATGCGCGCGAGCCGGGCGCGCGCCTCGTCGAGCATGCGCTGGGTGCGCTCCTTGGACGGTGCGTCGGCGAGCGTGACCGAGGGCGCGGGCAGCAGCGGGACTTGCGGCGGCGCGGGCGTCGGCGCCGGGGCGGCCGCCTGTTCGACGCGCGCCGGTGCGCGCCGTGTGCGCGCGGCGCGCTTCGGACGCTCGGTCTCGACCGGCGCCGGGGTGCTGCTGATCTCGCTGCCCACGCTGGGCTGATAGCGATGCGCGGGCGGCGGCTGCGGCGGACGCATAAAGCTCGGGATGTACCAGTTGCCGTTGGGTCCGGAACATCCGGCGGCAATCATACACAAGCCCGTAATCGCGCCGCACAGGCGCACGTTTCGCCGGCCCTTCATTATGCCCGTCAATTCGTCGGTTGCGGCCCACTGGCGCAGTCTGCCGCGTTCCGCAACCTAGTTTGCGCTCATGTTGAAACTGGCCCGCGGCGGACGATCCTCGAGCGGCAGGCGGATGCGCACCGTGGTTCCCTCGCTGACCCGTGAATCGAGCTTGAGCGTGCCGCCGTGCAGGTCCACCGCGCGCAGCGCGAGCGGCAGGCCCACGCCGTTGCCGTCCGGTTTGGTGGTGAAGTAGAGCTGAAAGATATTCTCCAGGTGCTCGGGCGCGATGCCCTCGCCGGTGTCCGCGATCGTCAACTCGACGCAGCCGTCGGCGAGCGCGCTGCTCAGGCGCAGCCGGCCGCCCCGCGGCATCGCGTCGGCGGCGTTCTGCACCAGATTACGCAATGCTTCCATCAGTACCGCACGATCGGCCTTGATAAACACCACCGCCGGATCGAAATCGCAATCCACCGCGATGCGCGGGTCGTTCACGCTGCTTGCGACCTCGCTCAGAAGATCGTTTACAGCAAGTCGCTCGATTTTCAACTGACCCGGACGCATGAAGCGCATCAGCGCTTCGATTACCACGTCGATGCGGTTCATTTCTTCACGTACCGCGTGCACGTGATCCTCGACCGGCCGCGAAGCGCGCGCGTCCTGGCTGAGCAGCTCGAGTTCGAGCGTGATGGCGTTGAGCGGATTGCGGATCTGATGCGCGACGCCGGAGAACAGGCCGCCCAGGCGGGCCAGCCGCTCGGAGTCGTCGAACACGCTCTCGAGCCTGCGCACCGATTCGAGGTCGCGCACAATTACCAGCTGGCCGGCCCGCGACGCGTCGCGGCCGAGCGGAAAGATTGAGACCAGCAGGCGCGAGCGCTCGCCATCCGCGCCCTCCTCGATCGCCACGTCGCGCAACTCGCTGCCCGCCGCCTGCGCCGTGCGCACCACGCGGACCAGCGGATGGCTCTCGCCCAGCAGCGCGCCGAGCGTCTTGCCCTGGGCCAGGCCGCCCGCCGGCAGGCCGAGCCGGCCCTGCGCGTCGTCGTTGGAAAAGCGCACGCAGCCGTCGGCGTCGAGCAGCAGCACCGCGTCCTCGATCGAGCGGAAGATATTGAGGAAGCGGCCGCGCTCGTCCTCCCATTGCACGCGGTCGGCACGCACGCGATGCGACAGCTCGTTGAACTTGCGCGCGAGCGCGCTCAGCTCGTCGCGCCCGCGGATCAGCAGGTTGCCCGAGTCGCGGCCGGCCGCCAGCCGTTCGACCTCGGTGGTGATCGCCGCCACCGGCGCGAGCAGCAGCGCGCCGGCCAGCAGCGCGCCCGCCAGGCTCATCACCGTGACCACGATGGCGATGAACACGACGTTGGTCACCGCGCGGCCGACCTCGCTCGCGATGAGCGCGGTCGAGAGCCCGACCTTGATCATCGCGAACGGGCGCTGGTTGATCTCGACCGGCGCGCTGATCTCGTAGATGTGCTCGCCCCACAACGGACGGATGCGCGCGAACGGCGACCAGCGCTCGGCCGCGCGCTTCAGTTCGGCAAACGGCCGCGGCGCCGCTCCCACCGGGTCGCCGCTCGAGCCCGCGATAAGCTCGCCGCCGGCGGTCTCGACCCGCGCGTACACCACCCCCTTGCCGAACGCGCGCGAGGAGGAGAGCAGCGCCGCGAGCGCCGTGTCCTGGCGCAACACGGTGGCCGGATCGCCCTGTGTCTGCGCCAGCGCCGCGCGGATCTGCTCGAAGGTTTCGTTGACCAGCACTTCGCCCGAGTCACCCAGGTCCTTGACCATCACGCCCACCGCGTGATTGGCCTCGGTGGCGCTGACGGCGAGCACCGCGAGCACCAGCAGGGGAACGAAAATGGCGGCGATTTTGGTCCGCAGACCCATAGCGCGAGCTGTTCCAGGCTAACTCACGGCCGGCGTCCGTCTAAGCCTTGCCGGCCGGCCCGGATTTGCCGTTTGCCCCTTGCGCGGCCGCGCCGCCGTCCGTCGCGAGGTCTTTGCCTTCGCCATCGTCGGCCTCGCTTTCGCCGGCCGCCGACTTCGCTTGATAGCGCCCGAGCTTGTTGTACAGCGTCTTGGGACTGATGCCGAGGATTTCGGCGGCGCGCACCCGGTTGTTCCCGACCATCTCGAGCGTTTTCAAAATAAGCTGGCGCTCGACCTCGCGCAGCGGCTGGCCCACCGGCAGTTCGCAGCCGGGTGAGGCCGGTTCCGCGGCCGAGGGCGCCGCGCCCAAGCCCGCACTCGCGGGCGCCGGCGCCGGGGGCGGCGGCGCCGAATGCGCCGCGGCGGCCGCACCGGCGAGCACGCGCTCGGCCGGCAGATCGGCCGCGCCGATGAGCGGCCCCGCGCTGACGATGACCGCGCGCTCGATGGCGTTGCGCAGCTCGCGCACGTTGCCCGGCCAGGCGCGCGCCTTGAGCGCCTCGAGGCATTCGTTGTCGACCCCGGTTATCTGCCGCCCGTTGGCGCGCGCGAACTCGCGCACGAAATGATCCGTCAGCGCCGGCAGATCCTCCAGCCGCTCGGCCAGGCGCGGCAGCGCGATGGTGAATACGTTGAGCCGGTAATAGAGATCGTCGCGCAGGCGGCCCGCGCGAAGCGCCTCGCCCAGGTCGCGGTTGGTCGCCGCCAGCACGCGCACGTTGAGCGCGATATCGGCGCTGCCGCCGACACGCCGGAGCTTGCGCTCCTCGATCACGCGCAGCAGCTTGGCCTGCAGCTCGGGCTTCATCTCGCCGATCTCGTCGAGCAGCAGGGTGCCGCCGTTGGCCAGCTCGAAGCATCCGGCGCGCCGCGCATCGGCGCCGGTGAAGGCGCCGCGCTCGTGACCGAACAGCTCGCTCTCGAGCAGCCCCTCGGGCAGCGCCGCGCAGTTGATCGCGACGTACGGCCCGCCGCGCCGCGGCGAATACTCGTGAATCGTGCGTGCGACGATCTCCTTGCCGGTGCCGCTCTCGCCCTGGATGATGACCGAAGCCGAACTCGGCGCCGCCTGCTCGATCAGCGCCATCACCCGGCGCATCGCCTGCGACTGCCCGACGATCGGTCCAAGTTCGCCGGCGCCCATCAGCCGCAAGCGCAGCCGCTGGTTCTCCTCGCTTACCGCAAGATGCTCGCTCAGATTGTTCAGCGTCTGGCGCAGACGCGGCGGGTCGACCGGCTTGCGCAGGTAGTCGTACGCGCCGAGCTTGATCGCCTGCACCGCGTCCGGAATGTCGCCTTCGCCGGAGATCACAATGGTCGTGATCGGCAGGCCGCGCCGGCGAATCTCGCCCAGCACCTCGAGCCCGTCCTTCAACGGCAGCTTGAGGTCGAGCAGCAGGATGTGCGGCTCGAAGCTGCCGACCAGCTCGAGCGCGCGCTGGCCATCCTCGGCGGCCTCGACCTCAAAGCCCCACGAGGAAATCAACTCGGCCCACGCATTGCGGGTTCGCTGATGGTCTTCGGCGACCAGGACGCGTTTGCCGTCGGTCATGATCGCTCGCGCCCGCGCTCGCGCGGGGCGCCGCCCGGGTATCCCCGGACAATCCGATTAGCCGACGCTCCCGCGCCGGCCGGCGCGGCGCCTCGAATGAGGGCGATTGCTCCGCCCACGCATCCTCGGGCCGGTACTGGCGCGCGGGATGCGGGCGCGGCAGCGCATGGAACCGCAAGCCGCTTCATCCTCGGTCCTCCTCGGTGAATCTCCACGCTGATGAGCAGACGAACAAAATCCGCACATCCGGCGCGCCGGCCCGCGCGTTCGGATGAATGCCGCTAAATCATATCACGGCGCGAAGCAGCGCAAACAGGCCGGCCGCTTGCCGGTTCAGGCGTCCGCGGATCCGCATCACGTCGGGCGCGTGACACTGCCCGGCGCGCGCCGTATTGTGGATCGCTATGGACAGCGCCTTTCCCGAGCAGGCCGGCGGCGGCGCCGTGCCTGAAGTCCCGGAAATTTCGCGCGACGAGATAAAGCGCCGCCTCAACGATCCCTCGCTCACGCTGATCGATGTGCTCCCGCGCGAAATGTTCGCCGCCGGGCACATCCCCGGCGCGCTAAATCTTCCGCTGACCGAACTCGAACAGCTCGCGCCGCGCATGCTGCCCAGGCGTGACGCCGATATCGCCGCCTACTGCGCCAAGTTCACCTGACCCGCCGGCGCGATGGCCGTTGGCCTGCTTCAGCAGATGGGCTACACGCACGCCCGCCATTACCATGGCGGAATCGCCGACTGGCAGGAGTCCGGATTGCCGGTCGAAACCGCCGCCGCCGCCGCGGCCGCCTCGGTCGAAGCTCCGCCGCCGGTCCCAACGCCGGGCGAAACGATCGTGGAGCCCGCGCGCGGGCGCGCCGCGCAGCGAATGGCGCCCGGGTACGGCCGCCGATGGGGTGGCGCGGTGCTCGACGTGGTCGAGAGTCTCTCGGCTGCGCAGATTTTCCTCGTATGGCTGGGGGTGGTTCTTTCATGCGGCGTGATCTACTGGCTCGCCGGGTTCGCAGGCCATCCCGGTCTCGTTGATACCGGCCGTCCGGTCGCCGGAAACCTGCGCGGGCTGCTGAGCGCGATCTACTTCAGCTTCGTCACCACGACCTCGGTCGGCTACGGAGATGTGCTGCCGCTGGGGCCGGCCCGCGTGCTTTCGATTTTCGAGGCGGTCACCGGACTGCTGATCTTCGGCGCGCTGGTTGCGAAATTCGTGTCGCGCCGCCAGGACGAGCTGGTGCGCGACATCTACAACGTCACCTTCGAAACCCGCCTCGACCGCGTGCAGACCAACCTGCACCTGGTGCTGTCGGAATTGCAGTCGATCGCGAGCCTGTGCGACGAAGGCATCCGCCAGCCCGAGCGCGTCGGTGCGCGGCTGGAGAGCGCGGTGCTGGTTTTCGGCGGCGAGCTGCGCGCAATTCATGCGCTGCTCTACAACCCGCAACGCGCGCCCGAGGAGACGGTGCTCGAGGCCATCCTGGTCGCGCTCCATTCGGCGCTGCGCACGCTGAGCGACCTCGTGATCTGCATTCCGCCCGAGTTCACCGGCGCAACCACGGTTTCCGCCGCGCTGCGCAATATCCGCCTGCTGGCCGAAGACATCTGCGCCGAATGCGTCCCCCAGGTCTACGCGCCTGGATTGTCGACCTGGATGGATCGGGTACAGCAGACGGCGCGCAAAATCGTCTAGCGCGCGCGATTTCCTTTGACTGCCGCCGCCCGGCGGGCGCATAGTCCCTTTTCACCGCTGATTTCCAGCCGGTACCCGCCAACCGCGAATCGGGTTGGAGCGCTTCATTTCGACCTATCTTCGCATCTATGAACGGTATAGACAGATATTGAGCAGTCATGCTAGGATAACGCATCTTAGAACGAAAAAAGAGATTCAAGTATCAGTTTCGAAAAGATGAGCATAACAAGAGTTGGTCAGTTTAACTCCGCCGACGGAGCGAACATGGAAAAGCAGATCAAGAAACCATGGCACAAACCCCAGGTCTCCGATTACGGCCATGTCTCCGCGCTGACTGCCGGGACGACCGGATCGCACACTGACAAGGGGCACCTGTCGAACCAGCACGGTGGCGGTTGATCGGGGCGCGGGTCACGGCGCGTCAGATTTCGCGCGGGCGAACCCGCGCGGGATCCGATGACGCTACAGTCTGAGGCCACGCAAGGTGCGTGTCGGCACCTTGCGTGCGGGGAGGGGATGGCGACATTGAGGGGCAGCAGACAGGCAATCAGCTCGAAACCAGCGGCCATCGACCGGATGTGCAGTCCCGGCGGCGCGTCGCGTCAGAACGCTTGCCGTCGAGACTCTTCCCGATCGCGCGCAGAGCGATCGGCGGGCGTATGTCGCTCGGCGCGCCCTGTTCCCGTAACTCGATCCGACCGCCCGTCCGCGCGGACGCTCCAGATCATCCCACGGGATCGGCCGACTGCTTGCAGGCTACGGTTTGCTCTCCTGGCCCAACTTCATCGTGCCTACGATGGGCACGCCCATCGGACCGGTGGGAATATAAACCTCTGTATGATTGGGTGAATTGACCATCTTTTCCTGCGCCTGGATCGCTTCATACTGAACATAGATCGGCGTCAGCTTTTGGTTGATGGTTTCCATCGCTTTGGCGATGCCTTCGGCGTCAGCTTCTCGAATTTGCGCCCGCGCTCTGGCGGTCTGAATTTCTATCGTGGTCTGCTCGAGCACTTGCGTCGCAGCGAGCTTATTGGCCACCGATTCGGCCACGGCTTTGGGATACTGAATGTTGCCGATCACGACCCCGATGATCGTGAACGGGGTGCCCTGCGTCAGCTTCAAGATGCGGTCCTGAACCGCAGTTCCGATTGCGTCGATATTGTCCTTGACGTCGAGGCCGTTGAACTTCTGAACCTCGTCGCGGGTGTAGGTGCGGAAAGGCTCCTTAACGAAATTGTTGTACGCCGCCTGCTCCGGGTAAGGACCGGTTCCCCCGTATTTTTCGACCAGCCCTCTGACATTTTGCGGATCTATTTTCCACAGCAGGTGCGCGCGAAACTCGATATGCAGATTGTCCTTGGCCAGGACCGCATTCGGGCCCGTGAACTCCTCTGTGCTGGTAATCGGCGTCACCAGGATATTGGTCACTTCGAGCCTCCAACCCAGGCCGGTTGAAGTGGGACCGGTCTGGAGTTGGTAAAATCGCGCTGGCAGCAGGTACGGATGCTTGGTGACGTATCCGACGTAGCCCGCCGGCGTTGAAGGGTTCGTACAGCCGCCGATGCTCGCAATCACAATGCCCGCAGCCATGATGAAAACCACTCGCCGCATGTTCCGCCTCCCCCCTTTCGTTTCATCGCCGCGCAACGACGATCCGGCTGTCGATTTCCAGACTGCACCGGGAAATCGGCACTCGCGAAATTCTGCCAGATTCCGGCGCATTGTCTAATACGGGGATCGCTCGGTGGCACCCGGCCGGCCGTCCATCCGTGAGGTTCGTTGGCGCGACGCGCGCGGCGAGATCCAGGCCTTCAGGAGATCAGGTCTTCACGATGCCTGGCCTTGAGCGTTGGCGATTGTTTCCGAGCCCCGCGAGATAGCGGCGGCGAAGAACGCGCGCACGGGAGTCGAGACCCTGGGGATTGCTCTCCGGCCCGGCGGCGGTGACGGCGAATTTTTGACTGAGCTGCGGTGCCGCCGCTTTTACGTCGAGCGCAGAGGCGGCAGCCTCAAAATGGGTTCAACTGCTCGCGCCGGCGCGAAGGGCCCGGCTTAGCGCAACCGTCCCGAGGCAAAGTCGTCGAGCGTCGCCATGGCGATCACGGTGCCGTCTTTGGCGACGATGTCGAACAGATTTCCGTCGATCGCTTCGCACAGGAATATCACGGTCGCGCCGTCGGCTCCGCCGTATTCCATGTGCAACTCGCCCGCCGGCGTTTGCCCCTGGAAGCCGGCCCTGCGAGCCTTGTGAACCACCTGCAGCTCGGTGCTTTCGATGATGTGCTGCTCGCCCTGCAGCACGCGGGAAACGGTTCGGCCGAGATGCCGATGGTAATGACAGTAGGCGTTGGGCGTCCATCGCGCGATGAATTCGATTACGCCCGCGGTCCGGTCGACATCCGTCACGGCGACCGAATAGTCGATCGGATAGTCAAATCGCGGACCGCCCTTAAGCGGCTGCCAGTCGAGCCGGTTTGACCGAAAGCGGGCGAGCGCATCGAATGAAAACCCGGCCGTCATGCGGTCTGCGCGGCCGGACTGCTCGTTGAGTGCCATTCGATCTTTCTAAGTTCCCGCAGGCGTGGGAGTCAACCGCGCGTTACCGTACCCTTCGGGATGATCGGGTTGCTGCACGGGCACCGGTTGCCGATTGCCCCGCTTCGCGGTCGGCTTTCGTTGGGCGGAGGCAACAAGGGCCCCCGCCCAACGGATGAAAGCGCCGCTATGGGCTGACGATGTTGCTCTTGTGCACCTTGGCGTTCGAGCCCGTGGTATCGATGGCGAACAAGGTTGGGGTGGTCCCGGTTCCAGTGCAGGCCACGTTGTTGGTGGCGTATCCGGGCCCGCTAATCGTATTCTTGCCGATCTGGTCGTTTCGTCCCAAATCCGAAATTGCCGCCTGGTAACCCTGCGGACTGCCGCAGCCCGACACGTTGCTGACGCCGGCATTGGAGATGACGTTCTTGCGAATGATTTCAACGGTCGGCGTGTCCGGAGGTCCCGAGCAATCCGCGTTGCAGCTGACCGCGTAGATGCCGACGTCGTTGTCGGTCAGCGTGTTGTCGGTGACGTGAGCTCCGGTCGTCAATGGTCCGAAGGGGCCGCCGCCGAACACCAGGATGCCGCTGGAGTCGGCGTCGTTGGTTCCCGTGTACCGGTTTCCGGTCACGCTGTTGCCGTCGATCGACCCGGTCGCGCCCTGTCCCAGCTCGATGCCGTTCTGGGCGATATAGTCAACCTCGCCGGCCCCGGTGACGGTGTTGCCGCTGACGATGACGTTGACGCCCGGGCATTTGGCCGTGATGCCGTTCTTTTGATACCCGCTGACGATGTTGCCGGAGACGGTGCCGTTGGTGCCGGCGTCGGCTGCCGTGCTGCAGGTGCGGGAGTCGTCGACGCCGCTGTCGGTGCTGCCGTTGATATAGAACACGGCGTTGCCGTGTTGATCGCCGTTGGGCGGGTTTTCTTCGATATTCTCGATCGTGCTGTTCAATACGTTGACCGTGACGACGGCATTGCCGCCGCCGCCGTTGGCCACGATGCCGAAGTAGTTCGCATTTTCGACGGTAGCCCCGCTTACGGTCCCGCCGACCGTGCCGCCGTCGGTGCCGTCGTCATAGTAGATGCCGATGTTGCAGCCGGTCGCGTCCACGGTCCCGCCGGTGACGTCGCCCGGATTGATCTCCGCTGCAGTCATGTTGATGCCATCAACATAAAAGTTGGTCGGCGTGCAAGTCGCCGCCGCGCGCGAGTTCGCTCCCGCCGCCAGGCTCATTCCGATCGCCACTGCGGCAGAGGCACATGCGGTTCGCCACTTCATGAGTACTCCCTCCTCAACCTCGGTTGGATGTGAATCTTCGATATGACTCCTCGACTGGCCTGGATTTGGACGGTGCCCTCCTTTCCGGCCGGCATGAACGGCATGCGGCTTGACCGGCTCGAGTGATTTGGCCGGCGAACCGCGATCGGCCGGGTGAGGTGAGGGGCAGGAGGAAGAGCGGAAAAGATGCCGGCCGATCGATCGCGCGACGGACAGTCAGCCGTAATCGATATCAGGATCGCATATTCCTTGTGACAAAATAAAGAGCTATGGCAGCCGCGGCTGAACTCTCTTGAACTGGAGCTATGTCTTTTGGCTGGAAGTGACCTATACTTGCCGCCCGCTAATGCATTGAAGGCGCGCATCGCGCTCAAGCATTACAACTTGCGTTTTGGAGCTGCGCGGTCGTGAGCGCGGCGCGTAAAAAACGCCGCGCTATGCAAGCCGAACGGCGCGGCCTGACTTATTCGCTCATTGCGGTCTCCGTGCTGGTCAGCACGGTGGGAAACGGAATGCCGAAAAAATTCGGAGACGTTTTGTTGCTCGAAAGGAAGATAACGCTCGTCGCATCGAAGGCGAGTTGCAGCTGCACCGTGTCACCGAATTTTCGCTGAGTGCAATTGCTGCCGCTGGCGGTGGTGCACACCATGCACGCATGCACACCCTGCCCGGACGAGACGGTAAGGCCCGTGCCGCAGCCCGAATCGCCATTTGGACAGCTCACGCCGTTCCTCGCGACCGTGGGTGCTCCATTGCTCGCCATGTACGTGGCCACGCTGGTGCAGCCGAGCGTGGGATTGACCGCTGCATAGCGGACAGCGTTGTAATTCGTCTGACCCAGTGCGAGCGCTGCCTGGCCGATGAACGCCATCTGGATCGACACGAACAACACGATCATCGCGACGAAGAGGACCAATGCGAACTCGACCATGGCCTGCGCGCGCGCGCCGCGGGGCCGGCGAATGGGCGATGCGTCAGTCGAAGGGCGGTGACGGGATAAGCTCATGACTTTATGACTCCGTTCAGGGTTCGGTTACTCGCCGATGATGAGGAACAGCCGCCGTCCCAGCATTACTGCAGCAGGATCGGATGCAGCTCACCGAAGGTAGTCGTGCTCGAAGGGACCGAGGTTACCGGTATCGTGCCCAGGAAATAGGCGTTCAGGGTTTTGTTGGCGCCCTGGCTGGTGTACGAATCCAGCCACATGAGCGCAAATCCCTTGATCTGGACCGGCACGGAGCTGCCGGTAGCCCCGGTGAAATCGACCATGGGAACCGCGACCAGCCGTGGATCATACGCGGGCACGGTCGTCAGCGTCGGATTACTAACCGCGCCATCGACCGCGCTCCCCATACTTACGCGATCACCAACTCCCGTGGCGGTGGGGCCGTTCACCTGGCCGGTCTCGGCGTTGACGTAATCGTTGACGTTAATCGAACCCTGATAGCCGTTGATCAGGTTGCTCAAAAACTGCGATGCACCGGGGGCGCCAAGTGCGAGCCGGCCCCAGTTGCCGGGGCCGACGTTCCAACTTCCACCCTTGCCGTTCGCGCCCGCCTGCACCATTTGATAGAGCGTACCGGCGGTGTAGCTGCAGCTCGTGCTCGAACACGGCAGCCCAATCGGAATCAGCCCTCGCGCCTGCGCGGTGTTTTGCTGGATGCCGGCCTTGGCAATGGGCTTGACTTTCCCGGAATTCACCCCGACCAATTGCAGAAAGAAGTAGGGGACGGTGCGCGAGGTTGTCATGGTGATCGACATGTTGTCGGCGGCCACGGTGTTGGAGGTGATTTCAGCGGCCTTCAATCCGTTTGTGGTCGCAAATGTGCTCGCCGTTGTTTGTGCCTCGGACGTGTGATTAGGGAGGTAACCGGCTCCCGCCAGCACTGCCGCGTCCGTTGCTTTCTGGACCAGGACCCAGTGGAAATACAGCAGTCCGAGATCTGCCCCGAGCCCGATCAGACTCAGCAGCGGGAGCATGAGGAGCATCATGACGACCGCGATCTGGCCTTTTCTGAAGTGGGATTTCGGGGGCATCCTTTTCTCCTAAAACTGCTTGTATCTCTATTAATATCGTTTAAACATCTTAAATTTATCATTTATTACTCTATGATGCAACAACAAAGCTTTAACGACCTATTTACCCCTGATTTGTGGAATTTTCGAAGACGAACTTGCCTTAATCCGTCCGATCGGAACGGCTGAAAGCGGTTGTTGAATGCGCGAGTCGAGCGGCCGCTTTGATGGCGCGGTCGGCAGGCTTGAACGCGAAGGGCAGAAACCAAAAAACCCGCACTGTGTGCGGGTTTTTTGGTTGCGGGGGAGGGATTTGAACCTTCGACCTCCGGGTTATGAGCCCGGCGAGCTACCAGACTGCTCCACCCCGCCCGTGCATACTACAGAGCGCCCGCGCGCAGGGTCAACCGTTCATCCGCGATCGGACGCCGTCCTCTCCCGATTACGCGTGCGCATCGCCTGGGTCTTTCGATTCCTCACCTTCACGACCGCTCCGCCCCGCGCATGATTCGCATCAGGTTGGCCGGCGCGTAGAACTCCGGTCTCGCAACCGTGGTCGCGACCGTGCCCATGAAGCGGCTCGTGTCGGCAGCGTTGCCGGCGAGCGCGCGCATCAGCGCGAGCATCATCGCCGGCGGTTCCTCCAGACGCGCCAGGTCGCAGGTGAAGCGGTACGGCTCGATCGCCGCGGCATTGCGCGCGCTCTCGTAATCCGCGAGCGCCCGCTCGATCGGCTCGCGGCCCGCAAGGCCGGCGTCGATTGCCGCGGCCAGCAACTCCGCGTCGCGCAGCGCGTCGGTGATGCCGTAGCCGGTGATCGGATCCTTGTGATAGCCGGCGTCGCCCACCAGCGCCCATCCGGGTCCGTACGGTTTGCGGAAATAGTTGGGGATGCCGCCGGTGCCGGCGAAGCGCTCGGCCCGTTTGCCCGCGCGCACGCGCTCGCACAGGTCGGGCGATGCGGCGAGCGTGCGCCAGAAGCCGCCCTCGATATCCGCGCGCCACGCCTCGAACTCGGCGCGCGGCCGTTCGATCGCGACGCAGGTGAGCCCGTCGTTGGTGGCGAAAGCGAGCGCGGTGGATCCGGCGCGCGGATGAATCTCGCAGGCGCTGACGTTCACGCCCGCGAAGTAGCTGTAATAGCCGCAGGTCATCGCGGGCACGGTCTCGTACTCCGCCGGATTGAGCGCGCGCGCAACCGCCGACCACGGGCCGTCGGCGCCGATCACGATTCGCGCCCTTTCCTCGCACAGCGCGCCGCCGCGCAGGTCGCGCCCGCGGATTCCGCTCACCCGGCCGTCGTCGAAACGCAGCGCTTCCATCGCGAAGCGATCGCGCACTTCGGCGCCGGCCCTGGCGGCGGCCTCGAACAGGATCCGATCGAGCACGATCCGCCGCGGACAGAGCGCGATCGCGGTGTCGCCCGCCGGCATCGGCGGTCCCTCGAGCGCGGCCTCGCCGGCGTCGAGCCGGATACGCTCGATCGGCGGACAGTTGCTCGCGAGCAGCGTCTCCAGCAGGCCCCAGCGGCGCAGCCGCGCGACTCCGGGCTGATGGATGTAATGGGTGGACATGATGTCGCTCGGAAATTCCGCGCGGTCCACCAGCAGCACGCGATGGCCGGCGCGCGCCAGCAGCATCGCCGTCGGCGCCCCGGCGCATCGCGCGCCGACTATGATGGCGTCATACGCTGATGCGCGCGGCTCCGGCATACGGTCGCTCTTCTAGTCGGGGACGATGCGCAGGTTGCAGTCGCGATGGGCGCGGCCGAACTCGTGCAGCTCCTGCTCGATCGGGCTGGGGTTCGGTTTCGGCTCGCCCAACATGGTCTGCTTGGCGGTCGCGACGTCCATCCCGTCGGCTTCGACCGAGAGGCTGTGGTCGTCGCACATGACAAAGGCCATCTTACAAGACGCTCCTTGGCAAAACGCTCCCTGGCAAAAGCTTTCCTTGGGGAAACGCTCCTTGCGAATTGGAACACGCTAGCCGAAAGAATCGCGCCTGTCAGCCCGCGCGCGTTGACCGCCTGCGCGCGATTTATGGTATTCGATTGGCAAACGGGCCGACGCAAACGGAGAGCACTACGCGATGAGTCTCAAGGGAAGCGCTGCAATTATCGGAATCGGCGAGCTCAAGCCGACCAAGGATGCCCCGCCGGACGCGACCGCGCTCGGCCTGATGTCGGACGCGGCGGCGGAAGCGATCGCGGATGCGGGCCTGGAGAGCCGCGACATCGACGGATTCCTCTGCGGCATGGCGTTCGCGGATGCGGGGCTGCTTTATCCGGCCAGCGTCGCCGAGGTGATGGGAATCAGTCCGCGGATGCTCAACCAGGTCGATATCGGCGGCGCGAGCCCGGCCGGGATGGTGTGGCGGGCGGCGGCGGCGATCAACGCCGGCATGTGCAACGCGGTGCTGTGCGTGGTCGGCGACCTCAACAAGTTCGGCGACCAGAAGCCGCCGGTGATTTCGGTGCAGCGCGAGTTCGAGGCGCCCTACGGCAATATCGGCGCGAACTGCGGCTACGCGATGATCGCCCAGCGCCACATGTACGAGTACGGCACGACGCCGCAGCAGATGGCCAAGGTCGCGGTCGATCAGCGCCGCAACGCGGTCAAAAACCCGCTCGCCACCTTCAACGATCGCGAAATCACGATCGACGACGTGCTCGGCTCGCGCATGATCGTCGATCCGCTCCATCTGTATGAGATCGTCAGCCCGTGCAGCGGCGGTTCGGCGGTCGTGGTCGCGTCGCCCGAGGTCGCGCGGCGCGCCAAGCATCCGCCGGTCTGGCTGCTCGGCGCGGGCGAGTACTCCAACCACGCGACGATCACTTATGCGCCGTCGCTCACGGATTCTCCGGTGCGCTTTGCCGCCGACGCCGCATTCAAGATGGCCGGTGTGGCGCGCGAGGACATGGACCTGGTGTGCCCCTACGACTGCTACACCATCACCGTGATCGTGACGCTCGAGGACGCGGGCTTCTGCAAGAAAGGGCAGGGCGGCGCGTTCGTCTGGGAGCACGATCTCTCGTATGCCGGCGATTTTCCCTGCAACACGCACGGCGGCCAGCTTTCGTTCGGCCAGCCGGGACTCGGCGGCGGCATGAGCCACGTGACCGAGGCGGTGCGCCAGTTGATGGGCCGCGGCGGCGCGCGCCAGGTGAAGGACGCGCATCTCGCCTACGTCAACGGCAACGGCGGCATCATGAGCGAGCAGGCAAGCCTCATCCTGGAGCGCCGGTCATGAGCGAGTACGCCAAGCCGCTGCCCAAGCCGACGCCGACCAGCCAGCCGTTCTGGGACGCCGCGCGGCGTCATCAATTGAGCCTGCAGCGATGCGCCGCGTGCGGGAAATTCATCTACTATCCGCGCGAGCGCTGCCCACATTGCTTCTCGGACAAACTCGGATGGGAGAGCGTCAGCGGACGCGGCAAGGTGTACAGCTACACCGTGGTGCGGCGCGCCTCGAGCCGCGCGTTCGCCGAGCCTTACGTGCTGGCGATCGTCGAGCTGGACGAGGGTCCGCGGATGACGACCAATATCGTCGCCGCTCCCGAGCGCGTGAAGGTCGGGATGCCGGTGGCGGTGCATTTCGACGATGTCACGCCCGAGCGCACGCTGGTGAAATTCAAACCGGCGTGACGATGCGATCCGGCGCTCAAGAGCACAACTGCTAATCTACTCTTCTCGAAGATGAGCCACTGCAAGCATTGCGGCAGCGAGTTGCTGCGCCGAACGACGTATATGCTCTGCGAGATATGCGCGACCGCACCTATTTGGCTTGCGATGGCCAGCTCGTGTACTCCCACCGGCGAATGGTCCGTTTCAACCGTCCCATTTCGCGATGAGATCAGCGCGGCAAAATTCGCGGCAGATAAAGCAGGGGGAATGCTCCTGCGATGGACGCACGTTCTGAATTTCGCTGCCCGAACGTTAACCCCCTTGTCTGCGTATGGATTTGAATGCGTAAAGAGGGAGTGACGACCTACGAGCGCGTTTCGCGCATTCGGTTCAAAGTGGCCGACAGCCTTTTCAGTATAGGGTGCAATTCGTCGTACTCTGCAGCGGCCTCCTGCATTTCCGACAGCAATTCTTCGAGACGATCAATTCGGGTGCCGCAGCTTTTCGCTTCGCGCAGGGTGTTCTCGATCTCATTCCTAAGCCGCTTATCCGTCCAATTCTCTCGTTCGTCGCGAGCGAGCAGGTCATGCCTTTGCTCTTTTGACAATTTCTTCCGCCGGATGACGTCGTAATGGTGCCACGTTACGGTGTGCTGACGTTCGTTCGGTGGGAAGGTCCTGCCCACACTTTGTACGTTATAGAATGTCCGACGTTTATAGCCAAGTTTCTCAACTAAGGTGTGCAGCAGCGTATCGTAACCTTCCGGCGATTCATGTGACTCTACCCAATGCAGGATGTCCGCCATCTGAAAGCTGGAGGCGAGTTTCCGGTCGCACAGCTTCGCGCAGATTTGCTTGATCTCGATCCTCTTCAGGTGGTCTGGCAAATCGAGCGCTCGTCCGTCCGGTCTTTGGTAAGGCACTTCTGATGGTAACTCCTTGAGGCCGAACGCCAAGAGGATGGCAGCCGTCGTCGGTCTAGCGTGATGTAGGCCCATACCTAATCAAAGACCCCCCTTCTACCATTCCGCGCCCTGTCTTTTGGCCTTCGGCGGCTTGGCCTTTTCGCCGAACCTGAGAGTTGTGACCTTGGGTTTCTTGATATGGGCCGATCCGGGCTCTGCGGGCCCTTCGTGTCCGCCATCGTCACCACCTCGACTTCCAGCCAACCCCATCTTGGAAGCAGTCTTAGTTTTTTAGAAGGACCTTGGCGCAGCGCGTGCAGAGCCACCCTGTTAACGGCCTGCTAGGGCCGCCATCAGGATAGGTCACGACCACACCGGTTCCGTTGCTCACGGAGAACCGATAGTCGCATTCAGGGTTGATGCAGATCACGGGCTCCGGTTGTGGCTCGTCGTATCTTTCGTATTTCGCCTCTAATTTTACTGCCATCGTCAACACCTCCGCCTTCCACCGGAAATGATAACGTAGCCGAGCCGCTGAACAAGTCGGTGCGCCGCCGAAGTTCCACATGTCCACAGGGTATGCTGGGCGTTCGGTGGCTGAGACTCCAGCTGCTAACAACGCTGGCGCGATGGGGGCCGCGCACGACGCGCAGCTAGTGATCCCTTTACGGCTTCCGCACGCTGGTGAAATTCAAACCGGCGTGACGCTGCGGTCCGGCGCTCAGTACGCGCCGCGCAAAACGTCGATGATCGCGCGCGTGTGATAGTTGATCAGGTACGCGTCGCGCCCCAGCATGTAGAGCCGCGAATCCGGCGGCAACGGCCCCAGCCGCTGCATCACGCACGGGCTCGCCGGCGACATCCGCTTTTCCAATCCTGGCGGCAGATGACCGTTGCGCGCGAGCTGTTTTTCCAGGCCCGGCGGCAGATGGCCGGTGCGGGCGACGTGTTTTTGCAGGCCGGGCGGCAGACTGCTCACGTCGGTTCCGCCGTAGCACTGGCCGAAGTAACCCGCATCGACGGGGCGGAAGAACGGACCCGCGTAGTTGCCCTCGTCGTCATGCTTATGATGCTTGCCGTGCTTCGGCTTGGTCGGCGGCGCGCCGCCGTCATCGTTATCCTCGTCATGCTTGGCGAGCAGCACGGCTGAGGACGGCGAAATCGCTCCGGTGGCCGCCGAGCGCGCCGCCGCAGCGCCGGGCGGCGTGGCCCGGACGGCGCTGCGCACGAGCGATCCTCTGGCGAGCAGCAATGCGACCAGCGTCGCCGTGGCGATCGCCAGCCTCATTTCGTTGCTTACCGATTTCTTCATTTTTGCATCCTCCCCCTCCACCCCGCTCAACCGGCCAGCACCGACCTCAATTGCTGAACCAAAGATCTATGCGAGCAGCACCGCGACGATCCCGGTCAGAAAGATTCCGTCAAATGTTCCGGCGCCGCCGATCGATGCGACCGGCGCGCCGAGTTCGCTGATGCGGCCGAGGTTGAGCAAATCGGCGCCGACCAGCGTCCCGACCACCCCGCTGACGTAGGCGATCGCGTCGGTATGATGCGCCACGCCGCCGCCGAGCAGCCATCCGACGATCGCCGCGAGGATCGGCGGAATGAACATCGGTGTGGCGATGCCCACGCCGGGAATCGGCCGCGCGGCGCGATGCACCACGAAGGTCACGATCGCGATTCCCAGTATCGACTGGAGCACAACCGCCGGATGCGCCATCAGAATCCAGGCGCAGATGACGAGCGGCACGATCGCGCCGCCGACATTGACCGCGATCACGGTCGAGCGGCCGGCGGCCAGGTGCACTGGCGGGCGGTAACGCACGCCGAAGTAGCCGACCACGTCGCGCGCCGGCGGTTCGCCGCCGTTTTCGATATGCGAGACGGGAATATTGATGTAGCTGCCGACGAGGCTCGCGATTAATGCCCAAAATGCGGCGTGCGGCGGCAGGCCCAGGGCGTGGAAGGCGTAGTTGATCGCGCCCAACTCGAGCATCGCGAACAGCAGCACGATGGCGACGAAGAAAATCAGCGTGTAGAGGAAAATGAACGGCGCGAAGAACATGATGCGCGCGATGATAGCAGGCCGGCGGCTCGGCCGCATCACGGCGGCTCCGCGACGGTGCGCTTCGGTCCCCATCCGACCGGGGTTCATCCTTCGCGCAGGCTCCGGCGCTCTTGTGCGCGGCGCGGCGGCGGGTAAGATCGCGCGCGAGACGTTATGAATTAGACGTTATGAACCAGAACTATCGCAATGAACTGCTCGCCCTGCTCGCGCGCGAATCGTACTTCGAGCGCACCGCCGCGGTGACGCTCGCTTCGGGGCGCTCATCGACTTACTACATCGACTGCAAGCGCACGCTGTATCTTCCGCGCGGCGCCTATCTCGCGGGCGAGCTGATGCTCGACCTGGTGCTGGCTGAAGGAGTCGAGCAGATCGGCGGGATGGCAGCCGGGGCGCTGCCGGTGACCGACGCGCTGATCGCGGCGGCGCACAATCGGGGCGCCGCGCTGCGCGGGTTTTTCGTGCGCAAGGAGGTCAAGGGACATGGTCTGCAGCAGCAGATCGAGGGCGCGTTTCGCGCCGATCTGCGCACGGCGGTAATCGACGACACGATCACGACCGGCGGCTCGAGCCTGCAGGCGGCGGCGGCGCTGCGCGAGGCCGGCGCCAGGGTCACGCATGCGTTTGCGCTGGTCGATCGCGAGGAAGGCGCGGCGGCGGCGTTCGCCGCCGCGGGCCTCGCGTACCGATGGCTCTACACCGCCGAGGAAGTGCGCGCCGAGCGCGCACGTGCCGGCGGTGGCTGAGCGGGGCGTCCGAGGCGGCGCGCCGCGCGCAAAGCGCGCGCGGCGCGCTGCCACGGACCGGCCGCCCCAGCCAACGGCGGCGATGCGGGTCGCGCCGCCAATCGGCGGCGCGACCCGCATCGCCGCCGTCTTCGGCGACCCGGTGGAACATTCGCTGTCGCCGGCGATGCACAACGCGGCCTACGCCGCGTTGCGCCTCGACCGCGCCTACCTCGCGTTCCACGTCACGCCGGCGATGCTGCGTGCGGCCGTGCGCGCTTTGCCCGCGCTGGGAATCGTCGGCGTCAACCTGACCGTGCCGCACAAGGAACGGGCGCTGGCGATGGTCGATAGGCTGAGCGCGGAAGCGCGGATGCTCGGCGCGATCAACTGTATCGCCAATCGCGCCGGAACCCTTTACGGCGACAACACCGATGCGCGCGGCCTCGAACGCGACCTGGCGATGCGCCGGGTCGCGCTCGAGGCCGCAACCGCGGTCGTGATTGGCGCGGGCGGCGCCGCGGCTGCCGCGATCGTCGCGTGCCTGCGCCGGGGCGCGCACGAGGTGATAATCGCGAACCGGACGCCGGCGCGCGCGCGCGGGCTGGCGCGCCGGTTACGCGCACGGCTGCCGCGGGCGCTTGGGCGCGCGGCGCTCGAAGTGCGCGGACTTGACGCGCTCGCCGACGCGGCGCTGCTCGGGCGCGCGGCGGCGGTGCTGAATGCGACGCCGATGGGTCTCACGCAATCCGCTTTCGCGCGGCTCGATTATGCGCGCACGCGGCGCGAGTGTTTTTTCTACGATCTCATCTACTCGGCAAAGCCGACCGCATTTCTGCGGCCCGCGATCGCGCTCGGGCGACCGTGCGCGGACGGTGCGGGGATGCTGGTCGGGCAGGGCGAGCTTGCTTTCGAGCTGTTCAATGGCGTCGCGCCGCCCAAGGGCGTGATGCGCGGTGCGCTATGGTCGGCGCTGGGCCGAAGCGATCGCGCGCGCTAATCGAGCCGAAGCGGCGCGCGGGCGCGACAGCTCATCTCGCGAGCGATCCGCCGGGGAACTCAGCCGAGACGCTTTGCGACGTCGGTCGCAAAATAAGTCAGGATCATGTCGGCGCCGGCGCGCTTGATCGAGGTCAGCACTTCCATCACCGCGCGTTCCTCGTCGAGCCATCCGTTGAGCCCCGCCGCGCGCAGCATCGCGTACTCGCCCGAGACGTTGTAAGCCGCGACTGGCACGCGGAACTGCTGCTTGGCGCGATAGATGAGATCGAGATAGGGCAGCGCCGGCTTGACCATCACGATGTCCGCGCCTTCTTCGAGGTCGAGCGCGATCTCGCGCATCGCCTCGTCGCCGTTGGGCGGATCCATCTGGTAGGAGCGGCGGTCGCCGAACTGCGGCGCGGACTCGGCGGCTTCGCGGAACGGTCCGTAAAAGGCCGAGGCGAACTTGGCCGAGTAGGCCATGATCGGCACGTGGGTAAAACCGTTTTCATCGAGCGCGCGGCGAATCGCGCCGACCCGCCCGTCCATCATGTCCGACGGCGCGACCATGTCGGCGCCGGCGCGCGCGTGCGAGAGCGCTTCGCGCGCGAGCAGGGACAGCGTCGCGTCGTTATCGACGTCGCGGCCCGCGATGACTCCGCAATGGCCGTGGTCGGTGTACTCGCACATGCATACGTCGGTGATTACGGCGAGATTCGGCAGGTGCTCCTTGATTGCGCGGATCGCGCGCTGCACCTCGCCCTGGTCGCTCCAAGCCTCGCTGCCCTGCGGGTCCTTGCGCTGGGGAATGCCGAACAGGATCACCGCGGGCACGCCCGCCGCATGCGTTTCGCGCGCCGCGCGCAGCACCTGGTCCACGGACATCTGCGCCACGCCGGGCATCGCGCCGATCGGCCGTTTGACGTCGCGTCCCGGGCAGACAAAGAAGGGCTGGATCAAGTCGTCCGGCGCAAGCCGCGTCTCGCGCATCATGCGGCGCAGCGCATCGGTGCGCCGCATCCGCCGCGGGCGATTGATTGGAAAGGCCATCGCTATATCACCCCTGAACGAGGCACCTGGACTTCGCCTCATTATATTGGCGACGCGCGCGCAAGCGAAAGCCGGAGCCGCGGCGCAGAAAATGGCGACGGGCGCCCGATTGTACCGGACGCCCGCCGCGTTCTGGAGGGGCTTGCCCGCCGCTCAGCTCTTAGGGGAATGAAAGGCCCGTCTTACGGGAACGAAAGGCCGGGCAGGGCACGGGTGTGCTCGGCACGAACCGCGTCCAGCGCGTCAGGATCGAGGCCGAGCATTCGCAGGATGGTCGGCGCGATCTGCATGGTCTGCACCGGCGTATCCACCGTCCCGGCTTTGAAACCCGGATTGGACACCAACAGGAGGACATTGGTGTCGTCCTTGGAGAATCCGCCATGCTCGGCCAGCTTCTTCTTGCTGTTCGAGTAAGTGACGCCGATATTCGGGGTGATCAGGATGTCCGGCGCGCGCGAATCGCCCTGGTTGTACCACAGCTGCAGCGAGGAGCCCGAAAAGATCTCGCCGATACCCGCGATATTGTTGCTCGCAGGCGACAGACTTTCGAGATCCGCGACCTCGGTAGCGGCATTGCACGCCGGGCTGAGCCACAGCAGCGCCACGTCATCCTCGGTCGGCCCGATCTGATTGAGTTCGGAGTCCGGCAGGCACGACGAAATCAGAGTCGCCGGATCGTTTGAGCCGTCGCGAACATAGCGGCTGCTGTCGATTGGCGACTGGCCGTGCTTGGCGGTGACGATGAACAGCGTCGAGCGGTCCAGGTGCCGCTTCCTGAGTTCACTCACCATCATCCCGATCGCGTTGTCGACGAACACGATCTCCTGCTTCAGCGAGGGGCTGGGCGTGCCGATCGAATCGAGATAGCCGCCGTTGACGCTGTAGCCGGAGGCGACCGAGCCGTGCTGGTAGATCAGCTTCTGCCCGACGCTCACCGCCTGGAAGTTCATGCCGAAGATGTTCGGCACGCGCCGCTTTTTGACGCCGTCGTGATCCTTGCCGTCGATCTCGTTGAGCACGGCGTTGACCTTGAGGCCGTCGTAGCACTGGATGTTCTGGAAGCTGCCGGTGTAGTCGTCGCCGGCGGTTACCGCTGCCTGATCGGGCAGCGGATTGCATCCGTTGGGAATCAGCGCGGGGAAGGCGCCGGTCGTGGGGTTGGTGTAGTCGGCGGAATCGGAGTTGATTTCCGGCCCGAAGTAGTCGTTGACGTTGACGTCCTTGTCGGTTCCGCTGGGGCCGCCGATGGACGAATACGAAGGATGCTTGTCGGACCACGCCGTATAACCGCCGGCTTTATGGATGACGCCGAAGACCGTGTTGACGCGGATGAAATTCCACGGATAGACGGGATTGCAATTTTCGTCTCTCACCAGCCGCGTCGCGTCGATCGACTCGATCCCGCCGTCTCCAACCGACGCCCCGCCGTTGAGAAACGTCTGATTAACGTCGATGCCCTCGTCGTACTCGGTGCTGGTGCCGAGCGGCGCCGCCCCTTTAGTGCACGGGCCGCCCAGCAGCCCGTTGCCGGTTGTGTCCTGCGGGGGATTGAGCGCCTTGTCGTAGGCGATGTCGTAGTTGACGCCCATTGTGCGCGGCGATCCTCCGCTGACAATCGCCATCAGTCCGGGAAACGAGTCCGACGGCCGCGAGGTGGTGGTGTCGAGGTAGTTGACCCCGGTGTTGCCCAGCGCCGCGAGGTTCGGACAGTAGCCGCCGCTTACGCAATTCAGATAATCGAGCGCGTGGAAGCCGTCGATGCTGATCAGCAGCACGTGGTCGATGGCGCCCGCTTCAACTCGCTGGACCGGCAGAGCCGCCAGCGCCAGGGCGCCCAGAGCGACGCCCAATCTCCATTTTCCGCCCATTACAGTCCTCCCGATGGTTAAGAAGAAAAACAACCGAGTCTCCTGATAGCGGAGTCAAATGAATCTCATATGGCATGAACGTTAAGTTGGTATTGCGAAGATCTCCCCGACATGCGATGGCGGATACACAGTCGGTTAGTCAATGGATCGCTCCACTGTACTGACTAGAATGCCTAGGACGGCAATTGAGTATTGCAACTGGACCGGCGCCGCCGAAAGCCGAACGAATTCCGCCTCCATGCGCTCCGACGTTTAATCGAGAGTTAACCTCGCGATAAATTCCGAGCGCGGCGAAATCTGTTATTGCTCAGCCGCCATCGACGCCAACGGCGTTGGACCTCGTGCGTGGCGCTCGAAGGACGCGGCTAACGCGGCGATGGCAATCTCAAGCCGACGACGGCTGACAGGTAACGCGGCGCAGGTATATCCGTGCGAGGCGGAATTAGCGGATTAATTGAAATCGTACCGTAATTCGCAGGACACACTCTTGTAACAAAAATTCGGAACGAATGGATGCTGCAGACGTGCGGGATGCCTGGGCCATCCGTCGAAATATCGCAGACTGGGAGGGAGAAATGAGGATTGCACGCACTACGGCGATGCCGATCGCCGCCACGGTCGCAGGTTTGATCTTGGCCGGCCTGAGTTTACATCGCGGATGGCCGGCCCGCGCCAGGTTGGTTTCCGAGGCGCAAGCCGCGACAACCTTGCAGGGCACCGGCGCCACTTTTCCCGCGCCGCTCTATCAGAAATGGTTCACCGAATATAACAAGGCCCATCCCGACGTCGAGGTTAACTACCAGGCCCTGGGCAGCGGCGCGGGCATCAAGCAGTTTCAGCAGCACCTGGTCGATTTCGGCGCCAGCGACGCCGCGATGACCGACGAAGAGATGGCGGCCGTGCCGGAGGGTGTGGTGCTGCTGCCGATGACCGCCGGTTCGGTAGTGCTGGCCTACAACTTGCCCGACCTGACGCAGCCGCTGAAACTCTCGCGCGACGCCTACGTTGGAATTTTCCTCGGCAGGATTACGCAATGGAACGATCCCACAATCGCCAAGGCGAATCCCGGCGTGACGCTGCCCGATACCAGGATTCAACCGGTGGTGCGCTCGGACGGCAGCGGGACCACCTTCGTTTTCACTTCGCACTTAAGCGCGATCAGCGAGGCATGGAAGAGCGGCCCGGGTGCGGGCAAGTCGGTTAATTTCCCGTCCGCGGTCGCCGGCAAAGGCAATCCCGGAGTCGCCGCGCTGATCAAGCAGACACCGGGCGCGATCGGTTACGTCGAATACGGCTACGCGATCCAGACGCACATGCCGATGGCGGCGCTCGAGAACAAGAGCGGCAAGTACATCACGGCTGATCTGAACAGCGGCAAGGATGCGCTCGGCAGCGTCGAGCTGCCGGCCAATCTGCGCGCGTGGATCACGGATCCGACGGGCGCAAATTCCTATCCGATCGTCACCTACACCTGGCTGCTCTGTTACAAGAAGTACAAGGATCCGCAGAAGCTTGCGACGCTCAAGGCGGTGATCGAGTACGGTCTTGGAGCGGGCCAGGGATTCAGTCCCGATCTCGGCTACATCCCGTTGCCGCCCAACGTGATCGAGGCTGACAAAAAGGCGCTTGCCGGGATTTCATGACCCCGGCCAGAGCTGAAGCGGTGCGAGAAATCTTTCGTCCCGGCGGTCCTGCGGACGAGCGAACGCTGCTGTCCACCGGGTCGGATATCTCGCAAGCGCCTTCAGCCGGCGAAGTTGCCGCGGATCGATTTTTTCGCGCCGCGACCATGGCCGTGGCATGGTTCACGGTCTTTCTGGTCTTCTGGGTGGTGCTGAGTATCGGCCGGCAGGCGCTTCCATCACTGCGAACTTATGGAGTCGCGTTTCTGACCGATACGGTATGGGACGCGAATCGCAACGCGTTCGGCATCCTGCCGGCGATCGTCGGCACGCTCTACAGCTCCATCCTGGGACTGGTCATCGGGACGATTTTCGGCCTCGCGATCGCGATATTTCTCAGCGAGAAATTCCTGGCCACGGGACTTGATGCATGCCTGGCATTTCTTGGCCTGGCGGACAATGCATGGTTCGCCTCTTTGCCGAGCCGGCTGGAAAATCTCCTGCGCATCACGATCGAGCTGCTGGCCGCGATTCCCAGCGTGGTTTACGGCCTGTGGGGGATATTCATCGTCATTCCAATCATCCGGCCGCCGGCCAACTGGCTGCACGCGCATCTCGGATGGATTCCGTTCTTCGGCACGAGCCTTAGCGGCCCCGGGCTGCTGCCGGCGTCGATCGTGCTCGCGATCATGGTCCTGCCGACGATCTCGGCCATCTCGCGCGACGCGCTGGTCGCCGTGCCGCCCAAGCTGCGCGAGGCCGCGTTCGGGATGGGTGCGACGCGCTGGGAGGCGATCCTGGCAATCTTCCTGCCGACGGCGGCGACCGGAATCTTTGGTGCGGTGATTCTCGGCTTCGGCCGCGCGCTGGGCGAGACGATGGCGCTGGCGATGTTGGCCGGCAACGCCAACGTCATAAGCTGGTCGCTCTTCTCGCCGGCGAACACGCTCGCCGCGCTGCTCGCCAATCATTTCCCCGAGGCGGGCAAACCTGAGGTCGCCGCATTGATGTATGCGGCGCTGGTTCTGCTTGCGATCACCCTGATCGTCAATATCGTGGGCACGCTGATCCTGCAGCGCGCCGAAGCCGGGCTTAAGGGGTTGCGCTGATGGAGCGGCCACCCAATCGTACCGCGGTCACCTCCGAAGTCGATCTCGAGAGTCTCGAGCGATCGCTGCGCCGTCCGCGAACGCTGCTGAGCTTCACCCTGAGCGCGCTCACCGGTCTTGCCACCTTCGCCGCGCTGTTCCCTTTGTTTTCGGTGCTTTACATGCTCGCGAAACAGGGATTGGCGGGGCTCAGCCTGGCCACGCTGAGCGAGCTGCCGCCGGCCGCGATGGCGCCCGGCGGCGGGATTGGTAACGCCATCGTGGGCACTTTTGTTGTCGTTGCTATAGCGAGCGTAATTAGCGTACCCTTGGGCATCCTAGCGGCGATTTATATCGTCGAATTTGGGCCGGAGACGCGGATCGCAGCGGCGGTCCGATTCGCCGCCAAGGTACTGACCGGTCTGCCGTCGATCCTGGCGGGCGTGTTCGCCTTCGCCGTGGTGGTGGCGACCACGGGTGAGTTTTCCGCACCCGCCGGGGGAGTTGCCCTGGCATTGTTGATGGTTCCGACGGTTCTGCTGACCGCAGAGGAGGCGATCAAGCGGGTCCCGGCCAGAATGCGCGAAGCGGCAATTGGGATGGGCGCGACGCCGACTCAGGTGGTGACACAGGTAATCGTTCCGACCGGCGCACCGGCGATTCTGACCGGTGTGATGCTGGCCGTGGCGCGCGCCGCGGGCGAGACCGCCCCGCTGCTGTTCACTGCGCTGTTCAGCAATTACTGGATGAGCACGACGCATCCGCTGTTCCTGCCCAAGACGATGAGCGACCTGATGAGGCCGACCGCCTCGCTGGCGGTGCTCATTTACAATTTCTCGGGTTCGCCGTTCGACAATCAAATCGCACTGGCGTGGACCGCCGCGCTGGTGCTGGTGGTCATCGTTTTAGTTTTCAACGTCATCGGCCAATCCCTGGCCGGACGATCTTCCGATTAGACCATCTCACGACCACAGGATGGAGACAGGCATGGGACCTTCGCCGGCTACCGCCAATGGACACGCGTTCGGCGCGCACGAGCAGATGCCCGACGGCACGCTCATCGATTGCAATATCAACGAACTGCATTACGGCAGGTTCAAGGCCGTGCGCGACGTCAGCCTCAAGGTCAGGAAGGGCACGATCACTGCCTTCATCGGCCCCTCCGGATGCGGCAAGAGCACGGTGCTGCGATGCCTTAACCGGATGAATGACCTGGTGCGCGGCTTTCGCCTGCGCGGACACGTGATCTTCCGCGGGCAGGATATCTACGCGTCGAAGATCGACCCGGTAGCGGTGCGCCGGCATATCGGGATGGTGTTTCAGCAGCCCAACCCGTTCGCGATGAGCATCTTCCGCAATGTCGCCTTTGGACTGCGGCTCAACCGCTACAAGGGCTCGACGCAGGAAAAAGTCGAATCCGCGCTGAAGCAGGCGGCGCTGTGGGACGAGGTCAAGGACAAGCTGCGCTCGAGCGCGCTGGCGCTCTCGGGCGGCCAGCAGCAGCGCCTGTGTATCGCGCGCGCAGTTGCGACCGAGCCGGCGGTGCTGCTGATGGACGAGCCGTGCTCGGCGCTCGATCCGATCGCCACCCGGCGCATCGAAGAACTGATGCTGGAGCTCAAGAAGAAGTACACGATCGCTATCGTCACGCACAATTTGCAGCAGGCGAAGCGGCTGGCGGATACGACCGCCTTTCTCTACGTCGATACCTCGGCCGGCGGCCGCACCGGCTACATGGTCGAATACGGGCCGACCAACGAGATTTTCGACAATCCCAGGGAAGAGCACACCAAGCAGTACATCCGCGGCGAATTCAGCTGAGCCGCCGCGGCCGCATCTCATCCGTCGCAACGGTGGCCGCGCGAGGCGCAGGCGCGGATTGACCGGGGCATGCTGCGCGCCGTTCAGGCGGGCTTTCTCGGCGCCGGCGGCACTCCGGCTTCGATCTCGAGCGGAAGCTCGAAGCCGATCTCCTGCGGCGGCTCGCATACCGTATCGCTGCATGGCTGAAAGCGGAGCCGGCCGGCAATTTTGTACGGCCCCGGCGCGATCGCCTTGCCGAATGGTTCGAGGAATTTGGCCGGCATCGGCGGACTCCATTTGATCTCGAGCTTGCCGGTCGCGCGCACTTCGCCGTCGTAAACCGGCAGCGTCTCGCCCAACGCCTGCAGCAGCATCGGCTTTGCCGCGGGCAGTTCCATCGACTGCTCGCCGATAATCGGGCTTTCGAAGATCAATTCCGTCGCGCGGTAGCTCGAGGGCAGCGGCTTGCCGTACACGTGCCATCCGGGTTTCAGCCGGATAACGAGGCCGGTCGCCAGCTCCTGCCCGGGGAAGCATCGCGCGCCCGAGAGCGACACGGTCGCGCTGAGCGCGCCGCTCTCGATTTCGACCGCATTTGCGCCCGCCGCACCGTTGCGCATCGCGATTGCGGTTGCGGAGGCGCGATGCTCGTAGCTGGGCAGGAACAGCTTGTCGCGCACGATGCCGTCCGGGCCAATCAGGAAGTCGCCCGGAAACGGGATGCCGTACATCATCTTGTGATCTTCGGGAATGTTGGTGTTGAAGATGCCGAAGGCGCGAATCACCTTGCTGCCGGCATCCGACAGCAGAGGAAATTGGATCCCGTATGCGTCACCGAAGGCCGCGAGCATGTCACGCGAGTCATACGTTACCGACGCGGCGTTGATCCCGGCGGCTCTGAGCGCGGGCAGTGACTGTTGCAGCTCGACGAGCTGGTTGCGGCAGTAGGGTCACCAGTCGGCGCTGCGGCTGAAGACCAGCAGCAGGCCGTTGGGCCCGCTCAGGTCCTTCAGCGTGCGGACCTTTCCGTGCTGGTCGGGCAGCGCGAAGTCCGGAACGCGCGCGCCGATTTCCGGACCGGTGCGGTAGCCGTCGTTTTGCGCGGCGACGAATCTGCCCCATTCCTCGGAAGTGATATCTTTTCCGCCGGCGCCGAACTTGCGGATTATGCCGTGCAGGATGTCAGCTTTTTCCTGTGCTTCCATGTGTTCCAATCTCGCAAAGGATGAAATTTTTGGCCAGCCTCTTTAATCAGTGCGTATTCCGACTCGCGGCATCCCTCACGCGCATACCGCTGGGCGCCGATCCTTCCATGGCCGGGCCTGTTCGAGTTGTGCGGCGACGCGAAGCAGAACGTCCTCGCGGCCGAAATCCGCCGCCAGTTGCACGCCAATCGGCAGGTTGGCCGAATTCCAGTAGAGCGGCAGCGAGATCGCGGGCTGCCCCGTGATGTTGAACATGGCGCAGAACGGGCTCAGGTCAAGGATGCGCTTTGCGCCCTCGCTCAAGGTGTCGCGCGTGATCGCGAGATGGCCCAGCGGCGGCGGCGGCGCGGCCAGCGTCGGCAACAGGAGCAGGTCGAATCCATCCGCCCACCATTGCATCACGCGCCGGCTCAGCACCTGCAGCATCTGTATCGACATCAGGTAGCGGCTGGCCGAGACGCCGGCGCCTTGTTCGGCCAGAAACCAGGTCCACGGCTCGACGTCTTCGCCCGTGATTTTTTTGCCGGAGAACATCGAGATCTGATCGAGCAGACACGCGGTGTGGCTCGCGACCACGGCGATGAACGGCTCGCCGATGGATAACGTTTCGTCGAGCGCCGCCGGATGCGACTCTTCGACCTCGTGTCCGGCGCTTTGCAGCGCCTTGGCGGCATCGTCGATCGCCGCGAGACAATCCGGATGCAGCGGCGGCGAGCCCTCGGGCGTCCGCCGCATCACGCCCACCCGCAGCCGTCCGGGATGAATTCCCGGCTCCTTGGCGAACGGCCCGCGCTGCGGCGGCGCCGCGTACGGATCGCCCGGCATATTGCCGGCCAGCACGTCGAGTATCGCCGCCGAGTCGCGCACCGTGCGCGTGACCACGTGCTCGGTGACGAAGCCGTGCCACGCATCGCCCATGTCCGGCCCCAGCGACACGCGCCCGCGCGTGGGCTTGAGGCCGACCAGGCCGCATTCGCTCGCCGGGATGCGAATCGAGCCGCCGCCGTCGTTGGCGTGCGCCACCGCCACCATTCGCGCGGCGACTGCGGCCGCCGATCCGCCGCTCGAGCCGCCCGTCGAACGCGTCACGTCCCACGGATTGCGCGAGGGCCCGAAGGCCTGCGGCTCGGTGGTGATGATCAGGCCCAGCTCCGGCGTATTGGTCTTGCCCAGGCAGACGAAGCCTGCGGCCTTGAACTTCGCGCCGAGGTAGGTATCGTGCAGCGCGACGGATTTCGCGTCGCGCAGGAACTTCATTCCCATGTAGAGCGGATCGCCGCCATAAGCGGCGCCCAGGTCCTTCAGCAGAAAGGGAACGCCGCGAAACGGGCCGTTGGGAATCGATCCGCTCTTGGCCGCCGCGCGCGCCTGTTCGAAGAGCGGGACGATGACCGCGTTCAGCCTGGAGTTCGTCCTTTGAATGCGGGCGATCGCGGCATCGATCAGCTCCAGCGGCGAAACCTTGCGCCGGCGCAGCAGCTCGACCTGGTCGAGCGCATCGAGGTCGGCAAAATCGTCGGTCCTGGCGGATTCGTTCTCCATCGGCGCACCCCCGCGTTGCGTGCCCGCACGTTGACTTCGGCTATTCGCACGTGGACTTTAGCGCCGAGGCCCAAGCGCGCGCCAGCGCAAAATCGTTTTCGCCGCTCACGAGATGGTTGATCGGCTGATAAGCCGGTCACAAATTCATTGGCGCCGATGCATGCGGACGTACTATGTCTACCGGGCATTCGGTAAGGCGATGAAAGGCGATCCCGAACAGCGGATGGATCTGCTCGCTGAAGCGCGCGAGCGCCTCGAACTGGCGATCGAGGGCGCGGAGCTCGGAACGTTCTATTGCCCGCTGCCGCTGGATCGCATCGAATGGAACGCCAAGGCAAAGGAGCATTTCTTTCTTCCTCCCGACGCGGAAGTCAATTTCGATCTCTTCTATTCGCTGGTCGATCCGCAGGATCGCGATCGCGTTCGCGAAGCGATCAAAGGCGGGTTTCAGCGCGGAGATCCTTATGACGTCGAATATCGAGTGGTCGCCCCCGATGGCCGCAGCCGATGGGTGCGGGCGAAGGGACGTTTCTATCGAGACGCGGCAGGCAATCCAGTGCGGTTCGATGGCATCACCATAGATGTCACGGACCGTAAGAACCTGGAGGACGAGCGCAAGCGAAATCTCGATTTGGAGCGGTCGGCGAGGACTGAGGCCGAGCGGACCAGCAGGATGAAAGACGAGTTCCTGGCCACGCTCTCGCACGAGTTACGAACGCCGCTGAACGCGATCCTTGGCTGGACTCAACTGCTGCGCCGCACCAACCGCCGGCCGGAGGATCACGCCGAGGGCCTGAGCGTCATCGAGCGCAACGCCCGCAACCAGGCGCAACTCATCGAGGACCTGCTCGACATGAGCCGGATAATCAGCGGCCGGTTGCGTCTGGACGTGCAAAGCGTGAATCTCGCCGAAATCATTCACGCGGCCGCCGACGTGATACGTCCTGCCGCCGACGCCAAGCGCATCCGGCTCCAGTTCACGCTCGACCCGAATGCGAATTCGGTGAGCGGCGACCCGGCCCGCCTGCAGCAGATTTTCTGGAATCTTCTGTCCAACGCGGTCAAGTTCACGCCCTCCGGCGGACACGTCCATGTGATCCTCGAGCGGGTCAACAGCCACGTACAGATATCGGTCTGCGATACCGGCCAGGGCATCAAATCCGACTTCCTGCCCTATGTCTTCGAACGCTTCCGCCAGCAGGACGGGTCGATACGGCGCGAGCATCGCGGCCTCGGACTGGGCCTCGCGATTGTCAAGCACCTGGTCGAGTATCACGGCGGCCAGGTACGGGCCCAAAGCGCCGGCGAGGGGCGCGGCTCGACTTTTACCGTCCTGTTGCCGCTGGCGCCGCTTCGCGCACAGTCAGACGGCAACGATCCGCACGAACATCCGACGACGGCGGTTGAGAGCGAGCGAATCGACGATCCGCCGCGGCTCGTCGGAATCGAAGTGCTGGTGGTCGAGGACGACCGCGATTCGCGCGAACTCCTGCGCCATGTGCTCGAAGAGCGCGGCGCAAAGGTGGTGACCGTCGCGGATGCGTCCGACGCCATGACGCGACTGGCCGAGCGCCGGCCGGATTTGCTGCTGAGCGACATCGAGATGCCCAACGTGGACGGCTACGAATTCATACGCAGAGTGCGGCAGCTCGCGCCGGAGCAGGGCGGCAATGTGCCCGCGGTCGCGATTACCGCATTCGCAAGATCGCAGGACCGACGACGTGCGCTGCTCGCCGGATATCAAATGCACATCGCCAAGCCGTTCGAGCCGGAGGAACTGGTGGCCGTGTGTGCGAGCGTCGCCGGCCTGGTGAACCGGCCGCGAACGAAAGCCGACGAATAAGGGCGATACGCGCGTAAGGCATCGCCGGCCTCGCGCGCCACACCGGTCACGGCTCATTCAAGCTACGCGACTGCGCCGCACCTAATCGAAAGCATCGCCCTCGACAACGTGGCGGGGAATTCGGGCGCCGGTTGCCGCCGGCGCGGGCGCGGCGTCCCTCGCGGTTGCGATCGATTTCGGTTCAGCGGCCCGGCGCGCGTGCCGGCGCGAAGTATTCTTCGATCGCCTCGGTCAACGCGGCGATCGTGTACTGGCGCGGTGCGGCGATCACTTCGATTCCGGACGCGCGCGCGGTCTCGGCGGTAATCGGTCCGATTACCGCAGCCTTTATCCGGCGCGCGAGCTCCTCGCCCACCATCGCGCAGAAATTCGTGACCGTGCTCGAACTGGTGAAGGTGACAAGGTCGATCGCGCCCGCGGCGATCATCTCGCGCACGCGCGCGACCGGCGCATCGGTCGGCGCAATGGTCCGATAAACCGGCGCGACAATTACCTCGGCGGCGCCCGCCGCGCGCAGCATCTCCGGCAGCACCTCGCGCGCGCGCTGCGCGCGCGGAATGAGAATGCGCGCGCCGCGGATGCGCGCGACACCGATCGCACCGACGATCGCTTCGGCGCGGTACTCGCTCGGCATCGCGGTCACCGTCAGGCCGTGCGCGCGCAGGCGATCGGCAGTGGCCGGACCGATCGCGCCGAGCTTTGCCCCGGCCAACGCCTGAGGCTCGAGGCCGCGCAGCTTCATCCGTTCGATCGCGCGCTCGACGCCGGCGGCGCTGGTGAAGATCGCCCAGTCGAACTCCGCCAGCCGCGCAAGCGCCGCGTCGATCGCCTCGTAGCTCTCGGGCGGGGCGAGTTCGATCGTCGGAAATTCGATCACGGTCGCGCCGCGCGCGCGCAGGGCGGCGGCGAATGCGCCGGCGGCCGCGCGCGCGCGAGTGATCGCGATCGTGCGCCCGACGAGCGCCGTTGTTGGTGCCGGCACGCCCGGCGTACGCCGCGGCGCGGAGGCGCCGGGCGCGCCTGCTGCGCCCGATGCGGACCAGGCATCGCCGGGGCCCATCAGGCCTGCGTCGGCGGCTGCCACTCGCGCCGCGAGCCGGGCTCCCAGAGCGGCCGCGCGCTCAAGTGGCGTTCCCGGCTTGCCGTCGGCGACGCTGCCCGAAATCTCGTCGATCGCGTGGCGCGCGCCGTCGAGGCTGAAGACCAGCGCCCGCATCGCGAGCGTCACCGTCTCGAGCCGCGCGAGCACGCCGATCGGCGAGACGCACGATGCGCCGAGCCCTGCGAGCAGCGCGCGCTCGGCGGTGATTTCAAGATGCGCGCGCGGATCGTCGAGCACCGCGACCGCTGCATCGAACTCGGCCGAGCCCGCAATCGGACGGTCGGCGAGCGCCTCGATGCAGAGCGCGCCCTGCCCGGCGCACGGCACGAATTCGCGCGGATCGAGCGCCGCGAGTGCGAGGCCGGGCGCGAGCTCGACCAGGCTCACGCCGTCGCCGGAATCGTCGTCGCCATCCCTCACCGACGCGACGGCGCCGCCGGCGGCGGGCAACAGGCGCGCGAGGCCGGCCAGCGCCAATATGATCGCGTCAAAGTCGCCCGCGGCCAGGCGCGCAAGCCGCGTATCGACATTGCCGCGCAGCGCCGATATCTGCAGGTCGCGCCGCAGGCGCAGCGCCTGGAAACGCCTGCGCACTGACGAGGTCCCGAGGCGCGCGCCAGGCGCCAGCGCTTCGAGCGTTGCGTCGTCGGCGAGACGAGCCGATCCGGCCGCGCTGATGGCGCGGGTCAGCAGCGCATCGCGGACATCGGCGCGCTCGGGCACGGCCGCGATACGGAATCCATCGGGGAGCCGCGCCGGCACGTCTTTCATCGAATGGACAGCGAGATCGATCCGGCCGTCGGCGAGCGCCTGCTCCAATTCCTTGACGAAGAGGCCCTTGCCGCCGACGTCGGCGAGCGCCGCCGTGGTCATTCGATCGCCGCTGGTCTTTAGGGGCACGATCTCGACGATCGCGGACGGCACCAGCGCGGCGAGCCGACGCCGCACGAGCTCGGCCTGCGCGAGCGCAAGCCGGCTGGGACGCGAGCCGATACGTACTAGCGAAGCCATCGAGCTACCAGCAGATGATTCACGCTGAGCCGGCGGGAGCGATCGGGATTATCCGGAGCGCGCCTTAGAGGTCGCCGTCGTCGCCGTCGGGGTCGAGATCGATTTCGAGGTCGAGGCCGGCGGTCTGCGCGCGCGCGCCGGGAATTTCGGCGGCCAGGTCGCCGCACAGCAGGCGGCGCGCGACCTCGGCAGTGTAGGCTGAGTCGGGCGAGCCGGCGCCGGCGCTGCGCATCCCGGCCAGAACGCGATGCATGAGCTTGTTCAGCAGCGCCCGCGTCAGCGACTCAATCTTTTCACGCTCGGCCGGCTCCAGCGCCGCCAGCCATGCGCGATGGCGCCCGAGTTCGGCGTCGCGCAACTGCTCCATGCTGACGCGGATATCCTTGATCGCGGGCACCAGGTCGAGCCCGTCCATCCATTGCATGAACGAAGCGAGCGCGCCGGCGACGAGTTCCTCGGCTTTGCCCGCCTCGCGCGCGCGCTCGCCGAGCGACTCGGCCACCACCGCGGCGAGATCGTCGATGTCGTAGAGATAGACATTTTCCAGCTGGTTCAGCCGCGCGTCGAAGTTGCGCGGCACGCCCAGGTCGATGAGGAATATCGGGCGGTAGCGGCGCTCGCGCAGGATCGATTCGAAGTCGGCGGCCTCGAGCACCGGCCGCGCGGCGGCGAGCGAGCCGATCACGATGTCGGCGAGCTTGAGGTAGGGGCGATGGTTCTCCAGCGGCACGGCGGTGCCGCCGAGCGTGCGCGCGAGAGCGACTGCGTGGTCGAACGAGCGGCTGGTGACCAGCAGGGTTTCAACGCCCATGTTTCGCAATTGACGCGCGGCCAGTTCGGCCATCTGGCCCGCGCCCATCAGCATCACGGTCTTGTCGCCGAGCGAGTCGAAGATCTGTCCGGCCAGGCGCACCGCCGCCGCACTGACCGAGGCCGAGCCGCGGCCGATAAGCGTCGCCTTGCGCACCCGCTTGGCGACCGAGAATGCGCGATGGAAGGCGCGATGCAGCACGAGGCCGGCCGTGTCGGCTTGCGCCGCATGGCCGTACGCGAGCTTGAGCTGCCCGAGAATCTGCGGCTCGCCGACCACCATCGAATCGAGGCTGGCGGCGACGCGGAACAGATGACGCGCCGCGTCGCGGCCCGCAAAGCGGTAGAGCGCGCCCGTGAATTGCTCAGTCGCGACGCCGCGGTCCGTTGCGAGAAAGCGGATCGCTTCTTCGATCGCGCGGCCGCTATCGGTTGCGACACCGACGATCTCGACCCGATTACAGGTTGAAATCAGCGCGCATTCCGTGAGCGCGGGCGCGCGCTGGCGCAATCGGGAGAGCGCCGCGACGATCTCGCCGTCGGCGTAGGCCAGCCGCTCGCGCACCGCGACCGGCGCGGTGCGATGGTTGACTCCGACGATGAGCAGCTTTTCTTTCATCCGCTGACGATTGCCTGCATCCGACGATGATTGCCCGCGGCCTTCGCGCCGCTTACCCGAAGCTCCCGCCGTGCTTGCCGGGAAAGACCAGGCTCACGCTCAGAAACGATCCCACCAGAACCGTGAATACCGCAAGCGTGAGCGCCGCCGCGCGCCGCCCGCGCCATCCGGCGGTCACCCGCGACTCGAGCAACGCCGCATACAGGAGCCAGGTTATGAGCGACCACGTTTCCTGCGGCTCCCACGACCAGAAATGTCCCCACGTCGCATCCGCCCACATCGCGCCGCTGACGATCGCCAGCGACAGCATCACGAAGCCCCATCCGAGCAGGCGATAATTGATTCGATCGAGCTTTTCCAGGCTGGGCGTCGTCTGTGCCGCAGGCAACAGCGGCCGCTTCGCCTTCAGGCGCGATTCGTAGACCAGGTAGGCGAGGCTCACTCCGGCAGCGACCACGAACAGCGCGTCGCCAAGAAAGGCGAGCGTCACATGGACCGGCAGCCATGCGCTGCGCAGGCTGTCGGGTATCACCAGCCGCCCGCGATGTCCCAGCATCATCGCCGCGCCCGCCACCGCCAGGACTCCGGGCGCCACGAACGCACCCAGCACCTGCATCCGCATCCGCACGATCAGCACGAAGCTGACGATCGCGGTCAGCCAGGCGAGAAACGACAGCGACTGCGCGAAGTTCGTGACCGGTATGTTGCCGGCGTTTAGCGCACCGACCGTGAGATCGAGCGTGTGAAACAGTACCGCCGCGCCCAGCAACGGTACGGCCTGATCGCTCGAGACCGGCCGATTTGCAGCGCGGCCCCATACAAAACCCGCCGCGGCAAGCGCGTAACATACCAAAGCGGGAGGCAGCCAGATCGTATCCATCTTGGCGGCGGTGTGCTCGTCCGATGCGGGAGCGGGATGGCCCGGGGCACATCGCCCGGTGTTAAATAATGCCGGCGCGGGTCGAGTTCAACCGCTGCCGATGACCGCGCTCCGTTTCGCGTGGATTGTAATACAGCGGGCGGGGCGGTGACAGCAGCGCGCGTTCGAACCGGGCCGGGGATTTGCCGGCAAAGGGGGGAACCATGGACAGTGCGCGAACAAAGCGCGTCCCGATTCTGCGCGCGATCAACGCGACGCGAGGGACCGTGCTCTGCGGGAATCTCGAAGGGGCGGGCGGGATGGCCGGCAAAAGCCGGGGATTGCTCGGGCGCGATCGGCTCGACGAGAATACCGGGATGCTGTTCGAGGCCGGGCGGCTCGAGCCGTTCATGTGCATGCACATGATGTTCATGCGGTTTGCTATCGACGTCGTGTTCCTCAACCGCGACGGCGTGGTGATTCGGATAAATCACAATCTGCGCCCATGGCGGATATCCTCCGTCGTATGGGGTGCGCGGCGAGCGCTCGAGCTGTGCGCAGGCGCCGTCGTCCAAAGCGCGACGCAGGTTGGTGATCGAATCGTCCTGGAGCACGTGTGATCCGCTCGTTATCCTCTCGCACAGACTCGGTCTAGCTCGAAAAGTTGCGCCTTGACGCGTTTTGGTTGCAGACGTGCAACTATATCTTTCCGGCTTCACATCGCTGGATTCGAAAAATTGCGATAAATCCTGCATTAATCAGCTTCTTAAAAATGGCATCGAAAGTGCTAACTGCTCGTGTGCCGTCATACAGGTAATTGACGTGCTAAAAATATCGTTAGCAGTTCAGGAACCAAGGTCGAATCGGCTGTTCAGGGTGCAGCTATGAAAACCGTGACGTATTTGAAAGCAGGCTTAGTTAACAGGTCGGAAATCGAGGCCAAACCCGAGGCAAGCCTCGTTGAACCCCCGGCCACCAAGGAGGAGAGAAAGATGGATCTGTTCACAAAGGCGTTTCTGAAGGTCCGCGAGCGCTTCGTGCGCGTTCACCGCGCGCAGACGATGACTGAGTACGCGCTCATCCTGGCCGCGATCGCGGTCGCCGTGTACGGCACGTACAAGCTGCTCGGCAACAGCATCGGCTCGCTGGCCAACGGCGTCGATTCCGCTCTGACCAGCGCGTAAGCGACGGGCGAATCAGGCGTTTTCAGACCCTCACCCGGCAGGCGGTCCAATGATCGCCTGCCGGGTCGTTTTTTTGCCTCTGCGACTCTGCGGGCATACAGCGATATTCGTTGCAGTAACGCAACTCCGTTGCGATTTGCGCGTATGGAAGTTCGATAGAGCCGGACGTATATCCTTTTTTGTTAAACAATCGTCATGGCACACGATGTGCTCAACGCCTGGGGCCCGAAGCGGGGCGCTGGGCGTCGACATGATGACCAGCGGGGGCCGGTAAGGGGGGAGCATCGGGTGAGGGCCTTTCGCGCACAGACAGCATTAGCGCTGAGTCTCGCCATTCCTATGATCGTTGGTGCGCTTTGCGTCGGCACCGACACCTGGACTCTCTACAGTTGCTCGTCTCAGCTCCGCAGAGCGACATACGCGGCCGTGATGTCGGGGGTTCGGTATCTGCCGACGAATCCGGCTCTCGCGGAGCGCACCATGGTGAAGGTTGCTGAATTGAACGGCATCCGGGCGAGCGAAATTCTTTACAGCCGGCCCGAAGCGGACGGCGAATCGATCACGATGGTGGTGGTGCGACGCGTGCCGTATCGATTCGGCCGCCTTCTGGGGCTCTCGCAGAATGTGACCATCAAGGCGGTAGCGCACGTAAGCGCGGTTCCCGAGCGTGGAATTGGACGGTTTTCGATCTTTTCAGCTTGAAAGAGTTGATAAGTCGCGGTCATTCGGTTGATCTAGAGATAATTTGACTTATCTAAGCCTATCTTGTAAACTTCTGAGCGACGTAAGAAGACATCGTCGTTACTTGAGTTTCATGCCTGCAAGCTCTGGTCTGATCAGGTGGCTTCGGAAAAAACCGAAAGAGACGACGGATTCGGTGAAGATATGACTATTCTGGCGCGACAGTCAGGTTCGTCTTCACCAGCCGATCATGACCATGGGTATCGGTGCAATGCGCCGCACGAACACGGACTTAACGTTACGACTTGAGCAGCTCAGAGGGAGTGTCTAAACTGCTATCGCTCGGTTTTGTGAGCATAAGGCACGAACTCTGATGATATAAATCAAGAAAGAGCTAGTCGTAGGACCTTAAACCGAGGGGAGCATCCCCGAAAGGCAGCCAAAGAAGGCAGCCACGAGCAAGGAGGCAATTGAAAATGGAGTTTCTGACGAGGACATTCATCCGCGCCCGCGAATCGATGGTTCGCAACACCCGCGGTCAGACGATGACCGAGTACGCACTGATTCTCGCGGCAATCGCGGTCGCGGTCTACGGCACGTACAAGCTGCTGGGCAACAGCATCGGTTCGCTCGCCAACGGCGTGGATTCCGCGCTCACCAGCGCTTAATTCGCTCCGCATCGAAACTGGCGTATGCTTCGGCTTCGGCGGCGGGGTGTTTTGGCCTCGCCGCCGAACCGGGCAGACCGACCGATCGGCAGAGATGAATCCATCCGGAAGGCAGGGGTAGAAGGTGACGATTGCATCGTTGTGGCCGGCTTCCGAAGCGAAGATGGTTGCTTATTCGGATGCAATCGGAACGCAGTGTCGTGATGTGATAGGACGCGGCTACGCGCCAAAACAGGTGCTCTTGCTTCAACCTCTTCAAGCCCGTAGTTTGTGGAAGCGAAGCGGGGGAAATTTGCTGCACAAGCTCCTGACGAAGATCGACCATGTGTCGCCAGGCAATCGGGTGTCGGATATCTCCACGGAGTCATGAGTCATGAGCGTATTCCCTCACCGAGCTGCCAGGCGTGTCTCGGCTGACGCATCGATCAATCGCCGCGGCGCGCGCGCGCAGGCGATGGTCGAGTTCGCGCTGGTGTTGTTCGTCGCGATGATCGTGTTGTTCGTATCGATCCAGATGGCGTTCATCGGACAAGCCGCGCTCGCCCTCGGTCAGATGAATTACCAGGCCGTGCGATACGCCGCGGTCAATCCCACACTTGCGTGCAGCGACGTGGCGACATACATGGCGAACAACGGAGCGCCCACGGTCGCGAGCAAAGGGGTGCACTGCGCCAGCACCTGCGGCAGCTCCGGCCCTACGGTGAGTGCCGGCGGGGGCGTGCAGGTGTGCATGGTCTGCACCACAACCGACAAGACCAACCTTTGCCAGAACCGGGTGTTCGGCGATACGGTGCAGCTGCAGCTCGCATTCGATGCGACGAGCGTGATCTTTTTGTCCGGCAACAAAACATCTCCGAATTTTTTCGGTATTCCGTTTCCGACCGTGCTCACGAGCACGGAGACGGCGATGAGTGAATAGGCCGGCGCGCATGGCGCGCCGTTTGGTTTGCAAAAACCTGCGGCTCTTCGGGCGGGCCGCTTTCATTCGGGGGGAGGGGTCATGAGACGATCGTTGTTGTTCATGATGTTGGCCGGCGTCGCCGCGCTGGTCGCCGCGCTCGTCGTCTACTCCGCGCTCAAGAAGCGTGAGGAAGAAGTCCAGCGGGCGATGGCGCAGTCGGTCAACATCGTGGTTGCCGCGCACGATCTGCATATCGGCACGCAACTCGATCCGACCGCGGTCAAAGTCGCGCGCTGGTCGCGCGACAGCATGCCGCCGGGCGCCTTCACGGATATCGCGGCGGTGACCGGCAAGTACGTCAAGACGTCTTTCGTCGAGAACGAACCGATCGTCGCCGATCGCCTGTTCTCCGGCGTCAAGACGGCCGGGATGCTGCCGCTGCTGATTCCCGCCGGCATGCGCGCGATGTCGGTGCCGGTTGACGAGGTCAGCGATATCGCGGGCTTCGTGCTGCCCGGCGCTCACGTCGACATTCTTGTCTCGATCACCGACAAGTCCACCAACAGCGAACCCTTCACCAAGATCGTGCTGCAGAACGTCGAGGTGCTCGCCGTTGCCCAGGAGATCGAAGAGGCCAAGGACGAGCCCAAGGTGGTCAAGGTGATCACCGTGCTGGTCACGCCGGAAGAGGCTGAACGCCTTTCGCTCGCCAGTCACGATGGGACATTGCGCCTCGCGTTGCGCAACTATGAGGACAAGAAGGTCGTGATGACCACCGGCTCCAACGTCTCCTCGATGCTGCGCGGCGGCGCCGCGCCGCCGGTGATGGAGCATCAGGCGGTGGCGGCCGCGCCGGTTCCGCATGTGCGGCCGCGACCGAAGGCGGTCCAGGTCGAAATCCTGCGCGACGGCAGCAAGAGTGAGTCGATCTCGTTCGTCCATGGCCGCGGCGCACGCAACACGGAGAGCCTCGAGCCGCAGGAGGTTGGTTCGGTCGGCGCCGGCTTCGAGATGGCCGGCAGCGAGAAGCTGACACCTGACAGCGCGCCCGTTGCGGCGAGCTCCACGGAGCCGTCCGCGGCCGCCGCGTCAGCGCCCGGCCATCGGCGGTCGGCTCACGCGCCCGCATCGGTGGCGACGGGTTTTTCCGCGCCGCCGGCGGATGCAGCGCCGTTTGCTGGTCCTGATTCAAAGACGATCGACGTGCCGTAACGGGGGAGGATGGGACGATGATCGAAGTGATGACGCATAATCAGCGCCGACGCGGCCGGTTGATCGCAGCCGCGGCCGTGACGCTTGGGTTGCTCTTGACCGGGGGATATCGAATCGCCGCATGGGCGGGGCGCACTGTTCCGGTGACTATCAGCACCGGTGAGTCGTACACCATCAGCGACGTGAGTCCGGACGCGACGCCGGGCGTGCGGGTGGTCTCGAATCCCAGCGCGCTCGTGGTACATACCGACACGCCGGGAAAAATCGTGCTCCAGGGCAATGCTGCCGGAAGCTGGGACATCAATGTGACTCTGGCCAGCGGCGAAAAGGTCACCTACACGGTTGAAGTGACCGCGCCGGGAGCGGCGTCGGCCGGTGCATCGTCGGCTGCCGCGCCGGCATCGGCTACGCCCGCGATGGCTGTGAAACCGGCGGACAGCGGCAGCGGCCCGACAGAGGCCTCGGCGGCCGGTTCGTCGACCGGCGGTGAGACCGCTGCCGCCTCGAGCGCCGGATCGGCTCCCGTGACTGCCGGCGCATCGTCGGCTGCGCCCGCTTCGGCCGCATCGGCGTCATCCCCACCCGCGGCGGAACCGGTGAAGGTCGCGTCGGCCGACAGCACGGGCTCATCCGCGGCCATGGCGCCGCCGTCGAGCACTGCTGCGGCCTCTGCCGCGCCGTCCAACGAACTGGCGCAGGCCTCCACGCTGCCGGAGTCCACGCCGGCTTCCTCGACTGCGCTGCCCAACTCGGCGGCTCCGGTAGTCGCTCCCAATTCGCCGACCGGCGACAACGGGATGGTGCCCACGCTGCCGGCACAGGCGAGCGGGGCTGCGGCGCCGCAGACCTACAACACCGATCCGATGGCGGTGATACCGAGCGGACCGCCGCCGCTCGGGCAGAAGCACTATATGCCGGGTGACGGGGTGGACCTGATGTCGGGGACCTCCGAGGTGCTCGACTACCCGACGCGCATCCGGCGCGTGTCGGTGGCGGACAGCAAGGTCGCGGACATCCAGGTGATCAATCCGTATCAGCTCAACCTGGTCGCGCATCAGCCCGGCTTCACCACCCTGGCGGTATGGGACACGCAGGGTCGCTATTCCGAACGCGAGGTCCGGGTGGATGAGAGCGGAAAGCAGCAGGTGCTGCTGAACGTGATCGTCGCGGAGCTCAACCGCTCGCGGATGGAGAACTTCGGCATCAACTGGACCATGGCGCTGCCGCGATGGAACATCTCGCTGGTCAACATGGCCGGCGGCGTGGCGACGCCGTACACTCCAAGCGCCAGTCTGACCGCGACTTCGATAGTGCAATCCAATCCCCCGGTCACGTCGTCGACCTCTGCGACCGGGACCTTGCCCGCGAACGGGACATTGATTCCGCTCCTGTTGTCACAGAATCTGACCTACGGGCTCGCGGCCGGCAACAACAATATCCAGACCCAGAGCTTCTTCCAGTTCCTCGAGTCGAACAGCATGGGCAAGATATTGGCCGAGCCGCATCTGCTGGCCAATTCGGGCGAAAAGGCGCAATTCCTTTCGGGCGGCGAGATCCCGATCGTGGTTTCGCAGGCGCTGAACACCTCGATTGTCTTCAAACAGTTCGGCACCTCGATTATATTTGTGCCGACGGTGATCGGGTTCGACGATATCCTGCTGAAGGTCAATCCCGAAGTGTCGGCGCCCGACTTCCAGCATGGCGTCAACCTGTTCGGCTTCACGGTTCCGGCTTTCGTTACGCGCAAGGCGGAGACGATGGTGCGGTTGAAGAACAACCAGACTCTGATCATTGCGGGTCTGCTGCTCAATACCAAGACCGAAACCGTCGCCAAGGTGCCCTACCTGGGTGATATTCCGTACGTGCGCGGCCTGTTCCGCAACACGAGTTACAACAACACGCAGACCGACCTGGTGATGACGGTGACGCCGCAGATTGTCGCGCCGCTGCCGAGCAACGGGCGGGTTGCGCTGCCGACCGATCGCGGACCGATGACGTTCGAAGAAATCAAGACCAGGAGGGTCTATCCCGAGGACGCCGGACGGCCTCGCTTCTAAGCGCGAGGACCGTGCGGCCGGAAAGAATCCTGTGGCAGTGTTAGGCAGAAAGAATGAAGGGCGGAAGGGTGCGCTCAGGGTTCTGCTGGTCGGAGAAGACGAGGGGCGGCGCGCCGAGATCAAGACCGCGCTCGAGAATCTCGGCGATCCGCCCCTTGAAATCGTCGCCGTGACGCCGCAGGTCGGCGCCCAGGACAGCAATGGCGCCGCCCCGCCCGACGTCACGATGGTGGTGTTCAACGGCAACGAAGACGCGTCGCTGAACTACCTCCAGAAGCAGTCCGAACGTTCGCCGCGGCCCGTGCTGTTCGCGCTGGTGCGCGAAAAGTCGCCCGGCCTGATGCGGCAGATTCTGCGCGCGGGCGCGGACGAACTGCTGTTTCTGCCGCTCGAGCCCGGCGACGCCACGCGCGCGCTGCTCAAAATCAGCGAGTCGCATCGGCGCGAGGAAAAGGAACAGGGTGGTATCGTCTGTTCGGTGGTCAGCACGGTGGGCGGCGTCGGCGTCTCCAGCCTCGCCGCCAACCTGGCACTGGCGCTGCGCTACACGCTCAGCAAGCGGGTGGCGCTGGTCGACCTCGATCTGCAGTCAGGCGGTCTCGCGGTGGCGCTCAATCTGGAGCCCGAGCGCACCATCATGGCGCTCACCGAGCAGGACAAGAAGCTCGACTCGATCCAGCTCGAGGCCGCGCTCAGCAAGCACCCGTCGGGCATCTATCTGCTCGCCGCGCCCAAGCGCATCGAGGACAGCGAGCTGGTCTCGGACGTGACGCTGGGCGCGACGCTGGACCTGATGCGCCGGCTGTTCGACTTCGTGGTGATCGATTGCGGCGGCTATATCAACGAGAACGTGGTGGCGGTGTGGGAGCGCTCGGATCATCTGTTTTACGTGCTCGATCAGTCGATCGGAGCGGCGCGATGCTGCTGGCGGTTTATCGAGCTGTTCGGACGCCTGGGTCTCAGCGGGGTGCAGCCGCACTTCGTGCTGAGCCGTTATGTTTCGCATCACCCCATCAGCGAGGAGCAGATCGTCAACACCCTGGGTCGGCCGATTTATGCCCGCATCCCGCGCGACGAGAAGGCGCTGGAGAAGGTGCAGCTTCTGGCCAAGGACCTGTGGCAATGCGCGCCCAGTTCGGCATTGACCCGCGCCTACGAGGATCTCGCGCGTCGGCTCGGCGCCGGCAACGAGGAGTCGGATGATGCGCCGGGCCTGATGTCGCGTTTGCGCGGCGTGTTCGGCAGCCGCTCCTGAAGGTTGGTCAAGTTATGAAGTTGGTCGAAAGAATCTCGCAGAAAGAGGGCACGACCCCGGTCCAGCAGCAGCGCTCGATGATCGGCGCCACCCAGGCGGCCAAGCGCGAACGCAGCGTCGTCGCCGACGGCTTCCAGCAGCTCAAGCTCGCGGTGCACAACCGGCTGTTCGAGAGCCTCGACGTCTCGCGCCTGGAGAGCCTCGAGGCCAACATGGCCTCGCAGAAGGTCACTGCGGCCATCAGCGAAATTCTCGACGAAGAGGGCCGCCTGCTCACCGACGCCGACCGCGCGCGCCTGATCGAGGAAATAAAGAACGAGCTGCTCGGCCTCGGACCGCTCGAGCCGCTGCTGTGGGATGACGAGATCACCGATATCCTGGTTAACGGCCCCTCGCAGGTCTATGTCGAACGCGGCGGCAAGCTGTACCTGACCGACGTGAGCTTCCAGGACGATCAGCACCTGATGCTGATCATCGATCGCATCGTTTCGCAGGTCGGCCGGCGCGTGGACGAGGCCTCGCCGATGGTGGACGCGCGTCTGCCCGACGGCTCGCGTATCAACGCAATCATCCCGCCGCTGGCGCTGGATGGCCCGTCGCTCTCGATCCGCCGTTTCGGCAAGCGCCGCTACTCGGTCGACGACCTCGTGGCCAAAGACAGCATCACCCCCGACATGGTCGAGTTCCTGCGCGCCGCGATTCGCGCCCGGCTCAACATGCTGGTGTGCGGCGGTACCGGCTCGGGCAAGACCACCATGCTCAACTGCATCTCGGCCTTCATCCCGGTGGACGAGCGGGTGGTTACGATCGAGGACTCGGCCGAACTCGTGCTGCAGCAGCCGCACGTGGTGCGGCTGGAGACGCGCCCGCCCAACGTCGAGGGCAAGGGCGAAGTGACCGCGCGCGAGCTGGTGCGCAACACCCTGCGCATGCGGCCCGACCGGATCATCGTCGGCGAGGTGCGCGGCAGCGAGGTGTTCGACATGCTGCAGGCGATGTCGACCGGCCACGACGGCTCGCTGTGTACGATTCACGCCAATACGCCGCGCGACAGCATGGGCCGGCTCGAGATGATGATGCTGCTCGCCGGATGGTCGATTCCGCAGCGCGCGATGCGCCAGCAGATCGCCTCGGCCCTGAACATCATCGTCCACGTCTCGCGCCTGTCCGACGGCTCGCGCAAGGTGATGCGGATTTCCGAACTGGTGGGCATGGAAGGCGACATGATCATGATGCAGGACCTGTTCGAGTTCCATCGCACCGGCGTCAATGCCCAGGGCAAGGTGCTCGGCCAGTATCGCAAGACCGGCATCCGTTCGGCTTACAAGGACCGCATCGAAGCCTACGGCTACAGTATGGATGCGTAGGCGGGGGGAAGGACCATGGTTCTGATCGCGACATCCGCGGTCTTCGCGGCGGTATTCATACTGCTGCTGATAATGCTCACCTACTTCACCCAGTCGGCCGAGCAGAATCGCCAGGTGATGCGCCGGATGAGCCGGCCGATGGGCGAGGTCGAAGACGTCGATATCACGCGCAAGCGCAAGCCCGCGGAGCATTCGTTCTTCAGCGCCTTTGCCGATTTCAACCTGCTGCGCTCGCTCGAGGAGATGATGTGGCAGGCGGGACTCTACATGCGAGTCTCGGAAATGGTGCTGATCATCGTGCTCCTGTTCTCCGCCGGCGCATTGCTCGGGGAGCTGTTCTGGAAAGGAACTCTGTTCGCCATCTTCACCGGCGTCGGCTTCGGCGCGCTGCCCATCATGTATATCCGTTTCCGCCGCACCCGGCGGATGCGGGCGTTCATCGCGCAGTTGCCCTTCGCGCTCGACCTGATGAAATCGTCGCTCGAGGCCGGCCACTCGCTCAACCGCGGATTGCAGGTGGTGGTGCAGGAATTCGCCGATCCGCTGGGCGGCGAGTTCCGCACCGTGCTCGAACAGACGCGCATCGGCCTGCCGCTGCCGCGGGCGCTCGAGGACATGCTCAAGCGCGTGCCCGAGGAAGACCTGCGGCTGCTGGTGGTGGCGGTCAAGGTGCAGAGCGAAGTCGGCAGCAGCCTCGCGCTGATCGTCGGCCGCCTGGCCGAAATCGTGCGCACGCGCCAGCGCCTGCGCCTGCAGATTAACGCGCTGACCGCGCAGTCGCGCCTGGGCGGCATCATCGTCGGCGCGCTGCCGATCGTGGTGCTCGGGATGTTCACCCTGATCAACCGCGACTACGCCAACGAGCTGTTCTTCGATCCCACCGGCATCAAGATCCTCAAGATCGCGGCGGGGCTCGACTTCTGCGCGTTCCTGATGATTCGCCGCCTGCTGCGGCTGGATTTTTAGCTGCCGGATGAGGCTGGGTTAGCCATATGACTCCGCTATTGGTAAGCCTGATCGTTCTGTGCATGGTCGGTGTGATTGGCACCGCGGTTTATCACGCGCTCTATGGGAGCCACCGCGCGCTCGAGGAGCGCTTCGCCGACCTCGCGATCAAGGTGCGCGCCTCCCAGGGCGTCTTCGAGGACAGCGAAGAGGAGCTGCGCGGCTTCTCGCGCATGTTCCTGCAATGGGCGGCCAAGCGCGTGCCGGTGCCCAAGGCGGACACGCCGGAAGGCGAGAAGCTCGCGCGCACGCTCATCCAGGCCGGCTACCTGAAATCGACCATGCCCCAGATCTTCCAGGTCTTTCGCTTCGGCATGGGTCTGCTCGGCATCTTGCTCGGCCTGCTGGCCGGTTTCCTCATCGGCAATTCGGGTTCGATGCTGCTGTTCGGCATCGCCGGATTCGGCATCGGCATCTTTCTGCCCAGCTACTATGTCGGCCGCCGCGCGCGCCAGCGCCAAAACGCGATCGCGCGCCAGCTCTCGGACGTGCTCGATCTGCTGGTGGTGTGCGTCGAGGCGGGCCTCGGCCTGTTCGAGGCGATCAAGATCGTCGGCACCGAGAGCGAGCGGCAGAAGCAGGAGATCGGACGCGAACTGGCGCTGGTCAGTTCCGAAATCTCCGCCGGCGCCACGCTGGGCCAGGCGCTGCGCAATCTCGCCGACCGCACCGCGGTCGAGGACATCAAGCCGCTCGCCGCCACCCTCATCCAGAGCGAACAACTGGGCGCCCAGATCGCCCCCGCACTGCACGCCAGCTCGGACGCATTGCGCACCCGTCGCCGCCTGCGCGCGGAAGAGGCGGCGCAGCGGACCACGGTCAAGATCCTGTTCCCGCTGGTTCTATTCGTGCTCCCGGCGATGCTCCTGGTTATCATCGGTCCCGCAATCATCCAGATTCTGCACACGCTCTCGGGCAGCTGAGGCGCGCCCGCGAGCCGCGGCCTCTCAGGTACGAGGGCCGGACGTCATCCGCGACCTCCGGCCCTTTGTTCTTTCGCAACAGCGATGAGCGCCTGCGCCGCGCGTCGTGCATGGCGCGGCGGTGTGCGGCTCGAATCCGTCGGCGGGGCGAGCAGCGAAGGATCGCGCGCGCGGCTAGCGAAGCATGGCGGCCGCGATGTGCAGTCCGAATACGCCGAGCGGGACCAGGTCCATCAGCATCGCCCCACCCAGCAGCGCGCGTGTTGCCCGCTCGCGGGCGAGGAAGAAGGTCGCGCCCTCGATCATCACCAGTACCGGGCCGAACGCGATACGCGGGAGTGCACCAAAAGCGATCAGCGGCCCGAGCATTTCACCCAGGGCCCCGGCCGGAATCCGCGGATTGGGAGGAGCGGCAGCCATCCATCTGACCGTGAGCCAGCTCACCGGTCCCAGGGCGGCGGCCAGCAGTTCGGCCGCGATCAGGATGCGCGGGATCTTCTCGACGCACAGCTTCAGCAGGAACCAGCTCGGCAGCAGGCTTAAAAATCCGCTTGCCAGTACGAAGACGATCATGTCGCCGAACGCCACCATTCCGCCCGAGGTCTGCTGGATGTCGGCCGGGATGCGCATTTCGTTGACGGCGACCGCGGCGAGGCCGCCCGCGCCGGCAAGCGCGTAACCCGCGCCGATCAAGGTCAGTTTCTTCGCGATCGTCATCGGCGAGGCCGCACCTCCGTCGTCGCCTGCGGCGTTTCCAGGGTCCCGGTCCGCGATGCAGCGCCGCAAGCGAGTGGCCAGGGTCGGCGGCGATGCCGGCCCTGCGCGGTTCGAGAAACAGTCGGAACGTACCGGGGCTTACAGCCCCAGGCGTTTCATCAGGCGGTACAGGGTCGTGCGGTCGACCCCGAGCGTGGTGGCGGCGATCGCGCGGTTGCCGTTGGCGGCCTCGAGCGCGGCGCGGATGCGCGATACGGCGGCGCGATCGAGATAGGCCTGCAGGGTTTCGTTGGGCTCGGGGGCGTCCTCGCTTTCGGGCGCGCGTTCGATATTGCCCTCGAGCGCGAAAGCGTCGGGAGTCAGCACTTCGGCGCCGCTCATCACGACCGAGCGCTCGATCACGTTCTCGAGTTCGCGCACGTTGCCCGGCCACGGATAAGCGAGCAGGGCGCGCTCGGCCTCGGGCGAGAGCGTGATCGGCCGGCCGGCATGCGCGGTATAGAAGGCGAGGAAATGCCGGGCGAGCGGGATGATGTCCTCGCGGCGCTCACGCAGCGGCGCGATTTTCACCGGGATGACGTTGAGGCGGAAGTAGAGGTCGGCGCGGAAGCGGCCCGCCGCGACCTCGTTGCGCAGCATGCGGTTGGTCGCCGCAACGATGCGCACGTCAACCTTGCGCGACTTCGAGGCGCCGACGCGCAGGACCTCGCCGTCCTCGAGCACCCGCAGCAGCTTGGCCTGGAAGTCAGTGCCGGCTTCGGCGATCTCATCCAGGAACAGCGTGCCGCCCGAGGCGCGCTCGAAGCATCCGGCGCGCGCCGCGATCGCTCCCGTGAACGAACCCTTCTCGTGTCCGAACAGCTCGCTTTCGACCACGCCTTCAGCGAAGGCCTTGCAGTTGACCGCGACGAACGGACCGTCGGCGCGCTGACTCCAGTAATGGAGCATGCGCGCGATCAATTCCTTGCCCGTGCCGCTCTCGCCCTCGATGAGCGCGGTCGAGCGCGAAGGCGCCACGCGCCGGACCATCGCCACGAGCTGTTTGCTCTGCGGGCTCTCGGCGATAAAGCCGGCGGCCGTGCTCGCGACGTCGAGCTGCTGCTTGAGCCGGCGGTTCTCGCGCTGCAGCGATCCCATCTCGATCGCCCGCGCCACGATCTTGACCAGCGAATCGGCGCTGAACGGCTGCGTGACGTAATCGAAGGCGCCCTCGCGCATCGCCGTCACGGCCGCGCTCACGCTGTTGTCTGCCGCCAGCAGGATGACGGCCACGTCGGGACGCCGCGCGCGCACCCGGCGCAGCAGCTCCAGTCCGTCCAGACCCGGTCCGCGCACCGAGGCGACGATCACCTCACAGCCCTGCTCGATCAGCGTCAACGCAGCGTCGCCGCTCGGGCAAAGCTCGGTCTCGTAGCCTTCGTCCTCGAGGGCTTTGACGATGAAGCGCGTCGCGCTCTCGTCGCTCTCGACGAGCAGGACGCGCCCGCGATAGGCTTCTACCGCAATTGCGCTTAAGCTCTCAGACATTAGCGCATGGCCCGATCTGACACGGCTTGTTGTGCATACTGGTGCATAATTGCGCAGGGTGTAACGCATGTCAACAGTGCCGCGGCCATACTCGTGGCGCCCCGTATCGCAATCCCACGGCCATGTGGCCGACCCGCAACGCATTGGAAAACCCATGTTCAGCCCAAATGATCCAATATTCCTGAGCTTATCCGAGCCGCTGAACGTCCGTTTCCGGGCGGGATGTTGCAGAATCTCCCGACGTTTCAGGGTGGCGGTCAAGCGCGCTCATCGAAGCTCACATAAGCGAGATGCGTGCCACACGCTTTTCGTCCATGTTGAGAAATCGCAACGTAATTTTGCTCATATTATGCAAAAATGAGCTGAATTGACGATCGGGACGCGTCCGGTCGATGCGCCGTTTGAACGGTCGATTTTGGGGATGGATGGCTCCCCGGGCCGGATTCGAACCAGCGACTTGACGGTTAACAGCCGTCCGCTCTACCGACTGAGCTACCGGGGAGCAAGTGCGAGCAGGCCCTATTTTGGTAACCGCATGAGCGCGTGAAATCAAGCGCCGACGGCCGATGGAGCCCGGCTCACCGGCCATCCGGATGCGCTCGCTGGCTTATCCGGAACTGCAGGAAGATAATAACCGATACCGGCCATGGGCGAAGTCATCCGGCTCGAAGAAATCGACCGTGCGCGGGCCAGGCGCCGCGTCCGCGCTGCCGAACGCGAGCATCTGGAGCGCGCGGTCGGCGTGCTCAGGGACAATCTGGCGGCCGCCGCGGCCGCGTTGCGCGATACGTCGGATCCAGCGCGGCAGGCCGAGATGCTCGCGCGGGTCGAGCGCCTCGCCGCGATGGTGCGTTACGGGATGCGCATGCTGGGCGAGGCGCCCGAGGACGGCACCGGCAGCAGCGCTTCGCGCGTTGCGGGCCCGCGCTGAGCGGGCCGGGGGTCGCACGCCGCGCGTTGCGCCGCGGCATTCCGGCTCAAGCGCCGACCGCATCGTCGCCTGTTGTTGGGCAAGCTTCGCGCCGCCCGGCTAGCGTAATTTGCGGCCGGTGCGGCGTTTGGCGGCGACGGTTTCCGCGCCGCCCTCGGCGACCCATCGGATCTGGCGCGCGACGCCGCTCAGGATGTCCAGCTCGCGCTCGCTCACGCCGGCGCGTCCGATTATCGCGCGCAGCGCGAACATGATGTGGTCCGGGTTTTCCTCCGGCAGAAATCCGATCGACACCAACGCCTCGCCCATCCGCTCGAGCATCGCCTCCACCTTCATCGCCGCCGCGCGCGGCTCCGGCGCCGGCATGGCGCGGGCCGTCCCCGACGCCATCATCAGCTCGTACGCGACCAGCATCACCGCCTGGGCGAGATTGAGCGACGGATAGGCGGGCGCGGTCGGGATCGTGATGAGCCGTTGGCAGAGCTTGAGTTCGCGGTTTTCGAGCCCCGTGTCCTCGGGGCCGAACACGATCGCGACGAGGCCGCCGGCGGCGGCCTCGGCGACGAGCGCGGCTGCGGCTTCGCGCAGCGCGATCGCGCCCGAGCGGTAAAGGCCGGGGCGGCAGGTGGTGCCGGCCACGATCGAACAATCCGCGAGCGCCTCGTCGAGCTTCGCGTAGCGACGGGCGTTGCGCAGCACGTCCTTCCCATGCACCGCCATCGCGGACGCCGCGCGCGCGCCGGCGGCGATGCGCGGGGCGACCAGGCGCAGGTCGCCCAATCCCATGTTCTTGAGCGCGCGCGCCGCGGCGCCGACGTTGCCCGCCTGCAGCGGCCGCACCAGTACGAAGGCAATGTTCGCGGTCGCATCCACTGGCATGGACTTTAACCCGTGCCGGGTACCGGCAACAGCGCAGGGCGCGCAGACCTCATCCTGCGCGACGCGGGTGAGGGGAGGGGCGGGGGTTGGCGAGGCGCGCTCGCGCATGCAATTACCGGATGCGGCGGGCGAAAAAAAACGCTATCGTGATTTTTCACCGACTCGGGGGAAACGGAGTCCCGGGACGAGCGGCGCGCGATGAAGATAATCTCCTTCGGTGACATCCACATGGCCACGCGCAACCTCGAGCGCATGGGCGAGGCGATGCGCGATGCCGACCTGGTGATCCTCTCCGGCGACCTGACCAATTTCGGCGGCGAGGCCGACGCGCGCAAGGTGCTCGACGACGTGCGCGCGCGATGCCGCAACGTGCTGGCGCTGCCGGGCAATCTCGACCGCCCCGAGGTGGCGCAATTCCTCGAGCGCGAGGGCGTGGCCCTGCACGGGCGCGGCGTGGTGCGCGAGGGCGTGGGCATTTTCGGCTGCGGCGGCTCCAATCTCACGCCCTTCAATACGCCGATGGAGCTCAGCGAGGACGAGATCCATGCGACGCTGGCGGCCGGTTATGAGCAGGTGCGCGGCCATCGCCCGCTGTTGATGATCTGCCACACGCCGCCCTTCGAGACGCGCTGCGATCGCATCGTCGGCGGCAAGGCGGTGGGCAGCACGGCCGCGCGCCGCTTCATCGAGGAAATCAGACCCGACCTCTGCATCTCGGGTCATATCCACGAGTCGGCGGGCGTCGACTCGATTGGGCCGACGCAGGTTATGAACGCGGGGCCGTTTAAGGGCGGGGGGTACATCGCGGTTCGCAGCGCCGGGCGCACGCTCGACGCGCGGCTGGAGTTTCTTTGACGTTCCCCCGCTGTCGCGCATCGGACAGTCGGCCGGCGTCTATTACGGCAAGCTGGTTAATGGACGCGGGCTAATAGTCAAAGGATGGTCGGCGCTGCTGCGCCGTTTCATCCTTGGTCGATTGTAGAGCCTGGTGTCTCAAGGCGGGGGGCTGACGGACTGACAGGAAATGCTGAGAGCGGTGCTTTTCGATGGCGCCGGCACGCTGTTTCATACGCGCGAGCCGGCAGGGGCGAGTTATGCGAAAATCGCGGCGCGCTTCGGGCTCGAGGCTGACGCGCGGCGGGTAGCCGATTCATTCAGGCGCGCGTTCGCCGCCGCGCCCGGGCTGGCCTTCGGTCCGGGGATCGAGGCCGGGCGCCTGCGCGAACTCGAGCGTGAATGGTGGCGGCGGCTGGTGCGAACGACCTTCGCCGGGATCGGCGTGTTTCCCGACTTCGACGCCTATTTCGACGCGCTCTTCGCCTTCTTCGCCGACCCGGACAATTGGGTTTGCGACTCGGAGGCGCCGATCCTGCTCGCGGCGCTGCGCGAAAGCGGCCTCAAGCTGGGCTTGGTCTCGAACTTCGATTTTCGCGTCTACCGCATCCTCGAGGCGCTGGGCCTCGCCAGGTACTTCGAGACGGTCACCATTTCGTCCGAGGCCGGCTACGCCAAGCCCGCGCCCGAGATTTTCCGGGTCGCGCTCGCGCGCCATGGCGTGGCCGCGGCCGAGGCGCTGCACGTCGGCGATTCCGAGCCGCTCGACGTCGCCGGCGCGCGCGCCGCGGGGATCGCCGTGGTGCTGGTGGATCCGGATGCCTTTTCGAGCGATGCGTCTTCGCCGAGCGCCTTGCCGCCGCAGGCGACAGCGGCACGACCCGCGCAGGCGGCAGCGGCGGGAGCCGCCGAGCCCGCCGAGCGGATGGCGCCGTGCGGCGAGCGCTGCGTGCGCGTGGGCTCGCTCGGCCTGACCGCCATGGCGCTCGGCAGGTTCGGGTTCTGACGTATCCGATAGGCGCCGCAGATACACGCATCGTCCGACCGGGCCATGCGCCTCTGGCGGCGGTGCTCGATTGCCCGCGCGAATCCCGCGAGACGGGCGGACTGTCATCTCACGGAGGCGCGGGCCAGTGTCAGGCTTGATGCGATGAACGCGATGGCCGATCGGGCGGAGCGCGAGGTGCGGACGGGCCGGCTCCATGCCTTCGGCGCCGCGGTGCTCTTCGGCGCGAGTACTCCGCTCTCCAAACTTCTTTTGCCTCGCGTGAGTCCGCTGATGCTGGCGGCGTTGCTCTACCTTGGCGCGGCGGGGCTGATCACGATTTTTCGCGCACTGGCGATCTTTCGCGGCCGGCAATCGTCCGAAACCGGGATACGAAGCTCGGACGTGCCCGCGTTGTGCGCGGTAGTCGCGTTCGGCGGCGTTCTCGGGCCCACCTTGATGCTGGTCGGGCTCAGCCGAATCTCTGCCTTGACGGGGTCGCTTTTGCTCAACCTCGAAGCGGTCTTCACGATCGCGATCGCGGTCGCGATCTTCCGCGAACATCTGGACGCCGGCAGCACGCTTGCCTGCGCAGTCATAATCGCGGGCGCCGCGTTGTTGAGCTATCAGCCCGGCGTGATGACGGCGACCTTGACCGGCTCGATGGCGATCGTTGCCGCCTGTCTATGCTGGGCCATCGACAACAACCTGAGTCAGCGCCTCTCGCTCCGCGATCCGCTTGCGATCGTGCAGGTCAAAACCACGGGCGCCGGGTTGACCTCGATGGCGTTGGCGCTGACTACCGGACACGCGCTTCCCGTACCCGCAGTTCTGGCTGGAGCTCTGGCGCTGGGATGCGTGAGCTATGGAGCAAGCCTGGTGATGGCCATGCTGGCGCTGCGCTATCTTGGAGCGGCGCGGCAAATTGCCTGGTTCTCCACCGCGCCTTTTATCGGCGCGGCTCTCTCGATCCCGATCTTCGGAGTGTTACCAAGCTTGTTCGAGACCCTGGGGATGGTCTTCATGATGGCTGGAATATTCCTGCTCGTGCGCGAGCGGCACAGCCACGTTCACACCCATCAGCCGCTCGAGCACGAGCATTCGCACACTCACGACGAGCATCATCGCCACACGCACGAGGAAGCGGTGATCGAACCGCACTCACACCAGCATCGCCACGAGCCGGTGACCCACGCGCATCCGCACGTTTCCGACCTTCATCATCGCCATCCACATTCGTAAGCCTGGGAATGTGATGATGTCGGACGAGTCTATTGGCTTACCGCGCTCTTTTCGATGCCGGTCGTTTCCGGCGCCGGCTCGATCATCTGATGGCTAATCAATCCCGTAACCGTGCGATCATCGTCGTCACGCAGGCGAAAAAACGGCGCTTCGCTTTGTTGGCCGCCCTTGACGCTTATCACTGAATAACGGCGTCCTCGGAAGAGAACGGCAGTCCCCGGCAGCAACCTGATAGCAGTTGTCTTATCCATATTGACCCTCCGCTAACGAACAAAGTGCATACAACACTGGCTGCCTAGCGCCTGACTGGTTCCACAACGGCGTCAGTCGGGATCGTCGAAGCTCTTCGTTGACAGCCATTAAGCTTGGTTCAACCGCGCGGGCCTTCGCGGACCCACAAGTAGTGGCCTGGCCGGCGCGAGTTTTTGGCGCTGCCCACTGGTCCGATCGTGCGTGTGCTCCTCGGGTCTCGTTGTTCATAAGGTCAGGCTGCCAACGCTCGCGCGCCGCTATTGTGATAAGCGGAGGAGAATCTCCGACGCGATGCTCTGAAACACGGCGTCCAGATCGCTGGCTGTGGGTGCGAACACCGCTTGGCCTATAGGCTCATTGGGGTTGAAGGTTGAGCTCGCCGGATCATTGGCGATCTGCTGAAGGAACGCCTGGCTGATCTTGTCGCCCAGGCCAATCGAATAGATGACTATTCCCTGCTCGCGCATATTGTTGGCTATCTGAACGGAACGATACATCGCGTCGTTGGATATATTCGCCTCGGTGAGAGATTGTGGGCCGCCCGCTAGTTGTGAGGGGAATTGTGTCGCTCCACAACTTTGGCTATTGCCCGTGTTTGGATTCATGAACGAGATACCGCTGCACCAGCCCGCCGCTTGCTCAGGCGGCGCGCAACCCCCAAAGTTGAGCAGCTTGGAGGGCGGGCAATTCAGAGTATCCTGGACTGTGTTTGCCCAGCCGTCGGTGAAGAATACCGCCACCTTCACGACGTTTTCACCTGCTGATACCGACACGCCATCGATTTGTGCCTGCCCATCGAGCAGTCCTCCCTCCGAGTAAGTGGCACCGCCGAAAGGCATTTTGTTAACCGCTTTAGTTATGGCGTTCAGGAAGTTCGTTCGGATAGAAACGTCGACGTTCGCCACCGATGAGAAACTGACATCTGCGATCTCATCGGTATTGTTATCGAAATAGGTCAGAAAATTGTCGACGGCGGGCGGAAGAGCCTGCGCTCCACCGTTCAGGTTCATTGACCCCGACTTATCCAGGACCAGCGACATAATCAGGTGGGGTCGAGTCGCCTGCGCGCTGGAAGCCACTTTCAGCGTGTTGAAGCCGGACAATACCCGGAGAAATAAAGTATTGATGGAGACCGAAGCGCTAACGTTGACCACCGGGTTGTTATTGGCATCCGTGGTCATATTTATGTTGAACACCGGCGGAGCAGAATCGCGCCCGATGCCGGAGCCGTAATTGGTGTTAAACACGGATTGTGCGATCGCTTCGGCTTGAGCCTGCCCCAGGCTGAAATTGCGCATAGCTGCGAGCGCGGCAGCGTCCACTGCTTTGGAGAGATTGGCCCGGGTCAAAAATGCGAGTCCCAGGTCGATGCCAAGCCCTGTGAAGCCAATGAGAATAGGCAGGCTCATTGCAAAGAGCAGGAGGACTTGTGCGCGAGCGCATTGTTTGTGAATAGAACTGAGCAAGAGAGTGGCCCTCCGGCCTAAAAATAGGCTGCCTGGTAAAGAGTCGACGGCATGGCGAATTTGACAAGATTCTTGATCGGAGTGATCGGCTTGTAGGAGAAGAAGATTTCCGTGATGTACATGGTCTGGCCGGGCTGTAACGCCGACTTTGCCGAAGCGGGCATATTCGCTGGATTCCCTATGCCAGTACCTATCCTGCTACTTGCAGAGACTTTTCCTCGTGAGAACTGGTCAGTGATCGTGTAAACTCGATTGATGTTGGTGACGGACGTGATGATCACCTGTCCGTTGTCATTCAGGTCCAAAGCGGCACTTCCACCGATCACGGCTGCTGCGGCTTGGGGCAAGGTGGTACCTCTTGATGCCAGGTTGGATCCTTGCCTGGACAAGCCGGCAATGAGCTGCTCGTCGTGAATCGCGCGGCAGAGATCGATCACCATGCACACGAGCAGCAGCATCAGGCCGGCAATCAGCGCAAACTCCACCGCGGCCTGGCCAATCCCGAGTCCCAAGCGCCTCCCGCGCAACCAGCCGCGGAGATGTGAATGTTTCATGCGAAAGCCTCACAAAAACTAGTTCGTGTTACCCGGTGGAAAAGGCTCGTTTTTGAAGCTGGTGCTCGAGACGAAGGTATAGGTCCCATCGGGAAAGCCGAGCGCAACCATTGGCGTCATTAGTTTGAGGTTGCTGGTGACCGAAATTGTCACCGTGTCACCTGGACCGCCCGCACTGCCCTTGCCCCCCAGCAGGCTGGAGACCTGAATGTTCGTTATCTGCTGACCGTAGGCAGCCTGTTGGAGCGTCGCGATGATCGAATCAACGCGGGAAAGATACTGACCGGGGTTTTTCGGATCAGGAAGATGATTTCCGGTTGAGGCAAATCGACCCGCCTCCATCACTGCGTTGTCTACCTCCATCTGCACGAAAAACAGTCGCGCAAAATCGAAAATCCCGAAGATCAAGAAAAAAAACAGCGGGGCGACCAGAAGGAATTCGGCCATGGCCTGACCAGCGGCAGAGCAGGACCGGCGAACCGAGTGACTGCTGCGGTTCACCCCAGCTTGGTTTATATGGCTTCTTTCCAGCATGAACTTGTAATCACGAGATATTGATATCTAAGACTTGTTAATCTTATGTTTAATCTCCTGCTGCTACGTATTATGGAATGAAAACGGCTAAAAGGTGCAGGATTATCGGACGTGCTCCTCAAAAATGATAAAAAGCGGTAAAGTCTTCCTGTTGGAGCCCCAGATATCGCCCCGCCGCCTGTAGATGTCGGGGTTTGTAATCAATGCCTCGGATCCGCTGTCGATGGCCGATAATCACGACGCGCAGCAGTGGGAGCGCATCTGGATCAGTGACACCGGAGTTGTACGGGAATTAAATCGGATTGCGGCAGGCGAAGTTGTTGCGCAGGATGCCGGCGCGCATCGTTTAACTCTCAAGGATATAGGGCGTTCGGCCGGATAACCTGACCGGATTGTCCTCTCCCAAAGCGGCAGGGTCGCTTGACGGCCTTGGGCTGTTTATCCTTAATCAACACGGCTCGCGGCCGCCGCGGCCCATAAATCAACAGGTCCCCGGTCGTCGAGTCCCGGGACGGCGCAGGAAAGAAACCGAATGGCGTATCCATCCCGCAGTTGGCACGGCCGCAGTCTGCCCGGTCTCGTCTGCCCGGTTCTCGTCTGCCTGGTTTTCGTCCTGGGACTTATCCTTTGCCCGTCCGCCGCGCGCGCCTCGCTCGGCGGGCTGAACGCGCGCCTCAACGCGCTCGAGCCGCGCGTCAACGAGGCGCTCAACAATCCGGCCGCCGCCGGCTCGGTCGTCTCAGAACTCGACAGCGCCGAGGGCGAATTCGAGGAGCTGGCCAACGGGCGCGCGAGCCGCGCCGAGCTGATCGAGACCTACCTGCAGCTCGAGTCGATGCTCAACCGCATCTACCAGGCCTACCAGCACAAGAAGGACGCCTGCATCGCGCAGATCGACGCCGGCGGCAACTGCGATTACGACCAGCCCGAGCAGATCGCGCTGCGCGCGCTCTATCCGCTCTCGTGGCTGCACTATCGCGGCGCGCTGCTGTACAGCGGCGACCCGGGGCTCGCGCGCCGCCTGCTCAACCAGGCGATCGACGGCTTCACCTCGAGCACGCTGGTGATTTTTTCGCCCGAGCTCATCCGCGAAAACCTGCTCGGGCGGGCGCTCTGCGAGCGCGAGCTCGGCAAGTACGACCATCAGGAGTACAACCACGCGATCGCCGACTTCAAACGGATCCTGCGCGACGGCCCTGAGACGCGCCAGTACCGTCCCGCGCAGCAGGGACTCGCTGCGACTTACGCGGCGATGGGCCAGGCGGGCGCCGCGGCCAAACTCTCGGCCGAGGCGGCCCAGGGTGCGACCGGCGAAACCCGACAGGGGCTCGAGCTGATGCGCCTGCGCGAGCTGTTCGAGGCCGAGAAGGCGGCGACCGACCCGGCCAAGCACGCGAGCATCCACAGCGAGGCGGTCAACTACATCCGCCAGCGCCAGGACGACAAGACTGAATGGGCGATCGCGCTCTCGGCGGTCGCGCAATACGTGCCCGACCCGGTGGCCGAGTTCGGCAGCTCGAATGACCCGTTCGAAAAATGGCTGCTGGCGAGCGTGCTCTACTACAAGCATCAGCCGCTGCCGGCGGCGAAGTATTTCACCGAGGCGGCCGAGAGCGGCCATTACCCCAAAGCCTACAAGTACGCCGCCGACATCTATTACACGCTCGGCCGCATCGATCTGGTCGAGAAGCTGGTGGACCAGGTCGCGAAGCAGCCCGGCAATCCCGATGCGCAGTGGGCCTCTTACATGCGCTTCAAGCTGCCGCGCCTGCAGTGGGAGCGCACGGGCAAGCGCAACGCCGCGCTCGAGCAGCAATGGGTCGCCGCGGCGCAGGATTACCTGAAGTCGTATCCGCGCGGGCAGTATGCCTTCGAGCCGCGCTTCCGCATTGCCGAGCGGATGCAGAAGAAGGGCGATTACGCCGAGGCGATCAAGCAGTACCAGCAGGTTTCGGGCAACCCTTCGTACGACTTCACCGCGGTATTCAACGCCGCCGAGTGCTACTACCTGATGGTCGCGAACGCCGAAAAGCAGCAGCCCGCCGGCAAGCACGTCAAGCCGTCGCCGCAGCTTGCCGCGATGCGCGCGGATGCGATCCGCGGCCTGCGCGACGCGATCAATCGCGAGCCCCAGGCCGAGCGTGCCGCGCCGGCGCAGCGGCGCTTCTTTCATGACGCGCGCGGCCGCGCGATCTACATGCTCGCGAGTCTGCAGGAGCACGAGGGCGTCGCGGTCAACGATCGCGAAATCGCCGCGCTGCTCACCAATTACGAGAGCGAGTACCCGGGCATGAGCGATCACTTCAACGAGATCTTCGAATGGCGGCTCAAGTCGCAGAGCGCGCTCGGCCAGTGGGACGCGATCGCGCGCGACGTCGCCGCGCTGGTCAGGCGCAACCAGGGCAATCCGGCGCACAGTGACTTCATCAAGGAGATCGGCGCCGACTTCTGGCGCGGTGCGCTCGCCGCCCAGACGCGCGGCGATCAGAAGGCCTATCTCGCCCAGGCCCAGCTCACCGCGCTCGACTACGGCTACTTCGAGGACATGGTCAAAAGCGGCAAGATTCCGGCGAAGAACCTGACCGGTACGCTTTCGATCCTGGGACAGGCCTACGCGGCGCTGGGTCAGACCGACAAGGCCGAAGCCACATTCACTGAAGTGGTCAAGGCCGATGCCGCTTCGCCCGACGCCAACGCCGGCCTCGCGCGGATCGCGCAGTCGCGCAAGGATTACAAGAACGCGCTCGACCTGTGGTCGCGGGTCGAGGCCACCGCCGCGCAATCGGACAATCTCTGGTACCAGGCCAAGTACAACATGGCCGAAATCCTGGCTACCCAGGGCAACGTCGCGGGCGCCTGCAACAAGCTCGCGGCCACCCGCAGCGAGCATCCGAGCCTCGGCAGTCCGCAGATGAAGGCGCAATGGCTCAGCCTGCAAAACCGCATCTGCCTCAGGCAGTCGGCCGCGAAGTGAGGACGCCGCGATGCTGAAACGGATTCATCATGTGGGAGTGGTCGTGCCGAGCCTCGAAGAGGGCCTCAAGTTCTGGCGTGACGTGCTCGGGATGCGCCTTACCAAACGCGCGACCATCGAGGAGCAGGGCGTGCGCGCGGCGCTGCTCGAGGTCGGCGGCAGCGAGATCGAACTGCTCGAGCCGCTGAACGCCGAGGGCGGCGTGGGCAAATTCCTCGCGCGGCGCGGCGGCGGATTGCATCACGTGTGTTTCGAAACCGATGACGTCGCGCGCGAGCTTGCGGGCGCGAAGACCAAGGGCCTGCAGCTAATCGACCAGGCGCCGCGCCCCGGCCTCGCCGGCATGATCTGTTTTCTTCATCCCAAGGCTACGCGCGGCGTGCTGGTCGAATACGCGCAGCCGTTCGACGACGGCGCGCACCACGCGGGCGAGGGGCAAAAATCTGACTGACGGTGACCTGGCGGCACCTTGAGGGAACACGAAGGGACTATCGCGATGCCGATTTACGAATATCGATGCGCCGATTGCGAGCAATCGTTCGAGACGCTGGTGCGTGCGGGCGGCGAAGCGACCGAATGCCCCTGCTGCCACGGCGGGAATATCGCGCGCGAGATGTCGGTGTTCGCGCCCTCGCGCGGCGGCGATGCGGCGGCAGGGCCGATGAACGGCGCGGGCAACGGCGGCGCAGCCGCCGGCGGCGGATGCTGCGGCGGCGGCTGCGGCTGCCGCTGAAGTTTGTCTGGGACAGGGATGAAAGACAGTTCAGGCGGCTTCGGGAGAAAAATCGTCGCAATTCTGCTGGTGCTGGTGGTTCTGGCCATACTTGCGTGCGTGATTTATGGGGCGGAAAATAGCATCAGTGATGCGGGCGCTTCCTTCTATGGCGGGTTCATCCAACTGTGCTTCAGCTCCTGGCCTTCGAACCTGTCATTCGATCGTCATTCCTGGTGGTTCGCGATCGGGGTCTCTTCGCGCATCGTGCTGGTATTCGGATCGTTCGCCGGAATCGTGGCGATCCTCGAGTCCGTACTCAGACAGCGGAGGTTGCCGATGAAGTATGCCGAGATCCTAGCTCTCCGTGACAACACCATCCGCGACTTTCTCAATCACCAGCTACCAATTCCGGACGAGGCCAAATCCAAGTTCGCCGAGCTTTTCGACAAAGCCGTCAAAGCCGCGGATGACGATCTCAAGACCCAGCTCCACGATCTGTTCGGCAAGGAAGCGGATCGAATTCTAAAGCGCAAACACGAGACGGAACAGGCGACCCTGTAACGACGCGCAGGGTCGGTTGCGGTGCCGCACTGGCAGAAGGACGCGCTCGATCGGCGCCTCGCAATATTAAGCGCCGTTTCCTCCAGCTCGCCGCTGACCGCCAGGCAAATCAGCGATGCGCTGCGCGCCTATGCCAAGCGGGTGTTCGGCGCCGCCGACAAGGATATCGACGCCTACCTGGCCAGCCGCAACCTTCCCCTGTAACTTTCCCGGCCGTTCTTGCCCGATTAGAACAAGACCGGGCGCCTGCGTTAGAATAAATCCCACATGCGCTGGACCACAGATAAAGTTCGTCAATCGTTCCTCGACTTTTTCGGGGAACGCGGCCATCAGATTGTCCCCTCGGCCTCGCTCGTGCCCAAGGGCGACCCGACATTGCTGTTCACCAATGCCGGGATGGTGCCGTTCAAGGACTACTTCCTCGGTATCCGCAAGCCGGCGTCGGCGCGGGTCGCGGATTGCCAGAAATGCCTGCGCATCTCGGGCAAGCACAACGACCTCGAGGCGGTGGGCCGCGACTCGTACCATCACACGTTCTTCGAGATGCTCGGCAACTGGTCCTTCGGCGATTACTACAAGCGCGAGGCGATCGAATTCCACTGGAAGCTCGTCACTGAAAGATGGGAAATCCCGGCCGACCTCCTGTGGGCGACCGTCTTCAGGGAAGACGACGAGGCTTACGAGGCGTGGATCGATTCGGGCTTCCTGCCGCGGGAGCGAATCCTGCGCTGCGGCGAGAAGGACAATTTCTGGGAGATGGGCGAGACCGGGCCGTGCGGTCCGTGCTCGGAGATTCATATCGATCGTGGCGCTGCGGCATGTAACCGCAGTGGTCACGCGGACCCGTCCGAAGAATGCGCGGTGAACGTCGAGGGATGCTCGCGGTTTATCGAACTCGCGAACCTTGTCTTTATCCAGTTCAATCGCGACGCGGCCGGAAAGCTCACGCCGCTGCCGATGAAGCACGTCGATACCGGCACCGGGCTGGAACGGGTCGCGTCGGTATTGCAGAGCCTTGAGACCGGCAAGGTCCTCGGCAATTACGACATCGATCTTTTTCAGACGATTATCGATTCGATCCAGAAGGTAGCGTCCGAAGCGCGGGTGAAGGCCGGCGTCGCGCCGACGGCGCCGGGCGCGCGCTACGGTTCGTCGCCGGAGACCGACGTCTCGTATCGCGCGATCGCCGACCACGCCCGCGCGATAAGCTTCCTGGCCGCCGAAGGTCTCACGCCGGGGAACACCGATCGCGAATACGTGCTGCGCCGGCTGATTCGCAGGGCGGCGCGTCATGGCCGATACCTCGGAATCAGGCGTCCGTTTCTCGCGCGCGTGTGCGAAGGCGTGCGGCAGGCGATGGGCGCGGCATACGAGGAACTCAACGCCCAGGCGGCGCGAATCGAAACCGTCGTAACCCAGGAAGAGGAGCGTTTCGGCGAGACGCTGGACCGCGGACTCGAACTTATCGACGCCGAGCGCGCACGCCTCAAAGAGACGCGCGGTCATCAGTTGCCCGGTGAAGTCGCGTTCCGCCTTTACGACACCTACGGATTTCCGCTCGACCTGACCCAGGACGTCCTGCGCCCTGACGGAATCGAAGTTGATGTTGCCGAGTTCAATCGCCTGATGGACCAGCAGCGCGAGCGCGGACGCGCCGCGCGCAAGGACGACACGCTAGCGCCCGAAATCAAGCTCGCGCCGGGTGCGGTCTCGCGCTTTATCGGGGAGCATCGCTACGAGGCCGAGTCCGAGGTGCTGGCGATCCATCGCGACGGCGGCGACCGCGTGATCCTGGTGACCGCGGAGACGCCCTTTTATGCCGAGAGCGGTGGCCAGGTTGGCGACCGCGGCGTGATTGAAACCGCGGGCGGCGCGGTGCTCGAAGTCCTGGATACGCGCAAGGCCGACGGCTCGATCCTGCATATCGGCCGCCTGCTGCGCGGCGACGCCGGCGAATTCGAGCATGGCCGCCACGTCCGCCTGAGCGTCGATCGCGCGCGGCGCGACGCGGCGATGCTGAATCATTCGGCGACCCACGTCCTGCATTACGCGCTGCGCGACGTGCTCGGCACCAATGTGCATCAGGCGGGCTCGCTGGTCGCACCTGACCGGCTGCGCTTCGACTTCGCGCACACCGGGCCGGTCGGCCCAGGCGATCTCGCGACCATCGAAGAGGAGATCAACGCGCGCATCCGCGAAAACGCCGAGGTCACGACCGAGGAGATGGCGTACGACGACGCGCTTAAGGCGGGCGCGCTCGCGTTCTTCGGTGACAAGTACGGCGACGTGGTGCGCGTGGTGCGGATGGGCGATTTTTCGGTCGAGCTGTGCGGCGGCACGCACGTCATACGCACCGGCGATATCGGGCTGTTCAAGCTCGATGCCGAGTCGGGCGTCGCCGCGGGTGTGCGGCGCATCGATGCCACGACCGGGCAGGGCGCGCTCGACGCGATCCGCCGGCGCGAGAAGATCCTCGAGGAGATCGGCGGACACCTGGGGGCGCGCGACGCGGCGGCGCTCGACCGCCTGCAGCGCCTGCTCGCGCGCGAAAAGGAACTGGAGAAAAAGCTCCGCGCGCTCGAGCAGAAACTCGTGGCGGGCGAAGGCGGTGCCGGCGGCGCCGGCGCAGAGAAAGTACGCGAGGCCGGCGGCATCAAGGTGATCACGCGCCGCGTCGAGGGCGTCGATGCGCGGGCGCTGCGCGAGATGGCCGATCGGTTGCGCCAAAAGCACGGCTCGGCGGTGGTCGCGCTCGGCTCGGTCGCCGACGACAAGGTCGCGCTGCTGGTCGCGGTCACGCCCGACCTGACCGCGCGCATCAAGGCGGGCGAGATCGTCAAGCGCATCGCGCCGATCGTCGGCGGCACCGGCGGCGGGCGGCCGGACTTCGCCCAGGCGGGCGGGCGCGACGCCGCGCGGCTGGACGAAGCGCTGGACAAAGTCCTCGAACTGGCCGCAACGCCGACTTAATTCGCGCGTCACAGTGACGGGCTTTAAAAGTGAATGCGAAAAGCGCTACGATCTGTTGACCCGGTGCGCGGCCGCCGGCGCGAATAGATCTTACGAGGTTTAGCAAAGCCATTTCTCAGCCAGCCACCGAAGACTCGCTCGAACTCCATTTCGACGACCATCGGTCCTTCACCGATCTGCTCGGCCAGCACGACGCGCACGTCCACGTGATCGAACAGGCGCTGGGCGTGCGTATCGGCGTCAACGGCAGCACGCTGCGCGTCTCGGGCGCCGAGGCCGACCAGGCGCTCGCCGGCAAGGTGCTGAGCGAGCTTTACGACATCGTCAAGCAGGGCCATCCGATCTACCCGAGCGACGTCGAATACTCGATTCGCATCCTGCGCG